>JBGSHS010000283.1:0-27828 GCA_041752115.1 Pirellulaceae bacterium | reverse complement strand
GATTGGGCCGCTTCGGCATTGGACCCGGCGAGTAGTGGGGCCAGCACCTCAACAGCCTGAGCGTCGCGCCGCGCTCCCAGACTGCCAATCACGCCCAGCAGCGGCGAGCCTTGAACCGTGCCCACCGCTTCACGCAGGACGGCGTCGACCGATGGGTCCGGAATCGGTTCCAACGCGTATCGTGCCATATGCGAGAGTTTCTCGTCACCCAGCAGCGATGCCAGCGTAGGAACCGCGTCCTTCGTGGCGATGCGAGCCAGCTGTCGACAGGCCGTCGACTTCTCCTGGATCGGCGCGTCGGAGCGAAGGACAGCCAGCAGTTCAGCCTCCTGAGCCGGCGCGTGAGTAGGCAGGGTAGCCAGTACGACCGCAACTAACAACAGATAAGTATAAGCTTTCCACATGGTGGGTTATTCTCCTGGACGATAAGCCAACGGACTGTAGGCAAACAGAGTTGAGAACCAGCGAACTCGTAGCACGCTTCACACACGACCATCAGTACACGTAGGGTTCGCGCATGGCGCGTGAACGGAGTCGATTCGCCTCGTCGTCGCCAATGAACTCTTCCTTCGCCGGATCGAACTTGAGGTTCCGCTTGAGCCACATGCAGATATTGGCAGCGTGAACCGTGGTCATCGAATGGTGCATCACTTCCGGATTGGCCACCGTCTCTTCACGGCTTCGTACACAGTCCACGAAGTTCTGCATGTGATCGAGCGAGCGGCCGGTGCGCGCCACGTACTCGCCGATGACTCGATTGAATTCTTTCAGCAGCGACGGCGATGACACATCGGGCTGATCATATCCGTCAGCCGCAGCAGCCCAGCCTTTTGTTCCGTCAAACCGCTCGCCACACGAGCCGTGCCAGTACTTGTTCTCGCGTGAGAGAATCATCCGCGTTCCGTTGGGGAAGTGGGTGACCATCCCGTCGCCGCTGTCATTGGGCACATACTCGTACTCGACCGGCGAGGACTTGCCGCAATCGAGTCCGGCCTGCGCCTGGGCGAACGTGTGAGCTCCCCATTCACCAATGCAGCTGGTGTGGAAATCGTAGAAGCCGCGCCAGCCCCCGGCCACATAGCTGGGGTTATACGGTCGCCAGGGACACGACCCCAGCCAGGCATTCCAATCGACTTCGTCCTTGGGTGGCTCGGCCACTTCCGGCAGCCAGTCGTGACGCATCTCGGCTGCATCCCAGGGAGCGATATGAGCGTAAGCCGTGTGGATCTCGCCCAGTCGGCCCGTCCGTGCCATCTCGATGCAGAACACATGATTCGGTTCACTCAAACGCTGCGTGCCGGTCTGGTAGACTCGCCCGTAGCGCCGAGCGGTCTCGACCACAGCACGCCCTTCGGCAATTGTCATGCACGAAGGCTTCTCGCTGTACACATCCTTGCCGGCTCGCATGGCCAGAATGGAAGCCAAGGCATGCCAATGATCACCCGTGGCAATCAGCACCACGTCGATGTCGGGACGCTCGGCGAGAAACTCGTTGATCTCGGGATACATGGCGCAGTCGGTCGTACCATAGTACTTGTCAACGAAGTCCTTGATCGCCAGTTGCTGCTTCTTCTGCAGGTCACAGATGGCCACAAACTGCACCCCGGGCCGTCCCATCAGCCACTGCAGGTCGTGCATGCCCCGATGCTGGATGCCGATGGCTCCTGCTACGATCCGTTCGCTCGGCGGCACCGCACCTCCTTTGCCCAGCGCAGCAGCGGGAACAAAATAGGGAGCGGCCAAGAGCGCACTAGCGCCGGCCGCCTTCTTGAGAAATCGCCGACGTGAGAAAGCCGATCTGAGTGGCATGCGTATTCTCCTTCGTGTGGCTTGATAGGCAGGAAAACAAGGAATGCTGCGCACGGACCCCCACAGGCGGAGCCGAACGCCAATTGGTCTAACTGGATCGTCCTACATCCCGAGGGGCCGGTCAAGCAGACAGGCGGCAGATATTGCTCCGTGGCACCGATGCTTCGACCGGGATCGCCCCGTCCAATCGCACTGATACTGCCAGTGCCGGGCTCGAAAAAGGTCCCCTCTACCGCTGGACTAAGACCTTCGAGTGCACCACGATCTGGGCCGGCCGAGTGGAACGTAGAAGAACGCAATGGATCTTCCTTCCTGTTGGCTGCCTCCGCACTCTTCGCACATTGCTCCGCGCGCCTCAGGTGATATGATGCTGGCATGAAAGCACCTGCGAAACACACGCCTCGGCAACTCGGCGCCGCCATTGCGGCCGCGCCTTGGACCATGCCCCTTCTGGCGAACAGCATCCCGTCGCGCGCAGCGGACGTCGTAATCATTGGCGGCGGATTGGGAGGCTGTGCGGCAGCGATCGCAGCGGCTGGCCACGGACTGCGCGTGATCATGACCGAAGAAACCGATTGGATCGGCGGGCAACTCACCAGTCAGGGAGTGCCACCCGACGAACATCAATGGATCGAGACAAAGGGAGCCAATCGCTCGTATCGCAAGCTGCGCAGTCGGCTCCGCGCGTATTACCGCGCACGCTATCCGCTCACCGAAGACGCGCGTCAGGACCCGCGGTTGAACCCCGGCAAGGGAAGTGTTTCCCGATTGTGCGCCGAACCGCGCGCGTGGCTCGACGTGCTGCACCAGTGGCTCGCTCCCTTCGAGCGAAGCGGGCAAGTGCGTGTGCTGCGCGAGCACGTGCCGACCGGCGCTGCATTGGAGCGCGGTTGGATCAACAGTGTGAATGTGCTCTCCACTCGTACCGGCGACCAGCTGGTGCTTGTGGGACGCTACTTCGTGGATGCGACAGAATTGGGGGAGCTTCTGCCGCTCACCGACGCTGAATTCGTCATCGGCAGCGAAGCGCAAACGGATACGAATGAACTGCATGCCAGCGAGTCGGCCCGTCCGGAGAACCAGCAGGCGTTTACCGTCTGTTTCGCTATGGAGCATCGGGCGGGCGAAGACCACACGATGGAAAGGCCACGCGATTACGATTTCTGGCGCGAGCTGGTTCCTGGTTTGAGTCCTCCCTGGCCGGGCCGACTGTTGGATTTCACGTACACGCATCCGCGTACGGGCATGCCGAAGCGGCTGGCGTTCGATCCCGATTGCGGTCCGATTCCGGTCGATACCGTGAATCTCTGGTCGTATCGTCGCATCATTGATCGTCGCCTGTTTCAGGCGGGACGATTTGCCAGCGATATCAGCCTGGTGAATTGGCCGCAGAATGACTTTCTGCTGGGAAATCTCGTCGGGGTGAGTGCGGAGGCGGCGGCGCGGAACGTTGAGCAAGCTCGACAACTCAGTCGGTCACTGCTGTACTGGCTGCAGACCGAGGCGCCACGGCCAGACGGCCGGACCGGTTTTCCCGGCCTGCGGATGCGCGGGGACGTGATGGGTACTTCGGATGGCCTGGCGAAGGCCCCGTACGTGCGCGAGTCGCGTCGCATTCGTGCGGAGTTCACGGTGCTGGAGGAACATGTCGGGCGAGAGAATCGCAGCGCTGTCACGGGGCAGCCGCTGAATGATGTGACGGCGGCTGTTTTCGCCGACTCCGTGGGCGTTGGCAGTTACGCGATCGATCTGCATCCGACCAGCGGCGGCGACAATTATATCGACTTTGAATCGTTACCGTTTCAGATCCCGCTTGGTGCGCTGTTGCCCGTGCGGGTCGAGAATCTGCTTCCGGCCTGCAAGAATATCGGAACAACGCATGTAACGAACGGGTGTTATCGTCTGCATCCGGTTGAGTGGGGCATTGGCGAAGCGGTGGGGCATCTGGTGGCTTTCGCGCTCGAGAAGCGCGAGCGGCCGCGCGCGATTCGCAATACACCCCAGTTGCTGGCCGACTTTCAGCGGCTGCTTGTCCGGCAGGGAGTTGAGATTGCGTGGAAGTCTACGAATTGACGAAGTGCGTCGATCAACAGCGCCGTTCCACTGCCCCGTTGGAACGGATATGAGCGGGGTGACGAGGGGACGACATTTGACCGCCTCACAGCGAACTCCTTGGGTCGCCACGAGTGTCTGACGACCGGTTTTCAGTCCTCTTCGTCTCTTTGTCCTTGTGCACAGTCTTGTTGAGCTGGGAACAGAGACGGCGTCAGGAGAGCCGGCACTAGAGGAGGGTTGCGTACCCCCTCTTGGCGGGTTTTGTTCGTCAATGGGGGCTGATTGGGAACCGGGGTACGTTGTCGGTCTGCCGAGGATTATCGCGGATCAGGGTCGGCACCACGTCGACGTCAGACCACGTCGACATCAGGCGGTCCTATTCCGGAGGTTTGTGGAGGCCTCTGAACCTTGGCGAGCTCACCGTGTCCTGTAAGACGAAAGGGGAGGCGATCCCGGGCCTGGGTTCCGGAGGCACGGTAGTGGGCAAGTTTTGGAGCCGAGTATCCGACGGATTACTGAGGGGGCGAGGTGGGGTGCAGTGGGTCATTCGGGTTAGGGGGGTGGAAGCGTACGGGCGGCGGATTGGCAGGCAAAAACTCAGAAAACGCACGGTGGTCACGCATTGCGAGAAACGGGACGATAGAATAGAGTATCCCGCATCGATCCCCTGTAGCTCAGTCGGTAGAGCAGGCGGCTGTTAACCGCCTTGTCGTAGGTTCGAGTCCTACCGGGGGAGCTTTGGCTTTTGTGGAATTTTCGCCGACAATTCAGGTATCGTACACGGCCGAGAGCGAGAGTTCCCGGCTGTATTTTTTATCCCTTTACGGCAAGGGGATTTGCGACGAGCGGTGGGCCGGTTTGCCCCTCTCACTCCTCGGCGTGAGCGGGGGCGACGGCGTGTTCCAACCACTCGCGTCGTCCCAGCCCCCAGAGATTCTCGCGTTCTCGGATCACAGAGGCCTTTGGGTTAACGACTGGGTTGGGTTGGGGTGCTGAAGCACCCCTCTCGCGTCCGCCCCGGAGGAAACGCTCATGCCGCTACTCAACCGGATCACGTTCGATCCCAACGTGATGGGCGGCAAGCCCTGCATTCGCGGCATGCGAGTTACCGTGGGTACCATTGTCAGCCTCATCGCCAGTGGCGCGAGTTCTGAGGAAATTTTGGCGGATTACCCGTACCTTGAGGCCGAGGACATTCCAGCCGCGCTCTCGTATGCGGCTTGGCGAGTCGAAGAGATCGATGTCCCGTTGGCCCGGCCATGAAGTTCCTGATCGACATGAACCTATCGCCTCGCTGGTGCTGCATCCTTCAGGCTGAGGGCTGGGACAGTATTCACTGGTCGCAAGTGGGAATGGCCTGCGCACCAGATGACGAAGTGATGCAGTACGCACGCGGCGGACAGCGAATCGTGCTAACACATGACCTGGACTTCGGCGCAATGCTCGCCGCAACAAAGGCCATCGGTCCGAGCGTTGTGCAAGTTCGAACACAGGATGTCCGCCCAGAAACGCTTGCTCCGCTGCTGATACCGACACTGCGACAGTTTGAACATGCGCTCGATTCTGGTGCATTGCTCGTTGTGGACGAGGCCAAGTCACGCGTTCGGTTGCTGCCGCTTGTTGGAGCGCCAAGATCGTAGTTGGTGGTGCTCACGCCGCGTGGCGATAGTGGTAATGCTTGAGAAGTCCACCGAGGCGTTGTTCACACACGATCTGGTCTTGGGCCACCGGTGAACGAGTCTGCTCGTCACGCGGCGTGGACGCTCGCCCGGCAGTATCCAGAGACTTGGAAAGCAGCAACGGCTGATTGTCCTTCGACTGATGCGGACGCTCTGTATGGTAATGTTCCACCATCTCGTGCACCAAATAGTCCATGTGTTGCTGCCCGAACACAATGAAGTAATCGAGGCATTCCTGCTGCAGTGTCTGAATGAACCTCTCAACATACGCATTCGTGTTGGGTGAGCGGTACTGCAGTTTGATCACATGGAGATCGGCCGACTTGCAGGACTCGTCAAAAGCTGCAGTAATCTTCGTGTCGCGGTCGTGCAGCAAGTACTTCATCCCCAGTCCTGTGTCCTGGCAGTGCTGCTGGAATGTCTTGACCTGTTCGCAGACCCAGGATTCGTTGGGCTGATAGGTCGAGTGCGTGACGAACGCGCGGCGGGTTTCGACGTGCAGGAAAACCAACACGAACAGATCACGAAATCCCTTGGGGGTGAGGACGCGTTTCGAGAAGAAATCGCACTGCCACAGTGTGGCGGCATGCAGTTTCAGAAACTCGTCCCACGTCCCGACTCCGCGCTGCGGACCGGGATCGAACCCGTGCGCTCGGAGGATGTTTTTGACCGTGTTGCGCGAGACGGATTCGATACCGAGCTTACGCAACTCGCCGAGGATTCGCGTGTAGCCCCAGTTGTTCTCGCGGGCGAGCTTGAGGATCAGTTCACGGATCTCGTCTTTGGTACGTGGTCGTCCCTTCTTGGCGGAACTCTTTCGACTGGCTTTGGCCGCCTCTCGGATCCACCGGCGCAGCGTATCAGGATGGACAATCGTCACCAACTCGCCGAGCGCCTTTCCCAGCTTGCAGCCGAACTTGACGAGTCGGTTGCGTTCTTGTGGGCTGACGGACACGCGTGCCGGAAGCTTGGACCGGAGAATTTCGTTCTCGATCTTCAGGTACCGAATCTGTGCGGCGAGTTCTTTCTGGGTGGAGCCCGCAATAATGAGCAGCAATCGGTGGTACAAGTTCCGCATGTTGGTAAACTACCGAAGGTCATGAGCAGATTGAACTTGACCTCTTTTTTGCACATCGCAGTCCGATCGTAAACCCTGGCGACCGGCGTTTCGGGAGGGGGGTGACCTTGGGGTGTTGAATTGTCCACGGCCTGGAAGATGGCGAGCGCCGGCCGGATCGAGGCTGTTAACTCGATGGTCGGGCTGTTAACCGGACTGTCACGTCCGGCGGCATCTCTTCCCACGATTGGACACGTGATTCCGCCAGTGAGCCGAGAAGCTCTTAGTTCGTTGCCATTGCTCCATCCAGCGAAAGCCTGGAGAATCTTGGCATATCCCTCATTTGGCTGTTAACCAGCATGTCGTAGGTTCGAGTCCTGCACGGGGAGGTGGTCTGATTTGATCCGCAACGCCATCGCGTGGGTCGGCCTGCCCGATCCCGGTAAGACTCGTGAGGAGTTACGGGCGAAGGCCGACAGCAAGCTGGAGCAGTTGCAGTTGTTGATTGCCGGTTGGCAGGAAGCCGACCCCAACGGCGAAGGCATGACCGTGAATGCGTCAATTGACCTGGCGTACGAGCGTAGCGAATTTGGGAGCCACTGGCGGTATCCCACGCTGCGGGCGGCACTCGAATCCTTCAGGTGGCCGAAGGCATCCGCTCAGTCAATCGGTAAACAGCTGCGAAAGCATGGCGGGCGAATCGTGAGCCAAGGCGACAAGAGGGTGAGGATGACTAGCTTCCGAGACATCAAGAACACCACGCAGTGGAGGGTTGAGACTGCCAATTAGTGCACGTTTCCGGAGATACGGGAGATACCGGAGATAGCTATAACCCTTCGCGTGCGAGAAAGTGGATTAGCAATACATAATGTGAAGCACGTAATAGCGGGGAACACTTCCGGTAACTCCGGTATCTCCGGAACGACGAATCGTCCCCACGCTTCCGTCATCCGTCATTAGAGGTGATTTGCCGGGAGTTCGGTGGCAAACGCGAACCTTAAGACGACATCAGGGGGCAGACTAACCCAAGTTGTTACTGACTTCGCTGGATGCGACACGGCGACGGTGGACAGCGATCACATCTGTCTCACCATCGACGTCTCCACAATCGCCGAACGGTGACAGAGCCTTCGACATCTGAGGAGCTAACAATGGGAAGTAAGAGGAGCAACGGGCTAAAACGGCGATTGCCTGCCCGCCGACTGAAAGCACGCTCTGCGACAAAATTCATGAACGCTATGCAGCCGAGGCAGATCTTTGCGCCAGTGGCCCCTGTTGGATTTATCCGTAGCGACGGTACCAACTACTCGCCCCAGCCGGGCGCACGCGTGATCTCGTGCCATCGCTGCGGCCAAGATTGTTGGGGGCGTCCGGATATTGAGGTGGATCGAATCCCGCCGGAGAATTTGACACTGATATGTTACGACTGCTATCGCCAGCAATATGGTGTGCAGCTTGAGGGTCGCAGGGGCTGAGCGGCTCGCGCCACAAACGTAATCTACAAATCCACGGAAGGAGATCTGAAATGGCAAAAGCACCACAACAGCCTTGGTCTAATCTCCACCAGATGATTCGGATCCTCGTGTGGATCGCCTTGACCACTCTAATGCTGGTGGGCGGTCCTTGTGTCTGTCGCTCGGCTCACTGACGTAAAATGCGAGCCGCTGTCCGTTTCAGCATTGTGGAGTTCACCGAACTCGTTATGGATACGTTGCGCGAAAGGAATCGCACTATGCAGATTGAGCTTTGGAAACTGAACGATATTCACCCGTACGAGAACAACCCCCGCCTGAACGACAAGGCTGTCGACGCCGTGGCCGCGTCGATCCGTGAGTATGGGTTTCGCCAGCCGATCGTCGTCGATCCCGGCGGAGTGATCGTGGTCGGCCACACTCGCTTCAAGGCCGCCCAAAAGCTCGGACTGGAATTCGTGCCCGTGCATGTGGCTCACGACCTGACTCCGGAACAGGCAAAGGCTTATCGAATCGCGGACAACCAGACGGCATCCATCGCCGACTGGAATCTCGAGCTGCTGCCCAAGGAACTGGCAGGCCTTGACGCCGCCAGTTTCGATTTGAACTTGCTTGGGTTCGGCAACGACGAGCTGGCGAAGCTGCTGAGGCAGGACCCAACAGATGGCCTCACTGATCCCGACCAAATACCCGATCCGCCCGACGAGGCGACAACTCAGGCGGGTGACCTGTGGATTCTCGGCGAGCACCGGCTCTTATGCGGCGACAGCTCAAGTGAAAATGATGTTGACCGACTGCTCGACGGTGCTCCCATCCATCTGGCAAATACAGATCCACCCTACAACGTGAAGGTCGAGCCGCGGTCTAACAACGCGATCGCCGCCGGCCTGAGTTCATTCCAGGGAACCAAACAGCACGCCGAATCAGGAAAGGGCCCACGCAGCAAGCTACGCGCCAAGGATCGCCCACTGGCAAACGATTTCGTGTCCGATGAGGAGTTTGATCGGTTGCTGCACGCCTGGTTCGGAAACTTGTCTCGGGTTCTGCTGCCCGGCCGCGCCGCATATATCTGGGGCGGCTACGCCAACTGCGCCAACTACCCGCCGGTTCTGAAGACGGTTGGCTTGTACTTCAGCCAGGCCATCATCTGGGACAAGCAACATCCAGTGCTCACACGGAAGGACTACATGGGCGCGCACGAGTGGTGCTTCTACTGCTGGAAAGAAGGCGCTGGGCACAAGTTCTTCGGACCCAACAACGCGACTGACCTATGGCACGTCAAGAAGGTCAATCCACAGGCAATGGTCCATCTCACCGAAAAACCTGTCGAACTAGCGATACGCGCCATTGAGTATTCGTCACGCCCCGGCGAAAACGTGCTCGACCTGTTCGGCGGCAGCGGATCGACATTGATCGGTTGCGAGCAGACTGGGCGGCGGGCGTATTTGATGGAGTTGGATCCCCTCTACTGCGACGTAATCGTTCAGCGCTGGGAGACCTTCTCAGGAAAGAAAGCGCAACGGGAGACTGCCGTTGCCCGCTAACTCATGCCCGGTCGGCACCCCCAATTCTCCGATATTAGGACTCACGATACATGCCGCGGCCACACCGCGAGAAAACGGGAATCACAAAACGTCGGCTTCTGGTTGCAGACTTGTATCTGCAGAGCTGGACGCAGGTGGCGATTGCGCAGAAATTGGGGCTGGCACAGTCCACGGTCAGCTCCGACTTGAAGGCGATTCGAAAGCACTGGCGGGGATCACAGATTCGCAATTTTGATGACGCGGTGGCTCGGGAACTTGAGAAGATCGACCGGGTTGAACGTGAGGCGTGGGAGGCTTGGGAACGGTCGAAGGGGCCTGAGGAGTCCACGGTTGTCACGGATGGTGCTGGTGGCAAACGCGCGCAAAAGCGAGTCAAGAACCAGCACGGAGATCCGCGGTACCTTGAGCAGGTGCACAAGTGTATCGCCAGCCGGCGAGCGCTGTTGGGACTCGACGCGCCCACGCGAATCGCACCGGTATCACCAGACGGCGAGGAAGCCTATCACTCACATGTGATGAGCAAGATCATGGAGCTGGCTGAACAGTGCGAGGGGCCTCGGGTCATCGACGCTCAGTACGTGCAGCGGATAGCTCATGGGTCCCATGACGACGGTGCGGTGCAGAATGAGTCGGTAACGGAAGCAACGAGATTCAACTTGCAGGGAGACACAAATGAATAACAGTGAAATGACCCTCTTCGGCCAGTTGGCAACCAATCCTCTGAAGTTCGTGTCACTCTGTTGGCCGGACATGCAGCTATACGACAAGCAGCGCGACATACTCGTGTCGTTGGTTGAAAACAAAGAAACCTACGTCCACGCGGCCAACGAACTTGGCAAGAGCCGTATTGCCGCTATTGCCGCGATCTGGTTCTTTGCCAGCCGGCAGCCTGCTCGGGTGGTTAGCTCGTCGACGACGCAGGCGCAGTTGGATTCAATTCTGTGGACCGAGATTCGTAGCTTAATTAGCAAATCGCGAGTCAAGTTCCCATTTGAGATAACCGCGCTTCGCGTTCGCAAGTTGGATGCTGGTAGAAATGTGCTGCCGCTTGATTACCTGGTAGGGCACGTAACGACAAACATCGAGTCGTTTCAGGGCCATCACTTGCCTAACGACAAACCTCGAGTGCTGTGCGTCCTGGATGAGGCATCCGGCATCCCAGACGAATTTAACGACGCTGCTGACTCCTGGGCCCACCGAAAACTCGTAATTGGCAACCCGTTATCGACCACCAATTTCTTCTACCGCCTGTGCAAAGCTGGAGACGTGCCGGACCCAACCGGTCGTGACAAGCTGCTCCGAAAGGTGATCCACATTGACGGACTTGATTCCCCGAACGTGCAGCTAGGTCTGCTCCTAGCAAATGCCGGCCAGACAGGCAGGTCCTCGCTGCTTATCCCCGGCTTGCTCAGTTACGAGGAATTTGTCCAGCGCAACCAGGAATGGGATGAGGTCAAGCGGACAACTCGTCTGCACGGCTTTTTCTACGAGGGCGATCAAGCGATGCTGTTCCCCGCAGCATGGCTTGACGTCGCTCAGCAATACGACCTCGAATTGGTCGGACAGACACGAAAGGCAAGGGCTATGGGAGTCGACGGCGCTGAAGGCCGCGACCTAACGTGCTGGACGATTGTCGATCAGCACGGCGTGATCAAACAGGTCGCGAAGCAAACGCCCGACACAACCGAGGTCGTGCAGGAAACGCTCCAGCTCATGGATGCCCACGATATTGCGCCGCAGTGTGTGGTCTTTGATGGGGGCGGCGGCGGTAAGGCGATCGTGGATCGACTGCGACAACTTGATCGACCGGTGCAATCTGTGATGTTCGGGTCAGCCCCGTCGGAAACCAAGACGAAGTGCCCCTCCAAGCGACGAGAGAATCGCGAGGTCCGACAAACATATCGAAATCGACGTGCTGAGTTGTACGGCAATTGCCGCCGTTTGCTTGATCCAGAACGAGAGGACAAGTTTGCGTTGCCTCACAATGCACACGAACTGCGTCAGGAGCTGGCCATCCTCCCGCTCCTCTATGACGGCGAGGGGCGCATGTACTTGCCGCCCAAGGATCGTACCGCCGCAAACTCGGGGCAATTGACGTTGCGGTCGCTGTTGGGTCGCAGTCCGGACAGAGCGGATTCCTTGGTCCTGGCGATTGAGGGGCTCAAACGCAATCCGCCGCGGCTGTACGCGCTGCCGACTGCCGAGCAGTTCGCGGAATTGGAACGACAATTTCAGGAACGCTTGGGGGCTCTGCCCGTCATGCCGACCGGTCGAGGGGCGACTTCCATCTCGGAGGCTTTGCGGCAATTCCAGCAATCGCACGTAATATGGTAGCGCGGGCATTTCGCTGTGCGCGGGCAGAATCCTGTCCGTTATGCTATTGCCCCAACAACAGAGCAATCTTGCCCCTTATTCGTGCGCCTCGATCGGTTACCAGCGGCCCTTTGCATGTTTAGGTTTCAGCTAACCGGCGCCCAAGAAAGTGTTCACATTTCACCACAAATGTGAACGCTTTTGGCTTCCTGTGGGGACCGGATCGAGGTAACTGTGTGGTCACGCGGGCCGCCGGTTCGGCCCGGCAGATCCGTTCCCGTATTACGAGATGCCCACATGCTTGCCTATGTCACTTGGCGTGTCGACCAGACACAGATCTTCACGCGCCGCGAACTGGCCGTCGTTCTAACCCACCTTAACAAGCGGGCTGAAAGGTCCGTGAATGCCCGACTCACGCTGGTCATATTCCGCTTGGCGTGTTGTTGCGGGTTGCGGGTTTCAGAGATCGCCCAACTCCGCCTCGACGACGTGCGTGTGGGCGTGGACCGGCCGCATGTACGTATCCGGCGGGAGGTGGGCAAGGGCCGCCGTGCGCGAACTGTGCCCCTGTGGTGGGATGCTGGAACGCTGGCCGATATCACCGCCTGGAAGGGCAAGCGCGTACGACAGGGGGCCATAGGCGGCGACAGGTTCATTTGCTCGCTAATGGCCCACCGCCGGGGACAGCCGCTTTCCCGGCATGCGCTGCGGCTTAGATTTCAGCGAGCGTGCGCAGTGCTTGGCGATCAACGATCCAGACAGGTGACCATCCACCACGGGCGTCACACTTTCGTTAGCCATGCCCTGGCCGGCGGTAGGAGCATTGCCGAAGTCCGGGATGCCGCCGGGCATAGTAGTGTGGCCGTCACGAGCGTGTACACACACGTCGCTGCGGACGATGGCATGGTTGGTAACTTGTTTGCGATGAGTTGAACTGGTGATTGGGCAACCGAGGCTGCCGTTGCTAGCCACCCATTCGAGCTAGCCTTCAAATCGCTCAGATTGCCCTGTGTCGCGACATGGCCGTGCGCCGCCAAATGAGTCGCAATCAGCCGTTCCCTCGGGAGAGGCGTTGCGTCTGGCGGTTGTATGCGCCTGAGGTTCCAACCACCTGGTCGAAAGTCGCCTGATGTGAGCAGTGCAACTTACATTGGCCGGTGTGCGACTGGCAGAAACGTAGCGCTTGGTGCGACCGGCGAAGACCGGTTCGTGTGCTCGCTAATGTCCCATCGCCGTGGCCAGGCATGTCCCGCCATGCACTGCGGCTTCGCTTCCAGCGAGCGTGCGCCGTCCTGGGAGCGCAGCGGTCGCGGCAGGTGACGATTCACCACGGGCGGCACACGTTTGTGAGCCACGCCCTGGCTGGCGGGAGGAATCTGGCGGAGGTGCGAGATGCGGCGGGGCATAGCAGTGTGGCGGTCACCTCGATCTATTTGCATGTCGCGGTGGATGCCGACGGGTAGATTGGCGGTCTGTTCGCTGTGCAAGCGGAATCCATTGAATCGCGGCCAGCGGCCCCCTTCCAGTCGCCTTTCGACGTGGCACGACCAATTGGCCGCTGAAGGCGTGTGCCCAAGTCGTGAGAGCCCAATGTCGCGGGTAAAGAAAGTGCCATCAGCGTTTCGATGTCACAGCGGGCCATGGTTCGGCACCGCGCCATGCTCGGAATCTGCTTGCCGAGTTGTTGTCCCCAGGCCCCGCTTGACGCGGAACGAAGATGTGCTAACCTTACGTCATCTCGTGGGAATTGCATGGCAAGCCAATGGCTTAATCGTTCGAGAATTTCGAGGTGGGTCCCACGGGCAATTGCCGCCTTGAGTTCTCCGCAATCTGAAATCGCGTGAGTTCGGTGGAACGAGTGTCTCTCCCGCGTGCGGTTTCGCTCTGGTTCACTTGCGGAGATATTGCCATGCATAGTTCTTCCTCTCGAGCCTGTTTTTCGGGCGTACCCACGTTCTTTCGAGCGTGTTGCCGCACGGCGGCTGGCGGCGGTGATGATATCGGCTATGAGCACCCCGGTCGCGAACTAATGCGGCATGTCAGACGGCTTGATCCGCTCTCCCTTGAGTTGCACGAGTGGTCTGCGATCTGCGATGAGCTTGACGAGGTCGTGCACGAAGGAGATTCACGGGAAATCCTGTCCTGGTTCGTAAGGCACTTCCCGCACTGCATGGCTCTGGTGCCACGTCGACGCCGAGCGGCGTTCGTCAGGGGCGTCCGTGCCATGTCTGTTGAGCTAAGAATTCTGGATTCAGCAGAATCAGAATCCTGACACAGACGCTTTGTTCGGCACGCTGTCCTTTCGCTGTTAGCCCAAAGCAACGACTGCCAATGCGGACGGTCGACTGCAGTGCGCATAGAGTGCGCGCTGCGGACTGCAGGGCCTGCCAATTGTCATCTTCTGACCAACTGGAGAACCATGATGGCATTTCCCATCAACTTCAAAAAGCAACGAATCGCCCGTTTGCTCGATTGTCTTGAGCTAGGCAAACCGATCGAACCTAGTAATGAGGGTGGATGGACAGTGAACGATATGCTAATCCTGGCTGGAGCATGTTTGTTTGGCGTTGCCAGCCACGGCCCTGTCCTGGTCCCTGGTGCTGATACCTCTTCTCAGTCGAGCGAACGACGCGAGTTCATTGAAGAACAGTTCATGGGCGATGTTCGAGGCGCTCTCGATTTCTACGGTCACGTTGCCATGATGCTGCAGGACGGAGATTACGACAGCCACTTCGGGCTGGAGGCATCCGGCGCTATCGAGTTTCGCGACGGTGAACCGACACTGATTATGCCAGTGCACGGCTTCAAACCATCTCAACCGTAGCTCGCTGCGTGGCCTGTGAAGTAAGCGTGCGGCAATCCGCGGCCTGACCATGCTGTGAGCAGGGCCATCTACTTGGATCCATTCAGCAGAATCGTTGCACCGGGCTCACTCAATGCCGCACCCAAAGATCAAAATTGAGCCGACGCGCCGACTGGCGGCCCGGCACGTCAGCTGTTCTAATTCGGTCGCTGGAGAGAAAGTATATGTCGAGTTTTTCCGAAGATGATGTTGAATTGGCGGAACGGTATGCGGCGGCACTGGAGACAATTGAGCGTCTGCAGGACGCACCGTGGACAGAATCCGATGTGGAGTTCGCGGAACGTTATATGTCCGCGCTTCATGAGATAGCTCGCCTGACAATGAGTG
Organism: Pirellulaceae bacterium; assembly: GCA_041752115.1. Classification (GTDB taxonomy): domain Bacteria; phylum Planctomycetota; class Planctomycetia; order Pirellulales; family Pirellulaceae; genus JAJRVM01. Next base: position 12,709 of record JBGSHS010000283.1, on the reverse strand, counting down.
CTGACTGGACAGAAGATGAGGTTCAGCAGGCGGAGCGATTCGTGGAGGCTCTACAGCGGATCGAACAACTTAACGATCGTTGACTCGTTCACTTTTCGCCGCCGGCCGCACGTCTACTTGAATGTGCGGCCGGTGGTGATTGTTCGACAGACTTCAAGACGCCTGTGTGTCCATCACGATGACCAAGCTGTTAGTTGGAATGGCCATCCATATCTCATCCCTCCTCTACAAACCGTTTATCCTCCTCCGACAACCGTTCGATCGGCACGGTCACCCGTTCGCCATCCTTCCGCAGCAGCCGCACCGACTCGCCGATACGTCCGATCATCGCCGCTTCCACTGAGAACTTGCCGCTAGAATCTCGCCATGTCCGATACTCGACGTTCGCCTTCCCTGCCGATGCGCTCTTCTGTCGGAAGTAGAGGCTGTTGCGATTCACGGTTTCGCCGTTGACGTGTACGAGGATCGCGTTCTTTGGCGTTTCCGAGAACAGTACGGCGAATTCCACATCTCGTGACGAGGATTTGCCCTGCCGGAGTGTGGCGCGCCCCACAACCCGGACTGCCTCAGGGCGGCCTCGCAGTTGAACGCCATTGTGAATCTCAGCATCCGTAGTGCCTCTGACATGCCGCGACATCGCCTTCTGGGCCGCGTCAAGGTACTGGTTCCGCTCATCATCGCTAAGTGCGCTGGCCGGCGGAGCATCAGGCTCTGCGAACTTCTTCAACAGCTCGGGTGCAGCGTATACAGCCTTGCCGTCGAGCATGACGATCTGGAGAGTATCGCTCTTGTCGAACACGACAGTGTATTCGTACGTCAGCTCAGCCCCCAATGCGTTCTTGGCCCGCACTTTGCCGTTGACGTGAATGTCGGTCGACACACGGGTCACGCTTGCTCGAGAGAACAGGCCTGGATTGAACGTGGCGTCGTCGGGATATTTGAGGTGCTCTTTGACTGCGGCCTGGGCCGCCATATCGTATTTGAAGCGTTCTTCACCGGTCAGCTGCTCGGCGGAGAGCAGGCATGGCAACAGCAGGATTATATGCATCCGATGTCCTCCTTCCATATGTCTTGTCGTGAAATGCGTTAGGCACTGGAATCCTCTCCAACGCCCACGATCTCAAAAGCATCGGGCGGCACGACCAGCATCAGCGTGCGCCCGTTGTCCCAGTCGACTTCGATTTGCTGCCAGGCGTCCTCGCCGCTGCCGTGATGTGAAACGCGACGAACGGTTCCCAACGGGCCCGGTGGGATCGGGTCAGGATCATCACGCATTGACACGAGTCGGATGCGGTCACCACAGCGGGGGATGCCGGTCATTGCTGCTGCTCCTTGGCGAGCGAGTCTTGATGCCAAAGCCAGAATTCGATCTCGTCGGCCGTCGCGGGGCGCATGGTGTGAATGTCGATCGGCCCTTTCATGGCGACAGCTGGCTGTGCGCCAGTACGCAGTTCGGCCAGTGCCGTGCGTCCCTGGACGCGAGCCTCGTCCGACGACTCGGCGTCGACCAACACATAGCTCGTGCGGGTGGCCACGTAGTACATGGTCATGGTTCCGCTCCTTCAGGCCCTGATGGCGAATTTGCCGCGTTCGGCTTTGGTGAAACGGGCGTCGTTACCCTTGGTCTTGATCTCCCGCAGGATGGCGCTATAGAGCGTCGCATGCGGGGTCTTCCCAGCTGGGCTCGTCCAGTAGCCCTTGGCGACGATGGCGTCGATCAGCTGCTTGGCGTTCAGGGGCTCGTGGCTTTCCGCCAGCACCTGCGCCGCCGCGTCGATTGCGCTCAGACGCTTTTCGGTGGATGCTGGCTTGGCTCGGCGTGGGGCCTTGTCTTTCGGCATTTCCGGCGTTCGAGGCTCGTCGGTGGTCTGAACCTCGTCGACGACTTTGATCGCACGCGGCTTGGTCGCCTTCTTGCTCGTCGTAGACTTCGTGCTGCGGATCTTTTTCTTGGTCGTCATCATCGTTCTCCCGATTCGTGTGTACGATGGAATGGCTGCCATCTTCAGGCGGCGGGAACCACCCGCCGCGACGCGCCGGTCGAAACCGGTCGCGTTTCGGCGTCAGTAGGCGACCTCCCAGGCGCGCTTCGTGCCGTAGCACAATTGCTGGCCTTCCACGATGTAGACCACCTGATCCGTCTCTGCGTCGCCCTCGTCTTCCGCATCCTCGCTCTCGACGGCGTCGTTGATCTCTTCACCCGACGCGAGGCCGAAGATGGTGTTTTCGAAGGGCCAGTTGCTCTGCGTCATCAGACGCACTTCGGCGTCGCCGCCCAAGGCGTCGCGGTACTCTTCCAGGCGTGCGATCAATTCGTCAATGGTCATGGTCATGCTCCTTGTCGGTTCGAGTCACTTGGCGTAGATGTGGTCCGCCAATCCCGCGCATAGAAAATCCACGACCGCCTGTGCTTGGGACGAGGCAGCAGGCATGTCCAGTCCGCGATCCCAATTGAAGACCGTCTCCTTGTTCTTGATCCGGGAGATCCATAGCTTTGACATCCGGCTGTCGTCCAACTCCCACTCCGGGTTCTCGGCGTGCTCCGGGAAGACCAGGGCGTCGAAGCGGTAACCGGCAATCGTTCCGGAAATCCAGGTTCCGCTACCCGAGGCTCGCCGCGACGTGCCAGTAATCTGTAGGTTGTAGTCCGGATCGAAATCGAAGGTGTCGTCGGTCGTTGCCATTGTCATGTCGCCGTAGTGTGCTGTGTGCGGTATATGTGTTCGCTTACACACATGAGCCATGAACCACGTCGCACATCAAGCGCTGTTTCGCAGAATTCGCGACATTATTCCGGTGGTCCCAGTGTTGCAGATGCGCCTCGAATCATCAGTTGGACTTCAACAGGCATGATGCCACCGCGCTGGGCGAACGCACCAGGGCGGCCGCGCATGAGACGAACGGAAGAATGCGGAAGAACGGGGCGTGGCACGCGTAGAGTGGGAAACGGGGGAAGGTTGGCTCACTGCCAACGATGCCGGATGTCGGGCCGTGCCGCCTGGACGCTCGTCTCAATCCGAAAGATCCCCGGTCATCGAGCTTTGACGAGTGGCCGTTCGCTAGGCCGTGCGTGCTGCTCAGCAGAATACCTCGGCCACGCATCGGAGCCGAATTGCCGGCATCCGATAGCGCTAACCAACGCAGTCGACGCAGTGGCCCAGACGGCAGATACGACGTTGCCGCTTCAGGTTGGACGCCGGAGACGGTGTTGCGCTTGCACTCGTGACTGCCCCGCCCGCTTCAACCGACCAGCGCAGTTGTTCCGTCATCGAAATGGCACGAATTCGCGGCAGGCCTGCTTACCTCTTTTGTCCAGCGCGCTGCGACCGCAGGGCCACGCACGGGCTGCGCGCAAAAAGAAGCACCATGAATGATGACGCCAGGCCAGCGGCGTGGCGTCGATCCGTATTGGCCCCGAGGTGTCCCAGGCGATCCCCGGCAGGCACAATTTCAAGCCGTCGTTTCTGAGTACCGGAGTGTCACGCCGGTGCCGCTCTTTCTCGCTCCTTGAAATTAGAAGGGCGTGTCCCCCCTGTGCCGCCAGTGGCTAGAAGCTACTCCGTAAACACGATGTAATAGTCACCGAAACAAGTCTTGGACGTAGGCGGCGGAACGGGAATCATGCAATCTCCAGGAGTATACTGCGGGTAACACAAACTGCAGTCCATGGCAAAATCCAGCGTATAGGGCCCGAACACCAGCGCAATCGGATCGCACGTCGAGGCATGAGGGGCGCTGATGCGGTTGTTCTGAGGGATAAGAGTGATACAAGTATTTGGAGCGGTGACATTGAGCGTGAACAACCCTCCGTCACCGCAGACCAATGTGAACTCGATCGTTTCCGATCCGATCGTGACGCTGCCAATCCAATGCACGATCGTCGGGCCGGAGGTGTAATTCATCGTCCAGCTGATCCCCTCGAGGCACAACGCTCTCTGCCTTTCGCTGTCCTCATCGGTGTAGAGGAACTGACCGGTCAAGACCGGAGGCATGGGGATGACGGGATCGCACGGACAGAGACACTTGTGGCACAATTTGGTGGCCGTCCGCAACTCACCCATCTCGAAGCTGTCCAACTTCGTCAAATGCGTGGTGTTATCGTGTCCGATTCCAGCGTACCGGCCATCGCCCGGGTCTTCGTCCGTCCAGGCGGACAGCTCGTTGACTGCCGGCGAGATGCCAGCGCGAACCATTTTCGTCTCGTGATCGGCACAGACCTTCAATGTCTGGCATATCGTTTCCTCAACGGCTTGTGAGGCGATGATGTCCGTGCTCTCGTCGCCACTGCTCGGCGTCAGTTCGATCTGCCAGTACCCCTTTCCATCGGGGTAGTCGTTCCCGAGATAGGTGAAAGTGGCAGTCACGTCGCCGATGCTGGAAGTGGTGGGGCAGCAGGGGAAGATCTTGAACACATCGCCCACCGCGAGGTTCGCAATCGGTACGTCGATGTCAATGTACATCTCGCCAAGACTACGCAACGGCACCGGCTGTGTGCACAAGAGAACGGCATCCGCTGTGCCATCCGTGCCCGTGGAGTAATCCTCCACCAACTGCTCATCCAAAATGCCCCAATCACCGGTAACTTCGTTCCAGTCACTCCCCAGATTTGCGCTGTCCGGACGGTTGAACTCGTCTTGGAACAGCATGCACGTACAGCAACACTCCGAGGAAAGCGCCCACCCGGGCAAACCGTAGCGATTGGGGTACGCGGCGCGGCGCAGCCATTGCTGGTCCCATTTGTAGATTGATAACACCATAGTTGATCCCTCCTCCCCGCAGATCAGTTGGATGCTGCAGATGCGATAAACCTGTCACGAACACATTGTTCATGGATAGCTGCGCGAGCGTCTCCACCTTTCACTTAACAGGCGTCCTTCCGTCTACCAGCGTCCTTGAGCGTACGCTGCAGGGCGGCAGCAAGCACTCTTCATGCGTTGACGCCATTCCTTACTGGTAGATCACGTTGGTATCGAGTGCCAGGACCGGCTTTCTCGCCGCCTGCCAGATGGCTTTAGCCTGCCGACAGTCCGATTCGATGAAGATCCCACAGGGAGAAGCGCGAAAGACATCCCCCTTGTGGGCACCTGCATTCCACTGGCGTTGCCGCTCGGCGAACGACCGGGCCGGGTGCATCACGAGCTGGTCGCAGGAAATGCCCCATTTCTGCAGCCAGTGTTCTGTTTCCTTCCGGAATTTCTCCAGTCGGAATGTCACGATCAACGGCACGCGAAGCATGCGCGGCAGCCGCTTGGGTCGGGCGTTTGCCAGCCAGTGCCGGTAGCGTTCATCGCCCAGCGATGTATCGTCTCCGTCCATGCCCGCCGGGCAGTCTTCACACAACACGCCGTCGAAATCCATCGCAATGCCCCCGCGAAGGGCTGGGTGTTGAGCCCAGCCCGCCACCAGGCCGGTATTCCAAAGGCACCATTCCAGCAGGTGCGGCGACGGCAGGACCTGGCCATACAGATCCACGGCGTCCGTGTGGCCCGGGCGAACGAATACCGCGCTGTAAACGGCCGCCCGACCCTGCATCTGTTGGCGCGCCGCCCGCATGGCGTATCCGTTGTAGACGGTGTCGTCGACGACCAGCATCGGATGTGTCGAGTCGGTCTGGATGTGCATTCCTCGCATGCCATGCCCCAAGGGCTGGAGTCCGTTGGCCGTACTCAGCTCGTAAAGCGGCAGGTGGTGCCATACGGAAAGCAGGCAAGCCGGCAACAGGCCGGACCGCGGGATACCGGCCACGCCGGAAAGACCGGGCGGAAGCTGGCGAGCCAGTTCTTCGGTGGCCTGTATGAGCATCTGGTGTGTGATGTAGCGCCACGGCCCATTCTGGCCGTACTCCACATTGCGGGGCTTCGGATAGAGTGTCTGCAGTGCCGTCGCATCCAGCACCTCGCTGTATCGTCTGGCGCGGGCCGCCAGCCGTAATCGCCGTGTGGTGGTCATAGTTTCCTCCATTCGTAGCTCAGGTTCTCTCCACGTGTGCCGCTCGTGACCTGCCTGCGAGTCTCACGCCAGCGACTTCCTGGGCCGCCTGGGCAAGTTCTTGTGTACGGACCGGCGTCGTACCGCCTTTTGTGCACTTCAGCCCAGCGGCAAGATTCGCCGCGCTGGCCGACCAAAGCAGATCCTTGCTCCGCGTCAGCGTCACGGCGAGGGCCGCCATAAACTGGTCCCCCGCTCCACAGGAATCGACCGCCTCCACGTCCAGGGCCGGGACCAGGGCCATCCGCTGGCCGTCTTTCACGAAGACCCCGTGGTCGTCCATCTTCACACACAGACGCGGCAGCGAGCTCCATTTCTCGGCGAAGGCCGTGTAAGCAGACCAACTGGGACATACGCAGTGGCATCCGTGATACGTTTCCGGAAGGACCCCGGGGTACGGATCCGCCAGCACGGGAACTCCTGTTTGGACGCACAGCGACACCACTTGCCTGGTGATCATGCCCTTGCCATAATCCGATACGAGGATCAGATCGTACGAATCGTGTAACGGCGCGCGTAACGCTGCCCGGGCGTCCGCCTGATCGACGTATACGTCTTCATCCTGGCGCAGCAGCGTCTGCTGGCCCACGACATGTCGGACTTTCAGCGACTGCTGCGGGCCGCAGGCCAGGGTGATTTCCGCCCCCAGCGCAGCACACATCTCGGCCACAGCTGTAGCCCCGCCAGGCTGATCCAGGACACGGTGTACAGCCACAACGGGACTACCGTGAGCCATCTTGATCGTGCGGTAGTGCACGTAGCGGTCCACGATCGCGTCACCGACAACCAGGATTCGCGGCGGCATATTGGCACCTCCGAATCAACTCCGATGTACGTGGTCCGGCAAACGGGGGCGCGCGAAGCACCGTTCCCCCGTAAGATCTGACAAAGTCGCACCACGAGGTGTCCGTGTCATGATCCGGCCCTGTCGCAAACACGTCCGGCCTGCGTTTCTGAAGCACGCCTGTCGGATCCAACTCGTCAAACAAACAGACTTCGTTCACGCAGTGTAGGCCTGCCACGATCGCTGCTCGTTCCGCCTGCGGGACGATCGGACGTTCCGGTCCCTTGAGACGCCGCACGCTGTCGTCGCTGTTGACGGCCACCAACAGATACTCTCCCTGGGACGCCGCCCACTGGAGAAACCGCAGGTGCCCCACGTGAAACAAGTCGTAACAGCCGCTAACGATGACCAACATGCCGCGCCTCGAACAACCCGCTGTCTCCGCCTCGATACACATCCACGCTCCAATCTCCGAGGTGCTGGCAGGTTTCCGCCCACGCGTTTGGATCGTGATAACGTCCTACGATGCGGCGGACCTGGCCTCGCCTGATGGCAGGACTCTGTCGCAGAATGCTGTGCTCGCGGCCCCCGCAGTCGAGCTTCAGCAGATCCACCGTCTCCCAGCCGAGCTCCTGCATGATGTCTTCCATGGTCACTCTGGCCAGGGGACGCTCGTCGGCCGCAAACCCAGGGGGAACGGGTGCCGAGGGACTCGTCCCACATGGGCCGCCCGTGTCGGAACTGATCTCATGGGTCCGGTGGAGCAGGGCCAGCGGCTCTGGCCCGTACGCCAACGCGGCCTGCCGGATGGCAGCGAACTCGCCCACGTTGGCCTTCAGACATTCCAGATTGTCGCCACACGGTTCGATGCATGCCATTTCGGCGTTAGGCATGAGACGGCGGCAATGTGCGGCAAAGGCACCAATGTGTGCGCCGACATCCAGCACCCGCGCCGGGGCATTGCTGGGTGCCAACCGGAACACATTGGCACCATACTGCTCATGGACAATCTGTGCATCCCGCCTGCCACAGGCACCACTGCGAATCTTCAAGCCGCCATAGTGCGTGATCAGCTGGCCTGGCTGTGAGCTCTGGCCCAGCACACTCGCTACGGCAGACGCCACACGTTCCACGCTGAGCATCGACAGAGCGGTGCAGCCCATGTCGCACGATGAGTCGTAACCGTAACGCCTCCAGCAACCGACGCACTCCAGCTCGCGTTTGGTGACGGCCACACAGTGGACGCTCTGCAGGTGCGCTGCAATTCCCTCAGTGGTCGGGCCCAACAAGGCGACTGTCGCCACGTCGAGCGTTCCCGCCAGGTTCATGGGGCCCGAGTCATTGGCCACCACGGCGTCGGCCTGCGACATGATCGCGGCCGTCTCTCGCCACGTCCCGTACAGTGTCGGGGCGTCCAGCACTTTCTCCCCGTGGGGAGCGACGACGAACACGGTCATGCCCTGCGTCTGGAGGTGGTGGTAGAGCGCCTGCCAGTAAGCCAGCGGCCAGCGTCGTGGTACAGACGACGACATCGGACAGAGTACGATGACCGGATGGGCATGACCGATCTGGTGTCGTGCATCGTCAACGTCGCGGTCGGTCAGGCATATCGTGGGCCGCCGCCACTGCGGCTCGACCCCCAAGGCCTTAGCCCACAAACGCAGGCGACTCTGGCTACAACACGTAGAGACATCCCAGCCGAAGCTGACACTCAGCGGGTACATCATCCGCGTCGCCGGGACAACTTCCTGGCCCAACAACTCGAGGAATTCCTTTTTCGCTCCCGTGGCATGGGGCAGGATCCGCCGGGGCAGGTGCTTGGTTCCCTCGGCCAGCCAAGCCAGAACGGCAGCATCGCCAAACCCGTTGTGCCGACAATCGACGACAACGTTTCCCGGCGACCTGTCTCTGCCCCGCAGGGCATTGGCGATTGCTCGCAGCTTTCTAGTACCCATGGCGTTCTGCTCGAGAAATGGCGGAGAGAACCGCGAGCCTGGCCACACAGCGTACATAGGGAATGCCGCGTCTGCGCGCCTCGCCCTGTAACCAGTCAAGAATCGTGTCCAGGTTCTGGCGACAACCGCGGGATCCCCACTGGTCCATGCGGCGAGCCCGATCCGTGCAACCACAGCCGCCTCGGTCCCGGATGCCAAACCAGGAGAGGATCTTCTTCAGTTCTGTGCCCGGGCCACCGGCGCTCCTGGGCACAGACGTCGCTAGGGGAGCCCGAGGTGCGGCGCGAACCACCGGCCGAACCGTCGGCCCCCGGGCGGCCTGCACGCGAAGTCGCAGTTGCTGGGTATAGGACATGATGGGAGCTCCCCTCTCTGATTGCGCGGTTAACTGGCGCTACTGCCACTCGACGGCGTGCAGTCCACTCCGCAAAGGAGATCTTCTGGCTCGGGGTTGTCGCAGCGCAGCAGGGCCACGCCTTGGTATTGCACCTCGATACACTGACCGTCGTCCACATGGTCCACGATGACCGTCAGTTCCTCGTGCTGGACCTGGACAATATGCCAAATGCTATTTCCCTGGTCATAGAGCAGCAGGACCTTCTGACCTGCCTTTCCGGCCAGCGAAAACGTATTCGCGCCGGTGTTGGGATCGTCGCTGACGCAGCCGTCCAGCGCTGTGAAGTCCGTGATGCTGCCTGTCTGTGAGTCGGGGCACATGGCCGAGGACAAGGTGGCAATCGCAGCGGACGCTGTGCAACAGAGGCAGTCTTGACTCATTACTTGGGCTCCCGTTACAGGAAAGGTTTCTGGGGACGAAGAGAATTGTCCGCGTGCCTCGTGGTCGAGTTGCGCTTCCGCCCTCTTCGGTCTCTACACGACGTTGGTTTGGTCCCTGACTATATAGAGCGTCCGAAATCGGGGGTTCTGACAGATGCGCTCTTTTTTTTCGTTCCATCTTCTGCACGGCAGCCTCGACTCGACGCGGCGGTACGCGCGCAACGTCGCTGCTTCTGCCGCGATAGACCTGGCCCCTGGAACGCGACGAGCGAGGCACGCTGAAAGCCGAAGGCAAGACAGATGCATAGACAGGCTCCATTTGGCTGCCACCAGGGGCGGACGGCGCGTCGCTCTGCGGCCAATGCGCACCCATCAAGGACGGTCGAACAGCTCCGACGCCTTGGCAGCCGTTCGAACTCGCTGGCCCAATACCGTGGCGTCACGCCACGTGAAATTGAGTTCCTGACTGGTCGCCCAGCGGCCACACTGGCGTAAGGCATCCATTGTTTTGTGGGACGGCCAGAGAATGAGGTACACGTCTCTGTCCACCACGATTCCCGCGGCTGATAGCCTGGTGGAGTGGCCCGGCATTCCTGCTGCTCCTTGACGTGTGCCAGTCGACTTACCAAGACGTAGACGGTCACTAGCGCCATGTCAGTCTTTGATTTTGGGGTGGCTGCGGTCGCCCGGGCGGCGGGATTCCTTCACCCTGGTGAGCGAGGCTACCCCAGTTGCTAACCGTGACACAGCGCTAGGGTGCGAAGCCGCGATGCAACACCGCCTGGTAGCCCGCGTACAGCAACCGCCAACCGTGCTGCAGCAAATACGGCACGCCGAGTGCCCCTTTTCCCACCCAAACGCCACCGCGAAACGGTGTGTCGTCAAACACGACCAGACTATTCTGGTGCAGGTTCGGCAGCGCTGCCTGCAGCTCGGCCAGCGCATGCTCCGCGTGCCCGGGTTCGGTGGCATCCAGCGAATCGAGGTATAGCACATCGATGGCTGCGTGAAACTCGTGGAGGAACTGCACGGAGTCCTGGTGCGCGATCGTGACCGTCTCCCCAAACACGTCGGTCCAGGCGCGGGAGAACAGGCAATTCTGCTCGCAGATGTCCACCGAGTACAGACGTCCCCCGTGCCGGTACAGAAAGGCGCCGGCCAAGTACGTAAACAGCCCCGCCCCAGCCCAGTCTTCTTCGGCTCGCATAGTGCCCGTTTCGACCACCGTGGGAGCCTCAAAACGACGCCCCATTTCACGCAGAAGGACATCCAGGCTACGATTTCGGTCGCAGTACGTGCATAAGCCGTTGCCCTGGCCTCCACGACACCACTGCTGGACGAACTGTTGCAGCTGGATGTCGGCGGCGATGTCCGATCTGCGGAGATAGCGGGGAGGACTCAACATGCGTTGGCAGTCATCGGCCAGATGTTTGGGGCCAAACGCCGCACCCGGATGCTCGACCAGATTCCACGCGATGCGTTTGTACCGGTTCCAGGTCCCGGTGTGATCGGCCAGGACCAGGTTGACTTGCTGAGGGCGCGGAAGAGTGCAGGTGGCTGGATAACGGTCCGGCAGCCAGATACCTAGGGTCGCGACCTTGCTGAAGCGTGCCGCATGCAGGGGACCATGGTCAACGCCGATCAACAGATCAGATTGGGTCAATAGGGCCAAGAGCACTTCGGTCGACCATGTGCCGAGTTGGTCGACGTGGCGGAGGCGATAGCAATCAAGCCCCGGCGGAATGCAATTTCCCTCCAGCAGAATGAGGGTCCCGTCACAGCGGTCCAAGAACAGCCGATAGAACTGGGACAATTCGCTGTCCGAGAGATACAGAGCTCTACCTGGCGTGCGCGAGGCGAGGTCCACCAGCACGATCGGACGAAGCAGGGGCTCGAGCCACCTCCGCACCACCTGCTTCACGGCATGCGGTAGAAAGGGCCCGATGTCGATACTGGCCGAGCAGCACTCGCTCCAAAGTTCTTCCACGGTCCCAATATTCGGCAGCGGGGGACGAGAGATGTGCTGCGCCACTTGGTGGCCCTGCCAAAACTGTCCGTGACCTTCGTAGGGCTTTTCCGTCACCCGTTCCCACCGATGTGTTGGTGCCACGCGGTCGGTTGTTGTCCGCGCCCCGGCGGCTTGGAACAGGACACGTTTGTCCGCAGTGCAGTGAACGGTGATGTGGTATCCACGGCGGATGTAAAGCAGGAGTAGATGGGCAAAATACGTACCGTCAATTACATCGCCATCAAATCCAATCTGAAGCTCACGCCTTGAGGCCGTCAGATTGTCGCTCTGTTTACTTCTCATTTGCTCTGGCTGTGCTGAGGCACGTGGCTTTGGTTGCATTGGTACCTGCCGCTCGCTCGTCGTTGGCGTTTTCCCCGCCCGGCGAACATCGTCCCGCGATTCGGTTTTGTGTGGTAGCATAAGCGTGATGGAGTGAATTCTCCCCCGGGGCAAAGGAATGAACGATGTTGTTGGCTGAGCTCGTCTTCCTGTCCCGGACACGCGCGCTCCCTCTTTCTAAGAGCGCCCGAAATCGGGGCTTCTGACGGCGCCGCCACAATTTCTTGCCGAATAACGGGCGACTCGAACGCTTCTTCCCCACGCGGGCCGACGACTTCCGGCACGGGGTCCGAAAAATCCGATGCGACAACCAGAGAATGACCTCCCGGATTTGTGCAGCCGGCGGCCGACCGTCTTCCGTGCACCGCTTCGGCCATTTGGTCGCCGAGTGCAGGCCGATCGCCGCCACAGCAGCATGGGCATCGCAGCGATCGTGCGAGGTAGCCAACCCGCCCGCAGCTTTCTGGCAGACTTTCCCTGCTGCGAGCAACCGAGCAGAGGCACCTGGCTTGACGCTTTCAGTTCCTCCCAGCGGCATCTTGTTAGCGACAAGCCCCAGCTACTAAGTTCGCATGGCCCCCGTTGGAATCAGAACAGAGACGAAGGGCCGGTGGCTTGATAGTGCGGACGAGGTTCTTGTTGATACAATCGCTTCAGCCACCGAGAGTCGACTGTCCTCGTCTCACTCGTAGTAGATCGTCGCGCTGGGTGTCTGTCGTGTCCCGGTTCAACAGATGGTCGGATCCAATCGCTATGATGTGGCGCAAGCGAATCGGTCCACGGAGCCCCCCGCACGACTTGAGCCGTGTGCGGCGCCTTGCCGGTACGATGTTCCTGGACGGCCATTCATTCCTA
>JBGSHS010000282.1:0-7118 GCA_041752115.1 Pirellulaceae bacterium | reverse complement strand
CAAGATCGGCGACGCTTCGGCGCTGCCGACGCTGTGGGAGGCGGCGCAGCAGCCCGATCCGCCCCTGGCCCGGGCTGCCCTCCAGACCCTGACAACATTGCCGGGTGACAAAGTGGATAATGCGATCGTCGCTCACCTCGAAAGCGGCACCGTGCGAGATCGACAGCTGGCGATTGAGCTGATCAGCCAACGCCGCATTTCCGCGGCAGCTCCGCAGCTGTTTGCGATCGCGAAAGGAGCCGATGAGGAGCTCCGTCTGGCTGCTATTGCCGGGTTAGGTGAGATTGCCTCACTCGAGCAGCTTCCTCAGCTGATCCAGTGGGTCATCGCGGCTCAGAGCGAACGTGAGGCGGCGGTGACTCAGGCGGCGCTCAACGCGGCTAGCGTACGCATGCCCGATCGGGATGCCTGTGCCAAATTGTTGACATCGCAGCTGCCGTCAGCCCCGGTCGAAAAGCAGACGGCGCTGCTCGAACAACTCGGGTCGATGGGAGGCCCTGTGGCCCTGCAATGTCTGGCCGACAGTGCGGCCGATGCCAGTCCGGAAACACAGGATGCGGCGACACGCATTCTGGGGACCTGGATCGGTTCTGACGTTGGGCCGGTCCTGCTCGAACTGGCCAAGTCGATCGACAACGAAAAGTACAAGATCCGCGTGCTGCGTGGATATATTCGCATTGCCAACCAGTTCGGACTGCCACACGACGAGAAGATGGACATGTGCCAGAAAGCCCTGGGGTTGGCCCAGCGGGATGAGGAACGTACGGAAGTCCTCGAAGTCCTGCGACGCGATCCTTCACCGATCGCTTTGCGCCTGGCGGCGACTCAGCTGAGTGAAGGAGGCATGCGCGATCAGGCGGCTGCCGTGGCCGTGGCGATCGCTCCCCGAGCCCTGCAGGACGATCCCTCCGCTGTGGCCGAGGCCATGAAGAAGGTGATCGATTCCGGCGTCGGCGGCGATATTGCCCAACAGGCCCGGGCATTCCTGGACCGAGCCAGCCAGGCTCCCTGAAGTGGTTTTCGCCGGTCAACCGAGAGGGGGGCCAGGGAGGGCTTCCCTCGGACACGACGGGAGCCTACCTTCTCGTTTAGACTGACGCCGCGCGAACGACCGATGCGAGCTGGCCGGAGAGCCGGACCTTCGTGAGGTGCGCCGCCGCGAGACCATCTCCTCGTACGGATGTTGGCGGGATCGCGATTCTGCGGCAGAGACGCCTCGGGCACCAGCGCCGCACAGGCACGAGGGAAGAACAACTTCCGCGTTTCACTGGTAGCCACGCTCGCGCAGAGCGTGGGAATCCGGCTAACCATCGAAGTTATGCTTCCCGCGTTCCTGAAGGTTCAACCCGGGAGCGTCGCGGGACGATCCGGTTCGCGTATTCTGGTGGCAAGTACGTGTCGGTTACCGGCTTCCGGCGCGAAGAGTTGGTGCATTAAACGAGTTGTCGCCGCGGAGTCGATTCGCTGAGACGGTGCAAAGAGATAATGAATACGACGACTGAAGGACGCAAAAGGGTGGCGGTGATCGGCGGAGGTATCTCCGGTCTGGCCACAGCACATCGCCTGGTGGAACTGGCTCCCGATTTGTCCGTGACGCTGCTGGAACAGTCGGATCGCCTGGGAGGCGTTCTGCAGACCAGGCGGCAGGACGGGTTCATGTTTGAATGGGGAGCTGACAACTTCATCACGAATGTACCCTGGGCCGTGGAACTCTGTCGGCGCATCGGTTTTCTGGACCAACTGCTGGAGACGGATGACCAGCATCGCGGAGCGTTTGTCGTGCGTCAGGGGAAACTGCACCGGATTCCCCAGGGATTCATCATTATGGCCCCCAGCCGTATCTGGCCGGTGATCAGCACACCCATCCTGTCACCGTGGGGCAAACTGCGCATGGCCGGCGAGTTCTTTGTGCCGCGCCGCCACGACGAGGAGGATGAGAGTCTGGCGTCGTTTGTCGTGCGACGCTTCGGACAGGAGACCTACGACCGGCTCGTACAGCCCCTGATCGGTGGCATCTATACGGGAGACCCGAGACGGCTGAGTCTGTTGGCGACCATGCCGCGTTTTCGTGAGATGGAGAAATCGCATGGCAGTCTGATCCGGGCCATGATGCGGCCCAGGGGACAACAGGCCAAGGCCGAACGGAATTCCAGCGGTGGCCGTTACAGCATGTTCGTCGCGCCACGCGACGGGATTTCCAGTCTGGTCCAAGCCATCGCCGACCGCCTGCCTCCGCAGGCCGTTCGGCTCAGTGTACCGATTTCTGCCATCACTCGTGTGGACGGTGGCCAATGGGAACTGGCCCTCGATGGACAGCACGGCAGTCAGGAGCGATATGATGCCATTGTCCTGGCGACACCAGCGAAAGCAGCCGCGCAACTCCTGCAGAGCATTGATCCGCAGCTGGCCGATGAATTGACGGGAATTCACCACTCGGGCTGCGCGATCGTAACACTCGCCTTCCAACGCGGCCAGATCAGCCATCCGATGGATGGCTTCGGATTTGTCGTCCCGGCGGTGGAACAACGCCAGATTCTCTCGGGGAGTTTTTCCAGCGTCAAGTATCCTGGCCGGGCACCCGATGGCAAGGCGCTGGTGCGCGTGTTCATGGGAGGCGCTCTGCAAGCCGATCTGCTGGAGCGGTCTGATGAGGAGCTGCAAGAGATCGCCAGACGCGAGTTGGCCGAGCTGATGGGGATCCGTGGCGAGCCCCTTCTGTGTACGGTAGCGCGACTTCCTGAGTCGATGCCGCAGTATTATGTTGGACATCAGCAACGCACGGCCGAAATCCTCCGCCGCGCGGCCGCCGCGCCGGGATTGTTCCTGACCGGCAACGCCTATCGTGGCGTCGGCATCCCGTTCTGCATTTACGGGGGTGAGAAGACAGCCCAGCAGGTGATCGATTTCCTGCAGTCGTCGCCGCAACAACGTAGCACGCACTTGCGTGCGTGACCGCCCTGCCGTCGACTGTTCCGGGGGCCTTAGGCTGTGCGATATTCCGATGCACTGCGCGGTCGTGGCCGCGGTCGCGTAGACCGCGGGGGCATTGGACATCGGAAGGCGATATTCCGATGCACTGCGCGAGGATGGCTACGGCAGTGCGTCGTGGTGGCCGCGGTCGCGTAGACCGCGGGGGCATTGGACATCGGATGGCGATATTCCGATGCACTGCGCGAGGATGGCTACGGCTCGTAGAAGCAATCGGGTTCGGAGGCCAGCGGATCGCCGTAGACGGCGTACGCTCGCGCTCGGCTTCCACCACAGGGATGGCGGAATTCGCAGATGCGGCATTTTCCGTGGAACTGATCGGGATTTCGCAGCGCGCGGAAGGTGGCATGATTTTGGTAAACGTCGACGACGGAGTTCTGCGGAAAGCGGCCGCACAGGAGGGGAAGGAATCCGGACGGATAGATTTCCCCTCGGTGACTGACGAACATGACTCCTTTCCCATCGCCGACGCCCAGTGGAGCGCGGTGTCCGCGATGGTGACCATCATCCGTCTGGCCGTGCGGGCCGGCCAGCGGATCTCCCCCCTGCTGCATTACGAAGCGGCGGTAGTGAGGCGCTTCGGTGGTCTTGACGCTATAGGGTTGCACCTGTGAATGATGGTAGAGGCGGGCAAACACCTGCTCCATTTCCTCAGCCGTCACCCGCTGTTCTTCGATGCCGCGTCCGACGGGGATCAGGAAGAAGGCCGCCCACATGGCGATTCCCTGATCCGCCAAGAGCTCAGCCATGGTGTCGATCTGCTGGAAGTTGCGCCGGGTGATGGTCGTGTTGATTTGGACCGCCAGGCCGAGTTCACGTGCGTTCTTGAGCATCATCAACGTGCGGTCGAAACTTCCTTCCCAACCGCGGAACGCATCATGTGTTCTGGCATCCGCTCCATCCAGACTGATTCCCAGTCGCTGGATGCCGGCGTCACGGGCTGCTTCGAAGGCCTCACGAGTGGCCAAGGGAGTTGCGGACGGAGTCAGCGCCACCTGGAGTCCCGCACCAACCGCGTGACGAATCAAGTCGAACAGGTCGGGCCGCTTCAGCGGGTCGCCACCGGTCATCACCATGATCGGGGGGCGCGGGAAGGTGGTCACCTGCTCGATCAACGACAACGCCTGCTCGTGGTTGAGCTCCCCTGCATCCGGCTCCGACTGCGCCGAAGCCCGGCAGTGCTTGCAGATCAAATCGCACGCCTGTGTGACTTCGAAATAGAACATGAGCGGATTGGTGTCGAAATCAGCTTGCGTATACTGCATGGTCGTTTCTTGCCTCACTGGTGAGCGGAAGGCTGTCTGCTTCGATTGAGTTGTTTGCTGTGGAAGGACTCGGTCCAGTCGCTCCCCTTGCTCCGATTCTCTGGTCGGCCGTTGTGGCTCAGCAGATGCGCGGCATCTGTTCGCCAGCCGGAAGGTCGAGCAATCGACCGCTCCCCAACGCCGTACGCAGTTCCACTTCGCCCGCATGTCGTGAGGTCACTTCACCAATGATAGCTGGAGCCGGTGCAGCGGGGTGCGACGTCATGATCTGCAGGGCGTGTCGGGCCTCTTCGGGAGCCACGAACGCAATCATCCGCCCCTCGTTGGCCACATACAACGGGTCCAGGCCGAGTAACTCGCACGCACCGGCCACCGGAGCCACCACGCTGATCGGCGACTCCTGGAGCTCGATTCCGACTCCTGCTCCAGCGGCGATCTCAATCACGGCGGCGGCGAGCCCGCCCCGCGTCAGATCGCGCAGGCAATGGAGTGACGTCCCCAGCACGGCCAGTTCGGCGACCAGAGAGGCCAACGAGGCACAGTCGCTCGGCGGTGCGCCCTCAAACTGGAGTCCCTCTCGCTGCGACATGATCGCCATGCCATGCCGCCCGATATCGCCGCTCAACAGGATCTTGTCGCCTACCGAGACTCGTGAAGGATGAACCTCCAAACCCGCGGGAACGATCCCAATCCCAGCCGTGTTGATGAAGATGCCGTCACCTTTGCCGCGGTCGACCACTTTCGTGTCGCCCGTGACAATCCGAACTCCGACTTCCTCCGCCGCCAGCTGCATCGACTCAATGACCCTTTGCAGGATATCAAGCGAAACGCCTTCTTCCAAGATCAGAGAGCAACTCAGGTACATGGGGCGAGCGCCGGACATCGCCAGATCGTTGACCGTGCCGTAGACTGCCAGCTTGCCAATGTCTCCTCCGGGGAAGAACAGCGGATGGACGACGAATGAGTCGGTGGTGAATGCCAACCGCTCCCCACCGATTTCCAGGACGGCGCTGTCGTGGGGGATGGCGTCCGCGCCGCTGAGCCGCCCTGAACCAAAGCGGGGAAGCAACATCCCCTCAATCAGGTTGCGCATCATCCGACCGCCACCCCCATGGGCCAGCTGCACGGTCGTGTGTCCGGTGAGCGGGGCCGGACAGTTCATTTCCAGGGGATTCGGTTGGTCAATCATGACTCACATCGCTCATTGGGTATTTTGTCCTTCGTCATTTCCTTCGTCATTGGGTCCTTCGTCCTTCGTCATTTCCTTGACGGTGTCTTCGATAGCGGTAGTAAGCGGCACAGGCTCCTTCGGCGGACACCATGGGCGCGCCGAGTGGCCGGTCGGGTGTACACTGCACGCCGAACGAGGGGCAGTCGTAAGGTTTTCGATGTCCCTGCAAGACTTCACCAGCCAGGCATTCTGTCGGTTCTTCAGCTACAATCGATTGCAACTGGAAACGTTCGTCCGCGTCGAATTGGCGGTATTCGGGCCGCAGAGCCCATCCGCTGTCGGGGATCTCGCCAATGCCTCGCCACTTGCGGGAAACCGTGTGAAACACGCGTTCGATCTGGGCGATCGCCGCTCGATTCCCCATGGCTCGGACAACTCGCGCGTAGGGGTTCTCCAGTTCGGCCCGTCCCTGCTCGAGTTGTCGCAGACACATGTAGATACCGCGCAGCACGTCCACTGGTTCGAATCCGGTGACTACAATGGGCGTCTGGTACTGGCGTACCAGGGGTTCATAGTCTGCCGTACCCATTACGGCACACACATGGCCTGCAGCCAGGAACCCCTGCACGACGTTACGCGGCGAGTCGAGCACGGC
Source organism: Pirellulaceae bacterium (assembly GCA_041752115.1). Lineage (GTDB taxonomy): Bacteria > Planctomycetota > Planctomycetia > Pirellulales > Pirellulaceae > JAJRVM01. Next base: position 1,039 of record JBGSHS010000282.1, on the reverse strand, counting down.
GCGAATGGCGGGTGGTACCAGCACGTGCGAGACGAGCACCGAGAAGTTCTTCAAGCCCCACCGCTCGGCCTGTACTACGGCCATTACATTGGCCGGCGCCGTCGTCTCGAATCCAATCGCAAAGAACGCGACCTGCCGAGCGGGATTATCGCGTGCCAACTGGACGGCATCCAAAGGGGAATAGACGACGCGCACGTCCCCGCCCTGTGACTTGACCGTGAGCAGATCGGTTGTGGAGCCGGGGACTCGCAGCATGTCACCAAAGGAACAGAACGTGACATCGCCACGAGAGGCGATGGCAATGGCCTTGTCGATCATCTCGATCGGCGTCACGCAAACCGGACAGCCCGGGCCGTGAACGAGCGTGATCTTCCTGGGGAGCATCTCATCTAGTCCGAAGCGGACGATAGCATGGGTCTGGCCGCCGCAGACTTCCATCACGTGCCACGGTCGAGTGACCAGGCGAGCGATGGCGTCGGCGTAGCGGCGAGTCGCGTCCGCATCGCGGTATTCGTCCAGATACTTCACACCTGCCCCTCCCCTTCTCCCTGCGCCCCTTCAACGGACTCGCCATCGGCGGAGTCATGTCGAGGTGCAGCAAACGGATCGGTCTCACCCGACAGCGCTTCAATCTGTTCGATATACGAGAAGATCTCCTGTGCTTCCTGTTCGTCAATCTTGCTGATGGCGAAACCGACGTGGACCAGCACGTATTCTCCGACCACCACGTCCGGGACGTACGCCAGACAGATGTCCTTGGTGATCCCTCCAAACTGGATTTTCCCCATGGGCAATGCGTCGGCCTGCGCCACGATTTCCAGCACTTTGCCTGGGATCCCAAGACACATGACTTACCCCCTGGTCCGACTGTCGCGCGACCAGTTGGCCGCTCCGAGAATTTGTCCTAAGGCGATACCTCCGTCACCGGGAGGAACGATACTTTGAGTGTACACGTCCCATCCCGAATTCAACAGGCTGGACCGCACCCGCTCCCGCAGCAGACGATTCTGGAAGCAACCGCCGCTGAGCACAATCCGTC
>JBGSHS010000281.1:0-31015 GCA_041752115.1 Pirellulaceae bacterium | reverse complement strand
CCCCGCGGTCTGCGCGACCGCGGCCACATGTTCCCCCCGCGGTCTGCGTGACCGCGGCCACATGCTCCCCCCGCGGTCTGCGTGACCGCGGCCACATCCCTGTCCCTTCTCCCTCGGGAAGCCGACGGGGGAGAAGGAAGGAAGAAGGACTCCAGAGCGACGGGGGGTGTTGCCCTGGCGAGCGCAACGACTCTCATCGGAGCCACTTGATTCGCTGTGCAGCCAGCGGTTCTGCACGATCTGCTGAACCGCTCGCTCAGTACACCGACACGCCCACGTCGCTCGGGGCGGCCCTGCCGGGCTGCTCACCGTCGCCGTGCACGATTCGGCAACACCTCGCACGAATGAAGAATGGCGAAGCACCCCATGACGAAGGTAATGACGGATTTCACGTACCGAACCAACCTGCCAGACAGACTCGCTTCTGGTTGCTGCTCGGTCCTCTTTCGTCATGGACTCCTTCGTCACGGGCTGCGGCGAGCAGCAGAATCCGCTGGTTGATACAGGTGGCACAGGGGTGTCACGGGGACCGGGAGACACCGTCTCCGGGCTACTTCTTGGCCGGCTTATCGTCCGGGCGACGAGTGTAGGTGATTTCCATCGACTTGACCCACTCGTCACCCCCATCAGGAGCCTGCATGTACATCGTAAAGATGCGGGTCTTGTCGTCCTTGCGCTTCGAAATGGACTTGGACTTCACCTCCTTGCCACTGGCCGGATCGATGCTGGTCATGATCATCGTCATCTCGCCCGTCTTCTCGTCCCACGTCCCTTCCATCGGGCTGATCGACGCGCTCATCGTGTCGATCCAGGTCCCCACGAACTTCTTCGTGTTGGGATCGTAACCCGTCTGGCCGTGTCCGGCGAACTTCTGACCTGCCAGATCGGCGGTAAAATCGCTCACCAGCCAGTAATCGCCCAGCATCCGATTCGTCTCCACCCCCTTGGACACCATCGGATCGGCATTGGGATCCATCCACAACTTCATTTCGGCATCCCACACTCCCACGTCGTCCTTGAGCTTCTTGTGTTCCTTCGTCACTTCGGGCGCCGGAAACTGGGCCGGCAGTGGCGATGCGACGGCTGCCATCACCACCAGGGTCACCATGGCCCCCACGCACTTCCACCCGTCACAACTCGGTTGCATTCTCATCGTTCGTAAACTCCAACTTCAAATGACTGACAAACGCTGCGACATGTTTGCGGGATCCCGATACGCTCCAACCGACGCACTGTAGCGAAATGGCGAGTAGTGTTCAAGTGTACAGTATACGCCTTTCTGGAAAGTCCTGGTGGGGGAAGCCAGCACAGGCGACCCACTCTCCCTCGAAAGAGTATGCCTCCCGTTTTCCGCCTCCCTCATGCCAGCTTGACCAGGTGCGCGGCGGTAGCGCGTCAAGCCTCCCGGCGACGTGATCACGCCAACGCACGGGCCGCATGTTGTTGTAACGGCACACGACCTCGATTCCACGAAAGAAGTTATCTTTCTTGGCGCGTTCGATGCGCTGGCACGTCACTCGGTCGGCATGGAGCGTGCGTTGGCTCACCGGAATAGTCTCTCACGGGGCCACAGAGACGCGCAGCGGTGCCCTGAGCGGAATCCACGCTGCCATCGTAAATGGTGCGGTTGATCCGCACTCGGGTCTCGGTCCGGGACTGCTCGGATCAGGCGAGGGCCGCGACGGCTCGGCGATCTGTTAGGATGACGACCGTACGCACGCGGAGAGGTCCTCAACAACGCTTCTTTCTTGGGGTCAGATGGGTTTTTGACAGCGTTGGCCGGACCGGCCGCGGTGCGATACGGCAGGATTTTCCCGGCAAGGGGCCATCCGCGCGACTTGAGATGTGAGCCGAGTTTCCCCGGTAGGATGAGTGGTGGTGAGCATGAACAAACGCGACGTGATCCGGATGGTGCTCGAAGGACGGCGCCCCCCGTACGTTCCCTGGTCCATGGGCTTCACGAAGGAAGCGCGGCAGAAACTGCTGCCATACTATGGCACGGACGACCTGGAGCTGCCGTTGGACAACCATCTGCTCAAGCTGGGCAGTGACATCGGGTTCTTTGAACCGGTGGATGAGTGTCGGGTGCGCGACGTCTTTCAAGTCGTGTGGGATCGGAGCATCGACAAAGACATCGGGAATGTGGAAGGGTGCGTACTGGCCGAGCCGACGCTCAGCGGTTATGCGTTTCCTGATCCACTCGACGGGCGGTTCTTTCAGGACATTCCCGAGAAGATCGACCGGTTTCCCGATCGTTTCCGGGTGTTTCAAATCGGCTTTTCACTCTACGAGCGCGCCTGGACGCTGCGGGGAATGGCCAATCTGGCGATGGACTTCCTGGAGCACCCACAGTTCGTGCACGCGCTGTTGCAGCGGATTGCCGACTACAACATCTGCCAGGTGCGTCGCGCGCTGCAGTACGACATCGATGCGGTCTATTTCGGCGACGATTGGGGGCAGCAACGAGGCTTGCAGATGGGTCCGCGTCTGTGGCGCGAGTTCCTTCTACCGGCGTTGCAGAGGATGTATGGCGAGGTGCGTGAGGCGGGCAAGTTCGTCATGATTCATTCGTGTGGAGACGTGGACGAACTGTTTGACGACCTGATTGACGCGGGAGTCAACTGCTTCAATCCGTTTCAGCCCGAGGTGATGGACATCTGGAGCCTGTTGCCCAGCTATCGCGGCCGACTTGCCTTTCACGGTGGGCTGTCCACGCAGCGGACGCTTCCCTTCGGCTCAGTCGACGAAGTGCGTGCCGAGACGCGTCGCCTGCTGGCTCTGGGGAGCGACGGGGGCTACATTTTCGCCCCCGCGCATGACGTAGAAGGTGATGTACCGCTGGAGAATATGCTGGCCGCCATCGAGCTGGTTCAGCAGCAGCGCCGCTGAAAGGCCAGCCGCAGTCGAGTGGCGGGAAACGCGGAGTTCGCGCCAAAGTCCGCCGGCCGGCAGCCCCATCGCGTGCAGGGAGCACCATCGCGTGCGAACCACAATCACGAGTCCCTCGCTGGCCGATCGCTGTGGCACAACACCAGGCGAAGAGACTACAATAGCGGTCGAGAACCATAGTACTCACCGACGGACGTCCCGTTCGCGCCGCGATGGGCCGCCCCTTGCTGCGGCAACGCTGCAGTCCCGCCACGACCAAAAGGACCGAACGCGATGCGGCCACGTGCCGCAGCATCGCGATCGCTGATTGAATCCTTCCCTGTCCCGCCGAAGTGAAGTAAGGATGATTCCGATGAGCGCACCGAGAAACATCTGGTTGGCTGCCGCCTGTTGCCTGTACTGCACGATGCTCTGTCGAGCTGCAGATGACGCGGCCGCCGGAAGATCGCCGCTGCTGGCAAAGATGCTCGAGGGCCCGCTCGCCGACGTCCAGGAAATCGTCTTTGCGGAGCGATTGGCGTACGACGATCCGCACTGGTACGCCAACATCGGTTATTTCTGCGACGACGAAAACCGCAAGGCGTACGCGGGAAACGGGCAACCGGACGCCGGGAAGCTCTGGAGAATGAACCTGCGCAGTGGCGAGTTGAGCCTGCTGTACGACGCTCAGGGTGGCTCAGTACGGGATCCCGAGGTGCATTACGACGCCCAGAAGGTGCTCTTCTCGCTGCGCCCGGCCGATACCGATTACTATCATCTCTACGAAATCAACCTGGACGGCTCCGCCCTCAAGCAGCTGACGTTTGGCGCCTACGACGATTACGAGCCCTGTTACCTGCCCGATGGCGGGATTGTGTTTGTTTCCACACGCTGTCAGTGCTGGGTCAACTGCTGGATGACCCAGGTCGGCGTACTCTATCGCTGTGACGCTGACGGAGGCAACATCACACGGATCTCCCATAACGCCGAACACGACAACACTCCATCCGTGCTGCCCGACGGACGCATCCTGTACACACGCTGGGAATATGTCGATCGGAGCCAGGTCGAATTCCATCACTTGTGGACCATGAACCCGGACGGCACCGGCGAGATGGTTTACTACGGCAATATGCATCCGGGCATTGTGATGATTGACGCCAGGCCGATCCCCCACACACGCGACGTGCTGGTCAACTTCTCACCGGGTCACGGCATCTCCGATCATCAAGGACGCGTGGCCATTGTCGCACAGCACCAGGGCCCCGATGCGCTGCCGGCAGCTCGGCAAATCAACAACCAGGGAGCCTGGATCAAGGACCCTTATCCACTCAACAGCGACTGCTTCCTGGTGGCGCAGGAAAACCGCATCCTGTTGATGGACTCCTCCGGCCAGACGGAGGTTCTCTATCAACATCAGGGGGGCGGTCTGCTGCACGAGCCGCGCGCGGTACGGGTCCGACCGCGCGAAAAGCTGATCGCACCGCGTGTCGAGCACGAAGAGCCGACGGGCAGGCTGGTGATGGCCAACGTCTACCATGGCCGCAAGATGGAAGGGATCCAGCGGGGCGATATCAAGAAGCTGCTGGTACTCGAACTGCTCCCCAAACAGGTCAACTTCAGTGGCGGGCCCGACCTCGTCTCGTGGCTCGGCACATTCTCACTGGAACGAGTCCTCGGCACAATCCCGGTGGAAGATGACGGTTCGGCCTACTTCGAAGTGCCGGCGTGCCGCCCCGTCTTCTTCGTCGCACTGGACCAGCACGATCGCCCCGTCAAGCGGATGCACAGCTTCGTCAGTGTGATGCCGGGTGAAACGACCGGCTGTGTGGGTTGTCATGAACCTCGCACTGAGAGTCCGCGGCAGAAGTCGACCCCGCTGGAAGCTCTGCAGCGGCCGGCGAGCAAGATCCGGGCCTTCACCGGAGTGCCCGATGTCGTCGACTTCCCTCACGATATTCAGCCGATCCTGGATCGGCACTGCGTCGAATGCCACAACTACCAGCGACGTGACGGCGGAGTACTGCTCACCGGTGACCTGGGAGCCCAGTGGTCGCACAGCTTCTTTCACCTGTTCGCATTCGCTCAAGTGGCCGATGGCCGCAATGGGCTCGGCAACGATGACCCTCGCTCGCTGGGAAGCAGTTCCAGCCCGCTGCTGGATAAACTCCAGAAGGATCACTATGACGTCCAGGTGAGCGAAGACGAGTGGCAGACCGTCTGGAACTGGATCCAGGCGGGAGCGCCTTATGCCGGCAGCTACGCCGGACTCCGCAACGCCGAAGAACAGCAGATGGAATCGAAAGCGGCCGGCCGCGGTCTGTACGAGAACCTGCCGATCCTCAAACGCCGCTGCGCCGAGTGTCATGCGGTCGGCGAAGCGGGCAACGAAACCGGAAAGGCCCTCCCGTTCAGCCCGGACATGTCGCAGAACAAACGCGGCGTCACCCGGCCAACCGGCTACTATGAGCGACTGATCGTTCCCGGCGACCCGCTCACCAAGTTCGGCTGGAACAACCTGCTCAACTTCACGCGACCCGAATTCTCCCCCCTTCTGCTGGGACCACTCGCCAAAACGGCCGGCGGCTGGGGGAGCTGTGGTGACGTATTTACCAGCCAGGACGATCCGGATTATCAGAATATGCTCGCTACGATCCGGCGAGCCAAAGAGATGTCCGATCAGCGTCCGCGCTACGGTACCCCCGGTTTCCGCCCCAATCGGCAGTACATCCGGGAAATGAAGAAGTACGGCGTACTGCCGGCCGATTTCGATCCGGACACATCTCCCATCGACATCTTCGCCACCGATCAGGCCTATTGGAAGACCTACTGGCACACACCGGCAGAAGCGAGCGGAGAGAGAAGCGAGTAGAAAGGAGCGTGGATCCGGTTGATCTCCGCAAGGTCCACCCTCTACTCTCTATCTTCTACTTTCTTCTTGGTAGTCGATTGCGCACGATGAGGGCCTGGGATGACCGAGCGGTCGGCGAGCAGCCGCCAGCAGTTTGAGCGGCTTCGCGAGGAGCTGAGCGGTCGCAATGGCCAGCCATCGACCGGTGGCGGGCGTTTCCAGCGCGATCGATCGTCACTGACGCTGGTGCGCAGTTTCCTGCATCTGCTGCGCGGCCATCGTCGGACCATGCTGCTGTCACTCGTCACGTTGACGATTTCCACCATCCTGGCCCTGCTCCCCCCGGCAGCGACCAAATTCGTGGTCGACTATGTGCTCGCGCAGAAGCCGCTGCCGGACTCCGCCCCGGAGTGGATCCCGCGCGATCCGTGGCGGCTGCTGGTTTCCCTCACGGTCAGCGTACTGGTCATTTCGCTGGTCCGCATCAGCCTGCAGATGTGGGGACGATGGAACGCGACCCGCATCACCAAGCTGGTCCAGATGTCGGTGCGCCGGCGGGTGTTTGACCATGCCGTGCGATTGCCGATGCACCGAGTGCAGGAGATGAAATCAGGAGGGGCGGCAAGTGTTCTGCGGCAAGATGCCGGTGCCGTTGGGGATCTGGTGTTCGGCATGCTCTACAACCCCTGGCGAGCGGTCGTGCAACTGACTGGCAGCTTCCTTGTGCTGGCCTGGGTTGATTTTCGCCTGCTGCTGGGATCGCTCGTGATCGGACCGCTCGTCTATTTCACCCATCGCACCTGGATCAGCCGGATCCGGCCGCAGCATCGGCGCGTCCGGGCCCAACGCGAGGCGGTCGATGCGCTGGCAACCGAGTCGTTTGGAGGAATACGCGTGGTGCGGGCCTTCGGACGACAACGCAGCGAGACGAATCGGATTATGCGCGGCAATCATCTGATGGGTCGACAGGAGCTGTACGCCTGGTGGTGGACTCGCATCATCGAAATCGTATGGGAGACCCTCATGCCGCTGGCCAGTGCCGGCCTGTTGCTCTACGGAGGCTCTCAGGTGCTCCAGGGAGAACTCACGCTGGGCGACCTGATGATGTTCCTGGTTTACCTGTTGATGCTCCTTTCTCCCTTGGCCGTATTGGCACAAAGCGCAGCGGAGTTCCAGAACAGCCTTTCGGGACTGGATCGCATTCTCGACTTGCTCGGTGAACCGCGTGAAATGGAATCGCCACAGAGCATCACGATTGGCCGCAACGAGGTCGAAGGACACATCCAGTTTGATCACGTCTCGTTTCGCTACCATGGCTCGGAAACGTACGCCTTGCGTGATATCACGCTCGATGTGCACTCGGGTGAGACGATTGCCCTGGTCGGCCCCAGCGGAGCCGGCAAGACGACCCTCTGCAACCTGGCCGTGCGATTCTATGATCCGACGGAAGGCCGTGTGCTGCTGGACGGACGCGACCTGCGGGCGATCGAAGTCGAGAGCTTCCGGCGATTGATCGGTGTGGTCGAGCAGGACGTATTCCTGTTCGATGGATCCGTGGCCGCAAACATCGGGTACGGCAAACGGAATACCACTCAGGCGGAACTCCAACGCGCGGCCGAGATCGCCAATGCGCACCAGTTCATTGAGCAGCTGCCTCGCGGCTACGAGACGCTCATCGGCGAGCGTGGCGTGAAGCTCAGCGGAGGTCAGCGCCAGCGATTGGCGATCGCTCGTGCCGTCCTGGCCGATCCACGCATCCTGATCCTCGATGAGGCCACCAGCAACCTGGATACCGAAAGTGAACGCCTGATCCAGGCCAGCCTCGTGAAACTCATGCGCGGTCGCACCTGTTTCGTCATCGCCCATCGGCTGAGCACGATCGCCCACGCCGATCGAATCGTGGTGATCCAGGACGGCCGCATCACCGAGATCGGCACTCACGAGAGCCTGATGGCCAGCGACGGCAAGTACCGCGAAATGGTCCTGCTGCAAACCAGCCCCGTCGCCACATCGTAGTTCGTAGCACGCACGTAGCACGCACTTCAGTGCGTGACAGGCCCCGCCCCCAACTCCGCCACCACCCAACGCGTCGGTCGCGTCGGTCGCGGGCGGAAGCCCACGCTACGGCCCCTAGTCAAATAACGGACCGGCCCGAGCGAATAGGCAGTATGAAGCTGGAGTCCAGCCGGCACCACGCCGCCACCGAACCGTTTTCCCTTTTGCAGAAGCGACTTATCCCATGTCGACCAAACCACCACTCCGTCAAGAGACACCAGCCGATGCCAACCAGGGCACCATGGAATTAACTCTGGTCGTGGTGATCAGCATCCTGTTTCCCCCGATCCTGCTGGCCGGGTTCTTCATCGTCAACCCGCGGGAAGAGATCGTGGTCTTGCGCTTCGGCAAATTCGTCACCACGCTCAAGACGCAGGGCATCCGCTGGATCCATCCGGTGGGCCGCAAGTTATACCGGATCTCGACGCGCGACACGACACTCGATATCGCGACCACGACGGTCGTGGAAGTCAACGGCAATCCGATCGAGATCAGCGCGGTGGTGGTTTACCGAGTGGAGGAAACCTACAAAGCGGCCATTCATGTGGAGAACTACCGCACGTTCATCGAAGACCAGGCAGGGGCGGTCGTCAAGCGCGTCGCAGCTCGCTTTCCTTACGAGTCGGCGGATCCGAGCAAACCGTGCTTGAAAAAGGAAAGCGACGAGGTGACGGAGCATTTCATCGCCGACCTGCAGGAAGCGGTCAATCCGGCCGGCATTCGCGTGCTGGGTGTCCGGCTCAACGACCTGACGTACGCCCCCGAAATCGCACAGGCCATGCTGATGCGTCAGCAGGCCCTGGCACTGATCGACGCCCGCAAGACGATTGTGGAAGGGGCGGTCGAGATTGTGCGTGACGCGGTCGGGCGGCTCAATGAAGCCGGCCTGGAAGTGAAGGACTCCGAACGGGACGAACTCATCTCCAATCTGCTGGTCGTGCTCTGCAGCGGCGAACGTGCTCAGCCGGTCCTGCAGGTCCAGGCCGGGCGCGGACACGCTCGCAAGTGAACGCCGCGAGGGTGCCGCGCCAGCCGATGCTGCGGTTGGCGCGGAAGGACCATGGAGCAATCACGGCCTGTTGATGAAATCCAACATGAGGCGCGCCACCTCGTCATCCGGCTGCTCGATCTCCGAGACGAGCGTGGAGTGATCTCGGCCGGCAATCACCTGGCAGCGAAACCGCTGGTTCCCGGTCGCCAGAAACGCCGCGGCAGCGTACGTGTTCTCTTCCAGCCGCGCCGGCAGATCGCGGTCACCCACCAGACACAAGCAGCGCGGCGTCTCTTTGCCGGCATGGTAAGCCGGCGCGAGCGCGTCGATCACCGGCGTGTTGGTGGAGATTCCGCGTTCCTCTCGGATCGCCGTGTGCGTGATCATCTGTCCGCTGACCGGAATCAGACCGGCCAGATCTCGCGGAGTCAAACCGTGTCGCTGCAAATAGGTCTGGTCCAATCCGACCATGGCGGTCAGATACCCGCCGGCCGAGTGGCCTGAAACAAAGACCTTCCGCGCATCACCGTGATAGGTTGCGATGTTCTGGATGGTCCAGGCCACTGCCGCAGCAGCGTCTTCGATGTACGCAGGACAACTGGCCCGCGGGGACAAGCGGTAGTCCACTAGCGCGACTGCCACACCCTCGGATGTCAGACGACGCGCCACCGACTCCCCCGTCGTCCGGTCCCCGGCTTGCAATCCACCGCCGTGAAACCACACGACTGTCGGATAGTCATGAGCCTCTTTCGGGTACCAGAGGTCCAGTTGGCAGCGCTCGCGAGCATACTCGTCAGGCGGCGATTGACCGTAATATGGAACCTGCTGGAGCTTGACAATCTCCGCCGCCGGGGCGGGAGCACAGCATCCCAGGAAACAGAGGCAGATCCAGAGCCGAACCGTCACCTGACACATGATGCAGTTTCTTTCACAGGAATATGGAAGCGGCGGGGGAGTTGTGGCAAAGGCAAGTGGCTCTCACGGCGGCGCAGCATCACCGGCCTGGGGCCCCTGCCATCGTACCAGGGTGTAGACAGACCCTGCCACCCCGGACGCCTGAATCCTACCGCCCAGCAGTTCTGCCAGATTGTCGCAGTTCAGCGTCCGCCCGAGCGATCAGCGGCTGTCGTTACCCCGTGTAGATCGCGACCGCTCGATCGTCTCCCTGCCTTGCAGTCGGCCGAGGCTCACCGGACAATAGGATGAACCGGTGTGGCAGCCGACGATCTCCGATCACAACCGCCAATGGCAGCCCCGGCCAACCTCCCTAGGACTCGAACCACACGAAGGGGAATCTCACCATGCGACGACGGGTCTTTCTACAAACGGCTGGGGCCGCCACGCTGGCCGCTTGGCTCCATCAACCACTGCAGGCGTTGGTGGCCGATAACCGCTATCGCCAAACGATCGGCCTGCAGCTCTATACGCTCCGCAACCAGCTGGCCAAGAGCGTCCCGGACACGCTCAGAGCTGTGGCGGATGCCGGCTACTATCAGGTCGAGTTGATGGGGGTCGCCGATGCGGATCAGATGGCTGTTGCCACACAGGACGCGGGGCTGAAAGTCACCTCGGCCATGATCGACTGGCAGATGATAGGAAACCCGGACCAGGCAGGGGTACCGCCCCTGCAGCAGGCGGTCGACGCGGCCGTCAAACACGGCTGGCGTTATCTGGTGATTCCGTACGTCGGCAAGGGCCTTCGCGAAACCGAGGATCAACTCAAGCTACTGGCTGAGCGGGCGAATCGGGCGGGCGAGACATGCCGCCAGGGGAACGTGCAGCTCTGCTACCACAACCACTCGTTCGAGTTCCAGAAGCTTGCCAGTGGCCAAACCGGCTGGGACATATTCGTGAAGGAGTTCGACCCTGAGCTGGTCAAGTTCGAACTGGACGTGTTCTGGGCTCAGATCGGCGGGCTCGATCCCGCTCACACGATCGCCGGCTTGAAAGGGCGAGTCGCGCAGCTCCATCTTAAGGACTTGCTGCGGGGGACACCAACGATGTACGACGAATCGAAGGTGCCCCCGGACGCGTTCCAGGAAGTGGGCGACGGAGTGGTCGACTGGCCAAGTGTCTTGAGCGCTGCAGTCGAGGCTGAAGTCGCTCAGTGCCACGTGGAGCAGGACCAGTCTCCCTCGCCCATCGACAGTATTGCTCAGAGCCTGAAGTATCTTCGGCAACTGGGCTGACGCGTTAACACTCCTTCGTGATGCCCGGCAACGGTGCCGGATAGATTTCACCCGGCTCTACATGAATGGGAGCCGGGGTGTCGAACGTCATGTGGTCGATATCCTGCACGAACTGGTACTCTGAGTTCATCACTTCGTCCCAGGTGACGTACTGGCCCGTGTGAGTAGCGATCCGTCCCATCAGGGCCGCCACATCCGCCTCGCCCGCTCGACGTGCCTCGTTGTGCGGCTTGTCCTGTCGGATGGCATCCAGGAGCAACTGCCACTCGACGTCATACGGATTGGGCTCGGTCCCGCCGTATTCCCACACCGGCGTATCCTCATCGATCCGTTGACTGGAATAGATGCGGGTCTTGGGTTCGGACAGGTTCGTCATGAGGACCGCCGACCCCTTGGATCCGTGCGCGTAATCGGCATAGGTTTCCCAGCAACTGGCCATATGCCGCGAGAAGCAGAACAATTTGGCGCCGTCGGCGAAAGTGTATTCGACGGTGTAATGGTCAAATTGGTTGCCGGCCTGTTCGTAACAGCGTCCTCCCATCCCCTGAGCTTTCACAGGCCACGCTCCCTTGGCCCAGCAGGCCACATCGACGTTGTGGCAGTGCCAGTCAATGAAGAAGCCCGCGGAGACCCAGGTGAAGCTGTTGGGATAGCGCAGCTGGAACATCAGCTCGTTCATGTCCGGCTGGTCGGCCGGCCTCGGCGGGCAGGCGACCGGTCCATGCACGCGGTAGATGCGCAGCGTGTGCACGTCGCCAATCGCTCCGTCGTGAATCCGGGAGATCACCTGCTCGCGAGCCGCCGAGTGGCGCCACATGAAGCCGACGCCCACTTTCAAGTTCTTCTGCTCCGACACTTCGGCGGCTTTCAGCCAGCGACGTACCGCCGGTCCGTCGGTGGCAAACGACTTCTCGGCAAAAACGTTCACTCCCTTTTGAGCCGCATACTCGAAATGCATCGGTCGAAAGGCAGCGTGCGTGGTGAGCACCACGACGTCCTGCGGGCCGAGAATGTCAATCGCCCGCCGATAGGCATCAAAGCCAACAAACTGCCGCTCCGCCGGTACGTCCACTCGATCCGGAAACTGCTGCTGCAGCGACCCCAGACTGGACTTCATCCGATCGGCAAACAGATCGGCCATCGCATACAACTTGACCGGACCACCCGTCGCCGCAAACGCATTGACAATCGCGCCGGTCCCGCGTCCCCCACAGCCAACCAATGCCAGTTTGATGGTGTTGTCCTCCGCCGCGTGGCAATAAGGTACCGCCAGTCCCATCAGCGCGGATGCGGCGACCGTCTGTCCCGCCGCGGAGAGAAACTCGCGACGTGTGGCACGAGCCGAAACGGAGGTGGAGTGCGTGGGTACGTTCATGGTGATTCCTCACTCAGGTGCATGGGAGGGAATAGTACTGGGCGGCAGGAAATCCTTGCCGAGTTGGAGTGCCGGCGCCGACGATGGCTCCATCGCCTGCCCATTATAACAACTTCTCTTGAGGCGGTTCGGTCGACTCGTACAGATGGTTACGAAGGATTCCGCCACCGCACTATTGTATCACCCCATCACAGCCCGTCGCGAGCCTCCGTATTCGTCATTGGGTACTTTGCCATTCGTCATTCCATACGGGTGTTGCCGAATCGCGCACGGTCTTTCGCCGAACCATGTCTTGTGGGGTGGTCAGGTGCTGTGTGACCGGTCGCACAGCATCGGCCATCGCTGACCCACAAGCGAATCGGATCCGTTCTCACCAATCTGGCGGGGCCCCTCAGCCCACGAGACCACCGGACGTCAGACCGCGCGAGATGCCGCGCATCGCGGCCGCCACCGCTTCGGAGTTGGATGCCAGACGCAGCGCCTCGGTGCCCGAAATCTGCTCGCTGTTATACAGATCGGCCAGATGCTGGTCGAAGAGCTGCATGCCCGCTTCACGATTGGCAATGGCCATTGAGAGCCTGGACGTGTCGCCCTCACCAATCAACTTGCGCACAATCGGCGTCGAACGCATGATCTCCACCACAGGCAGTCGTCCTCCCTGGAGCGACTTGGCCAATCGCTGTCCGATCACAGCTTCCAGATTTGTCTCCAGTTGCAGCAGGAGCAGATCCCGTTCTTCCGGCGGAAACATGGCGATCAGCCGCTGCACCGTGAGAGCCGCGTTGGTCGTGTGCATCGTGCTGAACACCAGGTGCCCAGTGTCGGCTGCCTGGAGCGCCGTACGCATCGTCTCTTCATCCCGCAATTCTCCCACGAGGATGAAATCAGGATCCTGCCGCAGCGCTCGCTTCAACGCTTCGGCAAACCCGGGAGTGTCGGTCCCCAATTCGCGTTGAGCGATCATGCTCTTGTCCGACTTGTGAATAAACTCGATCGGATCTTCGATGGTCAGAATCCGCAGTCGGCGCGTGTGATTCAAGTGATCAATGATGGAAGCCAGTGTCGTCGACTTGCCGCTGCCGGTTGTTCCCGTTACCAACACCAATCCCCGCTCGGCAGAGGCAATGTCTTCAATCACGTCGGGCAAGTGCAGATCGGCGAACGAGGGAATCTGCAGAGGGATCTGCCGAGCCACCAGGGCAAGATTGCCGCGCTCATGGAACACGTTGATGCGAAACCGACCCACGTCGGGGATGCTATACGCGAAATCGGCGCTCAATTGCGTCTCGAGTTCCCGCTTCGACCGCTCCGAAGCCACATCGTTCACCAAGCCGACCAGATCCGCCGCAGTCAGAACCGGCAGGTCGAGCGGCGTCAGATCGTTGTCAATTCGTAACGTCGGCGGACTGCCCGTCTGCACGTGCAAGTCGCTCGCCTTGAATTGGACGATCGCTTTGAGAAGTCGGTCGAGATGCATAGCAGCTCCCTTGTCAGTGTAACGATGCCTGGCATGCCCAGCGCGTAACGAATCGAGTGCGGCACATCCGGCGGAGTCACGATTCATCTTCTCCCATCCCGAACCCAAAGTATATCGGTGGGAAACATGGCAACACAAATGCCCGCCCCCCGGAAAATGGCAAATGCCCCGTGGCCAACCTCCAGCCGGAGCGAATGACAAATGACACAGGCAATGACGAATGACGAAATACCCAATGACACAGGCAATGACGAAATACCCAATGACGAACAGAAACAGAGGCTCCGCCCTCGCTTTCCACATGCCTGCTGGAGGCGGGCCACAGGCCAAGGCCACACCGTAGCCTGGGTGGACACTGACCGGTGGACTCTGGTATGGTCGAACTGGAGGACGATCTTCCCATGATGGTTGAGCCGTGAGCCAGCGTAATGCGGCTCAATCCGTTGATGGGCAGTTTTCACGGCATGACAATCGGGACCAACCATGAATCATCCTGCTCTCCGGCTTTCGTTGGTTTTGCTGGGACTCTTGATCGCAACCGGTTCAATTCGCGCGGACGATTGGCCGCAGTGGGGTGGACCGCTGCGCGACGGTGTCTGGCGCGAGGAGGGAATTCTCGAACGCTTTCCCTCTGAGGGGCCCACGGTCCGCTGGCGCACACCGATCGGCCCGGGATTCTCCGGACCCGCGGTGGCCGGTGGGCGGGTGTTTGTAATGGATCGCGGAGTCGACGTGGATGCTCCGGCGGATCTCAAGGCGCAGTGGAATTACCGCGACAAGAGCAACGGACAAGAGCGTGTGCTCTGCCTCGAGGAAGCCACGGGAAAATCTGCCTGGACGTACTCCTATCCTTGCACCTACGAGACCGCTTACGGCTCCGGTCCGCGTGCCGTACCCACCGTCTGCGATGACCGAGTCTATACGCTCGGCGCCATGGGGGACCTCCTCTGCCTGGATGCTGCCACGGGAAAACTCGTGTGGCAGAAGAACCTTGTTGGTGATTTCAATGCCGAAGTCCCGCTGTACGGCTTTGCCGCCGCACCCTTGGTAGATGCCGACCGGCTGATCGTGATGGTCGGAGGCCAAGGCCAGGCGGTGGTAGCCCTTGATCGGCATACCGGCCAGACGCGGTGGAAAAGCGGCAGCGCATCAGAACCGGGCTACTGTGCGCCACTGATTCGTACGCTCCACGGCAAACGCCAGCTGGTCATCTGGCATCCTGAAGCGCTGATGGGGCTAGATCCCGAGTCGGGCGAGGTGTTTTGGGAAGTGCCCCATCGCGTGAACGTGGGGATGGCCATCTCTCCGCCCGCCACTGCAGATAACGCCTTGGTGGTCTGCAGTCAGTACGAAGGCGCACTCATGCTGGAGTTCGGCAGTGCGACTGAGCCGACAATCCGCTGGGAGGCCTCGGCCAGCTCGGCGCCCGAACGCCGCTGGAAGCAGGCGGGTTTCAACACGACGATGAGCACCGTGCTGCTGAGCGACGGTTATGTTTACGGCGTGTCCTTGTATGGCGAGACCTGCTGCCTCGACGCTGCCGACGGCCGACGGGTCTGGACCACTCTGCAGCCAACCAGCGGCGGAAACGAGCCACACGAACGGTGGAGCACACTGTTTCTGGTCCCGCATGGCAACAAGGTGTTCTGCTGGAACGATCATGGGGACCTGATTCTGGCGAAGTTCACACCCGCTGGCTACGAGGAAATCGACCGGGCCCATATCCTCGACCCCGACATGGCCTCGGCGGGCGGCGGCGGGCGCCTGGTGGTGTGGTCCCCTCCCGCGTTTGCCAACCGCCACATGTTCGTCCGCAACAATCAGGAAATCGTCTGCGTGTCGCTCCAGCGACCATGACCTTCCTGCTGCCGCAAACGGCTGGTCAGTGACTCCAGGATGCCCTGCGACCCGACATGCTAGCGGAGTGATTCAGCGACGGTCATGCTGCCGCGATAAGCTCTTGTTCGGTCAGAACAGTGATTTCTCACGGAGACACGGAGCACGGAGCAGTCGGCGCAATGCTCCGTTCACAATCCACAACAACCGTGTCGTTGTCGTTCTCGTGCCTCCGTGACCAACGCCGCAAGCTGTGCAGCCGCAGCCAGACGCTGGAAGATAAAGGGTTGTTCGACTTGCTGTTAGTGATCTTCCAGCGAACTCAAGTCGTGCCGCAGGATGGTCTGCACCTGGTCCTGGACGCTGTCCGGCTCAAACACCTTGAGCCAGTCATCGCGCAGCAGGCGCCGTCGCCCGTACTGAGCGATCAGCTTGGCGCCATCGGAGATCGCAATCCCGACACGACCGAAACCGACCTCCAGCTCGACCTTGAGATGGCCGTACATGAAGTCCTCCGCCGCCGCACGCGGCACGCCGCGTCGGATGGCTTCCTCCATGACCTCGCGCAGAGCAAGCACGAGAGCCAACCCGCAGGTCTCGGCCATCGCAGGCTCCAGAATCGCCATCTGTGGGACCGTGATGCGGTGCGAGCGGCTGACCGGGCCCAGGAACTGCCTGGCCAGACCCTCGCCCAGCGCGTAGTCCGATTCCGGCCCCTGCATCAGCGCGCAGACGATCGCCTGGCGGGCGTGCACGCCGCCAAAGATGTCCTCGCGCTCTTCCTTGGTTTCCAAGTGCTCGAACAGACCAGGGTGACAAGGATGCGTCACAAAATACGAGATGTCGTCACGCGCAGGCAACCCGCCGGCATGAGCCACAGCCGGATCGAGCGTGATGACCATCGCTCCCGACTTAAGCTGAGGAACAATCGCGTGCGCAATGCCGCTCATGAGCCGATCCGGCAGAGCCAGGATGACCACGTCGGCAGCCGCTACGGCTTCCGCTTGCGGCGTGGCTGCGAGGCCCCGCTGAGCGATGTTGGCCAGACCCGCATCACTGACCTCGACGAGCAGCAAACGATGATTGTGCTTGCTGAGGTTGTCGATCAGCCGGCAACCCATCTTGCCGCCAGCACCAAAGATAGCAATGTTTGACATTCCATCGGCCTCCAGTTCTTGTGCTCACCCTATGATGCGTACATCCATGCCCATTTGTTGTCACACGTGGTTGTTACCTGGTGGCGGCCGACGGCGGCTGCTGGATATCGCGCAGCAGGTTGTCATAGGCCAGACTCAAGTGAGCATGCATCTCCTTGCGCGCCCTGTCGGCATCACCCGCGACAAGGGCTTCATAAATGACAATGTGCGAACGATCGGTCTGGTGGCGACGCTCTCTCGATTCGGGAATCTGATTCAGATAAGGCACCAGCAGCTCCAGCAATGATCGCTGCATGGCCAGCAGGACCAGATTGCCCGCCAGACGGGCAATTTCGAGATGGAATCGTACGTCGCAGCGCACCAAGTCGGCCCGCGCTCCCTCTTGCGGACACTGCAACATCGCATCCAACTCCTGACGCAGCGGCAGCAGATCCTCCAGGCGACGGTTCATCGCCGCTCGACCCACCAACTCGATTTCCACCAGCCGCCGCGCGTCGAGCAGGTGCAGGACGTTGTACTCCTCCGACAACGGCCTTGGTCGTAAGGCAGTGGGTAACAGCCCGTCCGCCGCATTCCCCATCCGCGAGCCCCCAGCGTCGGTCCGCAGAAATACGCCCGCCCGCGGCAAGACCCGCACCAGCCCTTGAGATTCCGCCTTGAGCAGCGCGTCACGCACCACCGACGGCTTGACGGCAAACCGCTCCGCCATCTCCCGGATACTCGGCAACTGGTCCCCCGAACCCAACCCTTGCTCGCGGACCAGGTCCCAGACAGCGTCCAGCACCGTGGCAGCTCCAGCTGCGACACCTCCACTGCCTGAGGCCAGATCGGGGTCAGTCGCTGCAGACACTTGACGCCTCCGGAGAACGTTGCTACACTCGTGATCATCAGAATGATAATCACAACTAGATCAGTGGTCAAGGCAACTGCATGAAGACCGATGCTGTCCGTAGCCTCCGCCGGAAACTGGCCGCCGACCTGCCCGTGTTCGGGCTCTGGGTGACGTTGGAGTCGCCGAGCATCACGGAGATGGCGGTCGCCCTGGGGGTCGACTGGGTGGTGGTCGATGCGGAGCACGGGCATCTCGACTGGAAGGAGATTGTCGAGCACATCCGGGCCGCGGTCCGCAGCGACACGGTGGTGTTAGTGCGCGTGGCGGAGCGGAGCATCGGGCTGATCAAGCGGGCTTTGGATCTCGGGGCGGACGGCATTGTGGTGCCGTGGATCGAATCGGCCGACCAGTTGCGAGAGATCGTCTCCTACTCGCTGTTTCCGACGGCGGGTGTGCGTGGTATTGGAGGTGAGCGGGCCACCTGTTGGGGCCAATGCCTGGTGGAGCACACACAGGAAGCCAACGAACACGTCTTGATCATGCCGGTGGTGGAGTCGGTGGCCGGTGGCCAGGCGATTCACGAGATGCTGCGAGTGGAAGGAGTGGAGCTCTTTTTCTTAGGTCCGGCGGACTACTCGTCATCGGCCGGTTATCGCGGGCACTGGGAAGGCCCTGGCGTAGCGGAGCAGCTGTTGGCGATCAAGGACGCGGTGCGCGGTGCGGGGAAGCACATCGGGGTGATTGCGACGAGCAACGAGAACCTGCAGGAGCGTCTGCGGCAGGGATTTCGGATCATGGCGCTCGGGACTGACAGCGGTATGCTCTTACGCAGTCTGCACAATGCGTTAGCGACGGTTGGCCGCGACCGGAAGCTGTTGGCGTCTTTATCTCCCGAGAGCGACACGACGAGCGGGGTAGCGGATCGACCTCCCGAGTCGTTTCGTCCGGATCGGCCGGAGGTGATGACGGCCGTGGGTCAGGGAGTACTGGCCGACATCGGGCGGGGCGTCACGTTTGAGTGCCTGGTCGGTTCAGCGCAGGGAGCTCGTGGTCTGTCGACCGGATTGGTGACCTTTGCGCCGGGCGCTCAGCTCGAGTATCACCTGCATTCTTATGCGGAGAGCGTGACGCTGTTGTCCGGCACGATGGTGGTCGAAGTCGAAGGGCGTCGTTATACGCTCAAGCCGCTCGATAACATCGTCATTCCTGGAGGGCTGCCGCACGCGGCGGTGAACCTATCCACCACGCAGGAAACGGTTCTTCATGTCGCCATGCCCACGGTCACTCCATCGCGCACGCTGGTGGACAAGTACTATGCGCGGCGGGGGATGCCGGAGGATTCCCTGGGAAAGGAAGGGGCCGAGCACCTTACTCGTGTGCGCTCGGCGCGCCGGTTTGCACCGGGGACGGGAGCGGAGTTTGTCGACTATTTCAATCGTGACCTGGTGCCGGGGATCGAGATGAGTGGCGGGTATGGTCTGTTTCACCCCGGCGGTCGTCTGCCGGCCCATCTGCATGATTTCGACGAGTCGATTTGCATCGTGCAGGGTCAAGCCACCTGCATGGTCGAGGGGCGTCAGCACGTACTGGCCGACGGTGCGACGGCTCTGCAGCCGCGCGGGCGCGTGCACTACTTCGTGAATCGCAGCCAGGAACCGATGGCCATGATCTGGGTGTACGGAGGCCCGGTTCCTGAACGTCTGGTGGTGGCCGAACATAACTGCACTGTGGAAGGCAATCCCTGGAAGGACACACGACGATGAACACCTCGCGACTTGCCGGTCAGGTAGCCTGGATCAGCGGAGCGAGTTCGGGAATCGGCGAGGCAGCGGCTCGGCTGTTCGCCGCCGAAGGCGCGTGCGTGGCGCTGGTCGGACGACGCCGGCACTTGTGCCAGGCCATTGCCGACGAGATTACCGCGCAGGGAGGCCAGGCGTTGGCACTGGCATGCGACGTGAGTCGTGACGACGAGATTCATGCGTCGATCGACGAAACAGCGAGGGTCTTCGGGGGATTGCACATCGTGGTGAACAACGCCGGCATGGTCCAGGTCAAGATGTTGCACGAGTGCACGGTCGACGACTGGGACCTGGTGATGGGCGTCAACGTCCGATCGATGTTTCTTGCGACCAGACATGCGCTGCCTCATTTGCGGCTGAACCGACGCGGCTATATTGTCAACGTCGGTTCCATCAGCAGTTTCGTGGGACAGGCGAAGACCCCCATCTACACAACCTCCAAGCATGCCGTGCTGGGACTCACGCGTTCCATCGCGCTCGACTATGCCGCTGACGGGATCCGTTGCAACTGCGTGTGCCCCGGCATCACCGACACGCCCATGTTGCGTGAGCATCTCGACACGACTCCTGATCCCGAGGCGACCCTGGCCGGCCGCCTGCGTCGCGTAGCCATGGGTGTCGCCCTCACGCCGCTGGACGTCGCCAAGTCGATTCTCTTCTTCTGCTGTGAAGACTCGGCCGGGGTAACCGGCACTTCCCTGACGATCGACTGCGGCTACCTGACCGCTGCGGAATGGGAAACGCAGGGTCAGACGGCCTTCAACGAGTGATCAAGCGCTGAAGCAACGATCACGATTCGGCACCACTGCGAATGACGAATGACGACATACCCAAGGACGAAAGCAGGCCCAGCAGTACCTAGTCGATCCGGAAGCGTGATGTGCCGCGTTCCCATGGCAGGTTGGCTCGAAATTCGTCATTCCAAGTTCGTCACTTCCATTCGCCACTGGGTATTTCGTCATTCGGCATTCCATGTAGGTATTACCCAATCGCCCGCGGTCCCTTAGCGGTCGTGCGGCGTGTCAGGCGATGGCGCTTGCCAGCGGCGAAATAGATCGGCCAGTTCGCCTGGACTTACCGGCTCGTAGTCCGCCGGTAGTCGAGTTCGCAGATCGGCCAGCCACGCGGGGTAATAGAGCCAGCTGATGGCCAATGCGCTCATGAAACCGGGCCGTTGAGCGGGAGCGTGGGAGCGGATTTCGCCGACCAGCCAGTGGTTTTCGTCCTCCATCGTGCGCCTGCGCAGGTCCTCCGGCCTGGTCCAGATCCGGAAGTTGGTCAACGTGCGAAACACCGCGACTCCGTCGAGCAGTTGAGCGGCATTTTCGCTGGTCGTGTCGCTATGTCGCCCCAGGTCGGTGAGGATGTAGCGGAGTCCGGGCATGCCACGTGTGAATCGCTGCAGCAGAGGCGTGACAGCGGACGGTCCACTGCTCCCCCCGCTATAGAGCTCAATCCCGTCCATGTCGAGTTCGTTTCGATACGTGTCCAGCCAAGCAACATATTCGCGCCAGATGCGTTCTCGATCCTCGTCCGCAAAACGACTGGCGTACACCGGCGCGTTCATATAGAGCAGCGCAAAGAACGAATCACGCGGCGCCCGATGCTGATAATACCACTGAGCGACCAGAGGCAAGGCGTCCACCAACGTCACGTTCATGCCGTAACCGGTCGGCGTGGATCCGCGGAGCGGATCGTCCCAGAGCCGACGCTGGTAGAACTGCCAATACCAGTGGGCATCACCGCTGTCCAGAATATTGGTCGTGATGTAGAGCTTGTCGGTGCGCAGCGGCAGGGACGCATGATCGGCCTTCGCATCCGCTTGTTGGAAGACGGCTGCCGGTGGCCGAATGGCACTGTGCACCGTGCCGTTGGAAGTGAACTCCGTCCCCGGGACCCACTTGCCGTACTCCGACAGCAGACGCACCGCTGTATACTCCTCCACCCCCTTGTCACCGTACATTGGCCAACCCATCACCGGCACGTTGCCCGGCGTTCTGGCCAGGAGCTCTTCCACCAGCGCCATCTCCGCCGGCGGATCACTCCCCGGCTCGTTGTCCGTATAGGCCGTTACCCAGAATTGAAACACGCGCTGCTGCACCATCACATCGCGACTTTGCAGGGCATTGGAAAAGGGATACTCCCATGCCACCAGATGCGGGCACATCTGGTCGAAGTACCGCTCCAGCATCTCGCGATACGCTTCCACGTTGCTCTTCCAGCGTCCACGCAAGTCTTCGACCAAGGGCAAACCAAACCGATTGATCCCGGCAGGTGACGTCGGTAAGGCGTCCTTGATACCGGCCAGCATCCAGGCGGCGTTGGCGGATGCCGAGAGGTCCGGGTCCCAGACGATGAGGCCCGAGATCTCACTGCGATAGCGGTCGACCGCCGCGGCCGGATCGAGTCGGATTTCATCGGAACTGGTGTAGCCGCAGCGGCGCATCTCCGAGAGCCACAACTCGTCGTAGCCGGCCGGATCGGTCGGATTGAGCAGATAGAGGCGGGGTTCGTGGCGATTCACTATCCCCTGCAGCGCGGTGAGCATGGCACGCGTATCGTGATCGGCTCGCTGCAGATCGACCACTACGAGTTGAGCAGGTACGTGACCGGGAGTCCGCGGATACCAACTCTCGTACGTGCGCGGATAACGAACTTCCCGAATGTTCCCCAACTGCACCGACGCGACCCCGCATGTCACGTCATCAATCCAAAGCCCGTCGGTCACACCGTCGGTGATGAACCGGACCATCGCTTGGTGACACCCGTCCGGAACGGTAACTCGAAACCTCACTTCGCGCCAGTCGAAATCGCCGATCGGCAGTCCCTGACGGTGCTCCCCTGCCCCGTCAAAGCCCATGCCGATAAACGCCTTGCCGACCTGCCGACCGCGTGCCCAACAGCACAGCTCGTACGTCGTGCGCGGCTGCACATCAAGCCAGGAGGTGTTGACCAACGCGTACTTGTAGGCTTCGGTCGGAGTGGCGTCCGTGATCCGCAAGCTGCCTTGTCCAGTGTGTACACACGTGGAATCGACTTCGGCAGTCGCCTGAGTACCCGGACCAAATCCGCGTATCCAGTCCTTGGCAAATCCAGTGGCGTCATCCAGGTCCTCGAAGCCGGCGTTCGGAACCGACATCTCCTGCGTCAGACCAGATGACAGAGACAGCTCAGCCAGTGCGCTGGCCAGCAGCAGCGATTTGATGAGTCCTACGACTCGGCGCCTGATCGTCCAGGTCTTGCTTGCCTTGTAATGTTCCATTTCCCGCACTGCACAACCTCCGACGCGATCTCAGATCGCTGCCATACATCCGGCCACCCTACCGCACTTATGAACACTGACACTGCTGCCAGTAATAGAATCCAGCGCCCTGGCGACGACAATGGGACTCGGCAGTTCGTCGCACGCCGCCGGCCCGGTTGCTGGCGTAATGTGCGCATCTGGATTCCCGGCGGGCTCCCCCAGACAGGAGAAGACAAAAAGATGCCGTGACAAAAAGATCGGGTGGGCGTGGGCTTCCAGCGCGAACCCGTTCACTCCAGAAGAATCAGACAATTCGGCAATGCCTTCTGTAGCTGCTTTGCGCCAGCGGTTGTCACGTTGGTCCTCTTCAATGTGAGCATACGGACTTGTTTGAGGTCCCGCAACTCCTGCAAGTCAGCGTCACCAAGCGGGACTTCGCATACTCGCACCTCCTGGAGCTGAGGTATTCGACTTAAGTGACTTAACCCCTTTCCCGTGAGATGATTTTCGCGACAGATCGACACGGAACTCAGCTCTTCGCAGCGCTGCAAATACTGTTGAGCCAGACGTTGCATACCGTCGTCCGTCAAGCGGGTTTCCTGGAAAATGACCACTCCGATCCGCATATAAGGATCGTCGCCCAGCAGGGCGATCCAGAGCCCATCGAGCAGAGAATAGGAAACCAGGATTACTTCACCGCCAGCTGTCGAGATCTCCTTCACCGACTCCTGCTCTTGCCGTCTCTGCGCAAGCGCCATCTGCAGGCTGTAGGCCTCATGGTACAGCGTTACGCTCCCGATCGCCAGGAACAACAGAGTGCCGACTCTCAGCATAGCTCGTCCTCCTCCATGAGCGTAGTGCTGCCATCATCCCTCATGATCGTACTCGATCAAACGGCCTATCCCCAACACCAGTTCTTGATGACAAGACGTGATTTCGGAGAGACTCATGTCGTTGGACGCTCTTGACCGAACAGTGAGCCGCCCCAATCGGCCTGAACCAGCCGATGGAACCCTCGGCCGCAGGGGCCAATGCGGCCCTGCTTTCCTTGAACTCGCACAGACGATACGATCGAATGATCTTGTGTTTCGCTTGCCGCCATCGGTTGAACACGAGTGGGAGCACAACGACTCTCACTTGTCATTCATTGCGGAGGCTATCTTTATGTCTGCTGGGATCCGGTGCTCCCGGGCCGCCATGGTCCTGATAAGCGTGCTGCTGATACCGATCATGCGAACCGACGGCCAGACGCGTGTGACCGTGCGTGAACACAGTCAACGGGTAATCTTCCATTCCCCTCAAACGCCCGGCTACACCTGCTGGACCGGAATCTGGACGTTGGCCGACTCGAGCCTGATGATCGGCTTCACTCAGATCACCGGCCCTTTGAACGGCTGGCGGCAGCGCGCGACCCCAGAGATCCTCAAACGCCTGCCGACGGCACAGCAAGAGGTTCCAGCCTATGACATGACGGGACTGATTCAGGAAAACATCTCCTTGCGGTCGACCGATGGAGGTGAAACATGGACTCGCTACAGCTCAGATCCATTCAGCTCGGCGATGAACGGCTACATACCGGGGAGCGTGATTGCGTTGGCAGACGGTACACTCGTGCGGCTTGGCTGGGGGCAGTCGTTGACGTACTGTGACGTGCGTCCGACTGGTTTTCTGCAACGTTCCACCGACAGTGCCAAGAGCTGGGGGCCTCCGGAATACCTTTCGTCCGATCCGCACTTGCAGACGTTCCCCACTCGCATCCGCCGGCTGAGTGACGGACGGCTGATGGTGACCGGGGGAGGAGCACCCTTCGACCCCACCAACTGGCAATGGATGGCCCAACTTCCCAAGACGCACCATTGTCTGTGGATCAGCAACGATGCGAGCGGGAGATCGTGGACGGGCCCGCAGTATGTCACTGGTGAAGAGGATTTCGCCTGCGAGGAATGGGACGTGGCGGAGCTCGATAACGGAGATTTGCTGGGTGTCTTTCGCTGTATCCGCTACGACAGCTCGGGCAAGGCGGTCACGCAGGACCGGCGGCAGTCGCTTCTCACCCGGCAGGGCCTTGCTTGGACTCCCGGACCGATTACCTCCACGCCGTTTCCCCACGACGGTCACCCCGAGCTCTTGCGCACCGGCGAGGGAATCATGCTGCACATTGCTCCCACCGCCCTTTCCTGGACGGCCGATCGAGGACAAACGTGGACCAAGCTGGATTGCCCCGGCACCGGTTACTACCCCCATGCAATCCAGCTTGCAGACGGCACCATCCTAGCGGTTGGTCACACGGGCAACGACGACGCCTATGGAAGCACGGATCAAGCTATCGTACTGGCGCGATTGCGTTTGGACATACACATTGATGATGACAATCGGACCAAGTGAACGCACTTGGTTGCGGCAATGGCCGGGTGGCACTGGCTCTGCCAGTGCTGTAGCGAATCGCCGCTTGGCGTCACGCACATCAGCGGAGGCCGTTTCCAGGATGGGGCAATTCCCTTTGACCTGCCGTCCAGGTGCGGCGTTCGCTTCGCCTGTGCTGATGCTTGTCGTGCAAGGACTCCATCATCAGCTGGTCAAGGAGGGCTTGCGTGTTACCTGTGGTTCAGCCGACGTGCCACCTCCTGCGACGTCGCTCCACAAATGCCCGACAGCCAAGAATCACTTCGTCGGGTAGATTAGGGGCTGGGATATCGTTCTCGTGTCCGTGGCTGACCTTTCAACCGTGGGAGCTATCTCTCTGCACGCCCGGGAGCGACGCCTGGGCAGCTTCAGCACTGGCGAAGCCGGCGCCACTCCGCCGCAACGGCGGCCTCGCTCAGCGAGATAGGTTCACTGATCGGTTGACTTTGGAGGGTTGGCGTCCAGCCACGTCCGCAGATCGTCGAGCGTGCGAAAAGTAAGCAAGGCTTCGCTCAACGCCTCGATCTCCGGATACGCCAAGCGGCGAACTCGCGTCTCAACCTCTTCCGGCAGCGGGCCGCAGACACGTCTCAGTATGTTCAATAGAATACTTACGCCACCTTCAGCCTTACCTTCAGCCTTGGCCAGGCGCTCTACCGACGTGATGTATGGCATCTGTGTTTGCTCCTCGAATTGCGCCAACTCCGCACGAAACCGCTGCTCCCAGTCGGCTCGCAGGTGCATCATCCAGTCGATCAGGCGAAACAGCTCCCGCACCTGCTCTGCATTATACCCCGCCCCGTACAGATTGCGTACCAGTTGCCACTTGGCGCGGAAACGGCCCTCCGGATCACCGGCCGTCCGTAACGCCGCGACCTGGGCCCGCGCCACCTCCACCGGCAGTGAGTGATCTGCCACCCACTCCCGGTCCAATTTGTCGACCAGCTTGCAGATCGGAAATCGCAGGCGGCTTTCAAAGTCGGCCAGCTCAAACCGATCTTCTCGAGGACGCCACGTGCTGGTCAAGTCGGCCAGCACCACCACCGTCACGACCCGCTGGTCGAAGGTCCAGAACAAGCCGCTGTTATAGCGCGCGATCCGCCGCGCGAACTCCGGCTCCGACGCCGATTGGATTTCGAGATGCAGGAGAATCCACTGGGCCTGGCCGGAACGCAGAGACACTTTCGCCAGCACATCCACCCGCTTGTTCCGACTGCCCGCCTGTCCAAGAATCTGACTCAGTTCCTTGTCGCACCACTCCAGCGGAGCACTCCAGTCAATCGCCTCGTGCACGGCCGGGAAGAAGCTGGCCAGGAAGTCGGTCAAATGCAGCCGCAACGCCTCTTTCCAGGCGCCGTCGTAATCGCTGTCCTGTGGGACGAGCTCGTCTCCGGTGTCCGAGTCCATGGCAATTCCTCTCCGTATCCTGTGGCCTGCTCCTCGGGACCATCCCCTGCAGCAGGCAGTATACCGATCCCGGGCCCCGAGGTCGTGGCCGTCGCTGCAGGCCCGCTCAGCCCCCGATGCCGCTCACTATTTCCCTGCTTCGTCAGATGCCGATTCAATGTTCATCCCTGAATGGGTTGAATGGGTGGACCGACGGCCACCGTAGTGCCCCAGTGAGTCGCAACTCGGATGGACCTCACGGAGCCACGGAGCTCACGGAGAAGAGTCAGAGTGGCCAGAGATTTCCTTGCACGTCTCGCCCATTTCCTCCCAACCTCACCCTCCGTGTCTCCGTGTCTCCGTGAGAGACAAACTGTCCCGTCAATCATGTCGCGGCAGCACGCTCCCGACAATCGAGGCCACTGTAGCGCGTAGCGACGTGTCGCCCGCGGCCCGCGACCGGAGCGTGGAGATCCGCAGGCAGCTCGCCGCGCTGCTGACTTCCAGCTACTTGTGACAGGAGCGTGTCCGCCGTGGCTCACGTGCGAGAAAACCGGGCCGATTTCGCAGCGGCCACCCGTCCGCCGCGCTGCCGGTTCGCACGTCGTACGTGTTCTGCTCTTGCGAGTGACGCGCGTCTGTCACCGCAGTTGTCGCACACTGCCCGTCTTCTCACGCGTCGTACTGCCGCGCTCGTTCTTCGCGATCACATCCACCAGCCGCAAGCGACTGACCGCTGCCTGGCACTCCCGGCGCGGCCTCTATAAATCACATAGATAGAGTCTCGCCGCTCCCACCCGCAGCGCCTGCCGTGTCAGTCCGCCCTCTCAATGTCCATCGGGTGCACCCGCAGAGACCCTATTCTTTGGGAACGTGCCACCCAGCCACCCGGCCAAGCAGCCCGGTTTGGACACGAGGAAGCCAGAATGCCACGGGAATACATGCAATCGTCCCAAAAAGAAGAAGTAGGATTCCGCCGCGGCTCTGGACGAGAAACGGCGTTTCCGCTTCGCCCAACGCCGAGACGAGTATTGCACCCGCGCTGAGTAGCACTGCGAAAACGGCCAACTGGTCGACGATTGCGCTTCTCTTCGGTATCACCATACCACCGTCCCTGCCGGTCGTTTTCCGGTGGAAAGAACATGCGTTGTCCACATTCGTTCGGTTTACAGAGCGCACCGTGCGCCCTCAACTCAATCGATCCGCTCTCCCTGGCTCCCGCCACTTTCACGATTCCTCGACCAGGGCACCTATTGTGTCAGCATTCGGTCGTTTCTCGGGACGGTTTCATACCGCTCATCGACTGCCGATTCTACCGCGCCCCGCACCCCTCTGAAACAGCAGTGTTCCCGCCGACTCAGGCCCGCTCAGCCCCCGACACCTCTCATTGCTTCCCTGCTTCGTCGGATGCCGATTCACCGTTGATCCCTGGATGGTCGAATGGTTGAATGGTCGAGACGGAAGCCCTGATCACGTAGCATGTGGCTCAGAATGATGAAGCAGAGGCTGGGAATTCCGACCAGCACCGCGACTATAGTCCACTCAGTTCTGGGTGCACGAAATACGCCAATGCCGACGAATAGCACGACGAGAAGGCCGAATCTCGCTGCCCGTGATGCCCTCACACTCGTGCTCATCGCTTCAATTATGGCCAGCGGAGAAGCAAGACCAACAAATAGGATCAATGCTCTGAAGTCGGAATTGACCAACTCTTGAGCTATCGTTCGAGCAGGAACGCATGAGAACAGCAATCGCATTGACCCAAGCAGCACGGCAACGGCGGCCATTGACGAGAGCAGATCATATAGACGCCAATGCACTTTGGAAGCCTGTCGGTCAAGCAATGGTGAGGTAGCCCGTCGGATGTTCCCGCGTGTTGATGCTTTCTCCTTTTCGCCACGAGAAAGACCCATGTTTACAAAGGCCAATCCGTACACCCGAATCGCCAAGAAGGGAAGGGATGTCGTGGCAAATAACACCAACGTGCAAATGGTCGTATCCTGTACTGCACCTCGCGCCGGTTGAAAGCACACCATGACGATCCCAATTGCCAGAACAATCACAACTTGCCACAGCGGATACTTGCCAAACATTGTCACAGACATGGCCAAGCAACTGACCACAACCGCGAAGAGCGTAACGAAGGGGATGAAACCGGCAGTCCGTCCCCCAAGCAATCCGTTGAGCGTGACCGCACAAACCAAACTCACCGCCAAGCCCAATAGGAACACCTTGCTGAAAATCGACAGAAGTCTCATGGATCAGAGTCCCGAGTGTATTGACGAACAGATCGAGCGTTACACCACGGCACGTCTTGCAGCCCCCATCCTACATATTGATTGACAGGCTTATTGACCAAGGGAGCCACATCCGAGGCGGCATTAGAAAGCCGTCAACCTCGCCACCACACAGCGCAAAAACAGCGGCACTTCTGATACCAACTCGGCAACAGTGTTGCATATTGACGTGCGACGAAGTTGACCGCGTCCCGACGCCGCAACGCTCCACCGTCTTCACCATCTCTGTCGGCTGGCTCACTCCAAAAACCATGCTCTCCACCGCTGGGGAAGGTATAGATAGGTGGCCTCACGCCAGTGCCGGGTTCCGCCGCATTGCCGATCGATGCCCCCGTGCCCCAGACTGGCAGCAATGGTCCTTGACGATTCACGGCGTGTGCATAGAAATCTTGCCAACTGTGCGAGAGATGGCCGAGCGCATGCAGGGCCATGCGGCAGTTATGGTCTCCCGTCCCCATGGAAAAAGACCAGGAGTTAAGTTCGGTGCTGAATGAATCAAGTTCTTGTCGCAGATGCGCGAGGTACGCGGCAATTGCATCAGACGGTAACTGCCCTTCGCTTGCGCAGAAATGGCGTTCGTTCTGCCTTCCCGGAGCATTGGGATATGATATGATGCTGCCGTCATCCTCGGCAACATTTGTGGCTTGTAGGATCTTCAAGACGACCCATTTGCAGTTCTCGTTCCAATCACGCCACACGGCCGACCGGGAATATGCCATCATTGTCAATTCTTCGTGATCTCCTCCGTGCCACAAACCTGATGCATCAACGCGGTGGTTAGGGTTGTCACAGACATACGCAAGTACGTTAGTTCCGTCCTCATACCCAATCGGATCCCTACTACAGAACCTCCCCAGCTGGCTGTGGTAGATTCGATGCCATTGCTAGTGACTGACACACGCATGTCACTGGTAGCGGCGGCGCCTGGTGTTTCTCGGGGTTTTCGCGCACGGACTTGGTAACTCGGCCCTTCGGGGCCGTTTCGCGCGCCCGCGCGCGTAGTTTGTTACATGTCAAAGATCTGCGGGTGATTGTACCGATTGGGCGAGAAGGTGTGAAGAGAAATCGCCGCCGGGAAGCGGGATTTTCCCGGCGGCGTAGGCAGGAGCAAGGACGAAGCGGCAGGGCGTGAGGTTACGACTCGGCGTCACCGCCAGCGCGGCTGCTGAGCCAGTGCGACTGACTGGAGAGGGAGAGCGGCTGACCGCTATGCTGGCGGTAGTAGAACAGGTGCCGCTGAAAACGCTCGATCAGCTCGGGCGTCACGTCCCCGGCCTGCGTGATGCTGCGGTCGTCTCCCCAACCCCCGCGAGCTCCGCTCGTGGGTGCATCAGATGGTGAGCTACCTCGCCGCCACACGATTCCTGACCGCCGGCACCGAGTACTCGCCGAACGTATCGACGTAGACCCCCCTGCTCCCGACGCGTCCGGGGCGCAGCAGATGCGCGAGGTTGTACTGATGGCAAAACGCCTTCTCCAGCGGTGCCGTGTCCGGCTCGGCTCGCAACGCCGCGTGATGACTTAGCAGGACCGGCAGCCGAGCCACCGCGTGCCCTTGGCGGTCAGCGATCCACAGGTAGGCAGCGCGCACGCTCGCGGTAGCTGACCATCTGCTTCACCGCACGAGCGGAGCTCGTGGGGGTTTGAGAGTGGTGAAGCGGCAGTGCAGTAGCTCACCATCTGCTTCACCGCACGAGCGGAGCTCGTGGGGGTTTGAGAGTGGTGAGGCGGCAGTGCAGTAGCTCACCATCTGCTTCACCACACGAGCAAAGCTCGTGGGGGTCGGCGGCGTATGCTGATGCTCGATCGGCAGGGATATCTGCTGGTACCGGAGCGATTCACGCAGTGGATGCACGACCTGCGGACCTGTTACTGGAACTTGCATGCCGAGCCGGTGGAGTTGGGGCATGCCGAGCAGACGCCGGAGGAAGCCGCCCGACGGACGCTCGGTTATCTGGCCGCCTATGCCAATGGCGTGGCCCTGCGTAACGACCGCCTATTGGGGCTCGAGGACGACCAGGTGCTCTTCTCATACAAGGACTATTATGAGCATGGCCACGTCAAGACCCAGCGTATTCCCGCCCTGGAGCTGATCGATCGCTTTCTGCTGCACCTGCTGCCGCGTGGCATGCGGCACATCCGTCACTATGGCTTCTGGGCGCCGAATCAGCGCGAAGAGAAGCTGCCGCTGATCCGCCGTCTGCTGAGCGTGTCCGAACCAGAACCGAAGAGTGACGCGTGTGACACCGAACTGC
>JBGSHS010000280.1:0-9430 GCA_041752115.1 Pirellulaceae bacterium | reverse complement strand
CCCATGCTCTGCGCGAGCATGGCTACGGCGCTGCGCGAGCATGGCTACGGCTCTGCGTGAGCATGGCTACGGCTCTGCGCGAGCATGGCTACGGTGGTCGTTCGGACCGGTCCGATCCCTGCCGTTTTCGCGATCGCACCTTGCGGTGCTCCCACAACACAGTTATCACCATAGGGGATTCTGTCGCACACGAGCAAAGGACTTGACGATATGAGCGGGCGCGAGCGTTTGTTGCGAACGATCGACGGACAGAGCGTGGACCGGCCGCCACTGTCACCGTTTCTGCACACGAACTTCGTCAAGGAATTCCGGCAGAGCAATGACATTGACGTTGTGGCGCAGACCGTCGCTGTCTATCGCGAATTCGACTTCGACCTGATCCACCGTAATTGTACTCCGGAGTATGACGACTTCGCGATGCAAGGTCCGGATTGGGAACCCGAGGTGGTTGAAGAGAACGGCCCCGACTGGACGCAGTCCACGTTGACGATCCGCACACCTGGTGGCTCCCTGCGACGCGTCATTCGATCTGGCCGGCTGTATGAGTATGAGTGGAGTTATTTTCTGGTCGAACCGCCCATCAAGTCGCCGGCGGACCTGGACCTCTGTCAGCGCTATCAGCCACCGGTGCCGCGCATCGACACGTCCGACATCGTCCGAGCGAGACAACTGGTCGGCGACCTGGGGATCACCGCTCCATGGGCACAAGGGGCGTTTAACGAAGTGGCGTTTCTGGTGCGTGGCAGCGCGATCCTGCTCGACCCGCTCGACGACGAGGGCTTCTATCGGGCGCTGATCACGTATTTTCTGCGGCGGAATCTGCAGAAGCTCCGGCAGTTCATCGAAGCGGGCACGGACTTCATTAGCGTTGGCGGAAACGAGGCCAACGGAACGTGTGCCGGTCCTGACTATTTCCGTTCCTATATCCTCCCCTATGAGACGCAGCTGATGTGCGAACTGCACCAGATGGGGGGGCGTGCCATTTATCACAACTGCGGACGAGCGGCGTTGCTGCTTCCCGTACTGCGCGGCATCGGCATGGATGTCTACGAGTCGCTGACGCCCCCGCCGTTTGGCGACACGAAGCTGGAAACCGCGTTAGAGACGATGGACGGGATTGCGCTGATGGGAGGTCTGGACCAGATCGAATTTCTTCGCAAGGCGCGTCCTGACGAGGTGCGTCAGCGCGTACGAGAGATGGCGCGAGTCGTATCGAACCACGGCCGGTTCATCCTGGGCACGAGCGACTATATCAACGAAAACACGCCCGTTGAGAATCTGCGGGCGATGCGGGCAGCGATGGAGGACGGATGAACATTCATCTCACCCGCCTGGATGCGGCGATCTTTGGCGGATACATCCTGGCCGTGTTCATACTCGGGGTGCTGGCGTCGCGGCGGGGCCGGCGGACGAAGCGGGACTATTTCCTGGCGGGCGATCGGCTTCCCTGGTGGATGATTGGAGCGAGCATAGTCGCAGCCAACATCAGCAGCCACCACTTCGTGGGAATCATGGGGACCGCGTATGCACGAGGTTTTGTCGCCGTCCATATCTGCTGGGGATCTGTTCTGGTTGGATTCAACGCGCTGCTCTGGATATTTCTGCCATTCTATTTGCGAAACGGGTTCTATACGATGCCCGAGTTCCTCGCCCGACGCTACGGTGGCGCTTCGCGGTGCATGTTCGCAGTCCTCATCGTTTTGACCTATACGTTTGTCGAGATCAGCGCGGTCCTGTACCTCGGCGCCCTGGTGATTCACGAGCTGATGGGGATCCCGGTGATGGCGAGTGTCGTGATCCTGGCGGTGGGGACAGGGATCTACACGATCACCGGTGGACTGCGCGCTGTGGTATGGACCGAGATGTTCCAGTTGGGCGTGTTGCTGGTGGGCGGTGTGGCCTTGCTCCTGGCGACTCTGCATGCCACCGGCGGGGTGCCGGCGCTGATGGCAAGTTCAAGCGAGTGGCATCTGCTGCTACCTGCGTCCGACCCAGATTTCCCGTGGACCATGTATCTTGGAGGCGTACTCTGTATCAGCATTTTCTACAATGCCACGAATCAGTTCATTGTGCAGCGGGCGTTAGCTGCACGCGATGAATCCCACGCGCGCCGAGGCATCATCATGGCCCAGTACCTGACATTCCTCATGCCGCTCATCATCATTATCCCCGGCCTGGCAGCGCCGAAGCTGTTTCCCTCGCTGGAAAGACCAGACCTGGTGTTCCCCAAGCTGGTCACTACGTTGTTGCCGACCGGCCTGGCTGGACTGGTACTGGCTGGCCTCGTGGCAGCAGTCATGTCACACATTTCCGGCGCAGTCAACTCGTGCACAACGATCGCCACCATTGACTTCTATCTTCCTCTGAAGCGGCTGAAGGCCGGGCATATGGAGAAGAGTGCAGGGGAGAGTGAGTCGCAGGACGAAGCGACTGATGTGCAAGCCATTCGGTTCGGTCGCTGGGCGGGCGTCGTCATTATTCTTCTGGGGATCGTCTGGGCGCAGACTCTGACCAAACACAAGGACGAGCCCATATTCATCTATCTACTGAACGCGTACGGCTATTTCACGCCGGGAATCGCCACCATGTTCCTGCTGGGCATTCTGTGGAAACGCACCACCCAGGCAGGTGCTCTGGCGGCCGGCCTGGTGAGTATTCCCTTCTCACTCGTGCTCCAGTGGTCCTTTCCCACCATGCCGTTCATGAATCGCACGGGCGTGGTGTTCTGGAGCTGCATGGCTTTGTGCGCCGTTGTGAGTCTACTGACGACACCCAAACCCGCCACCGAACTGGATGGATTGGTGTGGACCAAAGAGAGCCTCTTCTTGCCGCCGGAGCAACGAGCGGCCATGCGAGGCCTGCGATCTCCGATCTGGTGGTGGGCGCTCGTCATGGCGCTCGTGCTGTACTTCTTCGTCAAGTACCCTTAGTGTTTTGTCAACACTCTCAATTCGGGTGCCACTGGCTTCGCCAGTGCGGCATTGGCAAGGGCCAACCAGCTGCGCCACTGGCACCCACGGACAAGAGCGCGCCGTGGTATCACGCAGGTAAGCTTTGGGAAGATGAAAGGTCGGGGCAAATGGCCCGAGTGATCGTGGCGGAATCTGCTGCATCCGAGCGCCGAGTCTGTGAACGTGGCTCACGTCTTTACCGCGAAGCGGTGAAGAAATGGATGGTCGCCGGAACCTCGTCTGAGCGTGAGGAACAAATCCCATAACTGCGACCAGGACAATCTCTCCTGGCCTTTCATGTCCCCAGGTAAGCCCCTTGGGAGCATCGGCCTCACGGCATTAGACTGCATCTCATGCTCCGTGGAACGATGTCCGCCTGCTCATCGCCTGTCGAACCATTGCGCAGCGTACACGCACTTACCCTGCACTTCATTGATCTGCCTGGAACTACTGCCGATCGCCCAAGTCCTTCAGTACTTCAAAGGGGGGCTCAACAAACTGTTCGCGTGGACAGAAGAAGTTGAACAGATAGATCCCGTCCGCTCCATCCTTCCAGAAGTGTTCGGCGGCGAGCCGGTAGTTTTCGGCCGAACCTGCCGAATCGGCACAGCCGTAGACTGGCACGGTCGTGATCTGCTTTTTCCACGCCCCGATGGGCAGATCGTATTGCGTGCCCGAATACGGCGAAACGGTAAGGAAGTCAATCCAACCTTCTCTTGCCCAAGCGACCGGATCCAGGCCGGTGGTCCGGCACTCCTGGTAATCGGGGAGCACGCGCGCGGCGAGCACCAGATGCCGACCGCGTTTTCGGCCTTCCTCGTCGAGCATCTGCCGAACGCGACGAATCAGCTTGTTCATCACCTCGATCCTCTCGGCCTCGCTTCCGCTCTGAAAGAACGCGGGAGCACGGTTGAAGTCCAGCTCGATGCCGTCGCAATCATAGCGCTGCACAGCTTCTTCAATCAGCCGAAAAGTGTAGTCACAGACGGCGTCGTGGGCGAAATCGAGTCCGGCTCGTCGAACAGCCCACGTTTCATAGGGTTTTGCCAGCCGGCACTCCGGATGCTGCAGCCAGAACGTGTGGGCCAGAAAGTCCTCGCCATGAATGTCGTTCATGCGGTATGTGAGCAGTGACTCCAGAGCGTGCCGTCGCGCTTCGGCCAGCAACACGGCATAGGGATCTGTGCCCGCCGCGAACATCGCTTCCACGTTGCGGAATCGCTGCTGTTCATGGACTGGCCACTGGGCACGTTCTGCGGGAGTGGCGAGCGTGCCTCGCCGATCTCCGATCTTGGTCGGGTAGTACATGCACTGGGCATTGATGCAGACGAGCAGAGTGTCGACCTGGCTGCCCGGAGCGGCAATCTCGTCGACGACCGTCTTCAAGTCCTCGGGAGTGATTTCCATTGGCGCTGTGGCGTTCTTTTTCGTCCACATGCACGAATCGCCGTCCAGGTTGTAAAGGATCCGCCGCGTCCGTGACGCGTTCGGCTTGTCGCCGTCCTCGTCCGCAAAGACTGTGACCAGGGAGCAAGCACCGAGCAAGAAACCGAGTGTTGCCAGACGTGTCATGTTCATGGCGCAAGTCGATCCAGTAAGAGTCTCTGATGTAAGTCGCCGTCGATTGGTTTCTTCGCACTTCGTTGGACATTCCGCAGGAATAGGAAACCGGCTATTCCCGGCTGACCAACTATTCTATCTCCTCGACAAACCGGTCATAGATGCCTATGAAGAGGGAGAGCGGAGAGGGCTTGGTTTGCGGTCCCGGGAGGGGATGGGACGGCGAGAAAGGAGCAATCGGCCGGGAGATGACTTTGGTCTGAGGCGGATCTTGTTTAGGATGAACGCTCTGAGGTGGCGGGGCATTGGAGCCCGGCCCAGGCACTGGACGAAGACGGTTGTTTCGACGCCCTGGAGGCCTGCCGGACTCGGTCAACGGCCGCCGCCACCGATCGTGGCGAGCTGATTTCCTCATCACTCCTCATCCGGTGGGAATCCGATGACTTCGCTGGCGGTTGACTACCGTTACGTTTATCCCCGCGCGTCGGCGATCGAGCCGGGTCGCACATCGCCCAATCTGGCGCTGGCTACCTGTACGAATGAAGACACGAATCCGCATTACTTTGAAGGACGGCTGGTTCATCCCTTCTTAACGGCCCGGCTCCTCCAAGACCTCTCCGCACTGGTACGGACGCGTTTCTTCCAACAGATCGACCCGCTGATTCTCGATCCCGTGGTCACCTCGCATGGTGACTTCATCCGGTTCGAGGTGTTTTCGGGTTGCTGCAGTGTCTACGCACGTCTCGACCTCCCCCCTCCCGCGCTGGCCGGTGAGACGAAGGGGCGAGGCACCACCAATGTGGATTTCAATCCCCCCATGCTCGCCGCGCTCGGGCGGGTTGGGCGCTCCGATGACTTGAAACTCTCCCTGGGCGCCGACGAACTGGTACTGGCGAAGCAGCAGGAGAGTATCGTCGAGAAACGAGTCCGACTCCCGATCCGATGGCTGAAGAGCTTCGCGGCCGTCACGACCTACGGGAAGGCGCTCGAACCGGTCCACCAGGTCGATGCCGTCACGGCTCAGCGATTCCTCAAGTCGCTGCCGCGGAGCGTGGATAATCGTGCCCGCTGGTGGATTGTGCGTTCCGGGCCGTCTCTGCGCATCAGTCAGCGCGAAGCGGCGGGAGCTGTTGCGGTGGGCGGATTGAATCGGCTGCGCATCCTGGAAAACAACATCACTCAAGCCCGATCTTTGACCATTTTCGGACATCCCAGTGTCGATGCCAGCGGCTGGGTGGCTGACTTTGGTGACCTCCGCTTCGGCATGATTATGACGCACGACGTCTGGCGCGGGTTTTCGGGAGAAGGGCAGGGGTTGTTCGACATGTCGGTCAAGCCCGCCGCCGCAGTCCTCAGACCGGTCACCTCAGCCCTGCATTGGCAGTCGGTCCTCGATCTTTCCGAGATCACTCACCGTCAAAGCACCGGCCTTTCGGAATTGCAGCTGCAGCAAGGGCTCGAATACCTCAGCACACTCGGCCAGGTTGGATTCGATCTCCAGGCTGGCCAGTACTTCCACCGGCAACTTCCCTACGACATGCAGTTCGTAAGTCGGCTCCAGCCGCGTCTGAAAGACGCCAGAAAGCTGGTGGATGCCGGGGGCGTTCAGCTGCTGGCGGACAAGACCTCGAGCGATCTGACGGTCTTCGCCGTTCGATCCCGTGATGTGACACACACGGTTCAGCTGACCGGTGACACATTCAAATGCACGTGCCCCTGGTATGGGAAACACGGCATGCGACGCGGGCCCTGCAAACACGTACTCGCCGCTTACTTCCAATTCCATGTCAAACACGATCGGAATCAGTGAGCCGCTCGTCCTTGCTTCGACGAAATGATGTAACCTGCTCTATTCCTGACTAAGCAGAGGTATTCTTCCCATGGCCGCGGATCTGTCGACACTCGAAACGATTCTTCAGAAGCCGAAGTCGGAGAAACAAGTCCTGGCCTTCTTTCAAGGCATGCCGGAATCCGAACGACAGAAGTACTCCAAGTACTGCTCGACCTGGTACAAAAAGCAGTTGAAGGCGCAGCGCGATGACATGTGGAAGGAATCGTCTTCCGGAGGCTTCTCGTTCCACAGATCCGAACTGCTTCCTGGCGCAGTACTCGCGGCTTATTGCTGTTGTCCGTTCGAGGTGATCAAGGGGGGCGGCTGGCTGACTCGTATTGATATGGACCTGATCTATCAGGCCCTGGCGGATCGTCGACCGAAATGGGCCAGTCAGTGGTTGGCGCACAG
The DNA here is from genome assembly GCA_041752115.1 of Pirellulaceae bacterium. Taxonomy (GTDB): domain Bacteria; phylum Planctomycetota; class Planctomycetia; order Pirellulales; family Pirellulaceae; genus JAJRVM01. The sequence continues at coordinate 2,677 of JBGSHS010000280.1, read as the reverse complement.
CGTCCGGACGGCCGCGTCTGCTGATTGGGACCGACTCCGTCAGCTGATCCTCGACGGCGTGTGCGACAGACCGGATGAGGATCACTACATTCGGCTCATGATCGATGGACTGGCCCTGAAGGCCAAGAGCGTCGCTCCGCGACTCGAACAGGATCCGGCGCTTCTTGGCAATGAGTTCTGGAGGGTCTTTCAGGTCCCGGGAGTGATTCGCAACGAGAGCCGATTCGGGTATCTCGATGATGCCTGGCTCCTGGGAATCGTCCAGCTGGAGAAGCAAGGACTGCTCAACCGGGCCAGGTTGTTGGAAGCCATCCTATCCACTCCCCATATGGGCTTCAACCAATCGCAGATCAAATTCTTCCTCGATCTGCACGACCGACTTAAGCCAACTGCCGGAGAACTCCAACAGCGTATGGCCGACTATGCGGGGCTCGTTGACTCGCCACTTGATCCGGTCGCCAAGTGGAGTTTCGAGTTGCTGCGGGCGATCGACCGTGAAACCAGACTGCCGATCGAAGCCATTGCCGATGTGCTCCAGGCAGGTCTTGCCAGCTCCAAGAAGGCGCGCGTTAAGGACTCGATTCGCTGGTTGCAGGAGCTGGTGAATCGAACCGCTGAGGGCCGGGAGAAACTGTGCCAGATTGCCGTGTCGGGACTCAGGCATGAAAAAGCGGATATCCAGGCGGAAGTCTGGACGTTTCTGCAGAAACACGGTTCCGCCAACGCAGAGTTGATCGCTCGTATCCGCGCCGTTCAACCTCATGTCGCGGCGTCGACCCGCAAGGCGATCGCGCAGTGGCTTCAGTCAACGGCCACAGAATCGGAACCTGCAGCGCGTACCAAGGCTACTTCAACGGGCAAGAAGTCAACCGGCCGCGATCGCGGCCCGCTCAGGCAGTTGGAGGCTGACGCAAAACAGAAATCCAAAACGTGGCGACAACTCTGTGCGATTGACCATCTCTTGGATGCAGGGCGGCATCAACCTGTGCGCATACCACCGACATGCTTCTTGGGTACGGAGTTCCGCCGGCTTGCTGCCGCCGAACCGTTGCCCGCCATTGAATCAATCGACGAGTTGCTCGAGCTGGCATCGGTTGTGTTGGAGTCGGCTGACCGTTTCGAGGACGGAGAACGCATTATTGATGCGCTGACTCGCATCGCCCCCGATCCGAATCACGCCGCGTACGGACCTCTCAAGAAGCGGTTGAAACAGCTTGCGCGACGATTCGAAGGGCTCTATTTCGTCGGTTTCCGAAACCAGGTTGATCTCGTTCCGATGCTTCAGTGCTGGGCGCTCATGGAAGAGAGTGCGGTGCTGGAGCAGGAAGTGCGCAAGCGGCACACACCGGGAGCGTGTGGTTTGGTGGGATTCCTGAGTCTTCGCAATCGGGCAATCTTTGAACGACTGGCGGCGCAACGACCGGTGCAGCTGCTGGGAACGATGACCCAGCGTGGCGGCTGGATCGATCCACAGCGGCTGGTGGAACGGCTGCTCAATATCAACGATGAATCGGCGCTGATCGAATCGGATCTCGTGCTCAGCCTGTTGCGGTTGGCCCCGGACGGACGCGGTCTCGCGTTGAAACGGCTCAATCGATCAAAGAAGCTGAGCAGCGAGTTCGCTGATGCACTTCGTTATGCGCTGGGTGGCAAGGTCGCAATCGGCCGCTCCGCGCCGCTCTGGGTCGCCGCGGCGCGCAGTCGTGCTCCTTTTGTAGACGACGCCGCCGTCGAACGCCGATTTCCCGATCTTGGTCCGGACGCGGGGCGAGTGGCGAGGTACCGCATCCTTCGGAAGAAGAACGACATCGACGTTTACAGCGACGATTCCCCGACGATCAAAGGGTCGACCTGGGACTATCCCAAGAACCCTCGCTTCGATTTTCCGACCGTCATTCCCCATCAGTTCCGGTCGGCGAAGTCCGCTGTCGAACCGCTCGACACGAAGCCCGAACCTCGCGACTGCGCGAATGCGGCTGCTACTGTCTGGCCGTTGAATCGCGATTCCTTCTACGCTCATCGCTATGTTCCCGCGGAGGATCTCGACCCGCTGTTCGATCCCTGCACTCCAATGCACGCACCGCAGTCGTTCGCACTGGTGCAGTCGCTGGTATCGGGGTATGTGGTATACGCTCCGGAGGTGACAGCTGCCGTCGACCTGGCGATTGCGACGATTCAGGATGGGCGATATGACGCACAGCGTGTGGGCGAGTATCTTGCGATGCACATCGAATCGGTGCAGCGATGGGCCAAAGCTCTGAAGGTCGTGTCGGAAACATCCCGCCTGCATGCATTTCAGGTTGCCCAGTCGATCCTGGCGGTCTTTGACTATCCGTTACCCAAGACGCTTCCCGCTCGGATGGCCGACCTCTACTTACTTCTGTACGAGTTACTGCAGGAACTCGACATGGCTCTGCCGGAACACAAGATCGAGTCGTTCACAGTCAGCGCCAAGGGGACGAGCAAGACGGCGAAGCTCGCGAAGCAGATTCTGGACTATTCACCCGACACGCCCTTCGACTCTGATGCTGTGGTCGCGTTGGCCTTGGAAGGACGCCTCGCTGCTCGACGCGAGTTGCTGGATTAGAGGCCCAACCGTGTCGTTGGCACCGGGCTGACGTCGGATTGTGCTCCTTGTTCTCTTAGGTTGCATGGCATCCGTCGGCGGGGCGGCTGC
>JBGSHS010000279.1:0-124298 GCA_041752115.1 Pirellulaceae bacterium | reverse complement strand
GAACTGGCATCAACCGCCCAGGCAGCGGTACAGGCAGCGGCGCAGGCGGCGATCGGCCTGGCTTGGGAAGTGGTGCGAACCGCCCAGGCAGCGGTACGAGCGGCAATCGGCCCGGTATCGGTAGCCCAGACCGACCGAATATCGGTGGCGGCAATCGGCCCGGCTTGGGAAGTGGTGCGAACCGCCCAGGCAGCGGTACAGGCAACGGCACGAGCGGCAATCGGCCCGGTATCGGCAGCGGAGATCGGCCGAATATCGGCGGCAATCTTCCCAGCGGGGGAAGGCCATCGCGCAATGATCTGGCAGACTTCCTCGATCTCCCCGGCGGGCGACCCGGCATGGGCACGCGACCGGCCGATCGTCCGAATCTGGGTGAACGTCCCGGAATCGGTGAACGTCCCGGAATCGGTGAGCGACCCGGAATCGGTGAGCGTCCCGGAATCGGTGAGCGACCGAAAGTCGGCGAGCGGCCGGATGGCGGAGAACGGCCGAAGATCGGTGATCGCCCCAGTGCCGGTGATCGCCCAGCCATTGGTGATCGTGAGCGGCCCAACGTCGGCGATCGCAATATCAATATCGGCAGCGGCAACAACATCAACCGGGACGTCAATATCAATACCATTCGCAATCGGTGGGCTCATGTGAACCGACCGCCGTTCGATCGACGATGGTGGGGAGTGCACCCACCAGGTCCCGGCTGGCGTTGGCATGGAGCGTGGGGTCGACATCCGGTCGGCTGGTTCTGGCGGCCGGCGACGTGGGCGGCCTTCGGCGGTTGGTTTGCCTGGACCTGGGCACAGCCGGTCAGTTTTGATTACGGCACCACGATTGTCTATCGGAACAACTACGTGTATGTCGACAATCAGCAAGTCGCCACGGCCGATGAGTACTTTCAACAGGCGGAGAAACTGGCTCAAAACGTGCCACCCGATCTCGATGTGGACAAGGTCGAATGGATGCCCTTGGGTGTGTTTGCTCTGGCCGACGAAGAAGGCCATGACACCGAGATGCTCCTGCAGTTGGCGGTGAGCAAAGAGGGGGTGATTGCCGGAACGTACTACAGCGAATCGGCGGACGTGAGCCGTCCGGTCGAAGGAACGGTCGATCGGGAAACTCAGCGAGCGGCCTGGCGATTTGCTGACGGAGAGAATCAGGAAGTTGTGATGGAGACCGGCATCTTCAATCTGACTCAGGACGAGGCCAAAGCACTCGTCCATTTTGGTGCCGACCAGACGCAAACCTGGCTACTGGTTCGTTTGCCCGAGCCACAATCGGAGGCCGAGCAGTAAGACGTCCCGGTGGAGCGAAAGCTAATGGGCGATCGTGGCACGGTTGTCGCAGTTGCACTCGCGTCAGCCCAGCCGCGGTTGTAACTCGTCGCCGGGGGCTCAGCCCACAACATGCGGGCGGTGCATGGCCCTCACTTGCCTGGTTCGGGCGCCGAGTGCTGCGACAACGCGTTTTCGACTTGTTGTACCAATCGATCCACGATCTCGGCCACCAATTTCTGGCCGAGTTCTGGAGATGCGGTTGCCCGTGGATCCTGTCCGTGGATCGCGTAAAGAGGGTGGGCAGGATCTTGCGTCGGATGATCACTCTGGGGAGTATCGGTGACGGTGACGCTCTGAGGATCGCGCCCCGGTGTGAGCAGGTCGAGTTTGACCCAGGCCGGGTTCAGGGCCATCGCAATGCTCGTTTCGTATTTCGCGGCATGATCACCGCCATATGGATCGCCCGCTTGTGGTGTGGTGACTTCCGGCTCGGTCAGGCCGATGAAACGAACGCCAGGCTGACGCGACTCCGCTTCTTGTGCCAGCCGATGCACCATGTTTACCTGCTCTTGTGGATAGTGGCCGGTCAGGAGCACGACCACCTTGAAACCTTGCTTGGCCAGATGATCGAGTGTGGCGCTGATGATAGGCCCGATCTGTGCTTCGGGGAGCATCAAGGTCCACTTGTAGCCGATATGTCCACCCCCCGTACCGTAGAAGAACGTGGGAAGAACCGCGCCGCCGGTTCGCGCCGCGACGCGCTCACAGATCGCGTGTGCTTTGATGCCATCAAAGCAGATCGGGAGGTGCCAGCCATGGTGCTCGAATGTTCCGATAGGCACGAATGCCACGGGTGACTCGGCCAGCAATTTCTCCAGTTGGTCGGGCAGCATCTCTTCCATTCGCCCGCTCGATTTTCCTGGTAGCGCCTCGCTATTCTGTGTCTGTGCCTGCACCTGACGCGCCGCCTGGGAATCGGCATGACCTGAACCGGATCCTGGCCCCTGGGCAGTGGCCAGTCGCGCGGCGAGCGTGAGTATGAGAATGGAAAAGAGCAGACGGGATCGAGCGGTTGTGACCATGGAGTCAATCCTCTTGTTCGAAACAGCTATCCAAGGGGGGTGTATCTTCATTCGGTTGGCGTGAGCGTCCAGTTAGTAGCTTTGCCGGTCGCCAGCAGTTGTCCTTGTGGATCGCGTACGAGCGCTTCGAGCGTCAGACGCCGCTTGCGGTGCTCCATCAAGCACGCCTCCACGAGAATATACCCGAGGTCCTCCGTCACTGCACGGCTGAACTTCATCTCCAGCCGGTGCGTCACGCTCGGCGGGGCCAGGAGCATGCTCAAGGGACCGATCGTGTTATCGACCGCGGCGGCCAGGAAGCCCCCTTGCATGGTGCGGAACGGATTGAGAAATCCTTCCAGCACAGGGAACTGCACCGTCAGGTGTCCGGCTGCCGCGTCAAAGGCGACAAACTCGCCCTGCATCGTCAGGAATGCCGGAGGCGGCATACGCAGGACCGTGTCGAACTTCGCGGCGCGCTCTTTCAGGACCGCAATGATGTGCTCGTGAGCTGATGGACGCATGGTGGAGGTACTTGTCAGGTGTTCGTGGGGGCGGAGTGTCCGGAGGTGGAATCGGCCGGAGGGCGAACCGGCCACTTCAATGAATGGGGCTGCCGTGGGGCGGCAATGTCCTGCCGGCGGATCGGAGCGTCGATCGATGATGTCCGAGCCGATTCACCATCCGGCGAGATCTTCCTGCCTATTGTGGAGGTGGTGACGCGTTGGCGGAAGGGGTATGATAGTGCGGCAGGTCGTGTAACGTGACGGTTATCTCCTTCGATGCGCTCCAGGCCGGGCAACATCGGTACTGACTTCCGGAGGCCACCTATGACACATCCATCTATCTGTTGGAGAAAACGCCGCGTGGTCGAGTCGATAAGGGCAGGATCGACAGGGCAGGGCAGGCGGATGGCAGCGGACTGTTCACCCCTGCGCAGGGCGTGTGTGAACTCACGACTGCTGGTTCTGTTGCCTGCGGTGCTGGCCGTCGTGCTGCTCGACGTCGGGCAGGCGGCGGAGGGAGTCGTCGGCGCGGGCCTGCAGGCTGGTGCGGCGGTTGTTGACATTGCTCCGCCCAAACTGCCCGTGTTGCAGAACGGTGGATTCCTGCAGCAGACAGCAGACCGGGTTACGCAACCGCTCTATGCGCGCGCACTCACACTGGCAGATGAGGAACAGCGGCTGGCCATCTGTGTGGTTGACAGCTGCATGCTATCGCGCGAGCTGTGCGACGAGGCGAAGCAGATGGCGAGCGCAGCGACTGGCATTCCCGTTAATCGCATGTTGATTTCCGCGACGCACACCCACAGTGCACCCGCCACAATGCGTTGCCTTGGTTGCCCAGCCGATCCGGAGTATCCCGAGTGGCTGGTGCCGCGGATTGCCGAGTGCATCACACGGGCCGCACAGGCCATGCGGCCTGCCCAGGCGGGATGGGGAGTCATTGATGCGGGGTTCTACACCAACACGCGTCGGTGGATCTTCCTGCCGCATCGGATGCAGTCGGACCCATTCGGTCAGGTGTCGGTTCGGGCGATGATGCATCCCGGGCATGCGAACCCCGACACGGCCGGTCCGGCCGGTCCGATCGACCCCGATTTGACGGTGCTGTCGATCCAGGACCGAGAGGGTCGACCACTGGCCATCCTGGGCAACTTCTCGATGCACTACTACGGCGCCTCCGGATTGTCATCGGACTATACAGGGCGAGTGTGCCAGATGTTGGAAGAGGCGATGAACCAGGTTGTTCCGGGCGACGCGGTGCCCTGTGTCGCATTGATGTCACAGGGAACGAGTGGTGATCTGCACTTCATGGACTACTCGATCCCCCAGGCGGACCAGCCGTTCCAGGGCAAACCGGACGGTTTCGAACGCTATTGCCGCGGATTGACCGACCTGGCAACCAAGGCACTGCAGGGAGTCTCCCATCGTTCGGATGTGAAACTCGCCATGGCCGAAGCTACGTTGAAATTGGGGCGTCGCGCGCCCGATTTGCAGCGCCTGGCGTGGGCCGACCCGATCCTCGCTCAGATGCCTGACCTGCCGCGCAACTTGCCCGAGGTATATGCCCTGGAAGCTCGTTGGCTGCACGAGCATCCCGAAGCCGAGCTGAAGTTGCAGGCGATCCGGATCGGTGAGCTGGGGATCACGGCCATTCCGAACGAAGTCTACGGTGTGACTGGGGTGAAGTTGAAGATGCAGAGCCCGTTGAAGCCGACGATGAACCTCGAGTTGGCTAATGGTGGAGAAGGTTACATTCCACCCCCCGAACAACATCAGTTGGGCGGATACACCACTTGGCCGGCTCGTACCGCCGGACTGGAAGTGCAGGCAGAACCGCAGATCGTGCAGACCGTGCTGGAGTTGTTGGAGCAGGTGTCCGGCTTGCCCAGACGTTGTCCTGATGCCACATCGGGCGCTTACGCTCACAACGTTCTGGCCGCTCAACCGTATGCCTATTGGACACTCGATCAGCACAGCGGCGCGAGCGTGGTCGATGTGACAGGCCAGGGGCGGGATGCGGCATTGGAGCCGGGCTATGCGCTCTTCTTGCCAGGACCTTCGGGAGATGTGTTCACCGGCACCGAGCGGGGAAATCGTGCTGTGCATTTCGCCGGCGGACGCCTGCGGGCCGAAACACCGGAACTGTCAGGAGATTACAGTGCAGCGTTCTGGTTCTGCAACGCCATGCCTGCCGATGCACGCGCGGTCGCCGGCTACCTGTTCTCGCGAGGTCGTGAGGGATCGTCCGAGGGCGATCATCTGGGGATCGGCGGCACGGCCATGAGTCCTGCCGGCCGATTGCTGTTCTACAACGGGGACACCCGTGGTGAAGTGCTCGCCGGCCGCACCGATCTGGAGCTTCATCGCTGGTATCATGTCGTCCTGGTGCGGGAGGCGGAGAAGGTGCGCGTCTATCTGGATGGCAATCCCGAATGTGAATTGCAGGGATCGATCCGTGTGACGCGGCCGGGCGACAGCCTGCTCTTCATCGGAGGGCGCAGCGACGGATTGTTCAGCTTTGAGGGCAAGCTCGACGAGGTGGCGATCTTCCCGCGGGCCTGGAGTGCCGACGAAGTGACACAGCTGTACCGATCGGCGGAACGATGAGTGCGCTGCGCTCGCTCGCGGGCATTCGTTGGTTGCGATGGACCGAATCGGGCTACTGGCAGCGTCGAGCTGACCGTGCGTGAGTTTACGGAGGAAGCTACGGAGATATGGCATCCGAAAAGATGGAATCGCAATCTGCCAAACCGTCCGCATCTTCGTCGATTCTGCAGCGACTTGGGCAGTGGCTGCAACGGAATCATTTACCGCTGCCCCCGATCATGGTCCCGAAAGTCCAGATGCCGCCGCCGGGCACAGAACCGGGAATGACGGCCAAATCGCGCGGTTTGAGGGAGCCGGGGACGCATCACCATCCCTTGCAGGTTATCTGTACGGACTATTCGCCCGACCATCTGCAGGTCGAGGTGGTGCAGGACGTAGCCGATTTCCTGGCCCATCATCGTCCGAGTTGGTCGCGCGTGCGATGGATTGAAGTGACTGGCCTGGGGCCGCACGAGACGATTCACGCGCTCGCCGACAAGTACCAGATTCATCCTCTGGCGGCGGAGGATGCGGTGACCAGGCAGCAGCGCCCCAAGGCGGAGGATTACCCTGGTTCAGGTGACTTGCCGGGGCGACTCTTCGTGGTGGCACGTATGATTGACGTGTGCCCCCATCAGCTGGAAAGTCACCAGATCAACTTCTTTCTCGGACGTACCACGCTCATCACGATCCACGAGTCGCCGGTGGAGGTGTTCCAGCCGATCCGACAGCGGCTTGAAGCGCCCGGTTCGCGACTGCGGGGCAACGGAGCCGATTTTCTCCTCTACGCCTTGCTGGATGCGATCGTCGACAACAGTTTCCCGTTGCTGGAGCAGTTCTCCGATCGGCTGGAAGACGTCGAGGAAGAAATGCTGACTCGGCCTTCACAGGGCACTCTGCACGAAGTGCACGCCATCAAACGCCAGTTGCTGCTGATTCGACGCACGGCCTGGCCCATGCGCGAACTGATTTCGCAGCTCCAGCGCGACAAGCACGAGTGCCTCTCGGAGACCACGCAGACGTACTTTCGCGACGTCTACGATCACTGCGTTCAGACCATTGATCTGGTGGAGACCTATCGCGAAATCTCGGGAACTCTGACAGAAACCTACATGTCAACGATCTCCAATCGTACGAACGACGTGATGAAGTTGCTCACCGTCATCGGCACAATCTTCCTCCCGTTGACGTTTCTCGCCGGCGTGTATGGAATGAACATGACAATACCTGAAACAGCATGGTCTGGGCTCTATGAGACCTTCTGGGTCGTCTGCCTGGTCATCGCCGGCACAATGGTCGCCCTGTTCCGTCGCCGAGGTTGGCTGTGACGGGGAGCGTCACTTCGGTTGCTGGGGCGAGGACGCCACGACTGCCGCGGTGCCCGCTGCCAGGGAGCGACTGTCCCCAACTGGGCCAGGCAGTTGCCTCTCCGATAGTCTTCGCTGTGGAATCGCATCGCTGAGATCGACAGCTTACAATGGATCCGCCCGTGAAGGGCGCGAAATTCCCCACGCACCTGCCTCCAGGCGACATGCCAATGGCCTGCGGAGCAGGACGAATTCGACTGGAACATGGTGTGACATGAGCATGACACCTCGTGAACGTGTGTTGGCTGCCGTAGCGCATGAGCAGCCGGATCGAGTGCCGCGTGATTTCTGGGCGGAAGAACCGACATGGCGCCGCCTGTTGGCGTTTGTCGGGCATAATGATGGCGGCCGAGTGCTCGACGATCTGGGGATCGACGTGCGTCATCTCGAAGTGCCCGCTCTGCCGGAGAAGAAACTCGAGGGAGGCGTGCACGAGAATTTCTGGGGAGAGCGGTACATCTATAAGCCGAGTGACTGGGGGCCCATGCGCGAGGATGTCAAAGGCGCTCTGGCCGAAGCCGTCAGTCTCTCGGACCTGGAGCAGTTCTGCTGGCCGTCTGCAGACGATTTCGACTATTCGGGCCTGGCGGAGCAATGTCGGCGTCAGGATCAGTACGCGCTGCTCTATGGATTTGCCGACGTCTGGCAACGCCCCGGCCTGGTGCGCGGCTGGGAAGGCATGTTCATGGATATGGCCCTGCAGCCCGAGTGGGTGCATTTCCTGGCGCGTAAGTTTACCGACTTCTACAAGCAGGACTATCAACGAGCGGCGGAAGCGACCAGCGGGCGGATCGATCTGTACTTGCTCATCAGCGACCTCGGCTGTCAGATCGGACCCCTCATCTCACTCGATATGTTCCGTCAATTCGTGGCGCCCTATTTGAAAGAGATGTGCGACTGCATTCATGCGCTCGGAGGCAAAGTACTCTATCACAGCTGCGGACTGATTCGCACGTTCATTCCGGACTTGATCGACCTGGGCATCGATCTGCTCGATCCCATCCAGCCGGTCGGACCGGAGATGGCTCCCGAACGCCTGAAGGCCGAGTTTGGCCAGCAGCTCTGCTTTCACGGCGGGATCGATATGCAGCGACTCCTGCCACTCGGTACGGTCGAGGAAGTGCGGGCGACGGTCGATCGGTACTGTGAGGTGCTTGGTCGGAGCGGTGGCTATGTGCTGGGTCCTGCCCACCTCTTTCAGCCGGATGTGCCGCCCGAGAATATCCTGGCCATGTACGACACATGCCGATAATGCTCGGGAGCGATCGTGGACCACGTTCTCGTACCAGTCGATGTTCGTGATGGCCGAGTTCCGGAGAGCATCGCCCCAGTACCTGCCGTCCTCGGACCCGCTCGAAGACGGTGTGTCGTCGTCTGCCTTACAGGCGTGAGGTTCCGGGGCTCCATCTGTCGAGCAGGCAAGGTGATTCGATGAAGCGGACATGTCTCTTCCTGTGTGTCGGTGTGACGTTGGCTGCTCTGAGTGCCGCGGTCGCGATGACGCTCGTGCACTCGTCCGCGGCCAATGCCACCCAGGATTCCTCTAATCCCACAACTGCTTATGCTCAGGTGTCGAGCGTACCTGAGTTGCGGATGGCAGTGGCACAGTTGCCAGGCAGTGGCGGGACGATCTGTCTGCTGCCGGGGCGTTACGTTCTGGATGAGGCAATCGAGATTCGCAGCAAGAACTTCGTCAATATCGTCGGAACGGGCTGGGATGTGCAGATCGTTCGCCGCGGCGAGGGGGACGCAATTCGTCTGATCGATTCGGGATTCTGCACCATTCGCAACCTGCTGTTGCAGGGGGACGCGTCGGCAAGGACCGGATCGGGTATCTGCTTTGCGGGACAATGCAGTTCGTGTCGAGTCGACTTCTGTCGCATCGTCAACTTTGCCCGGAGCGGCATCCGCTTGGAAGGTGATGCTCAACGCCCCATGTCTTCCAATACGATCGAACGTTGCCACTTCATCGGCAATCTGGAAGATCAGTTGTGGAGCCGGCACAACAACGACTTCTACATTGTTGGCAACCAGTTCGGAACGCATCGCGAACACCCGCGGAGCGGTTGTGTCCTCGATCACTCATCCGCTGGCACCTACAGTATGAATTACCACTGGGGCAATCAGGTAGCTCTGCGATTGGGACCCGGCGCCAACTACAATCGCTTGGAGAACAACCGGCTGGAAGAGAGTCGTGAAGCTGCTTTGATCATTGGAGTGCCTGGGGGTGGCGATGCGAACGTGTTGAATATCATTTCCGGCAATACCATCCATACCAATTCGCAGAGCAAGTCGGGCGAATTCCCGGCCGTAGCGGCATATCAGGCGCATCAGATCACCTTCTGTGGAAACCAGGTCTTCAGCTGGAACTCGCACCAATACCGCCATCAGCACAGTCTGGTGATCGATGGGAGCTGCCACGAGTGGATCGTCAAGGACAACATCCTGCGGCACAGCGCCGGCGCGGGAATCGTGTGCGACACGTCCACGGCAGTGATCATCAAGGACAATCTGACCCAATGAAACGGCCTTGACGGCAGCTGTCAGGCGTCGTGCACGGCCTGCCGCATGTGTTGCGCGCGGCGCTCGACAGCGTGCCAGTTCTCGTTGGCGAGATCGGCCGGGTCGAAGAGCGAGTTGACGAATCCCACGGCATAGGAGCCGGCCCGCAGGTAGTCGCCGGCATTGTCCAGCCTCACCCCGGCCGTCGGTACGATCTTCAGGAAGGGGAGCGGTCCCAGGGTCTGCTTCACCCACGCGGGCCCCACGCTCTGCTCGGGAAACAGTTTCTGCAATGGCGCTCCCGCGCGATGGGCTCGGAGCATCTCCGTGGGGCTGCTGCAGCCTGGCATCACGGCCACCTGCAATGTTGCGGCTTCGTCGATCACCGCCTCATCCACTACCGGTGAGACCAGAAATTTCGCTCCCGCTGCTACGACCATCCGTGCATCCTCACTCGTCAGGACTGTACCGGCTCCGACCACCAGGTCGTCCCGTTGAGCGAACTCCTGAATCAGTTCACAGACGTTCGGGATCGACATCGTGAACTCGACTATCCGGAACCCGCCTCGGATAGCCGCATTCATGGCCTGTCTGGCCAGGTATTGATCGTGAGTACGGAGGATGGCCGAGGCCCGCTCGGCATGGAACATCTGGACAAACTCATCGGGATTCATTCGATATACCTCCGGCAGAAGCGGTCCGAGCGACGTGGACATTGACCTGACTCACACGTTCCCTTCACCATGGTGTCGGGCGTCATGCTGTCCACCTCTCACCAGCAGCCACACTGGCCAGTTACAGTTTGAGTGAGTACTCAATGCCGTCACCCAAGGGAACCATGACCGACACAAACCCGTTGGCTGGGTCGCGAACATAGTTGAGGTAAGAGGCCAGTTGGTCCGGGAACAACGCCACGTCGTCCGCCAGTACGATGGCACCGGGGCGCAGTCGCGGGGCGAGCAGGTGAAATATGTCGAGATAGAGTTCTTTCCAGCCGTCGAGAAAGAGAAGGTCGACGTCTCCACCCGGATCTTGCAGTGTCAGCAACGCGTCTCCCGCACGAAGGTCGACGAGGTCCAGCAGGGCAGCTTCCGCCAGATGTGCGGTCGCCTTCGCGACCTTTCCTGCTTCCAGTTCGGAACCGATCACCCGTCCGCCGCCATTGTCGCGCAAGGCGGCGGCGAAATAAATCGTCGACACGCCGAACGAAGTGCCAAACTCGACGATGCGCCGTGCCGACGCCGAACGTGCCAGCAAATAGAGAAAACGTCCAGCCTCGGGTGATACGGGGAGGAGCGCGTCACGGAGCATGGTCGCCTTTTCACCGGAGCTGGCGGTGCGCCAGGCGGGATCGCAGCGAACCTGCTGCCCAATCGCCTCATCGCGATCGTCGGCCAGACGGTGGAGTCGCTCCAGGAGATTCTGGACCGCTCCGATGGAAAGCGTAGAAGCAAGGGTGTCACTCATCAGGGGCTCGGTACTGGAGATGGAACGGTCCTCATACCTGTGAGTCCCGCTGTCGACCACTCGGCACGCTCCACCTGCACGCCAGTCGTCGAACAGACGGCTGTTCCCGCAATTCGGAACGGGTACATCATAATGCGGAGCCGGCAATGAGCATAGGACATGTCGACTGGCTGCAATGCCAGGGACCCGACATGCCACCGGCCTGAGCGCGCCGGCGGGCACCCTGAATTACGACGCTGCCTCACCCTTCTTCTTCGCCTCTTGCGGACCGTCTGTAAGTCGTTCACGGAGCATTTCGTCCAGTGTGCGGGCGAAACGCTCAGGGGACTGTTCATCGTAGGGGAAGTAAAGTGACGGCTCGATCAATTCGAGTTCCATCAGGGCCCATTGTCCGTTCGGCAACTGAGCGAGGTCGACGCGAGCGTAGAGTGTCGGGAACGGGACAGCTTCCATGGCTCGCTCCGCCGCAGTCCGACACTCCTCGGTCGGTTCGACAGCCGAGATGATTCCGCCATGCTCTTCCTGAACGCGAAAATCACCGGCTGCGGGAACCTTCAGCACGGCGTGACTGTAACGGCCTCCGAAGTAGAAGAGCGAGCACTCGCCTGCCTCGATAATACTGGAAAGGAACGGCTGCACCAACGCCGTACGCTGGTGATATCGCGGCAAGACCTGCTGCCGCAGCTCCGCCAGACCCCCGCGGACAACGCGGTAGGTGTCGTCCGCGTTGGCGCCGATGACCGGTTTGATGACCAACTCATCGACCGACAGCTGATCGAATGCCCGGACAAGTTCGCGCTCGGTCAAAGAGTCGAACCAGAGCGTCGGAACCGTCGGCACTCCCCGTTCCTCCAGTTCGCGTAAATAAGTCTTGGTGATGTTCCAACGCACGACGTCGAGTCCGTTGAGCAGCACGGCGCGCGAGCGATCGATGTCGGCGAGCACCTGCAGGAACCGATCACAGTGCTGCTGATAATCCCAGGGAGACCGAATCACTACGGCAGCATAATCATCCCAGCACACACCCGCACGGCTCCACGGAATCTCGACCACTCGCCAGTTCAATCGCGCCAGCGGTTCGATTGCCAGGTGATCGAGGACAAAGAAACCTTCCCGGTTCTCCATCGTCAGGAAAACAATGCTCCCAGGCGCCATCAGCTCTTCCATCGAATCTCAAGTGCGGGGTCCAAGTTCGCAGACGCATTATGGATTTCCCTCGTGATCTCAGCAAGGCAGCGGTCGAATGCCGGCAGCCCGACCTTCCCGCGAAAGTGCCCCTCAGCAGGGCTTATGGCGACAGCGGGGCGGGGCGCCGGGATACGCACCCAGTTGCGGTGACGCAGTGGGCGAGACGTGCCGGAGCCTGGATTACGAAAACGGAACTGGAGGAACCCCACGGAAAACCACAGAAGATCGTACAAACGGCCGCAGTTGGAGATGGCGGAGGAAGTCTGGCGTGAGCAAAGGCGGAGTGGTTGCGGGAGACGGCCAGACGCGATTCTCCTACTCGGCCATGGGGTCTTCCTTGTTCGACAATCTGCGATTCAGACGACTCGGTGAGCGACGCCGCGATCGGTTCCGCCGCGGGGCGTTATGGGACGATCGGTGTCATTTGTCCAGTGGCAACAACGGCGGGTCGCAACCCGCGCGGAAACCGGCTTGTTGATCCGACCAGAAGTGTTACAAAGTACTTGCCACTGGGCGGCTTCGTACTGCTCCAGGGGAGGGCCGACGTGGAAGCACAATGCACTGGCCGAACTATTCAGGAGAAAACCCGATGTCCACATTTGTCGCAATCGCCTATGACGATCCTCATAAGGCGCTCGAAGTCCGCCTGGAACTGGTCAAGGCTCAAGAGGAATACCTGATCGATCTGGAAGACGCGGTGGTGGCTGTCAAGAACGACAAAGGAAAGATCAAATTGTACCAGGCAGTCAATATGACGGCGGCCGGAGCCGTCTCTGGCGGTTTCTGGGGGTCGCTGATTGGTCTCTTGTTCCTCAACCCGCTGTTGGGATTGGCCGCCGGGGCCGGAGCTGGAGCCATCTCGGGCGCCCTGACGGACGTCGGCATCAACGACGACTTCATGAAGAGGCTGGCCGAACGACTCCAGAACAACACGTCCGCGCTCTTCGTCCTGGTCAAGCGGGTCACACCCGAAAAGATCTTGCCTCGAATACAGCAGTTTGGTGGGACGATACTCCAAACGTCGCTCAACCATGAAGACGAAGCGAAGCTGCAGGCTGTCCTCGACGCAGCCAAGACGGCGGTCTGAAGCAGCACGGGCTGCTGAGGAGCTTCGAGGTGCATGAAGTTCATCGACCGCTTAAGACCGCTGATTCACTGGCTCATGGAACGTGAGCCAGTGGTGCTGGTGACGGTGCTGCTGTTCATTGCGGCCACCTGGGCGTTCATTGAGATCGCCGATGAAGTGATCGAAGGGGATACCCAGGCGTTTGACAAGTGGGTCGTGCAGGCCATGCGCCAGTCGGATGATCCGTCGGTGCCGATCGGCCCGGCCTGGTTGCAGGAAATGGGACGCGACGCGACTGCGTTGGGCGGCGTCGGAGCCCTGATGTTGTTTGCGGCGGTGGTCGCCGGCTATCTGTGGATGGACCGCAAGCGGCGGATGGCCCTCTTTCTGCTCGCGGCGACCAGCAGCGGGTTGCTCGTCAGCCTGGCCCTCAAGATCTCGTTCAGTCGTCCCCGCCCTGACGTCGTGCCACACCTGTCTCATGTCTCGACCAGTAGTTTTCCCAGCGGACACTCGATGCTCTCAGCCATCGTCTACCTGACGCTTGGTTCGCTGCTGGCCGCCAGTACCACCCGTCGCCGGTTGAAACTCTACGTGCTGACTGTCGCCCTTTTCCTCTCGGCCCTGGTCGGGCTCAGCCGCGTGTATCTCGGCGTGCATTATCCCACCGATGTGCTGGCCGGCTGGATGGCCGGAATTGTCTGGGCCATCCTTTGCTGGCTGACCGCTCGCTGGCTCCAACGCCGCCATCAGCTGGAACGAGCAGATCAGAGGTCTGAGGGGTGAGACTTCGTGCCACTGCGCAAGAACCGGATCGCTACCGTTGTTGACGTACTGCAGATGTGCGGCCAGCTGGCCTGACATTTCCGAGCCTGACGTGAGAACTGTGCGGCCAGCCGAGAAGTGGTCAGAAGGGTTGGTCATACCATGGCGCATCCCCGGTGATAAGAGCCAGGAGAACGGCACGGGAGCGGGCTCGTGTTCTGACAAGAGTCGTCCCAGGAAGTGGCACCGTTTCCGCCAGAGCCTGCCCATATGCTCTCGCTTGATCTTCAGCAGGTGATCGCGACGATTGTGGTTTGACCGTCACGTTCAGCAGTTGGCAGACCGTGACGGCAGAGGTTATCTACCAGACCAGGTTGTCTACCAGACCAGGTTGAAGTAGTCACTTGCGACCGAAACGGTGTCTCGAAGCTTCATCCAGGTCGGAGGCTCCAGCATCGTTTGCTGGTTCTGCCCACCGTTGGGAGCCCGGGTCAATCCGGCATTGGGATGTCTTCTCAGCCATTAGAGCCGTAATGGTCGCGACGAGGGTTTGGCACGACACGGGCTTGGTCAGATGGGCGGTGAATCCGGCTTCCTGGCTTCGCCGGATATCCTCGCTCTGACCGTAACCGCTCAGCGCTATCCCGAC
Organism: Pirellulaceae bacterium; assembly: GCA_041752115.1. Lineage (GTDB taxonomy): Bacteria > Planctomycetota > Planctomycetia > Pirellulales > Pirellulaceae > JAJRVM01. The sequence continues at coordinate 109,870 of JBGSHS010000279.1, read as the reverse complement.
AAACGTGTTCCCGCGCGTTCGAAATTCTCGCATCAAGTCATGGCCGCTGCCGTCCGGTAACCCCAGGTCGCTGATAAGCAGGTCGAAACAATGTCGGCTGGCCAAGTCCAGTCCCGTGGCCGCGTCAGCGGCTGTTTCGACGAAGTGTCCCCGCTCGGTCATCGCCATTTGCAGCATTTGCGCTGTAACAGGGTGATCTTCGACCAGTAGTATTCGTAAGGGAGGGGTGGCGTGCGGCGGTGTCAAAGCGGACGAGGGTATTGGAGGTTGGAGGCCGGGTGCGATCATTGGCAGTCGAAGGCGGAACGTCGCACCCTTGTTCAAGCCATCGCTATGGGCTTCAATTTCGCCGCCGTGCATCTCCACGATGACTTTGCTGATGGTCAGCCCCAGCCCCACACCGCCGTACTGCCGGGTGATGGAATGGTCCAATTGCTCGAAGGCGTGGAACAGGTTCGGCAGCGCACAGGGGTCCATGCCGATGCCGCTGTCGATCACTTCCGCGATCACCTGATCTTGCTTGTCTGAGCGGCAGCGGATGCGAATGCGTCCTCCGTCGGGCGTGAATTTTGTGGCGTTCCTCAACAAATTGCCGAAGACTTGCTGGAGCCGGTGATGGTCGGCGTCCACCCAATAAGCTCCGGCTGCCCCCATATCCACACAGAGCTCCATGCCCCGGGCCTCGATATCGGGTTGGCACACGGCCACGGCATCCTGGATAATTGCCCCGAGCTCGACGCTCTCTCTGCGGATCACCAGCTTGCCGCTGACGATGCGTGTCATGTCCAGCAGGTCGTCGATCAGCATGGACTCCATCTCGGCGTTGCGACGAATGGTCTCCAGCAACTGGCGCAAGCCCGGGTCCACGTGAGGGTTCTCTAAGGCGATTGACACCCCCAGCACAATTGGCGTCAGGGGCGTGCGAAGCTCGTGGCTCAAGAGGGCTAAGAAACGGTCTTTGGCGCGACTAGCCGTCTCGGCCGTCTCTTTGGCCTCTTGGAGCTGCTCGTTGACCCGCTTCTGCTCGGTGATGTCCGTGGCGACAAGGTGGATGAGGCTGTTGCCCCGGGCGTCATGCGACAGAATGCCCTCAAGCAGTATGTCTACCCGCCCGTCTCCTCGAGAGAATTCGGTCGCGCAAGTCTGTTTGCCCTCAGCCGAAAGCACGCGGAGAAAGAACTCGCTCCATTGCGTGCGACACCGCGGAGTGACGAACTTTTCGAGCTGCTGATTGGCAGACGCGCTGCGATCCAGGCCCAGGATTGCTGCCCCGGCGAGATTCACTTCCAGAATCCGACCCTGTTCGTTGAGCAGGAAGTAGCCGATCGGGGCGAAATCAAACAAGTCGTGGTACTTGTCGGATACCTCCTGCAGCTTTTCTTGGGCGCACATCAGTTCCTGGTGCTGCATCTCCAGCTCGATCTGATGGACCTGCAACTCGTGGAGCAGCGCACGAACATCCGCCTCGGACCTGCTTGGTCTCTGCGCGGCTGCGTTGTCACGCAATCGCCGCGCTGCCTCATGGTGCAGGTCATTGGTCCGGGACGACTCTGATTCAGCGTCCTTCTTCTCGTTCATGACTCCTCCGGAACGGCACGCGAGGAAGTTGTGATATCCTCCATGGCCAACAGAATCAGACGCGCGGGCGCGGCTTCCGGGACGATTTGACGCGCATTGAGCAACAGCACTTTGGGTCCGACGGTCGGAAAATCGTACTCCACCCGGAAGTCCTCAAACGTGGAATTCTTGAGTAGAATCTCCTCCAGGAGCTGCCGCAGAGCAGGGCTGTCCCACGGTTGCCGGTCGATCTCGTAGAGCAGCAGACCTTCACTCATCGCAGGTGTCACCTGAAACGTCTCGTAGAAGGCTGAGCTGGCGGATACGATCCGCAGTCGGTCGTCCAGTACCACCAGCGGTTCTCGAATTGTGGAGATGATTCCCTGGGCATAGTCGCGTGCCGCCTGCAACTCGGTTGCCTGCTCACGTAGTGAATGCTCCAACTGCTTGAGCGGCGTAATGTCGGAGAAGGTCATTACCACACCGTCGATCATATTATTCATGCTTCGATAGGGCAGGACTCGCAGGTTGAACCAGCGACCATCGTTGGTTTGGACTTGCACTTCCCGGGACACCAGTGTGTCCAGTACCTCCCTGGCATCCTGAACAAGTCGATCGTAATTCACACACGTTGTGAAATGGCCGAGTGGCCGTCCGGCATCGTTGGCGGTCAGATTGACGATTCCCGTGGCCTGCGGAGTGAAACGCATGACGCGGAGGTCGTTGTCTAAGAAGATCGTGGCAAGCTCGATACCATTGAGCAGGTTCTTCATGTCACTATTGGACTGCGACAGTTCTTCGATCTTCGACTGCAATTCCGCATTGACCGTCTGCATTTCTTCGTTGAGGGATTGGAGTTCCTCTTTGGAACTGTTCAACTCTTCATTCGCGCTCTGCAATTCCTCGTTGTTTGACTGCAGCTCCTCGTTGGCCGAGCGGAGTTCCTCTTGCGTTACTTCCATTTCCTCGATCGTGGCCTGAAGACGCTCGCGTGTGTAGCGCAGTTTCTCTTCCAAGTCAGTCGTCACCGTGGCGGCCGGTATCGCGGCCGCTTCGGGGTGATTCGCGCCGCTCTCCATGGCCTCCTCCACGTGGCATGCTGGTGTTTCCTCGAACACGACCAGGAGCATGTTCTGGCGAGTGGATGGGCCGACAATCGGCCTGACGGAGAGATCGATGGTCGTGAAACCTCCGTTGGATTTCACCTTGACGCCCCCCACGGTGACCAGGGTTCTCCGCGTTGTGGCGTTGTGGACGGCCGCGCCCAAGTGCTCACGCAGTCCTTCCCGGGCCATCGCAAAGACGTTGTTGTTGACCTTGCCCGACGAAGGTTCCAGGTATTTGCCGGTCCTTCCGTTCACATAGAGGATGTCGCCTTCGATATTGACCACGACCGAAGGAGGCCCGTAGCAGTCCAGAATCGCACGTTGAGCCGCATAGGTGATGTCCATGTCCGACTCTCCGAAGCTTCCTGAATCGGCTACCCGCTCGCGACGACGCGGTACTGTGGGCGAGGGCATTTCGAGTTGGGGACGTTCGGATACTTCGCGGCGCTGATAAACTTTCCATTTCTTGTCCAGGGAAAAGAACAAGCGGTGGAAGTTGCCGATGCTCTCCGCCGTCCCCAGTATCAACAGCCCGCCGGGATTCAAGGCGAAATGCATCAGCGGGAGGATCTTCTCCTGCGTCTCGACGTTGATGTAGATCAATAAGTTGCGGCAGCACAGGATATCCATTTTGGTAAACGGTGGATCAGCTAACAGGTTCTGTGGCGCGAAGACTACCAGGTCGCGGATTTCTTTTCTGATGCGGTAGGTGTCGTCTTCACGCACGAAATAGCGATCCAATCGCTCCGGGGACATGTCCGCGGCAATGCCAGCGGAGAACACCCCGCGGCGGGCCTTGTCGATGGCGTCCTTGTCGATGTCGGTGGCAAAGATCCGGATTGCCGGGACGCCCCGTAACTCCAGCGCTTCCCAGCATTCGTTGAGCGTGATAGCCAGGGAGTAGGTCTCTTCGCCGGTCGAGCAACCGGGATTCCAGATTCGCAAAGGATTGCCTGCCGAGTGGTCCTGCAGCAATGGGGGAAAGGCCGTTTCCTGCAAGATGGTAAATAGCCCCGGATCGCGGAAGAAATGGGTTACGCCGATCAGCAGTTCCTTAGACAGCAGCTCGATTTCTTGCGGGTTCTCCTGGAGAAAGCGAACATACTGCGGCAAGCGGTCAAACTGGTGAACGCTCATGCGGCGTTCGAGCCGACGGTGAATCGTGTTCTGCTTATAACACGAGAAGTCGTTGCCGGTGTGCGCGCGCAGCAGGACAAAGATCTTGTCGAGTGCGGCCGAGGGCTCCGCTTCAACCGGCCCATGTTTCTGGGGGAGTGCAGGAGCGCGTGTGACATACTGGATCAGCCTGTCAGGAAGCTCGTGCGCCGCCGCGACGTAATCCACCATGCCTGTGTTGATCGCACTGCGGGGCATACTGTCATATTTGGACGACGCCGGGTCTTGTACCATCACCATCCCGAAGTTCTCTTTGATGGCTTTCAGCCCCTGGGCACCGTCGCGCCCCATCCCGGACAGTATGATCGCAATGGCCTTTTCCCTCCGATCCGCTGCCAAATGGCGGAAGAAACCGTCGATCGGCATCCGCTGACCCCGGGGCACGGTCGGTTCGAGCACCTGGAGTCGGCCGTGCAAGATGGACAGATCCGCGTTGGGGGGTATCACGTAGACACAATTCGGTTGGACCCGCATTCCATCTTCCACCTCAACCACCGGCATCTTGGTGTGCCGCTGAAGCAGTTCGGGCATCATGCCCTTGTGGGTAGGTTCCAGGTGCGGCACCAGAACGAAGGCCAGCCCGGTGTCGGAAGGTAAACGGGAAAAAAACTGCTCGAAGGCCTCCAAACCGCCCGCCGACGCGCCCATTCCGACGATGCAGGAGGCGATCCTTTCGGCGCAGGTCGGCTCTTCACCGGGCGAGGGGACGAACTCGTTCGCGAGTGGTTCGTGGCGTACATGTGTCACCGTGATGTTCCTCAGCAGGACATACGCCCATCCCCACCACCAGGGAAACCGTAGAATCCTCGATCTTTCCAGCTCAACACGAAACGTATTATCACGAAACGTGTTCGGCTTGTCCAATGTGCCAAAGCTTGGGCCAGAATCGCGACCGCCAAAACGCTCCCGGCACAGGCGGCGCAGAGCCTCTCTCGGTGAGCCAACTTCGCCTTCTGTTACCGCCCTCGATACGACGTACAGAGGATTCCAGGAACAAGAACTCCGTTCGAAACAACCCACCGCTCGCCAGGTTATGGAGCCGCAACTGTTCGATTTCTGCAGGACGTCCGATATTGGCCAGCCGTGAGATCTCGATGCCGTCCTGGGTGAGGCACGGCTGGAACTCCTCAGCAACCGCAGCGGCTCTGGAGCGTTGGTAATCTTGTCTCGCCTTTCGAAAACGCCGCGGCATCCGCAGCGGAAGGGACCAACCCACACTAAGAAAACGGATACGGTGAGGCCAGCACTGCGACGTGGAGTATAGTGAGCCAGCAGTTCGTGGGCCAGATAAAACCACCGGCCCATGGCGAACGATGAGGGGCCGGATAAAGTGATGTTTGTACTCCCGAGAGGGGTATATTGGAGGTGCGTTCTCAGGCCACAGCCCTATCTGATTCGAGATTCATCCTCTCGTCCCTTCGTTGTCGTGGTGTGTCGGGGGGGGGAACTGCCCAATTCGATAACCGGTCCGCGGTTGTGTCCGTTCCTGTTGCGTAAGACGCGGGTAATACCTGGGTATGTGAAGACAGGCGGGTGCGGGGTAACGCGAAAGCGATCCCCACAGTGTGGAGAGTCAGGGAGTGAGTTCCCATTGTCTTCTCCTTCGAATCACCTAAGATGACAGATGCTGCGGGGTTTGCGGCGTGAACGAGCGCAGCTTTGCCTTCAAATCTTTGCGGATCAAGTCGTCGGATGACTATTTTGAGAGCAACTCGGCCGTGTCCGGGGGGCTCGCCGGCGAGTAAGCCGACGTAACAGAACACTCTTGAGTGTTCTGCCACGTCGGCTTTTTGTTTGTGTCTGTGAAGGACGTTGGCCCTCACAGCGAGCCGGGAGTCGAAACGGCAGTCACTGCGATGCAGGTGTTCCTGCATACCCCGCAGCGTGATGGCTGGAGCGAACACGGCATCCTATCGTCCGTTACGAAGGAGGGGGCCTGTCGTGGTTGGATGACTTTGGAATTCGACCTTGTCCACAGGGGCGAAGGGAGAACACACATGAACATTTGGAATTGGTTCAGAAGCCGCATATCTGACCGAAGTAAGGCCCTGTTGCTGTATCACCGGGGCATGACGCGGGCGAAGCATCAAGATCATGCCGGCGCGTTCGATGATTACACTGCCACCATCAGCATGCATGGTGTTCCGCCCGACATCAAGGCGATGGCTCTGTTCAACCGAGCCTTAGTACTGGCGGCCGACGGGGACAACTTGCGGGCCCTGGAGGACCTGAAGATGGTGCTCTCGATACCGGAGACGGCTGACGAAGTCCGAACCGAGACGCGACGAAAACTCGTGAGAATGGAACGTAAGTCCAGCAAGAACCATGACGATACGTGCCCTTTGCCCTGCACTGCGGAAGGGCGAAGCGATACTTCTCTTCATTCAGCCGCGATCAGGAAGCACTCGAACTAATTGCCCTGGTGATCACTATCGCGACGAAGACAGATGGCCTGCGAGAGTTGCTTCTCTTGCCAATTGGCGACTTGGTCCGGCGATTCGTGGAAGCTGAAGTGCGTGACCTCCGCGTTGGTTACCGTACTGAACTGGTGGCGCATAGCCCGCACGTTCACGGCCATTGCATCTTGGAGTATTGCCTCCCGTGGAATTCACGCCTACCCAATTGCCAATGAAGGAGACATGTCCTTGACCACAGCATCGGAAAAATCGGGGCGCGCTACAGTTCGCATCCACTATCGCGATGAGCATTCAGGGCCCTGGACGACCGCGGTTCGTGAAGTTTTTCGCATTCCGCAGCCGGGCGACTACATTGCTCCGGCGCCGATCCACGTCTTTCGCGTGATTCTGACACTCCACGTTCTGTTTGAAGCAGACTACGCGGCCGAAGTGTTTGCGGAGGTGGTTGACTTCTACGCAATTCAGAACGCCGCGTTGGGAGAGGAAGTGTGGCAGGGATGACACAACGTTGAAAGCCGAGCCGCTGCGTTGAGAGTGACGCGCGGGTGAGTGCGGATGGACGATTCCGCAGGCATCGCTTCAGGTGGCGCTACAGGCCTTTGCCGTACTGTGTCAGAAACGAGAGGTCACCAAAACGCTGCTGATAGTCGCCGTCGATCCAGGCGGCAAACGATGTGATGTGCCGGATACCCCGCCGGGCATAGGTTTCCACATCGGTTAGAAACACGTGCTGATTCCAGGGAAGCTGGACACCAGGCCGCTTCCATTTGGAGAAACGAGAGACGTCCAGCCAGTACTCCAGGATCTGAGCGGTTTCGGCGGGAAAGACCTTCAGATTGGCATCGAGTGCTCGCAGTCCGTCGGCCAGTTGTGGGTCTTGCTGCGCTTCGTAAGCGAGGTCGTAGCGGCGATAGATCGGAGCGAACTCCAGGAAGATCCCTTGCTCAGGCACGATCTTCTGAGGCGGAACAAGTGTGTTGGTGTAAGCGAGATGAGCCAACTGGGCGTGAGGGTCCAGCGTGCGCAGCGCTTGACAGATGTGGTTCTCGATCACCAACGCCTGCTCTGATGGTGCCAATTCAGCACACTTGGGACAGCGACACCAAGGCTCGCCGTCGTCGCCCCAATAGAAATAGCGGCTGGTCGTGGGACGCAGCACCCGCGCGATGCGCACCGCATTCTCGCCAATGATCTGCAACGCGGCGGATGAATGCACACAGCAGTTGGCGTCCGGAATTCGTTCTCCGGCATCGTCCATCCGAAACAGGTCGCGATCCCTGCTGAACAGGTCGCGGGGCAGAAGCTCCTTCATGGCGTGCAGTTCATACTCGACCTGCAGTCCGAGCGTCTGGCACTGTTCCAGGAACTTACGTCCTGCCTCCGACTCCAGACACCGAATCACTGCCTGCGGCGAGTTCTGGTGGTGCAGACCGATCGTTGTCAGTCCGGCAGCATGGGCACGCTGCGGCCAGTCACCGAGAGTGAGGTCTTCGGGGACGAGAACAACGCCACGGGTGACGAACCGAGCTGACCTTCCCGCACTGGCATCGGCCGGTATCTGGGGCAACTGAGCCAGGATCATGGCGGCAGAACAATGTCGCAGAAAGCTGCGTCGATGCAAGTCGTGCACAATTCGACTCCCGTCACTGGAGTTTGGCGAGCGGATGACGCCGCCAGGAAATCGAAGGCGGGCCAAGGCAACGCTCATTGTGTTCAGGCGGATGCTGCCAAGACAACTCCGCTTGCCAAGAAAACCCCGGTCGTACGCTCTTCTCCCCGGTAGTCAGAGGGGGGGCGTCCCGCTTTCCAGGGAGTGGCTGCCGGTCGAGTTGCGGGCGGGCGGTGACGGACTATAGCATTCTGATCGCTCGCTCCCGCCGTTGGTTGTGCGATGGTGAGTTTCGGCAGGTTGGGAGGTTTCCGACTTCCGGGGGTGAATTGCCCAGCCGTCTCCTGCCGGCATGCGCCCGCTGAGGCGGCTGTTGGAAGTCTGCCGCTGGGACTGTCCATAGTATCGGAAAGCAGCCGCTGGTTCATGCCGCACCGTCGTGAACCGTCGTGAGACGGTTGGTGGGACAACGTTCTTTCACAAAGCAGTCGCTGGACCGCTGGGCATCTTGTCCGGGACGCATAGCATATGGCATTCAGCTCGACTTGTGCTTCACGTCGATTGGACTCAGCGCCGCCTGAGTCCACGCGACTGAGGGCGGTTCGTGGCGTGAATATGCGTGGGAGAATACCGCTGCTCTCCGATCCAGGAACCGAAGTTTGAACGATATTTGTGGCTCTAGTCGGGCTTCACGAGGAGCAGCTAGAGAAAACGACTCGACACTCAGAACACGGGAGAATTAACAATGGTGCGATTGTCAATTTGCGGAGCGGTTTTGTTGGCCGGTTTTGGGCTTGGGAATATGGCGGCCAACGCCGCTGAGAAGGAGGAGCCGTCGGTGCCTGCCGCGTTGAACTTCACAATGAAGACGCTTGACGGCAAAGAGGTCGACCTGAGCAAGTACAAGGGCAAAGTGGTGATGGTTGTGAACGTGGCGAGCAAGTGCGGGTTGACGCCACAGTACGAGCAACTACAGGCTCTGAATAAGAAATATGCCGATCAGGGACTGGCAATTATCGGCTTTCCCTGCAATCAGTTTGGCGCTCAGGAGCCGGGCACGTCGGAGGAGATTCAGGAGTTCTGCCAGGCGAACTATGGAGTGACGTTCGACATGTTCAGCAAGATCGACGTCAATGGCGACGAGGCCTGTCCGCTTTATAAGCACCTGACCTCCTTGGATACCAAGCCCAAAGGGGAAGGGAAGATCAGCTGGAACTTCGAGAAGTTCATCATCGGCCGCAATGGAGAGGTCGTGGCCCGCTTCGAGCCGCGCACCAAACCGGATGATCCGGGACTGGTCAAGCTGATCGAAACGGAACTGCAGAAGAAGTCGTAGGATTGAGGGGGTCGTATCCTGAGTCGGATATCGTTGGGGCGATTCGGATCAGGGGGGGCCCGCCAGCACACGGGCGCGTCGTTCGCACAGCGGCAGCTCTTGGGCCACAGCGGCACCCAGCTCATCGAGGCTGGGTGCGCTTGGCCCATTGACGCTTTAAACTCCGCGTCTGCTTGACACGCTCTGCCGCGAGCCGGATAATCGGCGTCTTGAACGTGCGCTGGTGGTCGGTCGCTTCCGCTTGAAGGACTGACGAACAGGGAACCCGGTGAGAATCCGGGGCGGTCCCCGCCGCTGTAACTGAGTGACAACGCCTTACCCGACTCTCTTGCCATTGTCGCAGTAGCGACGAGAAGGCTGGGCAATGGTGGCTCAGGAGTCAGAAGACCTGCCAGCGCAAGGTCGGCAATACTCCGCGTGGGAAGGAGTTTGCAGAAACCCATTTGCGGGAGGCGCTGACTGCGTCGTTAGTCGGTCGAAGCTCGATTGCCACCAGCGTTTACGTGTGCGCTGCGACGACGAGCTCTTCCACTGGCGGCAGCGCGTGGATCGATGACGAAACGGTCCGAGCCAGGTCGGCGGCGGTTGCGCGGGATGACGCTCGTGGAATTGCTCGTCGTGCTGGCGATCATTGGGATCCTCATGGCCCTGCTGCTTCCGGCCGTTCAGGCGGCGAGGGAAGCTGCGCGCCGCGCAAGTTGCTCGAACAATCTCCGGCAGATTGGGATCGGCCTGCACAACTACCACGACGTGGCCGGTCGCTTTCCGCCTGGCGGGATCGAGCCTCGCACACCGGCCAATCCGCATGGTCGGCAGCTTGCCTGGTCCGTGTTCCTGTTGCCTCAGATCGAGCAGATGCCTCTGTACGATCAGTTGGACACGGGCAAAGCGTTTGACGATCCGGTGAACGCCGAGGCGGCTGCGACGGTTCTGCCCATTTACATCTGCCCCAGTGCGCCACAGTTCGAGCGCCTGATCTCAGGACGTGGACCCTGTCGCTATGGGGGCATCTATGGCGAACGCATCACCGGTCCCAATCAGCCACCCAAAGGGGTAATGCTCTACGACATGTCGTTTCGCATCGCCGATATCTCGGACGGCACGTCCAGCACGCTGATCATCGCCGAAGACAGCGAGTTTCAAGATGGCCAGTGGATAAACGGACGGAACGTCTTTGATCAGGCTTTTGCGATCAACAAAGCTCCCGCCTTCGAAAACGACATCCGCAGCAAGCATCCCAATGGCGCTCAGGGATTGTTCTGTGACAGCTCCGTGCATTTCCTTTCCGAAACCATGGAACTCACCGTTCTGGCCGCACTTTGTACGCGTGCTCGAGGAGAAATCGTCACCTTTCCATAAGCGGGCCGCCCCGAAAGGGGATCGGCCCTGACCGTTTTCGCCGCTTCTGCCCGGTAGATCGCGAATCCCCGGCTGCACACCAGTGACCCACTTATGACATAAGGATCCGCATTGATGAGTCTTGGCTTTCTTCGTTCGACGACGCGCGTAGTCTTCCTGTTGGTGTTCTTGGGTGGCCCGGCCGCAGGTCTGGCGGAAGTCGCTGATTTCGACGATCTGACGTTGGCTGCCGAATCGTACTGGAGTGGTCCGGATCCACTGGGGGAGGATGTGACGATCCAGACTCCGTGGGGTGAAACGAACACGGAGACGGTGGGGAGTTTTCAGAGCCACGGCGTTCGATTCAATAACCGTTTCAATCTCAACTATCGCACCTGGACCGGGTTCGCCTACTCGAACATGACGGACACGACGACTCCCGGGCATGGCAACCAATACAGCGCGTTCACGGGATCGGGCTTGGGACCCGGAAGCGACAATTACGCTGTGGCCTCGGGTTACAAAGATAAACTCAATCCGCTCGATCCTGAGCAACTGCTGGTACTCCCCTATTTCGAGCTCCCCGAAGACGCGTTGGTCGATTACTGCTACGTAACCAACACCACCTATGCCGCACTCTCCATGCTTAAGGGAGATTCATTCACGAAGAAGTTTGGTGGCGATGACGGTACGGTTGCGGACTGGTTCAAGCTGACTGCCTACGGGGCCGACGTGGATGGTACGCTTGTGGCTGATCCGCTCGAGTTTTATCTGGCCGATTATCGCTTCAGTGACAGTTCGCTCGACTACGTTGTGAGCGACTGGGAGTTGTTCGATCTCTCGTCGTTGGAAGGTGCTCGACGCATTCACTTCAACCTGACGTCGTCCCAGAACGACAACTGGGGCATGCTCACGCCTGCCTTCTTTGCTTTGGACAATCTCACATATTCTTTCGCGCCGGTTCCGGAGCCTGCTTCCTGCCTGCTCATGCTGAGTGGATTGTTGCTGGCGGGCGGTCCGCTGTTGGTGCGTCGCCGCCTGCGACGAGGCTGACGGAGAAGGCAACGGAATTCGGGTTGATTCCATCATTCCGCTGAGTGATTCGTGGAGCGTGCGTGATCGAATCCCCGGTTTCGCATCGAGTGAAGAGCGGGTTCTCCCGCGGGATGCAAGCATCCCAAGCCGCGTTGTGGTGTTGCTCTCTTCCGGGCGGTTCCCTTGTTGTGCCGCCCTGTGGCCGCGTCGTACAATGATCGCACCGAGAGGAGATCGCATGCGATTCGACCGATCAGGGTACGTGACGGCGTTTATTGTTTTGCTGGCGAGTGTGAGTGGAGTGCTGGCGGATGACACACCGACCGCAGGCCTTCCCACAATTCGCTCAGGAGACGACGCCCGTCCGGTAGTCGGTGTGTACTATTATCCTTGGTACGGTGGCGGGCGTGAATGGCGTGATGTCATGCGGACGCACCTGGTGCCTCCTCAGCAGCCGAAATTAGGGCGGTACCGGTCGGATGACGCTTCGGTCGTGGCAGAGCACATTGCCCAGAGCGTGCGGGGCGGCATCTCGTTCTGGGCGGTGAGCTGGTGGGGACCGAACCAGCAGTGCGATGTGAACTTCCAGAACGCCATTCTCACGCATCCCGACGCGGGCCAACTGAAGTACGCGATCCTGTACGAAGCCACGGGCCGGTTCGGAGCGTTTGACAAGCCCGATTACTCGCACTGGATCAGTGATCTCACTTACCTTCAAGACAAGTACTTCCACCATCCTTGCTACCTGCGACTCGACGGCCGGCCTGTCATCTTCGTCTACCTGACTCGCGAGTACTTCCGCCACAAGGGAACCGAGGCGCTCCAGGAGATGCGCGAGAAGTTCCCGCAGGTCTATCTGATCGGTGACGACGTGTTTGGCGAGGGATATCGATCCGAATGGGCCAGGAACTTCGACGCGGTGACCGCATACGACGTGTACGGGCAGTCGACCGGCCGTTTCGGCGGCACACGCCAAGCCGTTTCCTTCCTGGCCGCGAATTACCAACATGCTCGCCAGGCCGCCAACCGCGTATCGACTGCGTTCGTGCCGACGATCGCCCCTGGCTACAACGATACCGCGGTGCGCCGAGGGCATCCCGGCCGAGCTCGCTACTTCAGTGATGTGCAAGGGTCTCAGGAAGGTGACATCTTCCGTGCCATGCTCAGCCAGGTCGCGATCCCCAATCTCGACGCAAAGTGTGGCCGCATGATGATGATCACCAGCTTCAACGAGTGGTTCGAGGACAGCCAGATTGAGGCGACCGCCGGGACCGCAGAGACCACCGAAGTCGACGATTCGTCCGATGGCAAGTACTATACCGGCGGTCAACGCTATGTGGACTACGGCCCGCTGTACCTGGATATTCTCCGCGAATCGCTCGACACAGGTGCTCGGCGAGAGTGATGCCTGCCTGGTCGAGTCGTCACGTGGGGAGTGATGCTGGTGGAGCGAGTTGAGTCGGCGTGGCAGACGCGGCAATCGTCCCTGTTGTTTGACTTGCTGCACGACCGTGATGAGCCGAAGCTCGCGCTCCGGCCGGTTCCTCTTCCCTCTATCATCCCACAACACACACCATGCTGAAAGGAAACGCACCATGTCCAGATCCGTAAGTCGTCGCAGCTTTCTTCAAGCGGCAGGCGTAACCGCCGCCGGTTTCTGGGTGGCCGGAGGAGCGTCGGTGCAGGCCCAGGATTCGCCGAACGAGCGTTTGGCGATGGCGAGCATTGGCACCGGAGGAAAAGGGGAGAGCGATTCCAACGATGCCGCGCAGCATGGCGACATGGTCGCCGTCTGTGACGTGGATGCACGAACGTTGGAGCACGCACTGCAGCGATTTCCCAAGGCGAAAGGATACACCGATTTTCGCCAGATGCTGGACGAGATGGGCGGTTCGATCGATGCAGTGACGGTGAGCACGCCCGATCACATGCACGCTCCGGCGTCACTGATGGCAATGCGCATGGGCATTCACTGCTTCTGTCAGAAGCCGTTGACCCGCACCATCTACGAAGCTCGCCTGATGGGGCAGGTCGCTCGGGAGAACAAGCTGGCCACGCAGATGGGGAACCAGGGAACCGCCAGCGACGAGCTTCGCCGATCCGCACACTGGCTCAAGCATGGGGCAATCGGCAAGGTCAAGGAACTGCACATCTGGACTGATCGTGCGAGAGGATGGTGGCCTCAAGGAGTTGCTCGACCAGCTCCCAGCGATCCCCCGGCACACTTGCCCTGGGGTCTCTGGCTCGGCGTGGCTCCCCAGCGGCCTTATGCCGACGGGTATCACCCCTTTGCCTGGCGCGGCTGGTGGGATTTCGGCACCGGGGCCTTAGGTGACATTGCCTGCCATGTCGTCAGTATGCCATTTATGGGATTGGATCTTCGCCATCCCATTTCCGCCGTAGCCGAAACGTCGGGACACAACCAGGACAGTTTCCCGGAGTGGTCGATTATCACCTTTGAATTTGCCGCGACCGAGTCGCGTGATGCGCTGACACTCACCTGGTACGACGGCGGCAAGTTGCCTCCCACGGAACTGCTCGGCGGTCGCGAACCATCTCCCAAGGGAGGCTCGTTGGCCATTGGCGAGAAGGGGATCCTGCTGGGCAGCCGACTGCTCGACGGCGCCGAGCCGGTCGAAGTCGAATTTCCTCGTTCACCAGGCCACTTCGAAGAATGGGTTCGAGCCATCCGGACGGGAGAGCAGGCGATGTCGAACTTCCCGGACTACGCGGGACCACTGACCGAAGCCATCCTGGTGGGCAATCTGGCCATCTGGTGCGGTGAAAAAGTCGAGTGGGATGGCCCCAACATGACGGCCAAGAACGTAGCAGGCCTGGAACCGCTCATCAAGCCAACCTATCGCGAGGGATATGCGCTGGACGTGTAGCGTTCTGGCGGCCCAGTGCAGCAAGCCCAGTGCAGCAAGAACGAAGGAACGTCGATGCGCATCGGCCGGCTCCGCCGATGCACTGGGCGAATCCCGGACCATTGGTGGAGGCCGTGCCGCGCTGTCGCCTCACGGCAGGCTGACAACCTCTCCCGCGCCGCGCGTGCACAATGCGGCAAACACCACGAGTTCCACCGACTGCGAGATGAACTGCACGTGGCCATCGGCGAACAGGAAGTTGCCTCCCTCCGGATGGAAGCTGTACGGCTCGTTGTCGTTCTTCCTATTCATGGCAAACCCGCAGCCACCCTCCGGAGTGCAGCCTTCCAGGCTGCCGTCCGCATTGGCGCCATCCAGGCTGAAAGGACCTTCGCTGTCGACCCAGCCGATTCCCTGGTCGTTGGCAATAGTCGGTTCCTCACGACGCAGACGATAGGTATGCGGACGACCGGCACATTCCACAATCGTGATCGTGGAGGAGGTACCATCCTGTATGTCGACAAATCGAATGCGAGAATTGCGGTACATCGCCGAGTAGCGGTTGCCGCTGTGGTACTTCGTCGGGTCAATCGCGTCGGGTTTGACGCCCATGAGGGCTTCGTAATCGGTGGGAGCCAGCGGGACCGGAAAGGTCATGGCCGGACGGGGCGGCTTGGCGATGGCCGACAGCACATCACTTCGCGCCGGTGTGCTGGGGCATCGATAGGTGCGGACCGGGACGCCCCCGGCCGTCGGATTAGTCCCTTCCCACCAGTGCACGCTGAAATCGTACAGCTCCTGCAGGTTCTCCTGCTCAATGTACGGGAGCGTCAAAGCACGCCAACCGACATATTTCCCCAGAGGATTACCTGGTCCGGACGTGGTCCAGCCCGAAGCAGGGAGCACCTGGTGTGTGTCGTGAAACATGTGCAGCGCCAAGCCGAGTTGCCGCTGATTGTTGAGGCACTCGGTGCGCCGAGCCGACTCACGCACTTGCTGTACTGCTGGCAGCAGAAGCCCCACCAGAATTCCAATAATGGCGATGACGACGAGCAGCTCAACCAACGTGAATCCACGTGTGACAGGTGTGCGGGAAAAACGCATGCGAACGACCTGCGGAGGATGACGGGAACTTCCTGACAATACGACAAACAACACGGCTCGTCGAGAAACCCTAGGGGGTTGAGCAGTCAGTGGGGTTGGGCACCACGGCGTGCCAACCGCAGAATCTCGAATCAGGAATCTCGAATTTCCAGGTGGAGGAGTCACGTCCTGCGGTCCCCGTCCCGTCGCTCGACCATCGCCGGGGCTGAGCCTCCTCATGCTTCTGCATTCTCCAGCTGCTTGTTCGATATTCTGCGGTTCTCCTCGTGCTCCTGCTCCTGCTCCTGCTCGTGCTCGAATCAGCCTCCTCGAAAACCGCAGAGTATCGAACAGGGAAGATCCAATGTCCAAGTGTTTTGCCCAGGCTCTCTTTCCTTCATCATTCTGCGGTTCTCTGCCAGGTCGTTGGCGCACAGGATCCAGTCTAAATGGCCAGATGCGTTTTGACAACAATCGCCGGAATTTCGAATGCCCCGAAGCACTCATTGACGAAAGTAGAGCGAATAAAGAAACCGTCGACCCGGAGACTCGCCGCGTCGCGTCCTCCGGCAGGCCGGGTCAACACTCGAACCTCGTCATTACCTTCGTCATTGGGTATTTCGTCATTCGTCATTTCCTATAGGTGTTGCCGCATCGCGCGCGGTCACTCACGGACAGTCCAATGGCTGGCCTTGCGTGATGACCGTCACGTACGCTCGCGCTCGGATACCGGAGGGTGAATCACAGCGGAACTCCAGCTGATTGGTGCCCGCAGCGAGCTGTGGGAGTGGTCGATCGGGCGTCACGCGACAGAGTTGTTCTCCCTGCGGCCCATAGAGGTAGCAGTCGTCCGCCCCCCGGCACTCGAGGTAGCATCCGCTCTCCATCTCCACGGGAAAGGTGACTTCGGAGTCTCCCACGCGCAGCGTCGGATTGATCAGACGCGTCTTGACCAGCGGGAGGGCCTTGATCGGGCTCAGCACGTACTCCACCGTCTGGCCGGCTGGGACACGATTGGTCCACAGTCCCAGGCTGCTGATCTGGCCGTGCTGAATCGACTCCCGGTAAATCGAGTACAGATTACCGTACGGCCATTGGAATTGTGACCAGCTGTCTCCTTCCGGCTCGATCAATTCGAAGTACTGCCAGCCCGTGAAATCGATCGGCACATAATGGTCGGCGAGGTTTCCGACCACGTGTTCGGGGCAGCGAAGCTGCAGGTTCAAGACTTCCCCTTTTCCGTCACCGTGCACCCACACTCCCAGTGCCTGATGAGCGGACAGGTCACGCGTGGGTGAGAACGGTGTACCGAGCATGGCCCAGCTGGCATCCGCCGTGGTCCGCTGGTTCTCGGCTGTCAGGCGACCGCTGGTGTTGGCTCCTCGCACCAGTTGCGACTCGGTTGTCAAGGTTGCCGTCACACCCGGCTGAGCCGATCGCTGTGAGAACTCTTCCGTGTCGCGAAAGTCACAGAGAGTCCGATTGTCTGGAGCGTCGTAGGGCCCGGCAGCCATCAGCGCTTCGATCCGCACCGAAAGTGGCTGAGCGTCGAATCGGTTCTTGGTTTGCCAGCGAGCGCTGGGTCCGCCGCTCTCGGTCACTCGGTGCTGGGCATAGTCCATCGGCACGAAGTGCCAGCCACGGGACACGTCACCCACCAGCGAAAACTCCGCACCCGGTTCGTTCAAGGTGGCCCGCAGTGCAGGAGGTACGTGTCCCGCGTGGCGAAGATCCTCGTAACGGCGGATGATGTCGGCCAGTTTCGGGAGCGCCGGTACGCTCTTGGCAGTGGTCGGATCGATGCCCATCAGGGCGAAGCCGGTATCGGTAGCCAGCGCCTTCGTCATCAGGTACTCAATGTCGTCAGGAAACGTGCGTTCGCCCTGCGGGCCAGTCCAGTTCTTGAGTGCCCACCAGCCCAGTTCTCCCGGCAGGAACATGCGGCGGCTGTTTTCGTTGTCAGCGTTGTGCATGTCGATAAATCGTTTGTGGCTGCGAGTCGGATGATCCCAGGCGCAAAGGCGTGATCGCACGCACCAGAGATGGTGGTGGAAGGTGCTCATTTCGATCAGAGCCGGTTTCTCCAGGCGGTTCCAGACTTCGTAGACGAACCTGGCACCATAGTGCCAGCCCCAGGCTGCTCCGCCCAGAATATCCTCGCCGTCCAGGGCATCGAAATAGATCATATCGAAGCCGCACTCGTTGAATGCCTGTGCCGTTGCGGCCGCCACCTCGGCGAGCATGGTGGTTTCCGGATCGGGCACGAACAACCCGAAGCACTCTTTGAGATGAAACACCTTGGCCCCCGCTGCGTGAGCCGACGCTTTGGTTCCGTATGCGCCGCGCTGGCAACCGGTGAAGCCAAACGGAGCCTCCGCCTGGACTCCCGTGAACGTGATCAGCTCTTCGTCGATGCGCAGCGTGACGCTGTTGCGGACAAAGAAGCCGGTGATGTTCGAAACGTCGTGCGTCGACTCAGAAACGGACAGGGCAACATCATCCGCGGTCAGCGGGCTGGCCAGCGTGAAGACCGCGCTGCTGGCCAGACGCGGGTCGGGGACCGGAGTGACCCAGGGTGTGTCCTTTGCGATAAAAAAGGCGTACGTGTGCAGCCCGACCGAGATGCCCGCCTCGTGCAGACGATCCAGTACGGCCTTGAGACTGGCGAATCCGTCCGGGTATCGAGCGGGATTGGGTCGGCAATCGCCAAACCGAAACGAACTGCCTCCGTGGAAGTCGATCTGTGTCATGCCCAATTGATGAGCCAGTTCGATCCACTGATCGACTTCCGCCATTGTGATACCATCGAAATTGAACAGATACGATCCGCGATTGATTTTCGCATCCATGGCCCACGGCCCGCCCAAGGGTGAATGAGGCAGACCGGGGGCTGCCGACACGGCTTCCTGCAGGGCTGCGCGCAGTCCTTCTCCCGAACCGGCGACGATGGCTGCGGCGGCCCCGACGAAGCCGAACCGGCGATAGGCGATCGAGCGCAAGTGTCGCGATGGTCGCGGCAGCTCGGCGACATTCGTCTGCAGATTCAGTGCCAGGAGACAGGCGGCCCAGGGCTCCTCGGGCTTACCTTGCAGAGTCAATGGAATGTCGCAGAACGCGAATTCTTCCACGCCTTCGCCACGCAACGCCATGACCTCCCACACAACGTGGCGAGGACGAGCCGCAACCCGCAGCTCCGCTGTAATTCCCAATGAACCGAACTGCATCTGCCACCGGTCACCGCTGACGGTCAGCGCCGTCACCGGCTGCCAGACGCCCGTTACAAGCACCGAGGCGCACTCAGTTCCACCCGGCTGCACATGATTCTCCCCGCTTTGCCGATCAACGAATTCGAGGACTCGTCCTTCCGGTGAGACGGCCAGACGCAGGGCGTCTATCTCCAAGACCGCCGCTGGTTCAGCTGCCAGCAATCGGTCACAGCACGTTACAGAGAACAATACAGACAGCGAGCAGACAGACAATACACGACCAAAGGCAGAAGCAGATCGACGGTATGCTGGCCGAGCAGAGCAGGGGGTGGGCGCATGCATGGTGAGATTTCCTACCTGTTGAGAACTGACAGGACCCGGGCAGGAGGAACGGCGGGGCGCTCCTGCGTTCAACGACCGTCCCGCTTCCTGCTCGACTTCACGGGCAGCTGGCGGGCCGGGCGCCTGACGGCTACTTGGATGGCGAATAAGGGGTTGGCTTCATGTAGGTTACCTGCGGTCGCTCAGCGGTCAGGGGGCCGTTGACTTCGGAAGCCTGCTTGGCTTTCAGCCACTCGGCATCGGCGCGAAAAGCTTCCCACGACGCCTGAGCGGCGGCCAGGTCCTTGTGCTCCAGTACATAGATCAGGACGTTTGTTGACTTGGGCTCGTCCAGTGGCCGCCAGTAGCCGATCGATCGCATGTTGTGTTTCTGGAAGAGTTTGTCCGTGTGTTGCCGAAACCGATCGTGGAGTGCTTCCAGCTTTCCTTCGGCGGCCGTGTAGATCCGCAGTTCATACAGATGATCCTGCTGGGCAGCGCCCGTCTTTGGGGAGTAGTCGGTGGCGGCCAGGTAAACTGACTCGGGTGCCTTGGCCAGGAGCTTCCCATACTTCTCATCCCATTGTTTGACGATCTCCTTCCACTGCGGATCGTGGGCAAACGCTGCCCAGGACTTGTCAGCAGCAGCACGACTCTGGTGCCGCACCAGGTAGATGAGCGTCGTTGCGGAGGCTGGTTCCTCGCTGGGGACCCAGTAGGCTACGTTTTCGATTCCATGGCGAGCGAAGAGCTCCATGGTATAGTCTCGGAAGCGTTCATTGAGTGCCGCGAGCTTGCCCGGCTCACACGTGTAAATACGGAGCTCATAAACCGGTTCAGCCGCTGGTTCGTCAGCTGCCAGGCATCGCATCCATGAGGGGAACGACGAAATCGAGAGCGTGATCAAGGCCAGGCACAAAGCTCGGGTGGCGGGCATGGTGGATGCTCCAGTGTCTAGTGGCGGGATCTCACGAGGATTATTCAGTGAACGACGCCATTATAACCAACTGAAGCCGGCTTCAAGCGGGCGTGTTGGCGCGGGAATTTCTTGGTGGCTCGTCATCTTGGCAGCAGATGGGAGACAAAAAGATGGGGGACAAAAAGATGGCGGTGCGTGAACCGTCTGGTTTGACGCGCACGGGGGGGGCCGACTACTGTGGCCGGAGACCGCCTTTTGTTGCCAGTCGAGGTCTCACTCACCAGAGCCACACTGGCACGGTGGCACGGTGGCAGCGGTGGCAGCGGAGCGGAATCCCCGGTTAATCCGAAGTCTCGAGTTCCACCGGGACCTTGAGCGAGTTGTCGTCCCGCAGCACGGTCAACGTGACCGTGTCCCCCGGTTGATGCTGCTCCAGGAGGTCGAGCAGATCGTTGGTCGAGTGTATGGTGGTGTCATCGACGGCAGTGATGATATCTCCCAGCACAAGGCGTCCGTACGCTCCCCGCTTTGTGGGACGAAGTCCTGCCTGGCTGGCGGAACTGTCCGGCTCAACGGAAAGGATCAACACACCCTCTGCCCCGACTCGCTGCATCCAACTGTCCGGCGCTACCCGGATTGCCAATCCTGGTCGGATGATCTTGCCGCGGGAAATCAACTGAGGCACTCCCCACTTAATGATGTCGACAGGAATCGCGAAACCGATCCCGGCGTAGGCACCCGAAGGACTCACAATCGCGGTCGTCATGCCGATCAGTCGGCCGGCGCTGTCCAGCAGCGGGCCGCCCGAATTGCCTGGGTTGATGGCCGCATCGGTCTGAATCACATCCTTGATCGGCCGGCCGCTGCGCGATTCAATCTCCCGTCCAACCGCACTGATGACACCGGTCGTGAGGGTCTGATCGAGCCCGAAAGGATTGCCAATGGCAAACGTTTTCTGTCCCACAGCCAGGTCGTGGGATGTACCCAGCGGTAACGAATGCAGTTGCTCCGCTGGAGCCTCGACTTTCAGCACGGCCAAGTCCTTCTCAGGCGCAATACCGACCAATGTGGCTGACAGAGACGTCTGGTCGGCGAATGTCACCCGCGCTCCACTCGCCCCTTCGATCACGTGGTAGTTGGTCACGATGTGACCTTGCTCGTCCCATACGAATCCGGTTCCGGTTCCCTGCGGCACTTCCATGACATTCATCGAGAAGTAGTCCCGTTCCAGGACTCGCGTGGCAATGTGCACGACGGCCGGCGAGGCAGCTGCGAAGAGCGCTATGGTCGATTTTTCATCGTCTGCCAGGTCGCCCCGCGGTGTAATGACCGGAGTGACGATGGGCGTGGGAGCGGCGTCGCTTGCCGCACGTGGCGAGGACGGCCTGCCTGCTCCGGTCTCAGCGGTCGACGCGGTGTCATGTCGCGGCTCGGCCGGCTCATTGCTTCGCCTATCGACTCCACGTTGCTCTGGTTTCATCGGAGGAGCGGAAGTCGGGCCACGACTCGCTGCAAAGAAGTTCTGCCACAGGACAACCGACGACAGCACGAGCACGCAGAAGAGAAGCACCCCATTGGACAAGAGCGGTCCGCCGTGCTTCACGCTTCGTACTTCACCAGGATGATTCATCTTCTCGGATCTCCCCTGTGTTGCTGCTCTGCACCGTGTCTGTGTTTCGTCGTCTTATTCGTCTTGATTTCACTCGTCTTGAACTAGTGTGTAGCGTTCTTTTCGACGGCACTCAGTTTCCCAGCGGTGCTCTGCGACGCCGGTTCAGATAACTCGTCGCGGTCGCGACGGTCTGCCGGGTCATGCCGTGACGCATTCTGTCTGGCGGATCATGGACGATGGCAACTTACGTGCCGCCTTCGCGTGGCCGGCAAAATGCAGTGTAGCGGCTGGCGGCTGCAGAGGAAGCGTCCCTTGTTGTTGCGATTGCCAGTAGGTTGCCGGTTTCTCGTCACTTTGCACCAGCGCACTGCTCAGGCCGTGGTCGTGCCGCTCGGGATCGGGGCCGCAGGGGAGACGTGTTCTGCCCGCCACAGTTAGCCCAGATAGAGGCCGATCGCCGCGAGTGTCTGAGGTCTGCTCAACAGCACGATAAACGACGTGAATCGTCCAGCGTCTGACAGGGGTTGAACCATTGGTGGCGTCGGTCACCGAGGCGTCTCTGCCGCAGAATATCGAACAAGGAAGGTCCAATTACCAAGCGGAAGAAACACCTCTTGCACTCCCAAGCATCGCTCGACTGTCGCTCGCATCATACCTTCTCGGACTTCTTCAATCTGCGTCTGCTTGTTCGAGCTGTGGTTTTCTGTTGGATTCTTGGCGAAAAGGGACCGCAAGGCAATAAAGACAGAGGTGTGGAGTCTTCTTGGTTCGTCCAGCGGGAGACCGCAACGGGAGCTGCGGGCCAGGCAATATCGGACACGGAGGGCGCCAGAGGGGTTACTCCCTCTGTCGGGGCGTATGGGACAGGTTCTATTATCGGTCTGCTCTCAGGGATTGGGCCGCATGCGCGCATTGTGGTGGACATCTGAGCCAGGAACAAGGCGCGGGGGAGCGGTGTTTGGCGAATCGGTGTTTCAGGAACTTCTGTTTCCACCTCGACCGTTCGGTCGGCTGCCGAAATGGCTTGCCGGTCTGGTTGTCGTCACGGTGTTGATCGGCAGTGTCGCACTGGCCGACGATGGGCTGTTGCGGAGCAGAGTCTTGCCGATCCTGGCACGCCGGTGTCTCAGTTGCCATGACCAGACGTTGCGCAAAGGGGATCTGTCACTGGAAACTGGGGAGGACTTGCAGCAATCCGGATACGTGGTTGCCGGCGATCCTGACGGGAGCTATTTACTGGAGCTACTCACACCCCAGGATGGCGCGGCGCAGATGCCCAAGGACTCGGATCCGCTCAAGGAGGAGGAGCTGCGGGTGATCCGCGATTGGATTGTCTCAGGAGCTGACTGGCCGGCGGGGGTGCGGTGCGAACCGCTGAGCGTCAGCGATCTGGATTGGTGGTCGCTGCGGCCGCTGGTGCGTCCCGAGGTGCCTCGCGTCTCATCGATGATTCGCAGTGCGGAGGGGGAGCCGGTCGCTGCGTCAGGAGTCGTTCATCATCCCGTGGATGCATTCATCGCACAGCGGCATGGGGAGTTGGGACTTTCGTTCGCCGCGGAAGCTGCACGTGCGACACTCGCCCGCCGTCTGTATTTTGACCTGATCGGGCTGCCTCCGACGCCAGAGCAAATCGAACGATTTGCCAGCGACACTGGCCCAGACGCGTACGAGCGGCTGGTGGATGAGTTGCTTGGTTCGCCCCAGTACGGCGAGCGATGGGCGCGTCACTGGTTGGACGTGGTCCATTACGCGGACACGCATGGCTACGACAAAGACAAGCCGCGTCCGCATGCGTGGCCCTATCGAGACTACGTCATTCGAGCGTTCAACAACGACAAACCTTGGTCTCGATTTGTCCAGGAGCAGGTGGCGGGCGACGTGTTCTATGGCGACACACGTGATGGTATCGAGGCACTGGGGTTCATTGCGACTGGGCCCTGGGATTTTGTGGGGCATGCCGAAGTACCCGAGTCGAAAGTGGATGGTCAGATCGCTCGGCATCTGGACCGGGACGATATGGTGACCAACACGATTCAGTCGTTCAACAGCCTGACGGTTGGATGTGCTCAGTGTCACAACCACAAGTTCGACCCGATAACGCAGGCCGACTATTACAGTCTTCAAGCGGTGTTTGCCGCGTTGGATCGAGCCGACAAGCCGTACTATGGTGATCCCGTTCTCGCGGTGCAGTATCGGCAGGCGACGACCAGGCAGCGGCAGATTGCTTTGCAGCGTCAGGCGATCGAGTCGGGCATTCGCCAACGGGCAGGCTCACGGCTCGCCGAACTTGACGCCAGAATTGCGGAGCTCGCGGCGCAGGCCTCGCAGCCGGATCTCAATCCATCGCCTCAGTATGGCTACCACAGTCAGATTGCGACGGACGCTTCAACCGTCAAATGGGTGCAGGTCGATTTGGGAGTGGAAGTGACGCTGGATCGTGTGGTTCTTCATGCGGCATTCGACAACTTCAACAACATTTGCGCCGGTTTCGGCTTTCCACGGCGATTTCGGGTGGAAGCGTCGAATAGTGCTGCGTGGGACGCCGGCACGACAGTGCTGGCAACACATGAGCAGGATGACGTGGCCAATCCTGGTCTGGAGCCGATCGAGGTCGACGCTGCGGGGGCTACCGCTCGCTTCATCCGAGTCACCGCGACGCGGCTGGCTCAGCGGCAGAGCGACTTCATCTTCGCTCTGGCGGAGATAGAAATCATGGATTCGTTCGGGAACAGTCGATCGGCCAGTGCGCAGGTCTCGGCACTGGATTCCATCGAAGCACCGCCACGCTGGGGACAAGCCAACCTGGTCGACGGGCAATGGCCTCGCCCGGTGAACGGTGACGAGCTGGCCGCACTGCGTCAGCAGCGCGAGCAGTTGTGGGTTGAGCATTCGACCGCTGACCAACGCCAGGAGTTGGCCAGACTGGAGGCTGAGCAGGCGGTGGTGGACGAGCAGTTACGCGAGCTGCCGCAGCCTGATCTGGTCTATGCCGGGACAATACATCGTGGCAGTGGCCCGTTCGCCGGCACGGGGGGCAATGGCGGTCGGCCTCGTCCGATTCACATCCTGGCGCGAGGGGATGTGACCAAGCCCGGCGCCGAAGCGGGTCCCGGTACGCTGTCGGTGTTCCCGCAGTTGCCGAGCCGTTTTGAGTTGCCCGAGGGGAGTGGGGAAGGGGAGCGTCGTGCGGCACTGGCCGCCTGGCTCGTATCACCCGACAACGGTCTGACATGGCGCAGCATCGCCAACCGGGTCTGGCAGTACCATTTTGGCCGGGGGCTGGTGGAGACCCCCAACGACTTCGGACGGATGGGAGCTCGTCCTACCCATGGCGAGTTGCTCGACTGGCTGGCGGTTGAGTTTCGTGATGGTGGGCAGTCGCTCAAGAAGTTGCACAAGCTGATTCTGACCAGTCATACCTATCGCCAGGCCTCGACGCTGGCGAATCCCGAGGATCCTGTTGCGGCTCAACTTCGCGCCGTGGACGCCGACAATTCCTATCTCTGGCGGATGAACCGGCGCAAGCTAGAGGCGGAAGCGATTCGCGATGCGGTCCTGCAGTTGGGCGGCAAACTCGATTTGACGATGGGTGGACCGGCATTCCAAGATTTCGTATTGGACAAGCCCGAACACTCGCCGCACTATCAGTACCACCTGCACGATCCAGGTGATGCGGCCTGTTACCGTCGCTCGGTTTACCGCTTCATCGTCCGGTCCCAGTTGCAGCCGTTCATGACGATTCTGGACTGTGCCGATCCTTCACTGCAAGTTGCGCGGCGCAGCGAGAGTCTGACGCCGTTGCAGGCATTGGCCCTGCTCAACGACGGTCTGGTGGTGACCATGTCACGTGATTTTGCTGCCCGGCTGGAAAAGCTGGGAGTGGATCGCGAGGACCAGGTGCGGCGAGGATTCTACGAAGCGTCAGGGCGACCGCCGTCGCGGATGGAACTGGAACAGCTGCTCGGGTATGTCGAGCGGCAGGGGATGGCCAATTACTGTCGCCTGCTACTGAATCTCAATGAGTTCTCTTTTGTGGATTGAGTCATGCAACCTGTCTCGCCCTTTCATCAAGCGAAGTGGCAGCCGCAGCCTGTTACTCGCCGCGACTTTCTCTGGCATTGTGGCGGCGGACTTGGTGGCATTGCGCTGGCCGCCATGCTGGGACGAGAGGCTCTTTGCGCTGAATCCCGCGCGTCAGCTTCGGCCATGCACGGCGGCGTGGTGAACGAGTTGCACTTTGCCCCGCGTGCCAAACGCGTGGTTCAGCTGTTCATGGCCGGTGCGGCGAGTCATCTCGATTTGTGGGACTACAAACCGGAACTGCTCAAGCACCATGGTGAGCCTTCCGATTTTGGTGAGCATGTGGAGGCGTTTCAGGATGGACTGGGGCCATGGAAACAGCCGGTGTGGAAGTTCCAGCCGTATGGTCAGTGTGGCAAGTTGATCAGTGACGTCGTTGCCGACCTGGGTGCCTGTGTGGATGACATCGCGTTCATTCACAACATGGCGGGCAAGACGGGAGTGCACAGCCAGGCGACGTTGCTGGAGGCGACCGGCTTCAATCGACCTGGATTCCCGGGCATGGGGTGCTGGGTCAGCTACGGACTGGGAAGCATGAACGAGAATCTTCCGACGTTTGTGGTGTTGCCCGATCACCGTGGGTTGGCATCCAACGGCATGAAGAACTGGGATGCCGCGTTTCTGGCGTCGGAGCATTCCGGCGTGGTCATCTATCCACAGCGGGATCCGCCGATCGCCGCCCTGTTTCCTCATGCTCGTGGCGATTTTATTACCGCTCAGAGCGAGGCGACCACTCACGAGCTGCTGGCTCGGATCAACCACTTGCACGCTCAGACGCATCCGGCGGATCCGCGACTCGAGTCACGCATCCGCTCCTACGAGCTGGCCGCCCGCATGCAGCTGGCCGCTCCCGAAGCGGTCGATCTCTCGGCGGAACCGCAGTACATGCTGGACATGTACGGCATCGCCCCCGACGGCCAGATCTGGCCGGAAGAGATCAACCCGCGCGAAGAGATGGATCATTTCGGCCGCAAGTGCCTGCTGGCTCGCCGGTTACTGGAGCGGGGCGTGCGCTTTGTGCAGATCTGGTCGGGCAACGATAACGGTTTTCCCCGCCGCAACTGGGATTCACACGAAGACGTAGAGCGGGATCATGGGCCGCTGGCGCGCGGTATGGCGCGCGGTGCTTCGGCCTTGATCCGGGATCTGAAACAGCGTGGGCTCCTCGAAGACACCATCGTCCTGTGGTCCACCGAGTTCGGACGCATGCCTTCGACTCAGGGCGGGGCGGGGCGGGACCACAATCCTCACGCGTTTACTACCTGGTTGTGCGGCGGAGGCATCCGCGGTGGCGTCACCGTTGGTGAGAGTGACCCATGGGGATATAAGCCGTTGGATCGCGAGAACCCGTCGCGAGTTCATGATATTCACGCGACGGTCCTGCGGTTACTCGGGATTGACCACACGCAGTTGACCTATCGCCACAATGGCATCGACCGTCGGCTGACGGACGTACACGGTCATGCGATGGAGGCGATTCTCTCATGATTGCACTTTTCTTGTTCGATATTCTGCGGTTCAGACGCCTCAGCGACCGACGCCGCGAGTGGCTCAATCTCAGTGAATTGCTCGGCGATCGATGTTGTTTGTCGTGTGGTCAGATACGGTTGCTCTTCGAGCACGTTGCTCTGCCGCGGTCGGGGGCCGGCCCTGTGCCTCCGCCGCACGCTCGTGTCTGCAGTGGGCACGCTTGTGTCTGCAGCGGGATGAGATACACTATCCAACGTGCTGGCTGGCCGAACCCCGAGGGATCAGGACGCCGGTGGCCACTCGGCTCAGGGGTTTGATCGCTGTGGGCAGTCATCTGTGAGAGTGCACGGTGGCCTGGGAACGGGGCCGCATCGGAAACCGCTTCTGCACAATGTCGGAGGTTCGGATTATGAGCGTACGGAGTCACTTGTTGACATGGTTTCTCGGCGCGCTGTCAGTCCTGGTCGTAGCCGGGTGCACCAGTCCTCCGCCGGCAGCGACGGAGCCGCCTCCGCCGAAGGTCAGCGTACAGCATCCGGAGCGCCGGGAACTGGTGGATGACGACGAGTACATTGGCTGGATGCAGGCGGCCGAAACCGTTGACGTGCGCGCGCGGGTGCGAGGTTTCATCGAGCAGGTCAATTTTCAGGACGGCGACCTGGTGGAGAAGGGGCAGTTGCTGTTCACGCTGGACCCGCGACCGTTCCAGGTGATGGTGGACGAATCGCTGGCGCGGGCGAAGTCGTTGGAGGCCGAGCAGGTGGCGGCCCAGAAGACGGCCGCTCGCAACCGCGACCTGGTCACTAAGGGAGCGGTGTCGGTGCAGGAGCTGGAGGAATCGGAAGCGGTTGCCGCGTCCTATTCTGCGCGGATTGAAGCCACGATGCAGGAGGCCGAGAAGTTCAAGCTGGATCTCGAGTTCTCCAAGATCGCGGCTCCCATCACTGGCCGCATCGGCCGCGCCAAGATGACGGTGGGCAACCTGGTCGATATCGGTATGAGTGATCCGGTGCTCACGACGATCGTGGCAATCGACCCCATCCAGATCTACTTTGATGTGGATGAGCGGTCATTGCAGCGCTACCAGTCGCGCAGCCGGAGCGACAAGAAGGCTCCCACGTCGATCAAGGAACAGAAACTCCCCTTCTTCTTCGGTCGCGAGACTGACGAGGGGTATCCGTACGAAGGCCAGCTCGACTTCGCCGACAATCGCATTGATCCTTCGACCGGTACGATTCAGTTGCGCGGCTTGGCTCCCAATCCAGACCGGCTGTTCATTCCAGGGACCCGAGTTCGCGTCCGTGTACCGGTCAGCGAGGAGTATCAAGCCACGGTGGTCCCCGATGCGGCGATCCTGTCGGATCAGGATCGCAAGTACCTGCTGGTTGTCGACCCGTCGAATGTCGTACAGCGTCGCGACGTGCAGTTGGGGAAGTTGTTGGACGATGGGGGCCGAGTGATCCTGGGGGATGGTGTCAAGCCTGAGGAACGGGTGATCGTGCTGGGGTTACAGCGAGCGCGGGTGAATTATCCGGTTGAACCGATCGACGTAACGGCTCACAGCGAGAGTGCGGCGGGTGGCGCCGAGACTGCAGCAGAATGACATCAACTGGATGAGGCATTGGGATGTTTTCGCATTTCTTCATCGACCGGCCGATCTTTGCCAGCGTCTTGTCGATCGTGATCGTGATTGTGGGCCTGGTCGCCCAGACGCAGTTGCCTGTGGCCCAGTATCCCGACGTCGCTCCGCCGACCGTCCAGGTCATCGCGACGTATCCGGGAGCCAATGCGCAGACGGTGGCCGACACGGTCGCGACGCCGATTGAGCAGGAAGTCAACGGCGTGGAGCGTATGCTCTACATGAGTTCCAAGTGCACGAACGACGGTCAGATGATGCTGGATGTGACGTTCGAATTGGGCACCAACCTCGACACCGCTCAGGTGCTCGTGCAGAACCGTGTGGCGGTCGCTCAGGCGAAGCTGCCGGAAGAGGTCAAGCGGATCGGTGTCACGACCAAGAAGAAGTCGCCGAGCATCCTGATGTGCGTGAACCTGATCTCGCCCGATCGGAGCTATGATCAGCTCTATCTGAGCAATTACGCGACGACCAAGATCAAGGACGATCTGGCGCGAGTGCCAGGAGTCGGAGACGTGGCCTTCCTGGGACCACGCGACTACAGCATGCGCGTCTGGCTCGACCCGCGCAAGATGGCCTCCCTCAAACTCAATGCCAACGATGTCATCGCCGCCATCCGGGAACAGAATGTACAGGTCGCGGCCGGGCGGTTGGCACAGCCTCCCATTCCATCCGGTGCACACCTGGACTTCCAGTTGCCGATCAACACCCAGGGACGCCTCTCGACAGTCGACCAGTTCGAAAAGATCATCGTCAAGACGGGAAACGAAGGGCAAGTGGTTTATCTGCGTGATCTGGTCCGCGAAAAGAAGATCGATGCTCAGGGCAAGGTCGTGCAGAGCGGCATCGAGCTGGGTGCGAAGAACTACGATGTGAGCAGTTATCTGGACGGAGAGCCGTGTATCACCATGGCCGCCTTCCAGTTGCCTGGATCCAATGCGATCGAAACTGCAGAGAGCATCAAGCGGAAGATGGAAGAACTCAGCGTGAAGTTCCCCAAAGGGATCGAATACCGCATCTACTATGACACGACCGTGTTCGTGGAAGAGTCGATTTCGAGCGTGTTTCATACGCTGATCGAAGCGTTTGTGCTCGTCTTCATCGTGGTCCTGGTCTTCTTACAGAACTGGCGAGCGACCATCATCCCGATGATTGCCGTGCCCGTTTCGTTGATCGGTACGCTGGCCGTCATGGCCTTACTCGGTTTCTCGCTCAATAACCTCTCGCTGTTCGGGCTGGTCCTGGCCATCGGGATCGTGGTCGACGATGCGATCGTCGTGGTGGAAAACGTGGAGCGTCTGATGGCCACGGGACTCAGTCCGCGCGAAGCGAGTCGCAAGGCGATGGGGGAAGTGAGCGGACCGGTGATTGCCATCGCTTTGGTGTTGTGTGCCGTGTTCGTGCCGACCGCCTTCATGGCAGGCATCAGCGGCCAGTTCTACCGGCAGTTCGCTCTGACGATCGCCGCGGCGACTGTGATCTCGGCCTTCAATTCACTGACGCTCAGTCCGGCTCTGGCCGCACTGCTGCTCAAGCCGCACGCGCATGGCGACCATGGTGCCAGTGAGGCGCTTCCGCGTGCTGGAGTCGCGATTCTCGGGGGCCTGATCGCCTACTTCTTCCTCGCGGGGACCGTCGGCGGCTGGTTCGGAATCGAATTGGGCGGACACGAAGGGGGAGGGCACCCGGATTGGAAAGAGCTGTGGGCCTTGCGGATCGGCTTGTTCGTGGCGGGATCGGTGACCGGCTGGTTCCTGTCGGTTGTGGTCAACCGGGTGCTGGGCGTGTTCTTCCGGGCGTTCAACCAAGCGTTCGATGTGACAATCAATGGGTATGGGCACGCGGTCCGGTTCCTGGTCCGCGTGAGTGCTCTGGCACTGGCAGTGTACGGCGGATTGATGTTCCTCACCTACTACGGCTTCGTGGCGATCCCGCAGGGCTTCATTCCGGAACAGGATAAGGGGTACTTGGTCGTCAACGCTCAGCTGCCCGATGGTGCCAGTCTGGATCGTACCGAGCGGTTGATGAGCGAGCTGAGCAAGTTGACACGGGAAACGGAAGGTGTTGCTCATACGATCGATCTGGCCGGCTATTCGACCGTGCTGGGCACGAACATCAGCAACGTGGGCGGTCTGTTCGTGATTCTCGATCCGTTTGAGGAACGAGCTGGCAAGAAGAGTGTCAGTGCGGCGGCCGTCATGAAAGAACTGAGGGAGAAATACAGTACCTATCAGGAGGCGCAGATCGCCGTCTTCGGCGCGCCGGCGATTGACGGGTTAGGAAGCACGGGCGGCTTCAAGATGCAAGTGCAGGATCGAGGGGGGGCCGGCCTGCGTACGTTGCAGGGGACGGTGCAGACGATGGCAGAGGAGAGTCGGCGGCAGAGCGGCCTGGTAGGCGTCTTCTCCACGTTCAGTGTCGATCAGCCTCAGTTGTACGTCGACATCGATCGCACCAAGGCCAAAGCCGAGGGCGTATCGCTCGATGATATTCACTCCACCCTGCAAACCTATCTCGGTTCCGCATATGTCAATGATTTCTCACTGGAAAATCGCAACTGGCAAGTCAATGTCCAGGCCGATCCGGCCTATCGTCTGACTCCAGATGATATCGGACGACTGGAAGTGCGGAACGCTCGCGGCGATCGCGTACCACTCAGGACACTGATTGACATCCACGATACCACCGGACCGCCGATTGTGAATCACTACAATCTGTATCCGTCCGCGGAACTCAACGGCAATACAGCCCCGGGAGTCAGCTCCAGCCAGGGGATTGCCATGATGGATCAGCTCGCACAGCAGTATCTTCCCTCATCGATGAGCAGCGAGTGGACGGAACTGACGTATCAGCAGATCCTGGCCAGCAAGGATCTGCTGACGAAACTCGTCTTTCCCCTGGGAGTAGTCTTCGTTTTTCTGGTCCTCGCTGCCCAGTACGAAAGCTGGTCGCTGCCGCTCTCGATCATTCTGATCGTCCCCATGTGCATCCTCGCGGCACTCACCGGTGTCTGGTTGGCAGGGTTGAGCAACGATATCTTCGTGCAGATCGGCTTGGTCGTGCTGATCGGCTTGGCGGCCAAGAACGCCATCCTGATTGTGGAGTTTGCCAAGCAGTTGCAGGATGAAGGCCGGCCGCGCGTGGAAGCGACGGTGGAGGCGTGTCGTCTGCGACTGCGTCCCATTCTGATGACGTCGTTCGCATTCATCCTCGGTGTCGTGCCGCTGGTGCTGGCCAAAGGGGCTGGAGCCGAAATGCGATTCACCCTGGGACTGGCCGTCT
The DNA here is from genome assembly GCA_041752115.1 of Pirellulaceae bacterium. GTDB lineage: Bacteria > Planctomycetota > Planctomycetia > Pirellulales > Pirellulaceae > JAJRVM01. The sequence goes on along the minus strand of JBGSHS010000279.1, from coordinate 77,820 downwards.
TCAGCGGCATGCTCGGAGTGACGATCTTCGGTGTCTTCTTCACGCCCGTGTTCTACAGCGTGATCATGTGGCTGAGCGATAAGCCTCGTGCCGCATCGCCCACAACAACGGACCCGGCGAGTTTCCCGACGGAAAAAACGGCGATTCGGTAGATCCCGCAAACTCGACGGCAGGTCCTGAGGTCGAAGGGTCACTCCGGGACTGCCTGGGCGGTGGACGATGTGGTCAAGCCACGAAATGCTCGACCGCATGCCAGGTAGTTCTCTTGCGACATGCCCATGCACCCGTATTCCTCCACGTACCCGATGAAGCCCCCCGCTTCGGTGGCCAGAAGCGAGTACATGCGCTGCGCCTCGGCCAGGATCTCGGCCGGCGTGCCGCTGATGGACACGGTCTGGTAACTGATCGGCATCATGAAACACTGCCGCCCGCGCAGCATCTGACTGACGGTCTCCAGTCTCACCGTGTTGGGCTGGGCGATGTTCATGACGTCGACGCCGATCTCATGGAAGTCGGACATGATGGCCGTGAAGTCGCCACAACAGTGATACCAGACGTGCAGCCCTTGCTCGTGAGCAAAACGAAACTGCCGCTGATACGCCTCTTTGAATAACGCCCGCCACATCTGAGGTGAGAGCATCAGTCCGCTCTGCGTCCCCCAATCGTCGGCGAAGTGGATTCCATGAAAGCCATGTCGAGCGGCCATTTCAATCAGCTGGCACTCGAAGTCCATGATCAGGTCCAGGATCGGACGGAAACGATCGGGATCGGCGGCGAAGTCCATCATCGCGTGCTCGAAGCCGCGCAGCAGAGTGTAAACGGTGAAACCGCTCAGATCGAGGCTCGCCAGACGATACCGATCCCCGGTCTCCTCTCGAAACGCGGGAACCGCCGCCATCCGTTCCTCCTCTCGCAGAGGCGGCAATTGCACTTCGTCCGGCGCGGGAAGTTCCTTCCAACACGACTCCGTGGGATGTCCCATCGTGCCGTCCCCCATCGATTCCAGTCGATAACCCCACTCGTTGGTCGACCAGTCCCAGACGTTCGCCAACGCGTTGCCATCGCCGGGCACCCCCAGCGAAAGGTGGTAGAGCATCACGTCACCTTCCGTCTGATCGCGATTCCAGAACACAATCGGCACACGCTCCGGGTGACGAAACTCGATGGCGCGGTCGACCGTCTCCTTGCGGGATGTCATGCCAGGAACCTCCACATTTCCAGCGTCGGGAACAACGAACCAGCGGACGAAAAACGACGCGCTCCGCCATTCTCACATGCTCACGTTGATTCGAATATAGCCGTCTGCACAATTTTCGCCATCGCCGAGGCATTCAAGATGCCTGCCGAAAAGGGAATAGAGTCCCGCCCGAGTGACTCACCATGTCCGGACGCGGCCGTCGCCAGAGACTGAGATGATTGTTCCCTGCACGGGCGTTGATGGCTGACACCCCCGCTCGCCTCGTCGACCGTGGACGCCAACGGATGCGTGGGCCGTGGCGGCGGGCCATGTGCCGAAACCGCGTGGACTCGCGAGCCCAGCATGGTATGATCCCTCGGGTCTCTTCTGACCAGGGGCGGTGAGCAGACGCGGGGGATGCTCGAGTGCCGTGGAAGCGAAGCGGTTGGATGCGACCGGGACCACGAGAATATGAACCAGGATCTTCCGAAGAAGAACTCTCCCAGCGGCGGTGTAGCCAACAGCGGTGTTGCGAGCAGCGGTGTTGCGAGCAGCGGGAGTTACTGGGCCACAACAGCTGGATTGGCCGCCATTGTCCTGTGGAGTACGACCGTGGCTCTGGCACGCAGCCTGACAGAACAACTGGGACCGCTGACCGCCGCGGCGGGCGTCCACGGCGTTGCGTGCATTGGCGCCGTCTGTTCCCTGCTGCGCGGCAGACGTTCTGGCGCCGTTGCCCAGTTGCCTCGCAAATACCTGCTTGGCTGCGGTGCGCTCTTCGTCAGCTATATGATCTGCTTGTACCTCGGACTCGGCTTGGCGCAGAGCCGTCAACAAGCGCTGGCGGTGGGACTGCTCAATTACCTCTGGCCGGTTCTCACACTGCTGCTGTCAGTCGTGGTGTTACGACAGAAAGCCAACTGGCTGCTGGGACCTGCGACCTTGATCGCTCTGCTGGGCCTGATGCTGGTTATCCTGCCGGAGCGATTCAGCGATTCGGGCGGCCAGGATTGGACGAGCTGCTGGCACGCTGGGGTCGAACGCCCCCTGCCGCTGCTGCTGGGTTTGCTCGCTGCTGTGATGTGGGCGCTCTACTCTACGCTCACCAGACGCTGGGCCGGTGAGGAGGCGCATGGGGGAGTTGACTGGTTCCTGATTGTCACCGCGCTGGTGCTGGTGCCGCTCAGCGCCCTGGTCGTAGAGCCTCGGACAGCTGGAGTAGGGGCCATCAGCGAAACCCTGTTTCTGGGTTGCGCGACCTATCTGGCCTACGGGCTGTGGGATACTGCCATGCGCAAGGGAAACCTGGTTCTGGTAGCCGCCGCGTCCTATTTCACACCACTTCTGTCCACGATCGTGAGCTGCATCTACTTGATGGTATGGCCGACACCACAGCTTTGGTGGGGCTGCGTCCTGCTGGTCGCCGGATCACTCGGGAGCTGGCGGATTCTCACCCGGCAGTCGCGAGGTGATTCGCTCTCGGATGGCCCCGGATGACTCGCGGAGATGTTGGGTGTCGGCGACGCGGGCTTCAGGGCGAAACTCTCCCGGGACCTAAGGAGCTTGCAAGCACGCAAAATTCCGGCAAACGTGCGGCAGGTGGATGCACATCCGCCTGCCGCGCCAGAATACCAGAACGGCTGCCCGACGGCCGACCACAACAACGGCATCTTCCGTGCCGTTAATGGACGTCCGCCATCGAGGTCAGGCCAAGTCCTTGAGACCTTTAAGTGCGGTTACCTTGACCACGTTCTTCGCCGGTTTGGCCTTGATAACCACTTGCTCCTTCGTGAAGGGATTGATTCCCATTCGTTCTTCCGTGGCTGGCTTGCGGACCACACTGATCTTCATCAGGCCTGGAATGGCGAGCACACCCGGCCCGTCGTCTTTGAGATTGGCAGCGATCATGTTCGCCAACTCATCCAGCAGCTTGGTGACCTGCTGTTTGGAGAGCTCACTTGCTTCGGCCAGGGAGGCGATGAACTCCGTCTTGGTCAAGGGCTTCTTGGCTGCGGGTTTTTCTTGATCTGGCATTACGGTTTCCTTTCACTAGCTCTTGAGTTAAGTGCCTGGCCCTTGTTTGCGACCGATACGGTCGGATTGCCTGCGCAGAGGCAATAACGTCGCGTTCCGCCGGGAATTCGGTTGCCCTATGTTATCGAAAAACATCTGTCGGTGAAACGGCCATACGCCCCCAACTTGTCCTAGACACCCCCCCACTTCTGGCTCGAGTTTGCTCAGCCACGTGATGTTCTGTGGGGGGGGTGCCACGCTCTCTGGTTCTCGTAATACCCTGGTCCAGCACGCGTTGGGGGGCAGGCGATTCGACTCGAGCTCTCGTGATGACCCCCGCAATGGCTAAGCAGGAGTCTATTCAGAGTCTCTTCAGACACACAGTTCCTCTCGGAGTCACTGGGACAAGGAGAGACACGGGAACGAGAGCGGCACGGTGGAACATCCGGTTCTGGGGTCCGGGGCCGGAGCAGCTCGTCGCCGATGCGGCTCACTTGCACGCTGCTGGCAGAATGGAGAGCAACTGAGCCGAATCGCGTCCCAAACGTTCGCAGATCCCCAACAGCTCGCCAAAAGTCAGTTCAAGCGGTTCCACACGCTCCGGCTCGACTAACGCTACCGTCCCATTCCAGGTATCAGGTGCTCCAGGAAGATAGACCAAGACCATGCCGGTGGCCAACCGGTCTGCTTCCAGCGCCAGGCGGCGCGAATCGTTCAGGTGAACACAGACTGGCTTCAAGGTGGGAAGATGCTCCATGCCGCCGATATTACCCGCCAGCAGATCTTTGTAGATCGCATATTTCGGAAAGACGACAACCAGCTGTTTCTCGATGGTCTGGGCGAACTTCCGGCCAATCGCTCTGCGTCCCATCAGGCCAGCCGCAAAGCAGAGCAGCATGACGATGGCGACGGCAATCAGAAACAGCACGATCAGTCCCGTAGTGTCGCTGACCGGGATGTGGTTCTTGAGCGGTTCGTAGACCACAACCACCATGCTGTAGACGTAGCCCAGTAAGAAGGTGACCACGGCGAGCGGCAGGAGGAACAGGATCCCTCCCAGAGCCGTCGTCTTCAAGAACCCAAAAGACCTGCCGATCTGCTTCTTCATGTTTCGCCCAACCTCACATGCTTTTCGATGATTTCGCGACGCCTCCGAACTCGCCGTATGCTACTTCGAACGAATCAGGTCAGAATTCCGGTCCGACGGAAAAAAAAGAAACCCGTCTCGGCGGCAGCCGGGACGGGTTCGGAAATTCCGAGTGAGGGCAGTTGGTTTCACATCAACCTCTGAGGGGCCAACCGTATCCCCCTCATACCGAATCATCCGGTGGTTCCAGCATTGAATTGCTCCTCCGTCGTGGTTGATCGGATTTGCAGAGCACCGCCAACTGCGGAACGTGGTCCATTATAGGCGAATCCGAGGCGACGTGTTGTCGTACCAGGAACCGAGTCAAGGCGGTTGACATAACTCTTGTGAAGTTAACGCCTTGTGGCGTGTAGTGGTGGTCCCGACGTAACTGGACATCTGGTGGCCCGACACTCGACTTCCGCAGTGGAGTACCTGCTAAGGGGGGGGCGATTGTCCAATGCAGAACAGCTGGTGTGTGGTACGGATCAGCAGCCGGTCACCGGCCAACGCGGGCGTTGCCATGACGATCTCGTCCATTTTGTTTTCTGCCAGCAATTCGAAGGTTGAGCCGGTGCGGACCACGTACACCCAGCCGGCTTCATCTGCGAAATAGAGTCGATCGGTTGTGCCGACGCCCGAGGCCGAAAACGTGGCTCGACCTCCCACTCGCTCCTTATAGATCAGTGTCCCGGAGCGCAGATCTCGCACGACCAGTCGTCCGTTATCGTTGCAAGTGTAGAGGTAATCACCCACGGCGATTGGAGTTGGCATGTACGAGCCATCGCGAGATTGGAACCATGCCAGACCGGGCGGGAGCTGCGCAGCAGTATCGGACGGTTCTTCGTCATCGTCCGTGATCTGCTCGTTGCTGGTCAGGGAGTCTGGCGGCGTGATATCACCACGCGCCGCGGGAGAGACTGCAAAGGTCGGGCTGCGGCCGTGTCCGTTGGTCAGCAGGATCAGACCCTGGGCGAACACGGGGGTCGGCACAGGGATGTCGCCGCCGCCACTCAGGTACCAGAGTCGTTCGCCGGTCTCCAGAATGTAGCCGGCCATTTCACGGTATCCGTTGCAGACCACTTGTGTGCCGTTGTCGGTCGGCACAACTAGGGGAGTCGACCAGGTCGCCACGTCACTGCGTGGAATGCGGCGAACTTCAACTCCGTCCGCCAGGCGGAGCACCGCCACGAAAGAAGTGTTCAGGCAATCGCACTGGACGATCACGTGCTGACCATGGATTACCGGTGAACTGGCGAAACTCCACTGCAGTTCCGGTGCATTATACGGTCCGCTGTCCAGCCGTCCGAACCCTGTCTTCCATCTCAGGTTACCTTCCATATCGAAGCAGAAAAGCCCTTCGGAGCCGAAGAAGGCGACCACGCAATCTCCGTTGCAGGCGGGAGTGCAGTTGGCGTGAGTGGCTTTGAGGTGCCGCTGGGACAGTGGCAAGCCGGACACCGCTTCTTGCTTCCATCTCAGTTGGCCGTCTTCCAGGCCATAACAATGCACCTGCCACGACCAGCGGCCGGTATCGTCGGCGGCTTCGCCGGTACCACCGAGCCAGCCGGTGCCCAATTCCGGCTCGTCCATCTCGCCGCTCACTGCCGTGGTGACCAGTACTACGTCATCCCACACGATCGGCGACGAGTGGGCCAGTCCTTCGATAGGAATGGACCACAGAATGTTTTCGCCCGTCGCCACGTCCCAACGGACGGGCGGATTGCCCGTTCCCAGGCCGGACGCGTTGGGACCGCGGAATTGCGGCCACTGTGCTTGAGCCGGCAGAGGAGTGGCGAGCGCGACAAGCAGACCGAAAACGATGTTGCGACAAGTTCGTGGCATACTGCTTAGCCTCACAGCGAAACAGGACTGGCGACAACGGCCGCCCGACCAGCGTTGGATAGACGCCCTGGCAGTTGAATGCGTGTTCGCCATTGTACCAGTTGCCGCAGGGGAGCCGCAGCGCCGTGCCGGTGGCTGCCGGAAACCGGGTCAGACGTTCGTGGTCGCGTGAGCCGAATGACCCGGATAGAATGGGGGGCACACCGCCGGCCCGGCCCGTTCCGTTGCCCATGCCGAATCGCGTTCGGTCACAAAGTGAGCTTTCACATGGTGCCAAAATGGCTTCTTCGACGTGATGTGTTATTGGTACGAGTTGTCACGTGGGCCTGTTGCATCGTGCTGGCTACCGCCTGCCGCTGGCCGCTATCGGCCGTCGATCAGGTGCTCGCAGCGGACAGCCCCTTACGTCTTCCGACCATTCGCGTGCACAATCCGACCGACTGGAATGGCACAGCGGTCCTCAAAGTGCCCGTCGGGAGGCTGGCATCGCCGGGTCTGATCGACTGGAATCGGGTGGTGCTGCAGACAGAAGATGCCGCGGATGTGCCGGTGGCACTGTGCGAAGGGCGACCGCACTGGAAGGCGAACCTCACTGCGCCCGTTACCGATCCTCGTTCCGAGGATCTGTTGGTGTTTGCTTGCGAGGTCGTGGCGGGTGGCACACAGCGATTCCAGTTGATCGAACGTGATGAGCGGACGCGGGGACAGGTCCCGACGCTGTCTCAGGCGGACGGCCAGTTGCTGGTCAGCTATCCGAACTGCAGAGCCGCCATTTCGTTGGACACCGGCATGCTGCAGAGCCTCAGTCTGTTGGGTGCTTCCGTGTTGGAGCGGCCATTGGCTGTGTCATTTTCCACCGCGGCGGCACAAGGCGACGAGAAGCGACCGCTTCCGTCACCGCGCTCCCGGCTGGTCGGCAGTTGCTCCAATGCGGCTGTGACGACGATTCATTTTGTGCTCGACGTGAATGATCGATTGTCGATGGCGTTGACTTACCACTTCTTTCCGTCAGGCATGGTCGAGCTGCGTCTGAATGGGCGGCCTTGGCAGGGTATTTCGCCGTGGGTCGACCACGAAGCGGTGATCGACTGGCAGTTGGCGGGGCAGGGTGAGCCGCTGCCGCACCTGCAGAACCGTGCTCCCTTCTACGGATTCAAGGACTTTGACAAAGCGGTGCGTCACATTGCCGATGTGCGGCAGCTGAGCGACGTGAGTGTCGTTGAGCTGGGTGAAGAGACCACCAACGGACGGTGCTGGTCACGACAAATCGCTCCTTTGGCCTTGCCACAGCGCGAACAGCTGCCCGCGCTGATCGAATCGCTGGAACAAGGAATGGTTGTCGAACTGGATCCGTGCGAACTCCTGGTTCCCGAGCAGGGCGTTGTTGTGTGGGCAGCGGCGAACGAGCTGCTGGCAGCTGCCCGGTTGACTCAGTCGCTCGAGGCCAGGCAGATTCCCACGGTGTGCGAAACGCCGACTCAGCAGAGCACCGACTCCGCCGCCTGGACGCTCGAGCTGCGCCGTGTTGCTGCTGACGCGGCGCCTGGTCTGGAGGGAGATGGATTCGAGATTCGTCCCGCCCTGGAAGGACAAGGTGCGACCGTGACAGCACTCACACGGTTCGGGCTTCTACAGGCGGTGCAGAGTATTCAGGAGCATCTCGCGCGCGGCGGCCAACCGGCGGCCATTCCCCTGATCGCCAGCAATCCGGTGGTGAATCTGCGCGCGGGGGGCTTTGGCGGTGGTGACATGGAGGTTGATTTTCCCTATGGCGACGAAGCCGAGTGGCACGCGGCGCTCGAACTGCTGGCGGCGTCCGGCATGAACGTGATGACCGATCTGGGGATGTGGAGCAACTGGAAGATGCCGGTCACCTACCGGCTGATGCCCGAGCTTCGCTCGGCAGAGCAGGACGCTTACGACGAAGTGAGCGGTGCTCGGCTGAGTGAGCTGGACCTCCATCGTGAGCGAGGACTGCGACTGCTCCAGTTTCTGCACGAGCGTGGCGTTCAGGTCTGGCTGTGGCTGCCTGTGGGATGCGTGCCCACGACGTACGCTCAGCACCATCCCGATGCCATGGCGCCTGGCAAGCCAGCCTGTCCTTGCTTCACGCATCCTCTCTACGCCCGTTATTTGGAGGCCTTCCTGACGGAGTTGCTCGAGACCTATCCGATCGACGGCATCGTGATGATTCGTGACGACAACGGAGGGCTTTGTCCCTGCCCTCGGTGCCAGCAGTACGTAGAGCAGTCAAAGACCAGGAGTGCGGCCTGGGAGCAGTATTTGATTTTGTATCGCTGGTTGCGGGAGAAGAACTTCGCGGGCGACGTCGCTGTGTATCCCTACTGGGACTATTATCAGCCACAACTGGAAGCGGTATTGCCCGCCGATCTGATGGTGGTTGGTCATGGCGCGGGAGCGACGGTGCTGGCACGCGATTTTGAGCATGCGGGCCCGATGGGTGATACGTGGATTGACAATCTATATGCGAACTTTCGCGTCGCCGGCACTGCCCGTATGCGACGTCTGTTGTCGGATCGCAGTTCGTTCTGGATCGGTGGTGCACTGCGCGGATTGGAGCTGCCCTGGCAGTCGATCGGTCGCTTCGGCTGGGAGCCGTCTGAGAGTGTCAACACGTTTCGTTTTCAAAGTGCGGCACGACAATTCGGTCCGTCGAACGCATTGTGTGCGTTGGCGTTGCTCGATACTTACGAACAACTGTGGGAATTATATGACGTTCCGCTGTTGCCTCACGAGTGGATGCAGTTGACGCAGTCGCAGCGTGTGAAGGTGAGCGAAGAAGGAAGACGCCTGTGCACGGAATTCGATCAACGGTTGACACAGCTGCGCAGCCGGTTGAACGAACCAGCGCACGACGCCTGGCTGCGCCATGTGGAGTTGTTTGGCGTCTATTTCTCCTATCAATTGCGGCGGCTGGAGTTGTTTGCCCAGATGCATGCGATTGTGGCCCAGAACCGAGAGGCTGTGGTGCAAGGAGACGCACTTTCCGAACAGCAAAGGGAGATGCTGCTGAGTCACCACGCCGAAATCTATGCCCTGGCGAAAGAGTTCGATTCACAGGCGGCGGGCGTGCCGGGAAACATGATGGCTCGTACCCGAGCTCTCAAGTTGACTCAACCTTTCAAAGAGTTTGTGGCCGGCTACGATCCCTCGCTGGACGCGCGGCTCCAGGTCAAGCAATTTGACGGCGTGATCACCGTGCCAGACGATGCGCTCCAGGCCGGCCAGCCTTTCACGCTGCGCGTTCGGCTGCAGAACCTTGGGGTCTGTCCCTGGATCGAAGGGGTGGGACATCGATTCGAGCTACAGGGCAATACGGAGCAGTTGGGGCTGCCGGCCCAATGGGAGCTGACCGGGCAGCCGATGGTGCTGGGGGATCAGCGCGAAGTCCTGCTGCAGGGAACGGCGCCGCGCGAACCAGGCAGCGCCACGCTGCACATCCGCTGGCTGGCCCCCTATCGCCATCCTTCCGCAATGGCCGAAGCCGATGTTACGTTGCGCTGGCAATAGCGCGACCGACGAACTGGGGTGGCACAGGCTTTGCCAGTGCCGCAGCCAGTCGCCGCCCGGCGTCAGGCTCGTCAACGGGAGATGTGCCCAGGTTGGCGAAATCGCAGTGAGCGTGCCGTCATGCAGCCTCAGCACTGGCAGAGCCAGTGCCACCCCGGTGTGACGGACAACCAGAATTCGGAATTTCGCTGGCAGCCGCGTGGGGATATACTGGGGGGGCGCAAGAAAAACGCTCTCCGAGGTCCCGGTATGGCCAATCTACGTAGTGCGATCGCAAGAACACTGTCACGAATCGTTGTCGGGTTGGGTGGCATGACGGTGGCCATCGGCGCGCTGTCCAGCGGATGGAGCGCGGAAACCAGCTCCGGCGCATCCGATGATCTGGCCGCGATGGTGCATGCCGACTGGGAAGCACAAGAGCTGCGTCTGGGCCGCTCATCCGATTCGGTCGAAGCGATCCAGGCTGCTCTGGATCGGAGTCGGAAGTTGCTCAGCGACCTATCGGCGATGGGCGCTCCGGCGGACCTGAGCCGCGAGGCAGCGCAGTTGGACGAGCTATCTGCGCAGGCGGCCGACCTCTCGGCGATGTCCAGCGACAAGCGTCGTCAGGTCTACCGCCAGATTCGCACGTTCACTCGCCAGCTGGTCTGGAAGAATCCGCTGGTAGGATCCACGCCCATCCTGTTCATGCAGCGTCATCGGGCGGTCGGCTATATGCTGTACGAATACCTGGGTTGGTACTACGCCTACGGCTACGATCCGACCTGTGGTGCCAAGAACGATCAGTTTCCCACGCCTCCCGCCGGTGGTGGCGTATTTGTGCTCACGCAGCCAGGCAAGTCGCTGGAGGTGCGGGAGCTGACGGATGGCCAGTTTCGACCGGGGCATTTTGTAACGCTGGCGTTGGCTCCCGACGGCCAGACCGTCTACTTTGCCTATGCCGATCCGACAGGTGAGGATCCCCACAATGCACCGGGCTTCATCCAGGCGTTGCCCGAGCCAGGAGTGCGATACCACACGTTTCATCTGTACTCGATGAGCACGGACGGCAGTGGGCTGCGTCAGCTGACCGATGGTCCCTATGATGACTTTGATCCCTGTCCGCTCTCGGATGGGAGTATCCTGTTCGAGTCCACTCGGCGGGGCAGCAAGTTGCGCTGCGGTGGGGGGAGCCCGGAGCTGGTCTACACGTTGCACCGGCTTGCGCCAGGTGAGACTGTTCCGCAGACCGTTTCCTTCCACGAGACGCATGAATGGCATCCGAGCGTGTTGAACGACGGGCGGATCATCTACACGCGATGGGACTACGTCGACCGCAACGCGGCGAAATTCCACGGGTTGTGGACCTGCAACGCTGACGGTTCCAACCCGGCAATTCTGTTTGGCAACTACACCACGCGGCCGTGGGCCTGTTATCAGGCCAAAGCAATCCCAGGGTCGCAGAAGATCCTCTTTGTGGCGGGAGGCCATCATGCCAACGTCGGTGGCGCTCTGATGTTGTTGGATCCGACGCGCAGGAGCCTCGATCCGCAGCGCGGCGAGGATTGTTTCGAGGCACTTCAGAGCCTGACCCCCGAGATCTGCTTCGCCGAACGGGAAGGGTGGCCCAAAAGCTACTTCTATAGTCCGTGGCCGTTATCCGAGAAGTACTATCTGGTGTCTTTCAGCCACGATCCGCTGCCGGGCGGGTACACCGGTGAGTATCGCGACACGGAGACCGGGCTCTACTATTACGACTGCTTTGGCAACCTGGAGCTGCTGTATCGGCAGCCGGGGATCTCCGCCGTCTATCCGATTCCCCTGGCGGCCCGACCGGTAGCATCCGCTGGAACAGTCTGTACCGCGGGTAATGCCGAGCCGGAGGGGGAGTTCTTGTTAGCGGACGTCCGTCAGAGCCTGCTTCCGCTTCCGCCCGATCGGCAGATTACCGAACTGCGCGTGTTTCAGCTGCTGCCGAAATCGCGCAGTGACAATGCCGGTGATCCGCGGATTGGTCATCCCGACCAGGCCAATGCGCGGATGCTGCTGGGGACTGTGCCGGTGGAGCGTGACGGGTCGGCCTACTTCCGCGCTCCCGCCAACAAGCCGCTGTATTTCCAGGCGGTGGATGAGTCGGGTCGAGCGGTGCAGGGGATGCGCAGCGTGGTCTATCTGCAGCCCGGGGAGCGTCGCAGTTGTGTGGGGTGTCATGAACCGCCCGGTACGGCGCCTGCGGTCAGGACGCTGCTCGCGACGCGTCGAAGTCCCTCGCCCATCGAGCCGGGCCCCGACGGCTCACATCCCTTCGGGTTCCCGCGGCTGGTGCAGCCGCTGCTCGACCGCAGTTGCGTGCGCTGCCACGATGGTACGGAAGGGGCAGACCACAGTGCACTCGTGCTGACCGGCGCTGCGACGGAGCAGTTCAGCCGTTCCTACGAGAATCTGTTGCCATATCTGCGCTGGCCCTCACCTGATGAGGTGACGTTTCCTGGTCAGTTAGGTGCCGACACCAGCCCCTTGAGTGCGATCTTGACGGGTACTTCCCATCGTCGATATGTCGAGCTGGACGATCGGGATCTTCGCACCATCTTTCTCTGGCTCGATGCGCATGTTCCCTTCCTCGGTTCCTACGAAATCGACGATATCCGTGCTCAGCGGGCTGGACAGAGGATCGCACCGCCTCGCCTGCAGTGAGCGCGCAGTTGAACGGCCCGCGCCGGACGCCCTGTTGCTGTCACAAACCCCGCCCAGGTCGATGTTGCCGAGGTGGACACAGCCATTTAGCCACTGGGGTGGGGTGTGGCAGGAATGGGGTGGCACTGGACCAGAAGTGGTAGGGAGCCTGTGTCTTCTCTTCCTTTGTCTCGCGCCTGGGACACCGGTCCGGTGGAGCATCTTGCGGAGAGCCTCATCGCCACGGATTGAAGAAGAGTCCGGGGGGAGGACGGCCGATTCGCGGTAGCGAGCTGCCATCGGTCAGGCGATTCCCTTTGACGCGGTCGGGTGGTGAGAGCGGCGAGGCGAGTCGTGACGCTGACAACCGGGCACGTCCCGTCGCGCTGGTTCGTCGACCAGCGGGGGAGAGATCGCCGTTGTTGATACGCGTTCTGTCGTTGCTGTTGCAGTTCCGACAGGGGACGCACTGTTCCAGGCATTTGATCGCACGTTCGTGTGTCTCTATAGATTCCTGTAATGCTGTCGCGTTGGAAGCGACCCTGCGGCTGCCGTGGGATTGAAGACACCTCTGTGATATTCGGCCGTTTAGAAGAAAGAAGGGTGTTATACGATGCGAAACGATCAGAACAGGAATCGGCGTAGGAGCAAAGGGGCCCCCAGTACATCGCGCTGGGCTGCCTATGCTGCTGCCGGCGCTGCCACCGCTCTGGGAAGCGCTGAACTGGCAGAAGCGGGCATCACCTACCATGGGCCTCTCAATGCCTACCTTGATGCCAGCACGAACACCTATACTCAGTACCGGACCCATCTGGTGGATGTGAACAATGATGGAGTTGACGACGTTCAATTCCTGCACGTCGGGGCGTTGTCGTACGGCGCGCCCATCGGGGCGGCCTACGCCTTTGGCATGGGTGGGGCGGAGATCGCGGGCTTTCTTGACGGACGATATCCCTATGCCTATAACTTGGCACTCACCCCGTATCGTAGTGAAGCGGTGAATGCGAGGGACTTCCAGACTGCCGGCACCATGGCCTTTACCAGCGGATTCACCTACAGCCAGTTCTTGGATCAAGGCAAAGCCTTCATCGGTTTTTCGTTTGATGCGGGCGAGGGAACTCAGTATGGCTGGCTGCAGGTCGAGATGACCGGTGCGCCGCATAATGCCCTGACAATTCTCGACTGGGCCTATGCGGGAGTGGGGGAGGAGATCTTGCCGGGGCAGGTGCCGGAACCTGGTTCGCTCGGTTTGCTGGCCACCGGGGCCCTTGGTTTGCTGCTGTGGCGCCGCACGCGACGGAAGAACCACTCGGCCGCGTAGTCTGCCGGCAATCGCGTTTGGGGGCAATCGCCGGAGGAGGGCCGCTGCTCCCTGCGCGTTCGGGCGAGCTGATGCGGGTTGTCCTCATCGTCCCTTCTTGGTGAGTTGTCGACTGTTGGCACTGTCAGCTGGCAGTCGCAGCAGTTCGGATCCAGCTTTCGTCTTCGTGGTAGGCATTTTCTCGGCACGTTGTGGCGAGCCGAACGCGACTGTGAGGTATCGCCGCATACTCTTGCGCCGATCGCGTCTTGCTGCGGCGGACGGTTCAAACCTATGTCAAAGATCGGACAGCCTACGATGGTGACGAAACCGAAGGTGCTGCTCATCGGTTGGGACGCGGCGGATTGGGAGCACATCACTCCGTTGCTGGAAGCGGGGCAGATGCCGACGTTGGATCGGATGATCAATGCCGGAGTGATGGGGAATCTCGCGACGCTCGAGCCGATCCTCTCTCCCATGCTGTGGAACAGTGTGGCCACCGGAAAATTCCCTGACAAGCATGGGATCCATGGGTTCATCGAACCTGATCCGGTGCACGGTGGTGTACGTCCCTATGCCAGCACGTCGCGCAAAGTCAAAGCACTGTGGAACATCTTCACGCAGGCGGGACTGACCAGCAACGTCGTCGGCTGGTGGGCCAGTCATCCGGCCGAGCCGATTCGGGGATGCGTGGCGACGAATCACTTCACCGCGATCAAATTCACGCCGCAGAGCGGCTGGCACGTACCCTCCGGCACGATTCATCCGGAGGAGAAGACCAAGTTCCTGGCCCAGTTTCGCGTGTTTCCTCACGAGTTGACTCACGAACACATCTTTCCGTTTATCCCGCATGCTGATCGTCTGGACCAGAAGAACGACCCTCTGGTCCAGACGTTCGCGAAGTTGCTCTCCGACTGCGCTTCGATCCATGCGGTGGCCACCGCCATGATGGAGAGCGAGCCGTGGGATTTCACGGCCATCTACTACGACGCCATCGACCATTTCTGCCATGCCTTCATGCCGTATCATCCGCCTCGACTGCCGCACATTCCCGAGGACCGATTCGAGCTGTACCGGGATGTCGTGTCGGGAGCCTACCGTTTTCACGACCTGATGCTGGGCCGTGTGCTGGAACTGGCTGGACCCGAGACAACGGTGCTCCTCTGTTCCGACCACGGATTCCAGTCGCGCCACACGCGACCGACCGGCACACCGCGTGAACCGGCAGGACCGGCGATCTGGCATCGAGAGTTCGGGATCTTGGTCGCCGCCGGTCCGGGGATCAAGCGGGATGAACGGGTCTACGGCGCGTCACTCATTGACGTGGGACCGACCGTCCTGCACGCCTTTGGGTTGCCCATTGGGGCGGATATGGACGGGCGGCCGCTGGTGGAGATTTTTGAGCAGCCTCAAGCGGTCAAGACGATTCCGAGTTGGGATGACGTTCCCGGCCCGTGTGGCATGCATCCGCCAGGCTGGTCGATGGCCAAGGAAGATTCCAACGAATTGGTGAAGCAGTTTGTCGCGTTGGGCTATGTCGAGGATCCGGGGGAGGACAAGCAGAAAGCGGCGGAGAATGCCGAGATCGAAGGAACTTACAATCTGGCGCGCTCGCTGCTCTGGACACAACAGATCGACCGAGCGATCGAGCTGTTGTCCGATATCTGCCGACGACGGCCCTGGGAGACGCGATTTCTGAACGTGCTGGCGCACGCGTATCATGCCGGCGGGTATTTGCGGCAGGCGGAGCGGGTGATTCATGCGACCTATCCCGATGGTGAGGGGATGCCCGCCGCGGTGAAAATCTTGTTGGGCGAGGTCAAGACCGGACTGGGGGATTCGCAGACGGCGCTGCGGCTGTTTGAAGCGGTGGGCCGAGCGCAGCCGCGCACGCCCCGGGTGCATGTGCGGCTGGGAGAGACCTACCTGCGCCTGCGCCGCCTGAGGGACGCGGAGCAGGTTTTCCAGCGCGCATTGGAAATCGACGTCGACGCCGCGCGAGCCTGGCAAGGACTGTCGACCGTCTACCGCCGCATGGGGTTGAACCAGGAGGCGGTCGATGCGGCGCTCAATGCCGTCGGACTCATCCACCGGCTGCCCGAAGCCCATTTCAATCTGGGGGTCGCCTTGGCGCGCTCCGGCGAGTCGGAACGGGCGGTTGTCGCACTGGAAACGACGCTGAAGTTCCGTCCCTCCATGGTGAAAGCCCATCGCTGGTTGTCAGTGTTGTACGGCCGGGATCAGCAGTATACGCATCAGGCCACTTACCATCGCCTGGAAGTATCGCGACTGCAGTTGGTCAAGCAGCAGGCGAGTCCGCAGACAAAGAGCCGACGAGAACAGTTGTTCGAATTGCCGTGCATTCCACCGGCGCACGAGCGACTCGAGATGCTCGAAAAGGAACGCCCTCATCCCACCGCCAAGAAGCCCAGTTCGGGCAACTCGCTGGTGCTCGTGTCAGGCTTGCCCCGTTCCGGTACCTCGCTCATGATGCAGATGCTGGAAGCGGGAGGCATGCGCGTGGTCACCGATGGCGAGCGTGCAGCCGATTCGGACAATCCGCGCGGCTACTATGAATGGGAGCCCATCAAGCAGATCGTCAAGAAACCGGATCTGCTCGAGGGCGAAGAGTTCAGCTGCGTGGCGATCAAGTGCATCTCGATGCTGCTGCCCAAGATGCCAACTCATCATAACTACAAAGTCATCTTCATGGTACGCTCGGTGGAAGAGGTCGTTGCCTCGCAGTCGCAGATGATCCGGCGCCGAAACACACAAGGCGCCGCTCTGGACGAACAGAGTCTGCTCAAGAGTCTGACCATCCATCGTGACGAGATGAGACGCTTCCTGACGCACTCTCGTCATATGCACGTGCTGGAGGTCGACTATGCCCAGCTGATTCGGACCCCGCACGACATCCTGCCGCAAATCACCGAATTCCTGGGAGCCGACCTGTTGCCCCAGGCAGATCAGATGATGTCAGTCATCGATCCCGAACTTTACCGGCAGCAGCACGTGCCATCCGTCGACCGCGTGATCGCTAGCCCCTCACTGGGCACGAAGTGATCGAGCGTGAGCCGTCATCATTCGTCCGCATGACGAGTGACAAAACACCCTAGGACGAATTCCGAAACCGAACCAATCGGCTACTTGAATCCGACTCGATTCGCATCCGCGTCGGCTATGTACCAGACGGACTTCTTTCGTCATTAAGTATTTCGTCATTCGTCATCGGCAACGCGGCTCACCGCGGAATCGCGGTCGCCGATTGAATCCTCTCCATTCACACCAGGATTTCTTTCACGATGCGAGCCGGAATGACACCGGTAAGTCGTTGGTCGAGTCCTTGGAACTTGTACGTGAACCGCTGGTGGTCAAAGCCCAGCTGGTGAAGCACGGTGGCGTGGAAATCGCGGATGTGAACCGGGTCTTGCACGATGTTGTATGAGAAGTCATCGGTCTCGCCGTAAATGGTGCCGGGTTTGAATCCGCCGCCGGCCATCCACATGGTAAAACAGCGCGGATGGTGATCGCGCCCATAGTTCTCCTTGGACAGGCCGCCTTGCGAGTAAACCGTCCGGCCAAACTCGCCACCCCAGATGACCAGAGTCTCGTCCAGCATGCCACGCTGCTTGAGGTCCTGGATCAAGCCATAGCAGGCCTGATCCACATCGCGGCACTGATCCGGGAGACGTCCCGCCACGTTGGCGTGGGTGTCCCAGTTATTGTGGTAAATCTGCACGAATCGTACGCCGCGTTCCACCATCCGACGAGCCAGTAGTACGGTGTTGGCAAACGTGCCCGGTTTCTTCGCCTCCTCGCCGTAAAGCTGATACGTCGCGTCCGATTCGCTGGCCAGATCGGTCAGTTCCGGGACGCTACTCTGCATGCGATACGCCAGTTCGTACTGCTGGATGCGCGTTCTGGTTTCTTCGTCGCCGATCTGCTCATAGGCCAACTCGTTCAGGGCATTGAGCCCGTCGAGGGTTGCACGTCGCAGCTCCGAAGGAACTCCGGCGGGATTGTTGATGTACAGAATGGGATCGCCGCTGGTACGGAAACTCACGCCAGCGTGTTCACCCGGCAGGTAGCCGGCCGACCACAAGCGAGCGGAAATGGCCTGAACCTGCTCCGTGTTGGTCGGGCGCGCGACCAGCACGACAAAGGTCGGCAGGTTCTCGTTGAGCGAGCCCAGTCCGTACGATGCCCAGGCACCCAGGCAGGGTCGGCCGGTAATCTGGTTTCCGGTTTGCATGAAGCTGATGGCCGGCTCATGGTTAATCGCCTCCGTATACATGCTGCGTACGAAAGTCATGTCGTCGACCATCTTGGCCGTCCATGGCAGCAGTTCGCACACCGACATGCCACACTCGCCATGTTGCTGGAATGAGTATTTCGAGGGGGCAATGGGGAAACGGGCCTGGCCGGACGTCATCGTCGTCAGCCGCTGTCCCATCCGAATCGTTTCAGGCAGATCCTTGTCGAACCATTGGTCCATCACCGGCTTGTAGTCGTACAGGTCCTGTTGGGGAGGGCCGCCAACCATGTGCAGGTAGATCACTTGCTTGGCTTTGGCCGGGAAATGCGTGCGCAGGACACCCGGTATGGCACTGCCGCCTGACGCCGTATCATCAGCCATAGCCCGCGCCGTGCCGACCTCGCGCCCCAGCAGCGCTGCCAGGGCCGCCCAGCCGACAGCGTGGGAGCCCTGCGCAAAGAAGTGACGCCTCGTAATGTTGGTCTTGATTTCCTCGAAGAGACTCATCGACAGCACTCCTGTCAGGTCACCTGGGAGTCGAAAACTGCGCTCCACTCCAAGCCAGCCGGGGAAAGGACGCCGGACTCAACTCACTTGCTCAACGCGTTCTCATTTGTTCAGAACTTCGTCCATGTTCATCAGTTCGTTGACCAGCAGTGTCCAGGCGGCCAGTTCCGTAGGCTCCGTCCGCTCGTCAATAGCTGACTTGCCCACTGTCAACAACTTGGCTGCATCCTCCGGATGGCTGCCGTAATAGTCCACGATTCTCTGCAGCGAGCCGCGTAAGATCGCCACCTCTTCCGGCCGGTAGGGGCGAGCCACCAGGCGGATTCCCAGCCACTGCAGTCGTGCCTCCACATCGCTTCCGCCACAGAGGATCACCCGCTGCGCCAGATGGCGGGCTGCCTCCACAAACTGCTCATCATTGAGCGTCACGAGGGCCTGCAAGGGAGTGTTGGTTCGTTCGCGACGCACCACGCAGAACTCGCGGTTAGGGGCGTTCAGGATGTCCAGGGATGCTGGAGGCGCCATGCGTTTCCAGAACGTATACAAGCTGCGACGGTACAAATTCTCTCCCGTATCCGGTTCGTAGCTGCGCGTGTTGCTCACGTTCATGGCGATCGCTTCCCAGACTCCCGGCGGCTGATACGGCTTGACACTCGGGCCTCCGATCCGCTGCACCAACAGACCACTGGCCGCCAGTGCGCAGTCGCGGACCATCTCGGCTTCCATGCGAAAACGCGGACCGCGCGACAAGAGGCGGTTCTCCGGATCCACCTCCTTCTTCCTGTCGGTGGCGACGGCCGACTGTCGATACGTGGCAGACATCAGCATCTGTTTGAACAAACGTTTGACATCCCAGTGCGAATCCTGGAAATCCAACGCCAGAGAGTCGAGCAACTCCGGATGGCTCGGCAGCTCCCCCGAAACTCCGAAGTCACCCGACGTCTTGACCAGACCGACGCCAAACACCTCCTGCCAGAAGCGGTTGACCGTCACACGTGACGTCAAAGGATGGTCGGAGAGCAACAACCACTGGGCCAGGCCAAGCCGGTTGCGGGGTAGTTCCTCAGGCAGGGGCGGAAGGATGTCGGGCGTGTCAGGTGCTACCTCATCACGACGCTGATCATATTCGCCCCGATTCAACACGAATGCCGTGGCCGGCTCGGAACGCTCCTGCATAACGTGGGCAATCGTGCCACGCGCCTGCAACGTGTCGCGCTCCGCTTCCAGTCGCGCGAGCGTCGCCGACAGCTCACGATATGGCTGATCCCGATCGGTCAGCCACCAACGGTATAACTCGTCACGCTGCGTATCCGACAATTCGGCCGCACCGCGCGCGAACAAAAACGCCAGTCGCGTGGCCTGCGACAACTCGTGAGCCTCGGACGGCGTCAAGGTGCGACGATACAGACGCAGGTCCTGCAGCGCCAGTCCGGCAAGTGCGTCGGCCGAATGCCGTTGGCCCAGCTTCAGCGGCACCTCCGTGTGAATGGTATTCTGCAGCGAGTCGGCCTGGACCGTCGTTTCCCGCGGCTGACCATTGACATAGACCTTGACTCCCGCAGCTTTCTTTGAACCATCGTAGGTCACCAGGACGTGGGTCCAGGTATCAGCGGGGATCGGATCGCGACTGACAACCTTCAGCGCATCATCACTCCATTTGTGAACGATATGAGTGCCAACCCGACGCTGCTCAACCCAGAAGTCCCAGCCGCGGTAGTCATGTTCATTGTCCATCCGGGCCACAATCGCCCCGACTCCGTCCGCCGACAGCTTGACCCAGGCACTGTACGAGAAACCTTGCTCTTCCCCCCAGTCGCCGGTGTCGGGCAGTGCCGTGGCAGCCACCGAACTGGCCTGCAGCGCGGCAGCTGCCACATGCCCCTCGGTCCACGTCGCGTCGCTGGCCAGAGTCACCGACTGCGGCGCATCGTCGAGGGCCGAGCGAATCGACATCCCGCTGCCTTCGTCCAGCGGGGCATACAGTTGCAGACCCTCACGCGGTACAGCGTCTGCGAAGGCTTCCGGCTGGACGGAGCTGAGCCATTGCTGGAACTCCTCGCGAGCTGACGCCCGACGCTGCTCCAACGCCGCACGAGCTCCCGGCAGTTCCTGCTGCAACTGGCTCCACCGCGTTCGATCAGACGACTGCGGAACGATGGCAATGGGCGGAGTGTCCTGGACATTGCCGTCGCGAGGACCCTGCGTCGTATTGTTGAAGAACGCGGACAGTTCGTAAAACTCGCGCTGCGTCAGCGGGTCGAACTTGTGATCGTGGCAGACGGCACAGTTGGCTGTCAGACCCAGCCAGACCTGTGAAGTCGTCTCCGTCCGATCACGAGTGTAGAGGACCCGGTACTCTTCGTCGATAATTCCGCCCTCATTCGTCGTCATATTGCAGCGATGGAATCCCGAAGCGATCTGCTGATCCAAGGTCGCGTTCGGGAGCAAATCGCCTGCCAGAGACTCGATCGTGAACTGATCGAATGGCATGTTCGCGTTGAAAGCGTTAATGACCCACTCGCGGTATGACCACATCTCCCGATAGTTGTCGAAGTGGATGCCGTGCGTGTCGGCATAGCGGGCATAGTCAAGCCAATACCGTGCGCGGTGCTCGCCCCACGTTTCGGATGCAAGCAGTCGGTCGACCAGTTTCTCATAGGCATCGGGTGAGGAGTCGTTCAGAAAGGCTTCCACGACTTCCGCCGACGGGGGCAAACCGGTCACGTCGAGGCTGACGCGGCGGACCAGAGTCGAGCGGTCTGCTTCCGGCGCCGGCTGCAGTCCAGCAGCTTCCAGCCGGGCCAGCACGAAGTAATCAATCGAATTGCGAACCCACTCCTGCTGCCGTACCGCAGGCAACTGCGGCATCTGCGGAGCAATGAAGGACCAGTGCACCTGATACTCCGCTCCCTCCTGAATCCAACGCGTCAGCAAGTCGATCTCCGCCGTCGACAGCTGCTTGTGAAGTTCCGCCGGAGGCATCACCATGTCGGGATCATCCGATGTGACGCGGGCCAGCAGTTCACTATTGTCCGGTTCACCCGGTACAATAGCGCCCATCTCAATCGCGTCGTCCTGGCGGTCGAGCCGCAAGTCGGCTTTGCGCGCCGCACTGTCCGGTCCGTGGCAGGCAAAACACTTGTCAGCCAGAATCGGACGGATGTCGCGATTGTATTGCAGTGTGTCGTCGCAGAAGGCCGCTTGCGGACCGGCAGCGGTGGCCAGAGAGCTTGCCAGCAGCACCAAGACGGAGAGAATTCGAGCCATAGTGAATTCCTGTCATCGGGTTACGCAGTCGTGCGATGCGTGGTGCGCAGGGATGCAGGCGGCAGCCGCTCGTGACCCTGACGAACGATGCCGGAACCAGCCAGAATCTGCCCATTGAATCCGGTACTTCCGACAGAGTGGATGACTCTGACCGACTTCCCGCACGACCTGCGCACCAACCCTTGCATCATACTCTGATCGCCACCGAGGTGCCAGCAGTCCGACAGGCTGTCAGCCGCCCGATACCGCGTGGCAGCGTGCGGACGGGCCGGCAGGGTGGCACTGGCTGAGCGAGCGAAATCGGCGTGGCTATAATCCTGAGACGCAAATCGCGAGCGGAGCCAGTGCTGAGGAGGCTGAGCCAGACGCCGCATCGACCACCTTGCCACAATCGCTCCCCTATTTGCGTTCAGATTCGAAGCCCAGTGCCACCCTACGCCCGCCGCAGACGGAATTGCTGGTGAACGAGGTCAATGGTAGTCTGGCTCGGAGGAATCGAAATCGGTTTGACAACAGGGGTGCGAAGTTCATGGGAGAAGCAGATGGTGAGAAAAGCGATGATCACTTGCGGATTCCAATGGCTGGGTCCGCTCCTGCTTTGGGTCTGCGGGTGTGCATTCCCAATGGCTGTACTGGCTCAGCCAGTGTCCGACTCGGCGGGCCCCGAGGGGGTGTTTCCCGCCCGTCACTGGCAACGTCGTGTGCCCTCTGACCTGGGCATGGACGAAGCCAAGCTGGATCAGTTTCGCCGCCTTGTCGGAGGACAAGGGTGTATCGTGCGACACGGTTACCTCGTCTACCGTTGGGGTGACTTCGATCGGCCGCATGACGTGGCATCTGCTCTCAAACCGCTGTACAGCTACCTGTTGATGCAAGCGCTGGCTCAGGGGCGGTTGGCCAGTATGGATGCGAAGGTCGCAGATTTCTGGCGTGAAGATGCGAACGTCGCAGCGCATCCAGACCATCCCGATCAGCAGCTCACATTTCGGCACTTGGGGTTCCAGACTGCCTGTTTGGGATTTCGCGAACCGCCAGGCGCCGCATTTGACTACAACGATTTCACGATGGGCTTCTTCTGGGATACGCTCATCAACAAAGTGTACGGCGTGTCGTGGGACGAGGCGGAGGCGAACGTGATTGCTCCCCTGCTGCGGGAGCCAATGCAGTTCGAGGACGGGACGCCTGGCGTTCTCCAGCCGAAGACCGGCCGTTTTCAATTGTCGGCCCGTGACTTCTGCCGCTTTGGGTTGCTGATGCTGCATCGAGGCAAGTGGGCGGGCCGACAGTTGTTGCGCGAGGACCTGGCAGTAATGATGGTCACTGATCCGTTGCCGCTGTCTGTTCCTCGGACGGCCGGCCAGGCAGCCGAGACGATCTTTCCGCTTCGCTCCATCGGTGGCGAGGGGAATCAATGTGATCACAATGGCGGATACAGCTGGATGTGGTGGCTCAACCGAGTGGCCCGCGATGGCCGCCGGTGGTTTCCTGATGTGCCGGATGATTTCCTTGCCTGTTTCGGACACGGCGGACGGGAAGGGATGGCGGTACTGCCGAGCCAGGATGTGGTGGTCAGTTGGATTGGCCACGCGTTGCACGAAGATCGGGCTCTCGGCAATCAGGCATTTGCGCTATTGGTTTCCGCCGTCTCTGACGCGGCTGGTGCGTCGCGATGATACCCATTGAGTTCGCTCAGCTGGAAGGTCGTTGGCACACCGGCTACGGGCTCAGCCTTGCTCAGTGAGCAGCCATGACAGCAGCAAATTTTCCCGATGAATCGAAACGGCCGGGCGATCGATTTGCCACCACGCAGTGGAGCCTTGTGCTGGCCGCCAGCCGAACGAGCGAGGAGGCGTCGTCCGCGGCGCTGGAAAAGCTCTGCCGTACCTACTGGAAGCCGCTCTATGCCTATGTGCGCCGACGCACGGCGGACGTGCACGAAGCGCACGATCTGACGCAGGCGTTCTTTGCACACGTGCTGGAAAAAGGCTATCTCGCCTCGGCCGATCCGAACCGAGGCCGCTTTCGAGCTTTTTTGATCACTGCCTTTCAGCACTTCTTGTCCAAGGAATGGGAAAAGGCTCGGGCCCAGAAACGCGGTGGCGGACAGACCGTTCTGAGCCTCGATTTTGCCGACTCGGATCCCTTGATCGAGCAGGCGGCGACGTCCGGATTGACTGCGGAGCAGTTATATCATCGGCAGTGGGCCGTTACGCTCCTGGAGCTGGTGATGGAGCGGTTACAGCGTGAGATGGAGCGGGAAGGCAAAGGTCGGCATTTTCAGCTGCTCAAAGACTACCTGGTTGGCGACACGGGTAGAACCTACGCCTTCGTGGCGGCCGAGCTGGGGCTGAGCGAATCGGCCGCTCGGATGGCGGTGAGTCGTTTGCGGCGTCGCTATCGCGATCTGCTGCGCGACGAGATCGCCCAGACCGTCGCCTCGCCCGACGACGTCGAAGAGGAATTGCGTCACCTGCGAACCGCCTTTGACTGAGGCTGGAGCGCCTCCGCGGCCGGCCTCTGCTCTCGACGCGGTCGCCGCTACTGACAGGGACACACCGCAGAGAGGTGGTGGAGGAATAGGGAATGCCACAATGCGAGAATGCCACAATGCGGCAATGGGCTATGGCAGGGTGGCACTTTCCTGAGCGAGCGAAATCGGCTCAGCCACTGTCCTGAGACACAAATCGCGAGCGGAGCCAGTGTATAGGATGCTGAGACAGACGACGCACCAATGAAGTTGCCTCTCCCCTAGTTGTGTGCCAAATCGAAGCCCATCGCTGATGGCGGCTGAGCGGCGCACTGCAGACGACGTCTGAGATTCACAGGCAGCTTCAAACGAAGAACTCCGATGCTCGGACGTCTCTCCCAGCCTCCACTGGCTCCGCTCGCGATTCCAGTTGCCTGCTGATGGTTGTGTCTGCTCCGCTCGCTCAGCCAGTGCCACCTGTCGCGGGGGACGTATGTCGCTGTCCCCATGCTCTGCGCGAGCGTGGCTGCGAAAGGCGCGAGCGAGGCTACGACAAGGATAAGGGGAGACGTGGTATCATCCGAGGATCAACTCAGTGATTTCCTGTTGCGCGGGGAAAGATTTCCGTCAGAGTACTATGAAGTACTCGGGAGGTAATTATGAGCGAACCGTTGAGATGTCGCGTCTGTGAAGCAGATCTGCCTTCGGATGCGCCGGCCGGGCTGTGTCCCAAATGCCTGCTGCAGGCAGGATCGTTGGAGTCGGTTTCAGAGCTGGATCGCATAACGCATGCTGGGGGGGATGGCGACCAGGTGAATGCGGGCGGCGCTGCGACGAACCCTGTCGCTCGGCCTGTGGCACCCGTTTGGCCGGAGTTGGGAAGCCGCATCAAATATTTTGGCGATTACGAGCTGCTGCAGGAGATCGCGCGGGGGGGTATGGGTGTGGTCTATAAGGCTCGCCAGGTGCGGCTCAATCGCGTGGTAGCCCTGAAGATGATCTTGGCCGGGCCATTTGCCAGCGAGTCCGAAGTGCAGCGCTTCCACGCCGAGGCTGAGGCGGTAGCGCAACTGGATCACCCGCAGATCGTGCCGATTTTTGAAGTGGGCGAGCACGAAGGGCAGCGTTACTTTTCGATGGGGTTCGTCGAGGGGGAATCGCTGGCTGCGCGGTTGTCGGACGGACCCCTGACCTCTTCGCTTGCCGTCGAGATCATGATCGCAGTATCCGAGGCAGTGCAGTATGCGCACGAGATAGGGGTGATTCACCGCGACCTCAAGCCGGCCAATATCCTGCTCGACTCGCAGTCTCGTCCCCGCATCACCGATTTCGGGCTCGCCAGGCAACTGGCCGAAGATTCCAGTATTACCCGGACCGGGCAAGTGCTGGGAACGCCGAGCTACATGTCTCCCGAGCAAGCTGAGGGACAGGCTGAGGTCGGTACCGCAACCGACATCTATGCGCTGGGTGCCGTCCTATATGCGATGCTGACCGGGCGACCACCGTTTGCGGCGGACTCTGCCATAGACACGCTGTCGCAAGTGGTCCGCGACGATCCGGTGCCACTCCGCAAGCTCAATCCCAAGATCCCGCGAGACCTCGAAACGATCTGTCTGAAGTGTCTTGCGAAGAACCCGGCCCGACGATACCCATCGGCTGGCCACTGCGCGGATGATTTGAGACGGTGGCAACGGCACGAACCGATCCAGGCGCGTCCTCCACGGCTGATACGCAGGGGAGCCAAGTGGACGCGCCGACATCCCGCGGTTGCCCTGCTGATTGTCGCAACGCTGTTAGGGCTGACAGCCGTCGGCTGGCAGTGGAGCAGGACGTTGCAGGCCAACCGACGGTATCTGAATGAACTGGATCGCCATCGGATTGCCTTGGCGGAGCGGGAATGCGAGAGCAGCGCGCAGCTTCGCGCTCGACAACTGTTGCTGGAAACGGCGCCAGAGCATCGCGGTTGGGAGTGGCGGTATGCGTGGCAACTCAGTCATGTCACTCCACTGCGGCAACTGCCGGTCTTTCCACGCATGGTGCAGAGCCTGGATATCAGCGGAGATGGCCAGCGGTTCGTCACGTTGGAACAACCCGATCGAATGATTGACACTGCGACTTCCCTTTCACCGTCGCCAGGATCGCTTTGTGTCTGGGAACGTGAGACACTACAGCGGCTGCGATCCGCCACGATCGCCGGCTCTCAGGTGCGATGGAGTCCCCAGGACGACCTGCTGGCTGTGGTGGACCAGAACCAATTGAAACTGATCGACCAGCAGTCTCTCGCGTTGAAGTTGACGGTGGCAGCGTCTGGGGAGATTCAATCGATCGCATTTCACCCGGCGGAGCCGATTGTTTACACGCAATGCCTGAGGGTCAGCGGGTCCGATGCGACTCAGGTTATCCAGGCTTGGGACCTGACCGATGGCACGCAGGTGTTCAGCGTGGCAGCCGGTGTGTCCTACCATCCACTGGCCGAGCTCGTGGTGAACGCCGTTGATCAGAGACTGGTCGTCTTTATTTGCCAGATGGAAGGGAACAAGCGGACGTTTGTGCGGCAGAGCATGGAAGCCCGGACGGGTGTGATTGTGCGAGAGGAACGATTGTCTGATCCTCAACTGGCCGCCTGTGTTCCCCGCACCATGACCGCAGATGGACAGACCACTGCGCTGATTTCGAGTTATTCGCCCCTGGGGGGCAACGTGAAGATCTTTCTGCAGGCCACCCGTGACGAGGCTGTGCAGTGGATCGGACAGGCAAGCGAGCAGGCGGTGCAGGCGATTGCCTTTGATCCGTCGGGCACCCGAATCGCATTTGTCGAGGACTCGGAAAATTTCGATCTGCAGGATGTGGAACTGAACAAACAACTCCCGTTGATCGGGCCTTTGGCCCGCCTGATGACGAAATCGCGGCGGTATGTCTCGAATGTCTATTTGTACGATGTGGCGACCGGGCGACCGATTCGCACCTATTGGGGATTCCCGAGTTTTGTCCGCGGGCTCAAGTTCACGCCTGACGGGACTCAGCTGTTTGCCTGGGGAGGCGATGTGGCGGATCCGGGACGGGCGGGGAGTGGATGGCGAGGCGACGTCGTGTGCTGGAACGCAACCTTCGACGAAACGGCACGCCTCGTTCGATTGGCAGACAATCCCTTGCCTAGTCTGGCAGTCAATCGTGACGCGACCTGCATGATCGTCGCTCCCGAGCAGTCGCCGCCGCAGCTCTGGAACGGCGCCGCGGGGGTGCGACTTGGTTTGAGTGACGTCACTCCTATGGACGCTACGAAATCGGTCGACGCCATGAACGCGTGCTGTGCCGCGGCCCCAGATGCCGATCGCCTGGCGTACCTAGCGGGAGGGCAAGTGCAGTGGATCGACGCTCAGACAGGACACCTTCTGGAATCGCTCGACCTGAGCGAGGAAGTGGGGTTCGATCAGCCGTCCTCGGTGACTCTGTCGGGCAACGGCCAGTTGCTGGCCTACACGAGTCGAGCAGGCGTGCGGGTCGTGGATACGCGCACTCGGCGCAGGATTCTCTCGGTGCCCGAGCCAGGTGGATATGATGATCCGTTCTCCCATCCACAGCATGCTGCGCTCAGTCGTGACGGCCGTCTGCTGGCCGTAACCTATCAGCGTGACGCCGATGGTGCCGTGCGGGTGTATCGTACGTCCGATGGCCAGATGCTCTGGCAGTACCAGACCGAGACGGTGTTCGCGGCATTCACGACCGGATGGGGGCTGATTTACGCGGCATTCGATCCTTCCGGAGAGCGACTGGCCGCTGTCGGCAACAATGGGGCTGGCCTCGTATTGGATGTGCGCACGGGACAAAAGCTGCTGGAATTAAAAGGGCATGTCGGCACGATCTTCTGCGCAGCGTTCAGTCCCTGCGGCAGCCGCATTGCCACGGGAGGGATCGATCAGACAGTCAAGCTGTGGAATGCTCGAACGGGGGCGGAAGTCCATACGCTGCGGGGCCACACGTCGGCCGTGCGCAGTCTGGCTTTCAGTGGAGATGCGACGCGGCTGATCAGTGGCGGAGCTAACGGTGACCTGCGCATCTGGGATGCGCCGATCGAGAGCCAAGACGCCGAGCAGCCAGGTGCCGTCGCCCGGAACAGCCCCGATGAGACATAACCTGCATCAAGGCTCGCAAATGTAGTTGCCTGTTGATGGCTTTGTATGATACGCTCGCTCAATCCGTGCCGCCCGCTCCGCTCTTTATCTTTTTGTTCCCCATCTTTCTGTCCCCTTCTCTGCCGCCTCCGCTGTTCCCGGGGCGCTGGACAACGGACCGCCACTGCGATTCCATTCTTCAACAGGGAGCAGCGCACTGCGGGCCAGCTAATTTCCCGCAATGGTCTTGAGCGTCTGGTCGACATACCCTCTTAGCCGGCTACTCGCTTCTTCGTCGAAATCCCCCCGATCTGGAAGTGCTCGGACTGCTGGAATCGCACCGGCCGCCTCGGGACCGATCTTCTGGAGTGTGAGCAGGACACGATGCAAGGTGGCGAGATTTGCTTCGGTTTCCAGAACGGTAGCCAGTTTCGGTACTGCCGGCCGAGCTGCCTTGCCGAATTTGCCCAGCTCCAGTATTGCTTGGATCGCCGGGCGAGGATATCGACCTTCTGCGGGATTGGCAGTATTGGACGAGAGGCGAGGTTCAATGAGCTGCACCAGGAGTGGAACAGGCTCATCCGACTGAGGATCAATGGCGTGCATGGCGCGGGCTATCGCCAGCAGCAACTCGCCCTCGGCCGAGCGGGCTTGGGCGCGCAGTTCAGGCAGCGCGGCGTCTGCTTTCGCGCCCGCTCGTGCCAGGCCTTCAGCCGCTGCGATCTTCAGCTCCCGATGTTCTGTCGTTTGCATAAGTTCGATCAGCAATCCGACCGCCGCTTCTCGTTTCGTCTCTCCTGAGGCTCGTGCCGCCGCGGCAGCTCGGACCAGGTCCTCTTGTCGAACGATCTCAGCCAGAGCTGTCAGCGATTCAGGGGAGGGAATCTTGCCGAGCGTTTTTATGGCAGCCAGCGCGTCTGCGTTGTCCTCCGCCGCCAGGAGACTCCGCAGCGGAGTGACTGCTTGTTCTTGAGGCGGCTCGATAGCGCCCAGGGCGGTCGCCGCACTGCGGCGCACTGCTGGTCGACTATCGTTCAAGGCGGCCAGAAGTGGTTCGGTGGCTGCCGGGCCGATCTTCGCCAAGGCGCTGGCAAAGGCGGTTGTGGTTTCCAGCGTCTGGGGCGTGCCGGCTGCACTGTCTTCGTTAATGGGCGCGGATGCAAGCAGGCACTGGACAATTCGTGGAATCGCGGGTTCGCCATGGGCGCCAAGTTCTCCAATGCTGCGCGCGGCGATTACTTGATACGACAATTCCCTGTCGTGCAACATTGCAGTCAACAGGGGGAGCAGTTCTTTCGAAAGCGAGCCTCGCTGCGAGAGTTCCACAACAGACCGTGCACGCACGGCACTGTGAGGTGCTTCAAGATGACGGATTAGCTGCTGCCGCGACAAAGCCTTGAGGATAAGGCCCGAATAGTAGTTTTCAATTTTCAGGTGAGGCCACCTCTTATCCGCCTCCATGACGACCGGCAGCGCGCAATCCGCATCGCTGCCCAATTCCGACAGTGCATCCAGGAGGCGTGGGGGGGCCGATCCCTCGGACTCGGGTTTAGCGATCTGTCGGGACAGTTCCTGTGCCAGAGCCAGGACGACCGGTTCCGCCGCGGGGCCCAGTTGATGAAGCTCGCCACGAGCCTCAGCGTTGCGGGCATAATCGGTGGACATCAGATCGGCATATAGTTGCTGCTGCCGCGCATCGAGTTGCGGATCGTCTCCTTGGGCCCAGGTTCCGCCCAGGAGCAGTATCTGTACGCCCAGCAGGATCATCGTTCTATGGACTGACATTGTCGGAAATCTCCTGTCGGCAGGGTGCCACTGGCTGAGCGAGCGACATCGACTCTGCCACCGTCCTGCGACGCGAATCGCGAGCGGAGCCAGTGCAGGTGAGGCTGCGACAGTTGTCGTATCAAGCAAGTTGCCTTTCCCCTTGTAGCGTGCCTGTTCGAAGCCCATCGCGGATGGCGGCTCAGCGGTGCAATGCAGACGACGTCCGAGATTCACATCCAGCTTCGAACGAAGAACGCCAGCGAAACTCGGAGGTCTCTCCCAGCCTCCACTGGCTCCGCTCGCGATTCCAGTCGCCCTTTATGGCTGTGTCTCATCCGCTCGCTCAGCCAGTGCCACCCATGGCTGTTGCGCTGCGGGTGTCCTCAGATCGCACTCGGTCTTTCCCAGCCAGTTTCGAACGGGTGCCAATCCCAATCAGAACGGCCAACGCAAGGGTAAACAAGAGAGCACCCTGAGGCTCGGGCACAGAGCCAACCAGTTGATCGGTGGGGCTGGGAGTCGGAGCAGTTAGATTACCCACGATGATCCCGAAGTTCATGGCGCCATCATCGTGGTTTAATTGATCAAGCGGTATCGTGAGTGAGAAGGAATGCGAACCAAACAGGATCGGAAGTCGGGCCATCGCAGTGACTGTCGCGGCGTCAACCAACTCCACATACCCTGGATCGAACAACTCGCTGCTCAGGTCGATGAAGTACTCGACCCCCAGTCCGCTTGGCTCGTTGCCAAAACGCGTGACATTCGACTCCGCCCCCGTTGAAGCGTCCTGATCCAGGTCTAGTTCCAGGTAGCCGGCCACCAGATCAGCACCGAATTGAGACGGCGGACTGACAGGATCTGCAAACGCCACCTCAAACGTAATACAAGTCGCCGCGAGCAACACCCGAGTATTTAGCATGTCGTGCTGCGGATCGAGAACGCCGTACGTATCTCCCGCGTCGTCAGGG
This sequence comes from Pirellulaceae bacterium, assembly GCA_041752115.1. Taxonomy (GTDB): domain Bacteria; phylum Planctomycetota; class Planctomycetia; order Pirellulales; family Pirellulaceae; genus JAJRVM01. The sequence goes on along the minus strand of JBGSHS010000279.1, from coordinate 46,833 downwards.
AAATCCCAGATCACATCTCCAAAGGCCGATTCGGCCGCGAAAGCCACCGCGAGCAGTATCAGGGCAACTCGGCAAATATGTACCTTGTACATGGCTTTCTCTCGGGTTCAGATGCCGTGGACTGCCGAACGACGTTTGGACAGGAAGTTGTCACCTCGGCAGGTTCACTTGCTCGTACTGACCTGACACTTAGTGGACCGCTCCAAGTGGAGGGCACTTGATCTCAAAGGACGCCCTCAGTTCTGATTTCTCATGTTGTTGTAGCAGAGTCATCCCATTTTTCCACTCGAGGGGCGGACCGTACTTCTCCCACACCCACCCTCGATTGGCGGAGTTTGGTTACGGCTAGCGAATGGAGAACGGAATCTAACGCTCAATCTTCCGCAAGATGGGCCATCTTTCGATACTTGTGTGCGTCCGTTTCTTGATCGAGGACCGATATCGGCCACGACTATGAGGACGGGAGCCGATTGGCCGCATCGGCCCTCTGCCTCTATCGCGCAATCTGCGCCCTCAAACATGGGGCCGGTCTGGTCACCTCGGCTGCGCTGCATCGACGAGTATGAACTCCTTCCATTCGGCGTCGCTGAGTCGTCGCCTATTGCTCACCGTTGGCTGTCCCGTGACCCTTTCAATGATTGGGTCTTGCTATGCATCATCCATCTCTGAAGTTGTTTCCCAGCTTCAGCACTGGCACAGCCAGTGCCACCCTGCGGCCGACACCAAGCAATGACTCGGCAAAACCAGGCTGCATTACCCGCTACTCGATGCAATTTGAGCGAATCGACTTCGCACTCATCCGCTCAATAGCGACGACCATCGGGTTCGCCTCATCCGTCGCCGTGCGCTTGGTGTCGCTTTGGTGCAGTCGAACATGCTGGATATTCATCTTCCTCATCGAAACGCACCAGTAAAGCTACCGATGGCCTGATTCGCGGGACGGCGCTATCCGTCTGAAGCACGAAGGACTTTCTCATGAGACATGGTCACACACCGAATCGCCCATCAATGAGTCCTGCCCCGTCTGTTCATCCTACCCCGTTCGTTCATCCCTACTTAAGGACCACCGACCAGTCTTTACGAGAGAACTCATATTTGATGCCAATCTTCAAGGCACCGTTTCCAATTTCCGCAAGAAGCTTACACCAACCACCGTCAATGGAGTCACCCCCAATTGAACCGATGATCTTCAATGGCGAATAGTTAAGAAAAGACTTGTCGTAAATCGTTTTGCTAATCTCGGCGCCAACCCCGATTCTCACTCCTCTTGGACTAACTTTGAATATTACACTTCCACCCCCAAAGAAACTACGTCCACCGTCGTCGTTGGTCGATTCTCGCCCTTCCAATGAAACCGTATAAGTGTTCTCTAGATCACGAGCATTGAACGAATGGGTGTACGAAATGCTTTTCAGATTTCCGTATGGACTGAACTCTCGTGAGAGCGTCACCAGCGTAAGTTCGCCGTTCTTAATCGCAAGCAAATCAGGTTCCAGAAGTGTCGATGCGGCATAGGTCACAACGTCGAACGCAAACGCCAGCATCGTAATGAAATCGCCGGTCTCTCGGATCGTCTTGACATACCCCTTGGCCACACTTACAGATCTGATAGTGGACTCAATGCCCTGCGTGACATTCAGTTCAATTAGCGATAGCAGACCACTAGGATCGATTCGATTGATGGGATTTCCAACCGCATACACGAAGCGGTTTAGCGAATCCGGTGATCGGAAAACGCCAGGAAATATGTCGCGAGAAATGAACCGACCGTGTGTTGTATCCAAGTGCCTCGCCCTCAGATAATCCAATCCCGTCGCCGCATCCCGCTGCTCCCCAGCAAACAGATGTGCGTTGCCCGTGGTGCCGACCTGCCCAATCGCCCGGCCGAAGGCGTCGTAGATGTAGCGATCGGTGACAAGGCCGGAGGCGTTGCTCATGGCCTGGGTGCTGCCAAGGCTGTCGACGTGGTAGAAGGACTTGCCGGTTTCGGCGGGCCGGTTCTGGGAGATGAGGTCCAACCCATGGACGTAGGACACCTTAACGACACCACTCGGCATGTACTCCAGCGCGACCTGCTGGTATGGTTGCACTGTGTCGATCAGGAACCGCGTTTCTTCACCGCTCACCCTCTGGGCGACGCGGATACCGTCGGCATCGTAACGGTTCGTGACATCCATTGTGCCGTCGCCGTCGGTGTCGGCGGCGATCAGGCGATTCTCGAAGTCCCAATCGTAGAAAACGCGGTCCGTCACACTGATCTTCGAGAGCGTGTTCCCGTTGTCGTCGTAGGTGTATTGTGTGACTTCTCCAGCGAGCGTCTCGGTCAGAAGTTGATCGTTATCATCGTAGGTGTAGGTTGTCAGCCCGTCCGTCGTGTCGTTTCGCGTCAACCGATTTCCGACCGGATCGTAGGTGTAATCGATGGTGCGATCGCCAAACACTGCGTCAGCGATCTGCTCACCCGTTAACCGGTCGAGCGCGTCGTAGCGGTAGTCCACCCGGCGGCCGTCATCTTCGACCACAGTATCACGCCGGCCGGTGGTGGCCAACGTATACCGGTAACTGGAGATAACACCGCCGGGCCCCAGGTTCTCGAGGAACACCAAGCGATTCAGGCTGTCGTAATCGCGCGTCTCGGAGGTGCCGTTGGGCAAGTCGGTGCGGACCAAGTAGCTAACTGGGTTATATTGATATCGCGTAACTCCTGAATCCGGATCGGTCACGGTTTCCAGACGATTGAGCGCGTCAAAGGTATAGGAAACCGTGCCTGCCGGGGTAGCAAGTGATGTGCGATTCCCCACCGCGTCGTACGTGTAGGAAATTGTCGCCCCATCGGGATCGATTCGGGAGAGCAGTCGGTCGCGTGCATCGTATGACCAGTGTGTCACGCCGCGGGCATCTGTGTACGTCTCCCGTTGTCCCGTTGGCGTATATGTGAAGCTGACTGCAGTACCGTTGGGGTAAGTTGTGCTGAGAAGCCGATTGCCAGCATCGTACGAATACTCGATTAGGTCGCCGTTGAAGTCGATGGCGCGGACGAGGTTGCCCACCGCGTTGTATTCGTTTGTGGAGCGCTGGCCGAGCGGCAGCACGGTGGCAATGCGGCGGCTCAAACCATCGTATTCGTAGCGGGTGACATGGCCGTTCGCGTCGCGCTGTGTAATCAGGCTGCCCGCCTCGTCGTAGCCATACTCGGTGCGTTGACTCAGCGCGTCCACAACTGCAACTAGCTTGCCAACTGCGTCGTATTCGTAGTGCGTTGACCGGCCCAGTTGGTCGGTGCGACTGGCGAGGCGGCCGTACATGTCAAAGCCGTTGGTGGTTCTCGTGCCGTCGAGGAAGAGTGTCTCGACCTGTCGGCCACTCGCATCCAATGTGAATCGAGTCGTGTGGCCGAGCGCGTCGGCGGAGGCGATGCTACGGCCGGCCGCATCATACGCGGTTGTGGTTTCATGTCCCAAGGCATCGCGGACGAGAACTTGGCGGCCCGCCAGATCGTACCCGAATTCCGTGCGGTTGCCACGCTCGTCGATCTGGGCGGTAGTCTGACCGACTTCGTCGTACTCGGTCCGGATTCGCGGGTTGTCCGCAAGGTCGGCGGGAGTCGCATCCGGATAAATCGTTTCGATCAATCGACCGATCTTGTCATAGACCATCTCAGTTCGGCGCCCCAGTTCGTCGATGGTGGCGGTTTCGCGGCCGGCAGCGTCGTACTCCGTGCGGGTGCGGGGGTTATCAGAGAGATCCATGAGCGTTGCATCTGGGAAGATCGTCTCCACGAGTTGCCCGCGCTCGTCGAAGACAAATTGCGTGCGCCGACCGAGTGCATCGGTCAAAGCGGTACGGTTGCCGACCGCGTCATATTCCGTGCGTATAACCGCGCCTTCCGCGTCAGTCTCCTGGATGACACGTCCCAGTGCGTCATATTCTGTCGTCGTGACCAGTGTCCGCGTGCCGGCGGGAGTGGTCAAGGTCGTGGTTGCCGTGAGCTGATTGCCATTGGCATCATACGTGTAGGTCGTGGCATGCCCGAGCGCGTCGGTCTGGCGGATGACGTGGCCGAGCGTATCGTACTCGTAGGCGGTCGTGCCTCCGCCAAACGACATCGACGTCGGATTGCCTGCTCCGTCGTACGCCAGGGAAGTCACTTGGCCAGAAGGATCGGTGATGCTGAGCAGGTTCCCATTCGCGTCATATGCGTTGGTCGTCGTGTTCCCCAAGGGATCGACGGTGGAGCTGGGGCGGGTAATCGGCGAAATGTCCTGTCCATTCAAGCTGGCCCACAGCGAGCCGATCGTGATCGGCGCGCCGCTAAAGACTTGGAAGGTCGTGAGCGTCGTGTTCCCCAAGGGATCGGTAGCGCTGAGCTGATTGCCGATACGATCGTAAGTGAAGGTGGTGGTCAGCGCTTGTGGTCCGCTCGGTGTAACGACCCATGCGGTCTCGCTGAGCAGATTATCTTCGCCATCGTAGGTGCTCTCCCTGACTCCTCCTTCGGCATCGACCACTCGCACGACGTTGCCGCGGGCGTCGTAGCCATAGACCGTCGGATTGCCTAGCTGATCGATGATCGTTTCCGTCGAGTTGGCCAGGTCGTGGACAAGTTGTACCACGTGATTATCTGCGTCCCGCAATCCGGCCAACCGGCCCTGATCGTCGTATTCAGTCCTGATCCCAGAACGGCCCAGCGGGTCAATGATCTCTGTTAGGTAATGGGCGTGGGACGGCTCGTTGTATTCGAATTGCGTGACGTTGTTTTCCCGATCCGTGACTGCGACCAGGTTGCCCTGGACGTCATACTGATAGCGAACACGATTTCCGAGCGGATCGACCACCGCACTGATGCGGTCCTGCGGGTCGCGCTCCACGGTGATTTGCTGACCGGCTGAGCTGGTGACGCCGTCGCGGCTGAAGGTTAACGAATTGCCGTTCGTGTCTTCCAATCGCCGCAAATCACCGGACGCGCCATCAATCTCGTACGCCAGGCCATCCTGTGTCGTCAGGATATAGCGGCCGCCAAACGTGCTGTCGGTGGGGTTGAAAGCCAAACTGCTGGAATAGCCGTATGCCTCACCCGCCGCGTTGATGTACAGATCTGCGGGGTCAACCGACAGCGTACTGGTAACACCCGCATCGGGCACAAAGTGAGGCTTGTTAATGTTGAGCAGGAAACCCGCCAGTCCGGACACCAGTTGGGGGCGGAACGTGAAGCCTTCGCGTTGGCCGCCCGGGAGCGTGACGTATACCCGGGCGCCATCATAAAAAGGATTGTAGATGCCGTATGCTTCTGCTCCCGAGGGCTCGACACTGGTGCTGAGATCCGTGCCGCTTAGCTCGAACCGCCAGCCAAACCCGAAGTCTGCCTGCCGACCGGCGTTCAGGGTGTCGTAGGTGCGAGCGACGGCGAGCGGAATGCCAGAGAGCGGTATCGACAGGTCCGTGAAGCTGACCGCAAAGTTACCGAGTTTCAAATCGCCTGCCACGCTGATCACGCGCTCATCAATCGACTCACGGCCGCCAGCATCCACGGCCCACAACCGCAGGACGTAGTTGTCGTTGATTAGCACCGAAGGGTCGAATGTTCCCAGCACACTGTTCGTGACCGGCGCCGTGCCGCGAGCGAACTCGGTGAATGTCGAGCTCCCCAAGGAGGCCACGGACAACGTGTAGTAGCGCAAATTGTCGTCGGCGACGGTGCCGATCACGGCAGTCGGCGAGGTAATGACCGAGTCCTCATGCGGAGAGTCGAGTACCACACTGGGGGCGTTCAGGTCGCTGGGATCGAGAACCACGAGGTCGACGCTCGTCTCACTCGTTAGACCACCCGCATCACGAGCCGTGGCGAAGACCTCGAACGTACCCGCAGTGGTCGACGGCACGGTCGCTCGGCCGGCAGCATCCAGAACGACAATACTTCCGCCCACGCTGAGCGTGAGGTCGTGCACATCCACATTGTCCGACGCCGAGACGACGACGGTAACCGCGTCACCGATCTGAACGGGGTTGTTGCTCAAGAACAGACTGAGCGCCGGCGCGATGGCATCGGTCGTGACTTCGAGCTGGAACGACTGCACAACCTCGCCGCCGCGGCCATCGGAGACGCGCACTTCGACTGCATGGAAACCGACGTCGTTGAGGCTGGTTGCCCAACTGATTCGTCCCAGCGAGGGGTCGATGGTCAGGCCCGCGGGAGCCGTTTGCAGCGCATACCGGATCCTGTCGCCATCGTCGTCCACGGCTATTACGTCATAGCGATACGGTGTGCCAGCAGTGATTCGGCCCGGAGCGGAAGAGTCTATGTGGGGAGAGTGGTTCTCGGCCAAGACGTTGAGGCTGAAAGACTGTGTTGCGCCGGCGCCGCCCGGATCTTCGGCAGCAACCGTGACCGTGAATGAGCCGACCTGACCTGACGTTGGCAACCACTGAACCAGGCCAGTGCTGGGATCAATCTGCATGCCAGCCGGACCATCAATGAGCAGATAATGAAGTTGGGCACCCTCGGGATCGTGAGCATCCACATCGTACTGATAGATCACACCGGCCGTGCTTCGGAATTGTGGAGTGGACACGATTGTCGGATACTCATTGCTCGGTGTGCCGCTCACGACCAGAGCATAGGATTGGACAGCACTTCCACCGTTTCCGTCCGCGACACGCACTGCGATGTCGTGTGAGCCGGTTGGGGTGGGTGCCGCGTCCCACTGAATCACCCCGGTGATCGGGTCAATGCTCATTCCCGCCGGAGCCGTATCGAGCGAAAACGTCAGCGCATCGCTGTCCACGTCGGTTGCCCGGACGGCGTAATTGTACCGCTCGGTCGTCGAAGCGACGGTCAGAGGCGTCGACGTGATCTGTGGAGGAGTGTTGACAGCACGAACGTTGATTCGGAATGTCTGCACACTGGTCAGAGAGAACGTCATGCCGGGCGGTTGTCCATCAAAGGCCCAAACCGTCACGATTCGCTCTCCAATCTGGTCGGCCGTTGGCGTCCAACGAATAGTGCCTGTGCTGCCGTTAACCGACATGCCCGTAGGCGCAATAGGCAGTTCCCAACGCAATGGATCGCCGTCTTCATCACTGCCATGTAGGTCGTAGGCATACGTTTGACCGACGACGGCAGTCATGATTGGCGAGGACGTAATGACGGGTGAGCGGTTGTGGTTGATTTGCACGACCGTCAGAGCCACCTGCAGACTGGCCATTCCACCGCGTCCGTCCGTAACATGCAGCGCGAGGTTGTGGTCACCGAGTTGTTCCGCGGTTGGATGCCAGTTCAGTTGGCCATTCGCAGCAAGAGTCAATCCGGTCGGACCACTGTCGAGATGGAATGTGAGGGGATCGCCGTCGACATCGCTGGCCTCGAAGTGAAATTGGAAGTCGCGATCTGCGCGGGGTTGTAGATGGGAAACGGGATCGATGGTGGGATTCGTGTTTGGCGCGCTGGCCACGACTTCGAATGACAGGGTGCGTTCGGTCAGGGTGTTCCCATCGCTGACACGAACCACCAACGTGTGTTCGCCCAACTGGTCGCCAGTCGGCGTCCATTCGATCAGGCCGCTGGCCGCACCCACAAGCATCCCGGGTGGAGCTGCGGCGAGCGAATAGGTGAGCCGATCATTTTCCCCGTCCTGTGCTTGGACCTGGTATTGGTGAGGTAGCCCGATGATCGCGCGCGAATCGGCCGTGGAAGTAATCACCGGCGACGAATTAGGCGGCAGCAGCTGGAGTTGGAAGCGTTGTAGGTCCACTCCACCCTGGCCATCGCGAACTCGCAACACCACATCCACCGGCCTTTGAAAGGCGGTCGGATTCCAGACCACCACTCCCGTGGCTGCCTCCACGACCATTCCAACCGGACCGACGGCGAGGTCCCAAGTCAAGGTATCCTGGTTCGCGTCGTTGGCTTCGGCGCGGTAGAGGTACGTCTGGCCGACTCCGACGGTTGGCACCGGCACAGAGACGATGCGCGGGGACGCGTTGTGGGGCTCCGGGAGAACGTGCAGCGCAAACGCCAGCGCGGCGCTCCCTCCTCGACCGTCGAGCACCTTGATGGACACATTGTGGTGCCCCAGTTGACTTGTACCTGGTGTCCAGTGAATGACGCCCGTCGAACGATTGATTTCCATTCCTGCGGGGGCGTTTGTTAGATAGTACGACAGTTGGTGTCCGTCAGGATCGGTAGCGCTTATGGGAATTGAGAGCTCGACATTTGCGGTTGGCGAGAGGTCGTTCACCGGAGTGATCTCTGGATCATGATTGGGTGGTCCCTCCGTGACCGTGACCGTGAATTCTTGGACCCCGACTCCGCCACGTCCGTCGCGTGCTTCGACGCGGAAAGGATACGATCCAACGGCCTTGGGACGCCAGCGGATTTCCCCCGAGTGGGGGTCGATGTGCGATCCGGCGGGTCCATTGAGGGAATAGGTCAGCAGATCGTGCTCGCCGTCGATCGCGTGAGCCTGATAAACGTATTGCGTGTTGATCGTCACCGGGATCGAGCCAAGAATTTGACCAGCCCCTTCGCGCACGAAGAGGAGGTCGAAGGCATGTGCTGCGCCGTCACCAGTGATTTGTACGTCGAAACTGGCGGTGTCACCCGGTCCAATCCCTGTTAGCTCGCCCGTGAGATTCTGAAATATCACGGTCGAATCCGAGGCGATGACCGAAATCGGTGCCGCCCCGAGAATCTCTCTGACGCTACGATCGACAAACGCCTGCATGGCAACGCTGCCGCTCTGACTCAGCTCATTAAGGTCCCACGCTGAGCCGCCAACCAGCCACGCCAGATCAATGTAGTCCACCTTGCCCTTGCCGGACACGAATTCGCCCCCGGGCTGCACGGTATAGCCCCCAGCCCCATCGGTCACGATGGCATTACCTGCCGCATCGACGCCCATGGCGGGGCTCTGACGGCCGTCTTGAAAGCGAGCGTCCACAACGACGTCGAGGAGCACACCTTTGGCGGTGAGTGCGTCGCGAATCGATGCGAAACCGAGGCTGCCGTCCACGACCGAACGGTTGTTTGTGGTCACGAGAACGAAGTAGGTGGTGGCGCCAGGGCGAAAGGCATAATCCAACGCGACATCAACGCCGGCGTACCCGTCGGCGGCGTCGTGTGTGGAATGCAGAAGACCGCTCGCATGAGCCAGCATGTCTGCCGATCCGAAGCGACCGAAGTCACCATATCCGTCGTTGAGAGTGATGGCAACTGCATCTAGATAGTTGCTCACGAGGATGAGGTCGGGATGGCCATCTGCGTTCAAATCTCCGACTGCGGTCGAATGCGCACCGACATTGCGAGCCATCAAATACTCGCCCTGTGCAGTGAATATCCCGTTACCATCTCCGCTCGCTATGATCACACCGCAGACTTCAAAGAAAGGAGGGAACATAGAGCGACCGAAGGAGAGTACGATATCGAGATTCGAATCGCCATTTACGTCCGTCAGATGTACTGAATGAACAGAACTGCTCGCGTACGGGTTGTTGAAAGCCATTTCCATGTCGTGAGTCAGCAAGCCCTGCCCATTGTTTCTCAGCAACGTAACGCGGTTGTCTCCTCCTGCAATAAGGACGTCCAAGTCGCCGTCATGATCGATGTCTCCAGTCGTGAGTGAACTTGTGGCTGCAGTGACACTGTACGCGGCTTGGTAATGAAATCTCCCATCATCTGCGCCAAGAAAGACACTCATGGACGCGTTTGTCCCAAGCAGAAGCAAGTCCGATATGGCATCGCCGTTCAGATCACCGACTGCTGTGGCGCTGGCCGTTCCGACAACACTGTCGTCGAAGGTCCCAAATAGGCCGCCCCCAAGGCCCCGCAATATGCTGACGTACGGCGCGGTTGCGTGTGCGGAGACCGCGACAATATCCAGCATTCCGTCTTGATTACTGTCAACTAGATGAAGTCCGGTAACGCGAAAGAACTGGTCCAGTCCTTGATAGACATGGTCTAAGACAATCGCACCATCGCCTGGATTATGGAATACTTGGACTGATTTGCCGTCGCCGTTGGTCACAATATCGACGTCACCGTCGCCGTCGAGATCGCCCAGAGCGACATGTGTCAGACTGGAACTACTTGGATAATCCACTCGCCGTGAGAAGCTACCCATACCATCACCAAAGGAAATTGAGAGCGTTGACGGTCCACTGTCTGGATCGCTCAGAGTAACCATGTCAACGTGACCGTCACCATCGAGGTCAGCTGTCTCGGCGGATTTCACGCCATCCGGCACACCATACCGAACGACTGGGCCGCTAAAGGCACCGTTTCCGAGACCACGAAGGACCGAGACTCGTGCAAGAAAATCTCCCGCAATCACGTCCAAATGGCCGTCCGCATCGACGTCAGCCACGGCCACGCTCCCAACGCCAGGGTGGAGCACCGTGTAGTCATGTCGCTGCACAAACTCACCGCTTCCGTCCCCGAGGCGAATCGCCACACCGTCCGTATCACCCGGGGAAACGAGATCCAGATGGCCGTCCGCGTTCACGTCGGCGACGACCGTAAGTCCTCCCGGACCACTACCCGCGCCGTAATTCGAGCCGTATCTATCGGCGGGATGGAAGCGACCATCTCCCAGACCCAGCAGGATCATCAAGTCGCGGCCATCGGCCACTACGTCCAATCTGCCATCTTCGTTCACGTCGGCGAATTGCGCGGAAAACACTTCCGTCGACAGATCGATATGCATGGCATCGCCGAAGATGCCATCGCCGTTTCCGAGAAGAACGGTGAGCGAGTTGTTCGAGGCATTTGCCACGACTAGGTCGAGATCGCCGTCGCTGTCGAGATCACCGGCATCAACCGTTTCAGGACCATACCCCACCTCGTACTTGCGGGGCGCCGAAAAGGTGCCGTCGCCTCGGCCCAGTAGAACTGAGATTTCCTGAGCTCCACCACTTACGGCCAGATCGAGGACCCCGTCGCGATTGAGATCTGCCACGGCAAATCGATCGATCGTATGCCGGTACTGGTTGTTGAAGCTCCCTGTCTCAAAAGCAACGCGAGGTTCGAAAGTTCCGTCGCCGCGACCAATAAAGAGGTCGACGACATTGGGGCCGAGGCCCGCTCTTTCTACATTCGCGGCAAGATCCAGGACGCCATCGCTGTTGAAATCAGCTAGCGCAAGACCGACCCATCCCGGCCCTGTCGGTTGCATCGCGACCCCTCGTGAAAACTGTCCGTTCCCGTCATTGAGGAACACGAGCAGATTCGCACCGGTGCCGGTCACGAAGTCAACGTGTCCGTCCAGATCCAAGTCGCCAGTAGCAATACTGTCGGCTGAGAGAACGAGCGGCCCGGTTCTCAGACTGTAGATATCGAGCGCGCCAAGTTCGCGGACCGGCAGTTCGTTGACCGGAGAACCGTCATTGACAACAGGCTCGCGCAGGCCGACTAGTCCGAAGCGAGAATTCTCGAAACCGCGGGCTTCGAGCGTCGCATCCAGTTCTCGCGCAGCGTCCCCGATCCAGGCCTGTTTGGAGGGCGACGGCGCCTGCGGATCCGATTCCATCGAGTACGACTCGTCCACGATGAACACGACGTCGACTGCACCAGTTTGCGGATCAACATCAGGCAACGTCAGCGACACCGTCTGTGTTGCCTGGCCTTGCTCCCTCAGATCCACATCAACGGTTGTGGGTGTAACGATGCCGTTAGACGCATGGCTTGATCCAGGAATATCGAACGTCGTAAGTGGTTCGCTATCAAAGGTGGGCGCCGTATTGTCCAGATCTCGCACGTTCAGCGCAAACTCCTGAATGGCCACTCCGCCCTTGCCGTCCGCCACCTGGACGCGGAAGTGATAGGTGTCCGCAGCTGCTGGGTCCCACCGTAGCTCGCCGGTTTCCGCGTCGAGCATCGCTCCGGGGGGGCCCTCCAGTAGCGAATATGTAACATGATCTCCGTCCGGATCGACGGCGTGCAGCTGATAGGTATACGGAGCCACATTCAACTTGACGGGAATGGAACCGACGACGGTATTGTCGGTTCCTTGCACAAACAGTAGGTCAAAAGCGCGTGGCCGACCATCTCCAGTGAATTGCACGTCAAAGGTGGCAGTGTCTCCCGGTCCAATTCCCTTCAGCGAACCCGTGAGGTTTTGGACCGATATGTTTAGGTCGGAGGCGATCACCGAAATGGGTTCAGCCCCGAGAATCTCCCTGACGCTTCGATCGACAAACGCCTGCATGGCCACACTGCCGCTCTGGCTCAGTTGGTTCAGGTCCCAGGCAGAGCCACCAGTCAGCCATGCCAGATCGATATAGTCGAGCTTGCCCTTGCCAGAAACAAACTGCCCTCCAGGCTCAAGGGTATAGCTACCTGCCCCATCAGCCACGATGGCGTTACCGTTCGAGTCAACCCCGAGCGCATTGGCGTCTTTCCCGTCCCGATATTGTGCGTCAACGACGACATCTAGGAGGACACCCTGCTCCGCCAGCGCGTCAAGAGTTGATGCGAAACCGAGAGAGGCGTCAATGACAGATCGATCATTCGTTGTAACCAGCACGAAATAGGTGTTCGCATCCGGACGGATTGCATATGTCAGAGCACGGTCAATCCCGGCATATCCGTCGGCCAACCCACCACCTGAAACAACGCCTCCGCTGGCGTGCGCAAACATATCGGCGGTTCCGAAGCGACCAAAGTCGCCATAGCCATCATTGAGTGCCACGGAGATCGCGTCGAGGAAGTAATCGCTAGTAGCAATAAGGTCGGGTGCACCGTCTTCGTTCAGATCACCCACCACGATCGCCCGAGGGTCACGCACGATTTCGTAAATGCCGCGATCGCTGAACTCTCCCAACCCATTGCCGAAAAGCACGATGATGCCGTCACCTCCAAAGTATGGTGCATTTGGATACCCTCCCTTGGTGAGGATGATGTCGAGGTGCCGGTCTCCATTTAGATCAGAGAGAACAATCGAACGGAGTCCACTGACCTCCAAATCAATACTTGTCCTAGTGGTAAACGACCCGACTCCGTCGTTCCACAGTAGAGATACGCCAGCGAGTTTCGGAAAGGCGATATCTACATCGCCGTCGCCATCGATATCTCCAATTGCGATAGAACCGGCAGATCCGGCATACGTCGTGCGATTGTCGAACGCGCCAGTGCCGTCGCCCAATGAAACGACAATACCTTGATCGTGGGAGGAAACGAGGTCCGGAATCGCATCGCCATTTAGATCGCCGACAACCATGGTCGTCGCACGACCGACCTGTTGTCGGGGAAGCAAGCGGAATTGGCCGTCCCCGAGACCGAGGAGTACCTGCTCCCCGGATCCTGAACTAGTCACAATGTCGAGTGTGCCATCGCGGTCTACATCGGCAAGGCGAAGTGCGCTCACGCCGAATGCGTTTTCCAGGACATATACCTTGTCGACAACAAAGGCACCAGTGCCTGAGTTCAGCAGTATTTGAACGGCGGAGTGTCGATAGTCCGTTCCGTTCTCGCTGGTGACGACATCAACGTCGCCGTCTCCATCGACATCACCAACAGCCAGCAATCTGGCGTCGACACCAATGACCATTTCCGAGCGTCCGAGAAACCGGCCAGCGCCGTCACCTAGGGAGATCGACAGGACTGTATCATCGTTGTCTGGGTCGCCAATCGCAACAATGTCGCGATGTCCATCTCCGTTAACGTCGGCGATTTCGACCTGATAGAGGCCATCCACCGGTCCATGGCGGACGACAGGTCCATCGAACGTCCCGTCTCCATGACCACGCAGTACTGAGACACGAGCGAGACCAAATCCGCAGATTACATCGAGCGCTCCGTCGCCATCAACATCCGCCAGCCCTATGCTCCACAGAACGTTACTCTCAGTGCCGACCATGAAGTCGAACCGTTGTCCGAACTGGCCAGTTCCATCTCCGATGAGAACAGAAACCGTATCTTGTTCGCTAAGTGACACAAGATCGAGATGCCCGTCGCCGTTCAAATCGTGGATTAGCGTATGTTGATTGCCGCTGCCCGCTATCGACATTGCTCCGGCACCGGCAGTGATCGCTAATCCAAACGTACCATCTCCATTTCCTGGCAAGATCTGTACCCCGCGATTGCCAGTTGCCACAACATCCAAAACGCCATCTTCGTTAACGTCTGCGATCGCCGCTGACATGAGGTGAACGAATTGATAACTCGCCTGACCGCCGAACGTTCCGTCACCACGCCCAAGCAGAACTGTCACCGATCCGGGTGAGTGATTTCCTGTAACAATGTCCAAGTCACCGTCGTTGTCAAGATCTCCCATCGACACGGTACGAGGACTTGGACTATCGGCGAGTTGGTAGGCATCGCCTTGGGAAAGACTGCCGTCGCCATTGCCCAAGAGAATTGAAACGTACCCGTAGGCAGCGTCAACCAAGGCAAGATCCACTTTGCCGTCACCGTTCAAGTCCCCCGTTTCGATGTCGGCTATTCTCGATAGGGGAGGTTGGATTGACTGGGCGCGACTGATTATGGGGGTAGAGAACGTTCCATCTCCGGCACCCAGAAGGACACTAATCTTGTCTGACTCCCAGGCTGCGGCAACAACATCAAGTGTTCCGTCGCCGTTAACATCGGCCACAGCGGCCGTCGAAGCATCGACACCGGCAACATAGGGAATGGCCAAATCAAACTGGCCGTTTCCTTGATTCAGAAACACGAATACCCAAGTGTTGGCAGTAATGAAATCGACGTCACCATCCTTGTCCAGGTCAGCCGGAGTAACAGATGCTCCCGCGGCGGCATGTCCCCCATGGGCCAGGCTAAAGAAGTCGACCGTGCCCAGATCTCTTACGGGAATCGGACTCGCCGGTGCACCAGTCCATTCGCCGAAACCAACCAGCCCGAATCGATTCGGCCCGATCCCCTGTGCCTGAAGGGCGGCATCTAACTGTTTGGCAGCGTCAGATACCCATGCTTGCTTCGACGGCCCCGATTCGAGCACATTTGGATTGGGCCGGGTTTCCATTGAAACTGTTTCGTCGATGACAAAGACCACGTCCGTAAAGGTCGGTTCGGTGGGCGTGTCGGGCAACGTTACGGAAACCGACCGCGTCGATGTCTGTCCCGGTTCGAGATCGAGGCTGAGTGTGTTGGGAGTGACACTTCCGGTAGGTAGGTGGCTCGTACCCGGTATGCCGTACTCGACAGCAGGTTCGCTGGTGAAGATCGGGGGGGCATTGCCAACTGCATTGCCTACGACCACCGAAAACGACTGGGCGGCCGTTCCACCGCGACCATCGGACACCTCGACATGCACCTCGGAAATCCCAAGTTGATCGCCCGCGGGTATCCAGGTCACCTCTCCGGTTTGGGGATTGATCGAAAGCCCTGCCGGTCCGGTCGTCAGCGCAAAGGTTAGTAGATCGTCATCCGCATCCGTTACGGTTACGTCGTAGTGATATCCGTCGCCCACGCTCGCCTGAACCACTGGTACTGACGTGATCACCGGTGATCGGTTCGGGGGCGGCTGGATCGTCGAAAGTACAAAACGCTGCTCCGCTGTGCCACCGCGGCCGTCTTCGACGCGGACTGTCACCGAGTGGTTGCCGATGTCGGTCGTCGTCGGACTCCAGGTCGTCCGCCCGGTCGTCGCATCAATTGTCATGTCCGGAGGCGACGTCGTCAGCGAGTACGCAAGCGAATCTCCATCGGGATCGCTCGCCTGGGCATCGTACACGTACGGTTTGCCGGCGAGGGCTTCGATATCCGGGACCGAGATGATGGTTGGTGCTTGATTGAGCGATCCGAGAATGACCAGATCGTAGGTGAACTGCGCCTGATCCGGGTCGTAGAACTCGAGAATTCGCGTCTCGGTGGACTGACCGGGGACGAGCGATTGGGCACCCTGGAGCGTACGGTACGTGAAATATGGGACGCCATCCGGCGTAGTGCCGTCAGTGCCACGCACTCGTATGGACGGGTCACTGAGATTCGTGACCCCTACCAGAAGAGGACCATCCACCGGATAGCTGCCCACAGAACGAATCGATAGTTCCGCATACAGAACATGCTCCGTGTCGTCCCAAGAGGTCAGGCCATATTCCCCTCTCAGGCTGGCGGTGACATCCGACAGTTGACTGAAGTCTATCGTACCTGCCAATGGCTGGATGCCTTCCACCGCGAGCGACTCCGTGCTCACTTCATTAAGCGCGTTGGCGGCGGCGACATTTAGTAGATTTTGACCAGGCCGAACGGTGACTTGCGAGAAGAAATTCCCTGCGGCATCCAGGACTTGGACGGGAACGCCGGCGACGGTGACCGATTCGATCCGTTCGGAGGACGTTCCGGGAGACACTCGCCCCGAGATAATAATCGGAGTGCCCGCGGGGATTCTGCTGCCGTCCGCTGGCGAAAGTCCGCTGATGATCGGCGGATCTGCGATTCCCTCGGGACTCGTGTTGTCGGTGGCCAACGTGAACCGGTCGGTGAACCGGGCGGCGCCAATGCGAATTGTCGTCGCAGAGGTGTAACGATAGACCAGTCTGTCCACGCGGTCCACGACCCACAGGTCCGAGCCACCCGAGGGGTCCTTGGTGATGCCGGCGGGGTCGGCATTCTCGCTGTCGAGGCTCCAATGGCCGAGATGCTCACCTGTCGCAGTGTAGACAAACACGGCATCCGCCGCGTCATCTATCACCCACATTGCGGATCCGTCGGTCACCAAGTCACTGGGGCTGGTATTCTCAGCGTGCAGTGCGAAGCTACCAGTGGGCAAGACGGCGCCCGAGGTTGCATTTGCGGCGCCCACATAGTGATAGATCCGGTCGAGTCCGGCGTCCACGATCCACATGTCGGAACCGTCAGTGGTGATCCCTTGCGGGTCGTCCAAGCCGACACCCAGCCATCTGCCACGGACGGTGCCGTCGGGGCCCTGCACACTCACGATGTGCGAGGAACCGTCGATCACCCACACTGTATCACCGGACACATTGCTTGCCACGCCACGCGGGTTGGTGACGCCATGTGGCAAGTCAAACAGGCCGTTTTCCGCTCCGCTTCCCTGGTAGCGAAACACTCGGTCTGCGGCCGCGTCGACCACGAAGAACTTGGTGGCCGCAGGATGACCATCCACGGGAATCATCGGCGAGGCCAAACTTTGAGTGCTGGGCTCTGCCCGCCGTGTGCCGAGCGTCAGTTGGCCGTTCATGACGGCGTTCTGGCCATCGGCCAGTTCATCTGGATGCCCTAACACGTGACCGAGCTCATGGGCCACGACCGTCAGTAGATCAAATCGCGTGCCGATGTAGCCCTCGATGGCAATCAGATCACCATCGGCCGTTAACGAGTATTCCTCATCGTGATTGGGAGTCGGGTCGACGAACCATCCGTGACCCGCCGCATCGACGTCGATCCAGATCTGGCGTCCCGAGGTGAAGCCCAACTGCTCAGCAGGCAAGTCCACAATCTGGAACTCTACACCGGCCAAGAGATCTACAGTGTCGGCTGCAAGTGAAGATACGCGGCTTGCGGCCGCATCCATGATCAGCTGCAAATCACTTTCGCGAAGTGGCGGCGTATCGGCCCGCGCGACGCGGAGAGAGACTTCGGCCTGCAAGGGTGAACCGACGGGGACAAACATGACGCCGTCGGCGACAACCCGCCCGTCAGCATTGTCGTTGAGTTCTACGGTAACAACGCCCGTGTCGATCTGATAACGGCCCAATGATCCCCACAGCTGTCCCTGATAGACTCCATCGTCGGGTAAATCTTGTTGGCTGATCGCGGTGCTACCGCGGAGCGTGTTGCCGTCGAGCACTCGGTAGGGGGCGTTGGTGGCGTTTGCCTCATCCGGTACCCAAGATGCGTAGATGTCGAATATACCTGGTGTGACACGAGTGATCCACGAGGCAGTTCGACTACCGGTGCCGGGGGTCTGAAAGCGGTAATCGTCCTGCCAGCCACCGGCCGTGGAATCAGTGCTCCAAACACCTCGCTCCTGGTAACCCCACGCTCCATCATCCAGCACCGAGAGGGGCGAGAGACTCGCCAGCACATTGACGTGGACCGTATCGATGGCTTCGCTTCCGGCGGTGTCGATTACGGTCAAAGTGACCGTTTGGATGCCGGGATCATGGAACACGTGTTGTACGATGCTACCGTCGATCGTGGTGCCATCGGGCAGTGTCCAGAAGTATGCGTAGAGGGGAGCTTCCAGGTCGCTGGACAGCGTGCCGTCGAGTGTGACGGAGTCTTCCTGTGAGACCGAGCGATCGCCGCCAGCATTGGCCGTCGGCGGCTGATTCACCTGAATGTCCAAGGTGGTTTCCCGACTTTGTCCGGCGCTGTCGGTTGCGCGCACAAGGAAGCTGTGAGGACCGGCCGCTAGTGGGCCGGGATCATACAGGAACTGGTCGGCCGTGAGCAGGGATGTAATGTCTGTGAAGTTACCGCCATCGACGGCCACTTCCAACCGCGCGAGGGCGTTATCATCCATGGCCGTTCCGAGAATGCGAGGGTCGTTGGTCAGTCGATCATTGGTCAGCAACGCACCAGCGCCAGGCGGAGCAGTGTCGCTGGCCAGTTGCGCATTCACTTGCGGTGGCTGGTCGGCCCCGCTCTCGAGTACGACATCAATGATCCGCACCGACGACTCGATGTCGGCATCGTTGTTGATCAAACGAAACTGCAGGGTCGCGGCTGTCTCCGCAAACACGTGTGACAGATCCAGCGTGACGCGAGTGGGATTGCCGGGGACGGATTCCACCGAGACGCCCTGGCCAAAAGCGGGCTCGAGTCCTTCCGTCAAATTGAAGAACGCTTCTCGGCTTGCGGCAAAAGTGTGAACGATGGATTTTCCATCCTGGTCGACCAGGATAGCCTCAAACGCATCGCGCATGAACCCTTGGTCACTCGTGTCAAACGCGTCCTCGTAGGTAAAGGTCAAGGTCAGAGGCGACTGGGGAATCGCGATCTCCCGATCAATGGTCACCAGGAACGAGTTGCCTTCAGTGAGAATAGCGCTGCCAGCGCGCACGGTTCCCTGGTTGGGCGGCGTGCCGCCCATTTCGTCGACATGCCAGTCAGCCAGCCCCTCGTGAAACCCTAGCCAGGTTTCTTCGGTCGCGACGTCAATCGGTTCTTGGGAAGCTAGATTGAGGTAACTGATGACGAATAACGCGTCGATCGGCGATACTCTTCCATCCTCATTGACATCCAGATAGATCGTTGGCGAGGATGCACTCGCTTCTGATGGAGTGGCCAGGACGAAAGTCGACCCCCCCGGGTTGTTGAGCTCGTTAATGATGTACAACACATCTACCGGACTGACGCGGCCATCGGCGTTCACGTCCATGCGATTTCTTGGATTCTGCCTTGTGGCGGCAGGCGGTATGATAGCATTCGCAACAGGACTCTGCTGTGAGTTGACCGGCTGAGCATTTCCCTGGACTGCGCTGCCATGCTGGCCAAGCGCTCTCACGGTTGCCTTCATCTGGTCAGAGTCTCCAGACGTTGTGAGCCCCGATGCGCTTTCAGACCCTTCGCCCTCAGCCGCGGTCATGACCGAGGAGTATCGCGCGGACGAGTACCTCATGAGTCCATCCATTGAATCGGCAGGGTCTCCGAAAGCTGGCGAGGAAGACGAGGCGTTGAAGGTGAGAGGCCGCGGTAGCGGCACGTGAGCACCCGGTGCGTTGGATTGGGAAGGACCCGCGTTATCTTCCGTCAGCGCGTCATCATGTGAAAATGGAGAGCCAGTTGTCTTTTTGGGTGTAAGAGATGCCAAGGCACGGACCGGCGCGGCTCGGCGTGACGCTAACGACGCGGTGAAATTAAGGTCTGGGCTACGCAGTGGCAATCCACTGTCAGCGGCGTCTCTGTTCGCAAAGGACCGAACTTGCCAGCGGCGCCCCTTCTGCGATTCCAGAGCCGGCAGCGGTTCATTTGCTGCAAGTGTGCCCGACATCGCCGCCAGTGGCCCGAGAGACTCGATCAGTATCGAGCCAGGTGCTGCACGCACTTCTAGTGACTCGAAGACGCCCTTTTTCTTGGAATTCGACGAAGTGAGTTGCGACTTCCTGCGGCGCAGATATCGACGGTAACGGTCTCTCACGTTCATGGCACACTCCCGTTTTCCTCTGATGGCAGCGGCTCCACGCTCCAGCCTGACAAGTGGTATGCCCCCATCTTCGCTCGAGAGGTGTATAGTCGGGTCGACTACGATTAACAGGTGCGTCCTGGGGGAGACTCAGTTGTTGTCGACTCACAACGCACCGTGCGGTTCATCCCGATGACGGCGGTTTCTGCCATCGGGAAGCGACCGATGGCCGGCCCGATGTGGCCAACCTACGGGTTTCGACCGATGCGTTCATCGCTGGTAAAGCGAAACGCTTCGTGGAATTCTCTGGCAGGAGACCTAATAGGTACGATTTGTCGTTTACACTTCGTCACCCCACAGGTCGCCTGTCCTGTCGCACAGGCTGCCAATTGAAATCGGTGCTTGGGAGCCGCAGAGTGTGGTCGTCGTGGGGGAGCTTCGCCGACATAGGATGCTCAACCTCCACGGCCAAGCCTGCCTGTCGCGGAAAGCGATATTGAACGGCGATCTGCCGAGAATCGCGATTACGCACGGTTCCTGGTTTCTCTTGTCTCTCCACTGCCCCGTTTGGTAGCGATTCAAACTTCATCGCCACGATGTGGAGATCTGCCCACCGCTGATGTGATTTCCGATGGAATGCTGCAATTTACTCGATTGGGCCCCATGGCTCTCACGGCGGTGGGGTGCTTGTTCCACAAATCGCACCAAATGGGGTGGCGGATACTCGTCCTCAGCCTTCAATATGAGGCGCTGCACATTCAGTACTCGGAGGTACATGGCCTGCCTTTGTTCCTAAGAGTGCCTCGAAGAAGCCTCGTGAGCAGCACGTGCCTAGAGTTCCGTGTTGCGCCTCTTGGGTGCGGACCGATATTCACCTTGCTTCCTGCGAGCAATTCCGCGCAGTGCGACAGCGTCGCGTAGGGAACAGTTCCAGCCAGTGCCACCCGCCACCCGACCGACACTGGCTTCGCTCGCGACGCCAGTCGCCTGTTGATGGCAGTGCCTCATCCGCTCACTCAGGAAAGTGCCACGCGTCGCTGTCTCCAGCGTAATGGCTCTTTGCGGCAGGGAGAACTGTCGAATTCACCGCGAGATGTATTTCGCGAGACAGCGAGCGATTCATTCGGCTGTCACGTTCCCCAATGCGCCCCCCTATCGCCTCCGAACAGCCCGTCATGCCGGACCATTGTTGAGTCGATTATCGAGCGGGGCCCGGCCATGGACCACTATCCGGTTTGATGGCTTCTCCCCACATAGAGCAACGTAGTGCAGAAAGTTTCTCTGGGCCTTCTCACGGCGAACAGCAGCCCCCGCATGTGACTTGGCAAGGGGGGAATTCACCTGCGCGACGAAAACATTGCCATGAAGAATGGCGTTTTCGATCCCACCAGTCTATGAATTACAGGTGCCCGTTTTGACATGGGTAGTTGCCCACAGATCTGTGTATCGAAAAGTGAGGTGCGACATGTGGAGATGCGTTCCAGGCTTCTTGCTGCTTCTAGGCATGGTCTCGGTTTCCACGTCGGCTTACGGTGAACTGGTTTACACTTACCAGGGAGAGAGGCTGTCGGACATCAACGGCAGTGTGTTAACTCCCGATGACTTCGTCTCAGGATATGTTCGCTTCAATACAGAACCGACGCCGGGGGGGACGTTCGACGCGAGCCACGTGGCGAGTTTTCAGTTTTCAGTAGGCCCGTTAACGGTCACTTCTAACGATGAGAGCATTCTCTCCCCCCAGTCTACTCGCTTTGCATTTGACTCCCAAGGAGACATTTTCGACTGGTTTCTGGTTGTTGGTCAGAGCACGTTAGTGAATTCGATTTCTATCTATCCTGCGGGTGACGACGTCATTCTGGATGTCCGCGAATATGGCTCCTCGCATATGGCTGGCTTCTGGCAGGCCGTTCCCGAACCGTCACCCTGGATCCTGTGGTCCGTGGCGGGGTTTGCTGCTGGAGGGATCAGCCTGTGGTCGCGACGCAATACGCGTCTTGTTGCTTGAGCGGTCTGGCGATATGTGCGAGAGCTGGACGCACACTTTCTGAGCTAATCTTCCGGCTCCGCGAGCAGTCGAGTGGCACTGGCTGAGCGAGCGACATCGACTCTGCCACCGTCCTGCGACGCACATCGCGAGCGGAGCCAGTGCAGGGGAAGCTGAGACAGATATAGCATCGGCCAAGTTGCCTCTTCCTCCCCCTTGTTGTGCGCCGATTCGACGCCTGACGCATGTGGCGGCTCCCCGGCGCTATGGAGTTAGCGACCGAGATTCACCAGCCGATTTGAACGAAGAACTCCGATGCTCGAAAGGCTCTACCAGCCTCGGACACTGGCTCCGCTCGCGATTCCAGTCGCCTGCTGATGGCTGTGTCTCATCCGCTCGCTCAGGAAAGTGCCACCCGTCAGTGCCACCCGCCACGCGGCGCTGGCAGTATCGTACGAGCAAGATAGGTCGTGAATGAAGCCGTCAACTCGAGACTGATTCTGGCCGATTACCTGGCAGGCTGTTTTGATATTCGTCATTGGGTATTTCGTCATTCGTCATTTCATCGGGGGGCGAGCAGTTCCAGGCGGATATCGCGCAGGGCTACTCCCAGCTGACCATGGCTGCCTGTGGGGGCGAACACTTCGAGATTGATATTGAAATGTGTCAACTGATAATCGGCTGGTTCGCTCGACACCTGCTCGAACTCCTGCCATCGCTGCTTCATTGCGGCGATGGCTCCGCGCAGCCCCTGAGCATCAACTCGAAAATCGACGCGTCGGTAATCGGTAAACGGTTTGCTCGTGAACTCGGCCGATCCGGGACCGGGGTGCAGCCAGTGGCTGTTCGAGTTGAGCGCCGAGAACAGAATGGGAAGTCCTGTGCCGCCCGGCCAGTTGTCGACATGCACCGTGTCGGGAAACTGATTCGCCTCGCGCAGATCGAACAATGCCGCGCCGAACCAGAAGTGCTGACCCGACTGAGAATCGCGCAGCAACAGATGGGCACATACATAGACTTCGGCTTTTCCTTCGCGGCGTGCCGTGGGTACTTTCAGATCGAAGGAAAAAGAGAGTTCTCGACCCGGCTGTTGGAAGGGGCTCGGTGCACGCGATAGATCCCACCACCAGTAGGCCGGGCAGACCGGGAGCAGATCGCCCTGGCGTGGACGGGGGTGATCCGAGTCGATCCAGATGCCGATTTCGGTATCGCGGATCTGCACGGCGGTTCCAGGCTCAGTCTGTTGGGGGCCGCGCTGATATCGTCTGCGATCCTCGCCTTCTGCCGGACGAAAGGCCGTATGTTGGCCGACATCCCAGCCGATCGGCGTAATCGCTGGGCTGTCACCCATGTTGGCGATCCGCACCAGCATCTGCTCGCCGGCCGGATGCACCTCGCCGATAATCCGTTGATCGACTTGCTCGGCCGTCGTGGGAGGCTGCGTGAAAATCGTCTCGACGACTCGCCACGACGTGGCCTGACCGGTGCACACGGCCGGTAAGAAGGCGGAGCAGGCCAAGACGAAAGCGGCAGTGGTTCTGGCGGCAGTGGTTCTGGCGGCCATGAAGCGGTTCCTGTTGCTATGCGCCGACGCGGTGCATTCCGGCCATTCTTCCGCCGCCGGTTAACCACATGGTCTTGAGGATGGTCAGGCAGCTGGGGGCATGCGTGATTTGGCTGTCGAGCACCTGTTCTGCGGCTTCCTGGAGCGTCATACGCACACAGCGAATCAGTTCGGTCCCTTCCGGATCCTGTTGGCCGAAGGTCAGTTGTCGAGCCAGGTAGAGCTGCGTGGGAGAGACGACATTGGCAGTGAATGGATCGCAGACACCCAAGGGAATCCACTCATCGGCGATGATACCCAGTTCTTCGCGCAATTCACGTTGCGCGGTCGCCAGAGGATCTTCAGACCTCTCGACCCCGCCGCTGACGGCCTCGATCGTGACCCGCTCGACACCGTAGTGATACTCTTCGGTGAGAAATACGTGTCCGTCGTCGTCCATTGCCAGGACGCAGACGCCCGGTTTAACGTGGACGACGGTGTACGTGCCACGCTGGCCGTCCGGGCGGACGACGTCGTCCTTGCGCACGCGGGTCCAGGGATCGCCGTAGACGACCTGTTGTCTGAGAACTTGCCACGGACCAAGTATTTTTCTTTCGGTCATGACGTTGGTGCTTTGACGTACAGAAGCGGCTCTTACGCTACGTCGGCCGTGTGTGTGCCCGACGCTGCCCGCAAGCGGACAATCAGGTCGCGTACGCGCTGTTCCAGATAGGGGAGGGCGGTGTCGGGTGTGGCGCAGTCGAGGTCGTCCACATCCCAGTATTCCACTTGGTTTTCCCAGTCCGCAAACTGCTCCCTCATCAAGGGGCGGTGTTCGACTTCTTTGACGGCCACGACCAGATCAGCTTCCATCAGATCCCCGATTGTCAGGGGCCGGGGATTGCGGTGTTGTGCTTCGAGTGCAACCCCCCGGTGCGTCAGTGCTTCAATGGTGTAATCCGAGATCGGGCCGACATCGCCCCAGAAACCGACCAGCAGTCCCCGGGACTGAGCCCTCCATCTCAGCCCAGCGGCGGGGGCAAGATGGTTGAACAAATGTTCCGCAAAGCGGCTGCGATAGTAGTTGGCTGAACAGAGAAAAATCACTTCTTTCATGCGGGAGATTCCGAAGGTGGTGGGAGCCTCTTTCCGACTTACAACACGACAAACAACATGACACGACAAACAACACGGATAGTCCAGCGGTTCACACGATTGGACCGTGGACGGCGCATTACCGAGGCGTCTAAACCGCAGGATATCGAACAAGGAATGGCCCCATTCCAAGGGGAAGAATCATGCTTCCCGTCCGCGGCGATCACTCGCTGGGTCGCGCGAGGGATGCTTCCTCTTCCTGCGGCGACTGCTTGTTCGATATGCTGCGGCTATCTGTCGGATTCTTAGCACAGTCTACAGGAGAGAGTGGTTTTTGTTCCATGGGACATCAGGCGGTACGAGTGTCTGTTCCCTGCTTGGTCCTTGTTTCAACCGCCACGGGGCAATGCTAGAATGGACCCCCAATTGGTTTGAGAGAGGTCGCCGCGATCTCGACACGATCTCGACACGTTCGCACCCCGGTAACGCTGTGTGGGAGATGGCTGTTTGTCTGCTGAGCCAGAGGGACAATGCCACGGTTTCCGCACGGGCGTCAAGAAGGAGAATCCGAATGTCAGCCCAGCATATTGATGGTGAAGGTCCCCGTGCTCAGGAACCCGGTCCCCAGGAAATCGTCCGGCGCGACTTTCTCAAGACATCCGCCGTTGGCTTAGGGACAGCAGGCGTTGTCTTGGGAGGTACTGCCGCGGCGGTTGCGCAGCAGGCACAGCCGGCCGGGCAGGGTGAGTCTGACGGTCGGATGAAGATCGGCGTGAATCTGGAATACGTGCGTCATGGCGACAAGAGTCTCAAGTACGGCGTGCTCACGGCGGGCAAAATGGGCTACCAATGGGTCGAGCCCTGTTTCCTGATGGGCCGCTGCCTTCTGTCCAATGCCGGCTACTGCCATGTGACCAGTCTGGACACCGATCCGCGGGAGATCCTGGATCTGTGCGCTGAGGCGGGCGTTTCCATCAGTGGGCTTTCCTCTCATTCCGATCTGCTGAATCCCGAGTGGGGTGTGCTCTATGCTCGGCGTGGCATCCGCTATGCGCGTGCGTTGGGAGTCAACATCGTGCAGATCACGGAAGACATGTATCCGCCCAAGTGGATGACGGAAGAGATCGCCTATTCGATCATGAAGATCAACCTGCTGGCGATGGTCGAGACGTGTGAAGAGAACGGGGTGTATTTAGGCATTGAGCAGCATGGGCCGTATACGGCGAAGATCAAGTCGTTGTTGCGGATTCTGGACCTGGTGGATTCGCCCTGGATCCGCGTCAACTATGACTGCGGCAATACCTACCTTTCGGGCGAAGATCCTTATGCCATGCTGGAGGCGGTGATTGACAAGGTCGTTCACGTGCACGCCAAGGACATTTCGCGCGTGCAGGCCGACGCGGAGCGGGGCAAGGTCACTGGGACGGCCGTCGGCTGTGCCTGTGGCGATGGAGAGATCGACTGGCATCGATTGGTCCGACGTCTGAAGCAAGCCGGCTATACCGGCGTGTTGTCGGTGGAGTGCGGAACGGAGGATGAGGCGAAGCGGTCGCTTGATTATCTGACCACGGTGTTGCAGCAGGAGAATGCCTGAACAGGTTTGCCGTCATGCTGGCCATGATATCGGGGAGCGGGCACCGTTGCCCGCGTCGTGCGGCCGTGAGGGTCGACCGTGCCTTGAAAGGACGCTGCGTGCATCCATGAATCTCGACCGACGCGACGTCATCGGCCTGGGCGTGATTGCCGTCGATGAAATGCTGCATGTCGACAGCTATCCGCCGGCAGACGGCAAAAAGTTTGTGCTGGGCCGACGCCGCCAGGGGGGCGGCAATGCGAGTTGCGCGCTGGCTGCTGCAGCGCGGCTCGGTTCACGCTGCGTCATGCTCGGGAGACTCGGTGACGACGATCTGTCACTGTTCGCCCGGGAACGCCTGGCAGAGGCAGGCATCGATCTGTCGTTGCTGCTGCACGATTCAGAAAGTGGTCCGCTGCACTCCGTGATCATCGTCTCTCAAGACACGGGAACGCGGGCGATCCTGGCTGACCGCGAGCGATTCAAGCCGCTGGAACCGGACGAATTGTTTCCTGACTGGTTTTGCGGTGCGCGGGTGCTCATGGTCGATCATATTCATCCACCGGTCATCTTGCCTGCTGTGCGTCTGGCGCGTGAGGCGGGTCTGCAGGTGGTTTCGGATATCGAGAGGGACATGCCACAACTGGCGGAGGTTCGCCGCTACGTCGATCACTACATCTGCAGTGCCGAGTTCGCTGTGCCGTTCACGCAGTCAGAGGATCCGGCCACGGCCTGCCGGCGGTTGGTACAAGGGGGCCCGCCTCAGACGGTGGTGGTCACCGCCGGAGCGGCAGGGTGTTACTGGTGCGCGGCCGGCACGGACGACGTACAGCACGTGCCTGGGCATGCGATCAAGCCGGTCGATACAACCGGCTGTGGAGATGTTTTTCACGGGGCCTTCTGCCACGCGATGGTCGCCGAGTGGAGCGTGGAGCGAGCGATCTGTTTTGCGAACGCGGCAGCCGCCATCAAAGCGACTCGCACCGGCGGCTGGGCGGCCGTCCCCGCCCTCAGCGAGATCCAGGAACTGCTCCGTATTGGAGACAAAAAGATGGAGTGACAGAAA
The DNA here is from genome assembly GCA_041752115.1 of Pirellulaceae bacterium. Taxonomy (GTDB): domain Bacteria; phylum Planctomycetota; class Planctomycetia; order Pirellulales; family Pirellulaceae; genus JAJRVM01. The sequence goes on along the minus strand of JBGSHS010000279.1, from coordinate 19,533 downwards.
GATCGTTGGCGCTACGACCTGCCGATCCTCCCATTTTTTTGTGCCCCATCTTTTTGTCCCCAACAGCAGCCTAATTCGCGCGACCGACCGGCGGCATGGCTTACACTCCCTGAGGGACGGCCCAGTGGTCTCGATAGCTGCGGCGTACCAGCTTTGCCGCTTCCTCGTCACCGGTCACTGTTTCCGTCTGCGGATCGAAGTGGATGACGCGGCCGACCTGCGTGGCGATATTTGCCAGATGGCAGAGCGAGGCTGACAGGTGCCCGATTTCGATGTCGGCGTTCGGGCGTTCGCCGGTCCGGATACAATCGAGGAAATTCTGGTGGTGATCGGGCAGCGATATGGCTCCTTCCCTACTCGGTCCCGGCTGATTACGTTCCAGGACGACCTTCCATCCAAACGCCTTGCCGAGAATCATCATGCCCTTGGTGCCATAGAAGGCATTGCCGTTCTCATATCCCTCCTGGAAGTAGGGAGACCAGATGCGCTGCTCGAAGATCAGCTGGCGCGGATGCGGGAACGCGTCGTTCGCCGGATACTCAAAGGCGACGTACTGCGTATCGGGCCATTGTTGATCATCGTCAAAGAAGTACTTGCCACCCAGCGCCACTGCCGTGCTGGGATGTTGTTCGACTCCCAGGCCCCAGCGCGCGATGTCGATATCGTGCACTCCGTCGTTGCCGATATCACCCGCTCCGAACGCCTTCCACCAGCGCCACACACCGTGCAGCAGGTTGGATTGGTAAGGCTGTTGAGGAGCTGGTCCCAGCCACAGGTCGAAGTCGAGGTATTCCGGCGGTTCGCTCGGCTGCTGATGGCCGATACTCCCGCGTCGCTGGCTGTTCCAGGCCTTGGCGACGAGTACATCGCCGATGATGCCGTCGCGCAACGCTTTGACGGCCTCCAGGATATGCCCGGTGCTGCGCGACTGCGTGCCGACCTGCACGACGCGCTGGTTGCGACGCGCAGCTTCCATCATCAGCCGACCTTCGCGAATGTTATGAGCACACGGCTTTTCGACGTAGACGTGCTTGCCGGCGTCGCAGGCCAGGATGGTAGCCGGAGCGTGCCAATGGTCGGGCGTGGCGATCCAAACCGCGTCCACCGATTTATCATCGAGCACTCGGCGCAGATCGGTAACCGCCTGTGCATCCTGACCAGTCCGTTCCTGGACTGTCTTGGCGGCCGCGGCGAGCCGATTGTTGTCGACATCACACACATAGCGGATCTGCACATCCTGCCTCCCGACCAGTTCCCGCAAATGGGAAGAGCCCATGCCTCCCGGACCGATCACTCCGACCTGCACGCGCTCATGGGCTCCCTGAGCACGAGCGGGGGAAACGCTCAAGTGGCAGGCCGTGGCAGCTGCCAGGCCTAGTCCGGCATCCTTGAGAAAATCACGGCGATGGCGTCGAGACATGACAGGCTCCTTGTGTGGGGGGAAGTTGCCCATGGTGTGCAGTTGCCCTGTAAGGCGGAGTTGATGAAGTTCGGCGGCTGACCACACGATCAATTCGGCTGGTGACGAAGATCGGCGGAGCACGTCCTCTGCCGGCGCAGCACCATCTTAACAAATCCGACAACTGAGTCGAATAGAATTTCGACGATAGCCTCGTACGCTCCTCGCCTACGGCTGATCTGCCAGCCGGGACCGGTTACAATGATCTGCGACATGTTCTTTCAGCAGGTCTCCGGCAGCGGAGCGGTGATTTGCCGCTGTTCGTCGAACACTTGCGAATGCCCCAACCAGGAGCTGAGGCCGTGGACTATCGGATGATTCCTGTCATTGTGTTCTGCTGCACGTTAGTCGTAGCTGGTGTGTGCTTGCCGGGAGTCGTAAGTGCCATGGAGGGGGGCGCGTCTCAGGGCGATCAACGTACGCAGCAGGCGTCTCGGGAGATAGTCATTCACGAAGACGTTCACGTTCGTGGGCGCATGCAATGGCGTGATACCGAGATTCAGGTCTATGGAAACATCATTCTGCACGAAGGGGGCGAGCTGACAATCGAGAACGCGACGTTGAGCCTGATGTGCTCCTACACACGCGAGTTCCGTGTCCAATGGGAGGGAGGCACGCTCACGACGCGTAACGTTACCATCGGCGGGGCGGAACTGGACGGCAAAGCCTATCAGACCTACTTCGAGATCCAACATGGAGCGTGGAAGTCCGAAGACACCACCATTCGCTATTCTTCCGGAGTGACCATGGGGTGGACCGGCAGAGATGTGACGTTTCACGCCGAACGTCTCAAGGCTGGGCCGCATCCCGACTCGATCATCATGTCGTGCGGTGCTGCGGACGTCATGCTCAAGGACAGTGATTTCAACATCTCACTGGCCGTGTCGGCCGCCCGGGGAGGACGCGGCATATTGGAACTACCGGTGAACGAGCCGGTGACGCGCGTCTTTGACGCTTCGAACGTGCCCGGAGTGAGCTACCGGCTGGAACTGGTTAATACGACCGTCGATCTGTGGTGGGCATTCTTCAGCGGGATTCAACAGGATGGACCTCCGACCGAGGTGGTGCTGGGCCGCTGCCCGCGTCTGATTCCGTCGATTATTGCCTACGACCTGCAGGGCGAACTGGAGTTGCCCGCGCCGTGGCCGACGCGTCCGGAGGAGGCGACTCAGCTGAGTATCGGCAACCTGAAGCTGACAACCACAGGTCAGCCGGTCCGTACGTGGTGTTGGGGGCTGTACGTTGACGGGCCACGCAGTGACGTCGTGATACGAGGGAAGACGAATATTTGCGAGTTGTTTCTGTCGGCCGGCCGGATGTTGTTGGAAGGCGACCCCGACACATTCAATGCGGTCAACGCCTGCACCACCGTGGAAGTGGGACGCCGCCAGGCTGCCGCAGTCCCCTCAGGTGATATGGCCGTGAAGGGCTCAGCGCCGGTATCGGCAGAACTGGTGATGCGGAACGTCAGTTTAGGGCGGTTTGCCAAAGGGGACGAAATTGTCGGCCAATTGACGGCGCATGACGGGGGGACGATCGTCGTCGAACATGCTCGTTGCGCTCCGCTGAAACTCCTCACGAAAGGGGATGGAGTCATCACCCTTTCTAATCTGCAGTTGGAGGGGGAACTGCAACGCATTGGCCGGGAGGGAAGTATCACCTGGTAGGTGCCAGGCAGACGACCTCTCCGCGATAGCTGCGGCAGTAGATACAGCCGTTGGACAGCACGGGTGCAGTGAACGTCTCTCCTTCCTGTTCAAACACCTGGACACGACGCAGTTCTTGATATCGCTCGGGATCCGCCGCAGCCACCACGAGTTCGCCGGTGGAACCGGTCTGGATGAGCAGTTTGTTGTCGGCGGCGCTGAGCGTTCCGCGTTCACCGAATCCTCGCTGGTTCCATTTCACCTCGCCCGTATCCCAGTCGACGCACTTGAGAATGCCGTGGCTGTCGACGATATAGAGGAGTTCGCCGAGCAGGACGGCACAGCTCGTATAGCTGGCGATGCGATTGGTCGACCAGTCTTCGCGCAGCGTGCCGTTGTCGATGGTGAACCGTGCCGCCTGCCGATACTGTTCGGCTGAAGTAATGAAGATCTTGCCGTTGTGCACGACCGGGTCGACTCCCATCGCGCCCCATTGCTCTTGCCAGCCGTCGAATCGCCACAGTTCTCGTCCCGTCCGAGGCTCGATTCCGACGAGATTGGCAGCCGAACGATCAGCGTTGATGCTCACCATCAGCACGCCACGTTTCCCTTGATGTTCGTAAGGGACCGGCGAAACGCAGGCGCTTTTCTGCCCGTCGTTACCCCAGGCGAAGGTACCGTCGCGCAGGCGGATAGCCAGTCCGTGACTGCCGGCGTTGAGCAGCAGCAGATCTCCTTCGGCCAAGGGCGACCAGGCAAAGCCGTAGTCGACATCGGGGTTGTAGTCTTCTGGCAGGTCGCGCTGCCAGAGCGGTTTGCCGGAGCGGACATCCCAGGCGCGAAGTTGTCCGTGCTGGCCCAGCGTATAGACCGCATTGCCGCGCACCAGTGGCGTGGCACGCGGCCCGGGCCACTGCAGGATCGTCTGGCAAGGATACGATTGTTGCCAGATGGGTCGGCCGGTGGCGGCGTCGAAGCAGTAGACCGTATCCTGCTCTCCGTCCCAGCCCATCGTCACCGCTCGCCCGTCGGCGATCGACACGGAGGAATGTCCTTGACCCACTTGAGCTCGCCAGGCCACCTGGGGTGCGGAGCCTTCAGGCCAAGCGGTGAGCCAGTTCGTTTCACGTGAGATGCCGTCACGCCGCGGGCCTCGCCACTGAGGCCAATCGTCGGCCACGGTCGAGAAGCCGAGGCAAAGGATCAGTCCCGCCACAAGGGTGGCGATCAATTCGGCACGCATAGATTCTCCTGGCCCCGAAAACAGGTTGGATGACGAGCGGGGTTTTTGTTACCATAGGGATGTTCGCGTCTCAGCCTGTCACAACCCTGTGCGTTACAGCCCTGGGGCCCCGCCGTATTGTTCCGCATCTTCATGTCCGCAGCAAGCGGAATTCCCTCCCGACAGGGTCTTTGCCCACTACCTCCATGTCCAAGAAGGTGACCGATGATGCCACGCACCACCGATCATGACCCGAGTCCCGTATTACGCCAAATCCGTCAGCTGATTCCGCCACACTTCCTGGCGATTGTTGTTTGTCTGGCCACGTGCGTTGCTGCGGGTGGCGAGCTTCCCACGACTCTGGACCAGGCTCAGTGGATCTGGGGGAACGTGAACAGTGATATCTGCGAGTGTCGTATGGAATTCACACTCGACAAGGTCCCTGCTGCCGCCACGATACTGATTACGGCTGATAACGGATACGAGTTGTACATCAACGGTGCTCCGGTCGGCTACGACGTCGGCGCCGATGGATCCATCTGGGGTTCGGTCGAACGGTACGACGTAACCTCGAAACTGGCGGCCGGGCACAACGTGTTGGGAATTCGAGGAATTTGCCTGGGGGGGTCGCGCGGTGTGATCGCGTCGCTCTGGATCCAGTGCGAAGGGGCTGAGCCGAGGCGGATCGATACGGACGGCACTTGGCGTGTGAGTATCGAAGGGAATCCGAGTGAGTATGCACATCCGGAGTATGTGGAGGGGCCGGAGTGGCAGGATGCCATGCCGCTGGGGCCGATGGGGATGGCGCCGTGGGGCAAGCTGGAGTTCACCGGCTCCGTCGGCGGACGACGATCAGGCGCGTTGCCGGGTTCCGTCGCGCTGGCCAAACCTGCGGCCGATTTCTGTTGGCCAGAAGGAGTGGCATTTCTCGCGGACGACTGCAGCGTGTATGTTCCGGAGCGTGGCGACGCCTGGGGAGTCTGTTTTCGAGTGGGGAGCTGGTCGCGCGCCTACACGGAGTTCGACATTCCATGTCCGTCGAAGATCGGACGCAAGTTGATGATGCTGGCGCCGACCGGCCCGGAGGCGACGCCACGTCTGCTGCTGGATGCCGGCCGTGGCGCGATGGGTTCGCCGAGTGTCAGCTATGACGGTCGTTCGATCCTCGTCGCGATGGCTGCCGAAGGGGATAGTTTCTTTCACATTTATCGCGTGCCGATCGACGGTGGCGCGCCGATTCAGCTGACCGATGGGCCATTTCATGATATTGACCCGGCCGAGCTGCCGGGCGGCGAGATTGTCTTCACATCGACGCGCATCGGCAGCTTTGAGGAATATCACAACCCGCCTTCGCGGGCTCTGTTTACCATGCACGGAGATGGCAGCAACATTCGCGCTCTGACCTACACGCCCATCTTCGATAACGAGCCCAAGGTCATGGCAGACGGTCGCATTGCGTTTGTGCGAACGGACAACTTTTTCGACCGGGCCAAAGTGGAAACGCAAATCCATGTGATTCGTCCGGACGGATCAGGTGGCCAGACCGAGGTGGGAGCCGATGTGGGAGCCGACTACGGAGTGCGACTGCGGGCGCTCGGTTACGGGAGCCCGGCACCTCTGCCGGACGGCCGCCTGGCTTGCATTTCCAGTCAGGGCAACTTCATCTGCACCCCGGGCAGCCCCGAATCGGAGTTCCACCGCCTGCCGGACGGCCTGGGAGACCTGGCCGCGTTGCCCGACGGCAGATTGCTCGCCACCGTGCTGCGTCCCAAGGCCTTGCAGGTCCAATCGGACGTTCTGGCGGTGATTGATCCGGCGGACAATCAGGTGGTGTCGATCTATCAGTCTCCCGCCGGCTCGATTCACTCGCCGGTCTTCGTGGGGCCTCGCGAGCGGCCTCCGACTCTGTCGCAACACACCCAGACGGCTTCCACCGACGAGCCGGGTGCGACCGGTTTCCTGTTCTGCCAGAACGTGCGGTTCACACGCAAGGAAAAAGCTGATTGGGATCGCATTCGGGCGATTCGAGTGATCGGTGCTCGAGCGCTGACGACTCGTTCTTCCCACTCGCATATCGTGCATGCCGGGCATGAAACCGTAGAGCTGGGGACAGTCCCGATCGCTCCGGACGGTTCGTTTTCGGTGGAGGTACCTGCGGATCTGCCCATTGCCCTGCAAGCAGTCGATGCGGAAGGACGAGCCGAACTGAACGAGATGTCATGGATCTATGTGCGGCCGGGCGAGAAGCGATCATGCCTGGGCTGCCATCATCCTCGCCAAGGAGCTCCGTCGGACCAGTCGACTGTTCCGCTGGCGCTGCAGTCTGAACCGGTCAAGCTGTCAGGGCAGGGGGACCCGCACCGATTCCGTGGAAACAACTCCGGGGTCACCGGCATGATGGATCTGCAGTTTGAACGATTTCGCGAGACGGCTTCACTGAATCTGATCTCCGATGGGGGCGATTCACCGGCTCCAGGACGTCAGGAAGTGACGCAGTTGATCGCTCAGCTTGCCAGCAGCGATACGGGCCTGCGCATTTCGGCCGCTCAGCGACTCGCCTTGTTCCGCGATCGGGATGCGGCACCGGCGCTTGGCCACCGGCTCAGCGACAGCGATCGCGAAGTAAGGGTGGCTGCCGCGCTGGCGCTGGCCGCCTGCGGTACACGCGACAGTGTTCCGCAGTTGCTTCGCGCTCTGCGCAATCGCGACGCGGTCGTGGCCCAGGCTGCTGCCGTGGCTCTGGAAAACCTGACGGCTCATGCCGAACCGTTTCAGCCGTTTACGGCGATCGGCCAGCGGCGAGTTCAGGCGGATGCGTGGCGCACGTGGTTTGACGCGCATCCGTGGGACCGGATTGAGCAGGAGTTGATCCGGCACCTGTCCAGTCCAGATCGCGTGCAGCGTCACCGGGCGATCGTAGCGCTGGGACATATCGGCGATCAGAACGCGTGTGCCGCCCTGCGTCAGTTCGTTGCCCAGCAGCGAGCGACCAATCCGTACGAGCCGTTTGAAAACGACAACCGCACGGATCGCTTCACTTTCGATGCCGATTCGCCCCTCAATCCGCGCATGCTGCAGGAAGCCGTGCGGGCTCTCGGATATCAGCGTGATACCGAGTCCATAGCTCTGCTCAGCACGATTCTTCAGGAGAATCTTACTCCGCGGACCGGTAACCTGTATCTGGCAGAAGCGGCCGTCGAATCGCTGGGAAGAATCGGCACGCCGGAAGCTGAGACGATCTTGATCACCGCGTTTGGTCAGTTGCCGGACTACGTCCATTATGTGGGCTGGTACAGCGATCATCCGGCGCTCTACGCGTGCCACGCATCTCCGTTGCACGCGCGCATCATCATGGCGTTGGATCAACTTGGCTCCACTCAGACCGGTCCGATCGTGCCTGCTCTGATCCGTTCGCTTCCCACAGATCCCGATCGGGCACTGTTTGTCTATAACGACACCTACGAGACCTTGGTGGGACGCGTCATCCGGCGCAGTGCCCGAGCCGAGCAGACGGTCGAGACCTGTCTGGCCCTGTTGGGCGACCCCCAGGCTCAGGCAGAGGAGGAACTGCGTCAGGCCATCAGCAGCGTACATGCGGCCTGGGCTGGTACTCCCGCGGCAGACAATCGGGCAGCCCAACTGCTGTCGCTGCTCTGTCGTGACGACCGCTGTGAAGGGCAAGTGCGTGCAGCGTACGAGCGCTATCGCGCTCAACCTGAAGATCCCATCGACCGCCCGCTCGGTAATCCCACCTGGATTCCTCAGCGGCACTGGGTGCTCTTCTACCTCGGACGCGCTCTTGGCCAGTTGAGGAGCCCTGAGTCGATTGACACGCTCCTGGCATCCCTCACCGCCGAGTTGAATGAGGCGCGGCACGGGCGGCCGGACCCGGCGGAGCCGAATATTCACTTCCTGCAGCTGGAATACACTCCCTGTTGGCGAGCGACCGCCGCCTGGGCGCTCGGCACAATCGGTGATCGGCGAGCGGTACCGCGACTATTGGAGGTGGTGCAGAATCTCGATAACGCTACCGACACACGTCACGCGGCGGCCACGGCGTTGGGAGCCATCGCCGATCCCGATTCGCTCGAGGCGATACAGCAGCTGGCGAGCGACTATCCGGAAGTGTCGACGCGCCGATCGCTTCAACAGGCGGTCCTGCGTTGCCAGCAGGCGGCGCGAGAACAGGCCGATGAAACGGCAGCCATGAGGCCTTAGCCATGTTCCCGCACAGCGACGAAAGGAAGCCTCACGCCAAGGCGCAAAGGCGCCAAGAAGAGAGGTTCAGGTAAAGGGCTAGACTCAACGAGTCAGTCTCCGTCCTTCCGTGCTGGCGCTGCTGATGGAGCGGTGGTTGTCTTTCTCCATTCTTCTACTTGGCGCCTTTGCGCCTTGGCGTGAGCTTATTTTGTGTCTTCCCACAGGGGCGCCCAGGTTGCTCGGGTAGAGGGTATTGACAGCACGCTCTGGACTTGTCACGAGCTGGGTGGGCGATAGACTTTTTGGAGGGGCGGCTGTCGGGAAACGAGCCCATTGTGCGTTCAGAAACCATGCGCTCGACCTGTTGGGGGTGCTTCCCCTAGCCGTACCAGGCACGTTGCTCCATTGGTTTTCTGACCACTTGGCTCGCACAGACATCAGGAATCGAGAACTCGCTCATGAACAACATCTCACGCAAGGGACCGGTCGCTTATCGGCTGATGGTGTTCGTGTTCAGCGTCGTATTCGGCGTGTTGTTCTATTGGTTGCTAGGGTTTGTGATCAACGACATCGGGACGTGGCCAGGGCCCGACCTGGTCGGGATGGAAGCGGAGTTGCTCGATCCGCAGTTGCTGCAGGTCGAACGATCACTCAATGAGCAGCTGGAGGAAACGAATCGCCAGATTCGTGAGACTCGCGACAAGCAGCAGTTACTCAAGGATAGCATCGACAACGCCAAACGAACGATGGACCAGCTGCTCGAAATCCAGCGTCTCAGCCTCGAAAACAGCTCCGCGCTTTCCTCCGAGCAGCAGGCTGCCATGTCGAAGAGCATCGAACTGTTTCTGGCCAATCAGCAGCAGTATCAGGAGTATAACGAGGAGATCTCGCGGCTCAACGAGCGCCTGGTTGATCTGCAGCAGCAGCAACGGGAGAACGCGCGGCAGCTGGAAGAGGCGCGCATGCCGGTTCGGGAGCAGTATCAGCGCCAGCGGCAGCGACACAATCTGCTCATGGCAGGCCTGAAGCTGGCTGTTCTGGTGCCGTTACTGCTCGTCGTCCTGGGACTCTTCCTGCTGCGACGCAACAGCATCTACACGCCGCTGATTTACGCGGCTGCGATCGCGGTGGCAGTCAAGGTGATGCTCGTCATGCACGAGTATTTCCCGAGCCGATACTTCAAGTACATTCTGATTCTGGTGTCACTTGCCGCTGTCACTTGGATTCTCGTCTATCTGCTGCGCATGATCGCGTTTCCCAAACGAGACTGGCTGCTGAAACAGTATCGTGACGCTTATGAGGCATTCTTCTGCCCGATCTGCAGCTATCCCATCCGCCGCGGGCCGCTCAAGTACATGGCTTGGACGCGGCGCAGCCTGCGCAAGGCGTCGAGGCTGTGGGCCCCTGCCTCGACAGCGATCGAAGAGGAAACATATACCTGCCCGATGTGCGGGACGGAGCTGTTCGAAAAATGCTCGCACTGCGAATCGGTCCGACATTCCCTCCTGCCCGCCTGCGACAAATGCGGAGCGGAGAAGATGCCCGAGGTGGAGCAGGCGTAGACTGCCGCGGACCCTGACAGCCCGACGGGGCGCCGGAGTATTTCGGCTTCGGCAGAACCGGTCGAGTTCGTCCTTTCTTGCGTGAAGGCCTGGCTGCGACTCCTGTCACAATCCGCTAATCCCTCACATCCGGCAGTTCATTCCCGAGAGGGGATCGGGAGATAGGATAGCGGCCGTCAGATGCCGCTGCTGACCAAGCTAGACTCGTCATGCAGGGACTCTATCGGTTGAGGTGTGCGAAACGCTCGGCCGAAGGAACCAGCTGGCTCGCTGTCTGCCCTGAACCGGCAGGACGGCTGTGCCATAAAACCCTTTTAGGCCGGATGAAAGGCCGGAACGCCCACGCGTGAGAACTGATCTTCGAGGTGCCAAGAATGGACATCTCTGCCGAGCATCGTTCCAATCACAATCGACGCAACTGCGTTCGCCTGGAAATCTCCACGGCCGATGACTGCGTGGTGTTGACGGATGGCCGCACACGCGTCAAAGGGACGTGCATGGATCGCTCCGCCGAGGGATTCGGCATCCATTGCGATTCCATCGTGCCGTGGGAGGTCGGGCAGAACATCATGCTCCGCTGGCACGATGAAACGTATGAAGTGCGGATAGCATACGTTCTGAAGCACAGAAATTGTTCACGGATGGGCGTCCATTGTGTCAGCGATCTGGCCAGCGACCGGCAGGCAGGTCTGCTGATGTCTCCGTGGCAGTGGATTCGCTTGCCCTACTATCGCGGTCAGAAGGACGCGTGGGTGGTGGGAACCAGCTTTGCGGTGGCGTTGTGCCTGTTAGTTGCCGCCTTTGCGATCTTCGGCTTCGGGATGTTCCCCGGCAAAATTCCCGCACGTGCAAGTGGCAGCGTCGAATCCGGATTCGGCCCGTGGTGGAACCTGACTGGTGGTGACCGACAGCCTCCACTTCAGAACACATCGTCGAGGCCGATGGCGTCTGGCAGCCAGCTTTCACACGCTTCGGAACGGCTCTGGAGAGAAGTTGTTGCCGGAACTCGCAATGTCAGTTGGGGCGATGTCGAGACGCTGCTCGATTTGACCGAGGATCAATCAAACAAACTGCTGGCACTGTTGAATTCCAAGCTGGCAGTGGTCTCCTCGGCTGCGCACGGATCGCAGCCGGATATGGCAGGCAGTCGCGCACAGTTGGCAGCGGTTCTCGAATCGCTTCCTGACTCGTCTCTATCCTTTCTGCAGCAGGAGCAGCGCAGAAAACTGCGGGACCTGCTCACTCAACTGGGACAGCTCTGACGGATGTCGAGTCGTTCGAAATCATCGTTGATCGGATTGTCCGGTATGTGCATGTTGTATTGGTGTGAAAGCCCATGACACCAGGACAAACGACAAGAAATCGTCCCGCGTCTGACGGGAGGGTGAACCGTTGGCAGCGTCGGTCACCGAGGCGGCTGAGCCGCGGAATATCGAACTAGGAATGTCCCATTGCCAAGTGGACAAGTCGCATCTGGCTGGCCCCGGGTCGCTCGACGATCGCCCAGTCCATGCCTTCTCTTCCTTCGTCATGCTGCGGCTGCTTGTTTGTTATTCTGCGGTTTCTGGCTGACTTCCGTTTCTACCAATTAAGTGGGGTGTGTGGCGTGTGAAAGAATCGTATCGATTCGGCATCCTACACTTGACGAGACGGACATGTTGACCACTGGGGACGGACGTCTCAGCATGGCGTTCGGAGGATGAGCCGTATTGGTTGGCGTTGATTGCACGCGGGTCGGTCTGAGCCGTGTTCCACGTGCGGCGGCATGAGCGTGGTGAGCGGATGGTGGCAGCAGCCTGGGAAGGTTCTGCTCCGACGATCACCGCGGAAAGGTAACGATGAGCATCAGGTCGAAGTTCCTGGCGATGATTGCGTTCTTCACGCTGGCTACGGCAGTGTTGGGGGTCGGGCGCGCATGGTACTCGATCCACAGGAACACGGAAGAACTCACGGCCAAACAAGCTCAGCTCGCGCTGCAATTCGACCTGGCGATCCGCCGGTATGTTCAGAACGTCCTGCGGCCGCTGATGGAGCAGCGACTGGGAAGTGACGAGTTCGTTCCTGAGGCGATGTCGACGTCGTACGTGGCCCGCGAAGTATTCGAGCAGGTACGGCAGGAGTTTCCGGAGTATCTGATCAAGTTCTCGTCCGACAATCCGAGAAATCCGTCGAACCGGGCCGGTCCAGCGGAGCAAAAGATCATCAATTACTTTCGCCAGCATCCCGAGGCAACCCAGTGGAGTGGGCCAATTCAGGTGGACGGGCGAGAGTACTTCGTGCAGTGTATTCCGCGGCGTATGGAGCCGAACTGCCTGCGGTGCCACGGTCGTCCTGAGGATGCGCCCGCTTCGTTGACCGCCCGCTACGGCGCAGAAGCTGGGTTCCATCAGACGGCAGGTCGGGTCACAGCCCTCGACACCGTCGGCATTCCGATGGACGAACTCCGGGCCGCCATCAATTCCGAAGCCTGGACGCAGTTGTCAGCGTTTGGACTGGGACTGGCAGGTTTGTCGGGAGCCTTCGTCGTGGCGTTTCGGTTGCTGATCGGTAAGCGATTACAGACGATTACCCGACACTTTCAGCATGCGGCCGCCCAGTCTGAGCAGACTCCACTGGCGAGCGTGCGAGTCACCGGAAATGACGAGATCAGCGTGCTGGCCACCACCTTCAATGCTCTGGCTGACCGACTCCAGCGAGTGCATGATTCGTTGGAGAAACGGGTGAGCGAGCGGACGGCGGAACTGGAGCTGGAGATTGCCGAGCGGCGGCGCGTGGAGGAGGCGCTGGCACGAGCGAAAGAGGGCGCGGAAGCGGCCAGTCGCGCCAAGAGTGAGTTCCTGGCCAATATGAGCCATGAGATCCGCACGCCAATGACCGCGATTCTGGGATACATCGACATCCTGACGCAGTCCTGTGCACATCGCTGTCCCTTCCCGCGCGACGAGATTGGTGATCCACTCCGAGTAATCTCGCAGAACGCCACGCACCTGCTGCAGATCATCGACGATATCCTGGATCTCTCCAAGATCGAAGCCGGCAAACTCGTCCTGGAGAATGTGACGTGTTCGCCCACGCAGATCGTCACGGAGGTCGCTTCCCTGATGCAGCTGCGAGCGACAGAAAAGGGACTGGCGCTGAAAGTCACCTGTGACGGTTCTGTTCCCTCTGCCATTCAATCCGACCCGACCAGGCTGCGACAAATCTTAATGAACATCGTCGGCAACGCGATCAAGTTCACTGAGGTGGGCGAAATCAGGATCCATACCCGGTGGATACCGACCGGCGAAGAAGGGTCTGAATTGCAGATCTGCGTGAGCGACACAGGAATTGGTATTGCGCAGCACCTGATCGCACGACTCTTTACCCCGTTCACCCAGGCCGATTCCTCCAACCGACGCCAGTTCGGCGGCACGGGATTGGGGTTGTCCATCAGAAAGCGGCTGGCCCAGTTGTTGGGTGGCGACATCACCGCCGAGAGTGTGTTGGGAGAAGGCAGTCGTTTCGCCGTGACGATACCGGTAGGACCACCCCGGAAACTATCGTTCAATGCATCCTCCGGGATTGCGGCACAGGCACCTCCACGATCAACGAGTCCCGCCACGGAACTGCCCGCAGGCCTTCTGAACAACTGCCGCCTGTTGCTGGTCGAAGACGGTCCCGACAATCAGCGGCTGATCGCATTTCTGCTCAGGAAGGCTGGAGCCGAGGTGATTGTGGCCGAAAATGGAGCGGTGGCAGTCGATTTGATATTGGGAGATCACGACGGGGCGCGCGTGTTCGATGCAGTCATTATGGACATGCAGATGCCGGTCATGGACGGGTATGAAGCGACGCGGCAGCTGCGCGTCGCAGGATGGAATCACCCGATCATTGCTTTGACTGCTCACGCCATGCCCGAAGACCGCCAACGCTGCCTCGACGCCGGATGCGATGATTACCTCACCAAACCCATCGACCGGGTTCGGCTCATAAGCACCATCGCCCGTTTCGTTGGTCGAACAGCTCTGTCGACCGCGGCGGAATAGCCAACCAGGCGGAACGGTCGCCGACAGTCATTGCCGTGGATGCGAACCCCGCCGCCCAAAGAAGACTCCGGCGGTTGATTCGATACGCACTTGCGACAATCTCCTTTCGAGATGCGAGTTCAGATCATCTCATCCGTGAGCGAGGAGTGGTGTCGTCTCATCGCGTTGTTCCCATCATGCACACGCACATGTACATGCTCGTGCCGAGTCGTAGCCATGCTCGCGCAGAGCATGGAGAGCTTGCGTGAAGTTCTCCATTTTCCCCGCGGTCGGCGTGACCGCGGCCACTGGTCTGCGTGACCGCGGCCACTGCTGCGGTGGGTGTGCGCCGTTCTTTCCGGCCTGCGACAGTGGGCGATCCTGGATCGTTCGATTCTAGAATGTCGCGCCGTCGTCGTGTACAGTGAAAGATCCAACGAGATCGGCAAGGTGGGTACCGCATCTGACTGCACGAGATAGCTCAGGTTTCGGTCCTGCCACCGGAATCAGCGACAGAAGCTCAACATAAGGCGCCGGTTCAGCATGCATACACACCGCATCAAGTCGATGTCAGCGATCATCTTACTCTTGTTGGTCCGATCGATCTTCGGGCAAGACGACGATCGCATGGACTGGCTGCGCAAGGCGGATCGGATTGTGTTCTTGGGGGACAGTATCACGTACTCGGGGCAATACGTAGCGTTCTTCGAAGTTTGGCTGTGGTCACGGCAACTGCCGAAGTCTCCGCTGGTGGTCAACGTGGGGCTGCCCAGCGAAACGGTGTCTGGACTGAGCGAAGACGGGCATGCGGGCGGCGAGTTTCCGCGCCCGGATCTTGCTGAGCGGCTGGACCGAGTTCTGGCAGTCACGAAACCTGATCTGGTCTTCGCTTGCTACGGTATCAACTGTGGGATCTATCGGCCCTTGGACGATGGGCGGTTTCAGCGGTATCAGGAGGGGATGCGGCACTTGAAACAGAAAGTGGAAGCCGCCGGAGCGACTCTGATTGTGGTGACACCTCCGTTCTATGACGACCAGCAGGCCAAGACGGCGTTTGCATACAACGCGGTATTGGATCGGTATACCCAGTGGCTGCTGGATCGGCGCAAAGAGGGCTGGCTCGTCATCGACGTGCACGGGCCGATGACGGACGAGGTGAACAAGCGACGGCAAACGGATCCGAGTTTCGTGTTTCAGCCCGATGCAGTGCATCCCCATGCCGCGGGTCACTGGTTCATGACCCAGCAGTTGATACGGTGGTTTGATGATGCCAGCGAAGCAGACGCCGAATCCCCTCAGAAGATGGTCGAGAACTGTGGCATGCCATCTTCGTCGTTAGAGCTCTTCGAGCGACGTATGTCGGTTCTGCGGGATGCTTATCTGACAGCTGCTGGTCACAAACGTCCCGGCATTCCAGCGGGTAAGAGCATTCGCGAAGCTCAACAGGAAGCTGGCCAGTTGCTGATCCAGATTCGGTCGGCATCGAAGTAGCCGGGCACTTCACACCGGCGAGATTCGTCAGGGCGAAGAGTGCTGGAGAGAACTCGCCAGGCGATGCAGCTGTTCTATCGACTCATCGGCAAATCGTCCCTCCTGATAAATGCCCACATTAAAGGTCATAGGAGCAGAATGAGCGTTGCACGCTCGCACGTATTCCACCACCTGCTGATCGGTATAAAGCGGTGAGGGGATCGGCTGGTCGATTCGCGTGTGGACCCAGTTGCGATCTTCCAGGCAAGTCCAGCCGAACCATTGCAGACCGTGATCGAGGTAACGCGCTTGTGGCGGAGTCTCCAGGTCCACCAGCTCACCAGCCCAGTAGTCCTGGTGCGTGGTGTAGAGGAATTTCTGGTCCACTCCGGCATTGTAGGTAACCAAGCGATCCGCAAAGCCGGCCTTTGCAGCCACCGTGAACTGTTCCCAGGGAAACTGGAAGCCGGCCAGATCCGTGGTCACGGAGTTGTGGGGACCGCGTGGATCCAGGGAATAGGGGCTGTCGAACCACCACGCTCGCAGGGAATCGCCATAACGCTGGCCCAGGAGTGTGACGATCTGGAGCAGGTTGTCGGCCAGTTTCCGCTTGTCCGCATCATGGTAACCGACAGCGTCTTCCCAAGGCGCATCTTGCCGACCGTTACAGGAATGATTGTAGTAAACCAGCAGGTGCTTCCTCTTCGCCCGCAAGGCAGTTGCCAGTTCTCCAATCAGATCGCGCTGACACGTTCGGCCGGGGAGGATCTTGTCGAGGGCTTCGTGCGGAGCGGGGAGCATCTGCAGAGCATGTGTCGAAGTGAACAGCACGTAGTCAGCACCCGCATATTCGACGGCTGCCATAAAACCTGCCAAATCGAACTGCTCCACCGCAGTCTGAAATGGCCGCGGTGGTCCCTGTCGTGGCACGCTCTGCGCCGTCCAGTGCACGCCGATGCCAAACCGACAGGTAGCGAGCCAGTCCGTATTGGCGCGGTGATACGACGGGTCATCCGAAATGCCAGCGAACGCTCCGTCAACTCGTCCTATGCTGGCCATCCACCCGGCGGCCGTCGTTGCGGCGGCAAACTTCAGGAACGTGCGTCTCGTTGAGGTCTGGTGACGATACTCGGTCTGGGACATTTCACACCTCAGAAGATTTGAAGACGAGTAGCCTATCGAAGCGGCTTCCCCGGTTCAGCGCCATGGCAGCCACGAACACCCTGTTACCCATGTGCGCCATGCTGTTCGCGACCTACTGAGCGGGAACACCAACGGAGTGGACGAGCACAATGTGCTGGTCCGCTCGCAGTTGCAGGGCTTTGGCCATCGCCGCTCGGTCCCCCGGCATGTGCACTACGCAGCCCAAGCCAGCTGATGCACAGTACAGGTAAACGTTCTGTCCGATGAAGCCGGTGTCAGCCGCGCCGTAGAAAGCTCTTTCTTCCGCTGCTGCCTTGGTCAGCTTCGCATGGTCCGAGACATAGATCAGGGCCACCGGGGCGATCTTGACGTAATCCTGACCCCCGGTCGCGGCCCGGACATCGTCATGGCTGATCAGGACCAGGGCATGCGACGGCGCGTCGTAGCGATAGACACCTTGCGTAGTGGCAATGTAGATGTCGACCGATCGCAGGTTCATCGTGGAGGGAGCCGTACGCTGTCCGGTTTCTGATCGATTCACACCGAATGCCGCCCACAGCAGGTTGGCCAGCTGTTGGCGATCTAGGGCCTCCGGTTTGAACTCCCGAGTGCTCTTGCGCTGCCGCAGTACATCCATGAGCGGTTGTCCGCCACTGGTCTGTGCCGCCGGCAGTTGTTCCAGGTTTGCGGTGTCGGAATCGAAGGCCAGGGCCACGTACGGACCCATCATGATAGCGAGAGCAACGATCGACGGTTTCATGGAAAGACCTCAGGAGATTCAGAAACGGGGAGCAAACAACTCAAGCTGTTCAAGCTGTTGAACCCACATGGTCTACCCGATTCTTGCTCTGTCGACCATACCCATACGCCGGTGGCAGGGGAGAATAAGGCCGGATAGCGAACTGCCGGCCCGCACACAGCACTGCTTGATGCCCGAGTTCGATTCGGCAGCCACACGACTGACACTAGGAAACGCGCCAGCGGAGCCGATAGAATGGACCATCAGACAGACAAGATCTTGTTCGTTCCGCCCCAGGCGCCTTTCGTTCCGCGAAAGGTGCGGACACTCGCTTCGCGCTCTGCGATAGCAGCTTACTGCGAACGGCTCACCCTGCATCAGCACTCGAGGTGTTATAGCGCAAGCACCGGGGATCTGACACGGCTCTACCCTTGGAGGTCGATGGAGTTCGCGCTCCTTTCCCGGAGCGAAAGGCGGCGATCAACGATTTCCATTCATTGTCACTGCTCTTATACCGTGAGGCCAATCGTCAGATTTCGCGCGGGCTCACAAGCGGATGTGGAGTCCGGAGAGCCGCACTGTTCGATCAGGTTGGCTCGTTTCTCAATCGCCAGAAGATGAGTCTGAACAGACGTGGCTCGCGCAGCGCAAGAGCAAGCCAGATCACGATGCCGATGACGATGTGCAGTGCGAACAGATCGCCGACTCGCCAGTGGGTGCAGATGGCTCCGCCCAGGTAGCCTGTCAGCAGGATAGCGCCGAGCACCGCTGTGGGTGGAAGCAGATAGACAACGGCGCAGGTCACTTCGAGGATCGCCAACGGGATGACCATTGAATTGGGCAGACCGAGATGCGTCATCGCCTTGTCCAGTTCCTCGCCACCCACGAATTTCATCGACGCGCTGAAGAGGAACAGCGCTGCAACGAGCAACGACATTGCTCGACCGATCCCGATACTGACGCGCCGGGATCTGGGAGTAGTGGGTAGGACGGTATCATCGGTCATGGCTCTGAACTCGCGTTGGCTAGGGGTGATTCTCATTGACATCATGTTGGTCAACGGTGGAGCCGGCACGAGGCGAACGTCTGTCAGCCAGCGGCCATTTCGTGCAGAGCGACGCGGTTGCCTTCGGTGTCAATGAAGTGCGCTATGAAGCCGTACTCGCCGATATCCGTGCGCGGCAGGCAGATGTTGCCTCCTCCTTTTTCGATGCGCGCCAGGACAGGCTCAATCGACTCGACATGAAAGTAGATAGCTATGCCCTGCTGCGAAGGTGAGGCGTGTGGGCAATCGATCAGCGCACCTCCAGCTCCGGCAGCACCTTGCTGCATGGGAAAAAACGACAGCGTGTTCTCCTTAACCTGTATAGGCGGAGCAAGTGAAATCGCTAACGCTGTCTCGTAAAAAGCTTTTGCCCGCTGGAGGTCATGGACGGGGATTTCGAACCACACGACCGGATTAACGTTGGCAGGCACCGTGAACTCCTATCAATGGAAACGAGGTAAGGCCAAGCTCATAGATCGCACCGATCGACCAGGCGCCGATAGGCCAACGGCCATTTCATTGCACGCCGCGCAGTCGTGCCTCTTGTTCGCGCAGCTCCGGAGTGAAGGCCTCGCCAAAGTCCTCCGGCTCAAAGACCGGTCGGATCTCGATGTCCGAGTCGCTCAGCATCGGATTGGGGCAACGCTTCACCCACTCGATGGCTTCTTCCATCGAGTCAACCTGCCACAGCCAGTATCCGGCGACCAGTTCTTTGGTTTCGGCAAAGGGCCCGTCTGTGATCTCCCGCTGCTGGCCCGAGAATCGGACCCTCACACCCCGGGAACTGGGGTGCAATCCTTCGCCGGCCAGCATCACTCCCGTCTTCACCAGCTGCTCGTTGAAATCCATCATGTCCGCCAACAGTTGTTGGCTCGGCATCACGCCGGCTTCCGACTCTGTGGTCGCTTTGACCAGTACCATGACTTTCATATCGATTGCTCCTGTTGCGATTCGCTGAGGCACGTCATCAATGTGACCAGTTTCTCCTAACGGCTTGTGACAGCTTGACTTTCGGGTTGGGTGGCACTGGCGAAGCCAGTGCC
>JBGSHS010000278.1:0-26449 GCA_041752115.1 Pirellulaceae bacterium | reverse complement strand
CCGCGGTCTACGCGACCGCGGCCACTGGGCTTCGCGACCGCGGCCACTGGGCTTCGCGACCGCGGCCACTGGGCTTCGCGACCGCGCCGACGGTGCAATCGGCTCTGGCACAACGCTGGGTGGAGGAGACTCGGAGGACGGGATCACAATATACCACCCCACAACTTCTATTTATCGGTATGCGCGATTCGCAGATCAAATCACTGACGGGGGGATCGCCCCTACTTCCGCAGTTGCTAGCACTTGGCGTTCCCTCGCGAGCTCTCTTTTCGCGCGGCCCTCCACGACGCTATAATGCGGGGGTTCGACTGGCACGTGAGTTGTCGATTTCCGAAACGGCTGAATCTGCTGACGCACCTCTTCTATTTGTTCCTGGTACATCTGCTCTGAGTGTTCTCTCATGGCCTCCAGGATTGTCGGATCGGGAGTTTCGGCAGTTTGTGAGTGGGCAGAGTGATTGACAGCCTGTGGTCAGGCCGGTCGTTGCGCACGACCGGATTATTGCTTTCTGTTGGAGCCACACAGGGCTCAAGGGATGACGATGACTAAGAGATTGTACGTTGGTAATCTGGCTTTCGGCGCAACCTCGGACGACTTGCGGGAATTGTTCGGACAGTATGGAAATGTGACGTCGGCGGATGTTATCACGGATCGTGAAACGGGCCGCTCACGGGGATTCGGATTTGTCGAGATGTCGGACGGTGGCGAAGCGGCCATTGAAGCGCTCAATGGGCAGGAAGTGCAAGGCCGAACGCTGACGGTCAACGAAGCGAAGCCTCGCGACCAGCGCCGTGGCGGTGGTACGGGTGGCGGCGGGTATGGTCGCCGCGATCGCTACTGATCGTTGGCTCAGCGAGGACAGGAGCGGCACGGCCAGACCCTGTGTGCACAAGAGCTGATTGCCAGCTGTGGCAGGTATCGTGTGGTCGAGCGGTTTCAAGGCAAGTGCGTGCGGCTGGCGCTCGTACTCTGCGCGGGAGCAGCGCGGTTCAAGAAGGTTCGCAGCTGCAGGACACCGTTTGGGTGACGGTCTGCAAGAGGTTCATCTGGTTGAGCCGCTCGCGGCGTTGCGGTCCGCAGTTGGGACACGGGTAGAAGCGTTCGCAGTCCCACAGGTCCATGAAGACGCGTCCGCGCTGCATCTGCAGGCCGGTTTCGAGCACACGTTCCATGGAGTGCATCGTCGGCGTGTAAAAGTCTCCTTCGGTCGCCAGGCGCTCGAGCATCCCGTTGCCTGACCGCGTGGGAATCACGGCACAGCATTCAACACCCAAGTCGAAGGCGAACCTCACGGCACGCTCGGCCCACTCGACGCCCTCCGCTTCACTCAGGAAAGGGGGGCGCAGCAGAATGAACGTTCGCACGCGAATGCCGTGAGCTTGCAGAAAACGCACGGCCTTCTCGTAATCGTGCAGCGTCATGTGTTTGTTCAATGCGGCGAGCAGCTCTTCGTGCACGGTCTCCAGCCCCACGGCCACTTCCAGCTGGCCGGTAATCAGATCCCGAAAGCGGAGCACGTCGTCGCCACACATCCGCGGATGATTCTCGACGATAACCGTGTCAAAGTCGCGTACCCGTTGGGCAATGGACCGGTAGTCATCAGGCGGGATTGCCTGATGATCGAAGAAATTCCCGCTGTTGTACAGCTTGATATGCCGGGCGTGCGGCAGCCGCGCCAAGGCATAATCGATCTGGCGGGGAATGGCTCCTACCGGCACTCTCTGATCGGTCGTATGGCGCCACAGGTCGCACATCAGGCAGTGGAACGGGCATTCTCGGTTGGTCAGAAACAGGGTCGCCACGTCTTCAATCTGTCGCCGAGCCGAGCATTCGGGTTCGACCAGAAACGCATACGGTTGGGTCGGATCGACCGCCTGCTTGGGCCCCCGAGCACGCGTGATCTCCCGTTCGGAAAATCGCCTCATGTTCACGACCAGTCCCAGCCTCACGCGACTATCCAAAGATCGACCCGAAGGCAGCGCGATAGGCCACATCACTGGCTGGGAAAACCGACGCGAATCGCGACGGCTCCACCGCTCCGCGCTGAAAACGCCGCTTTTCAAACACCGGCATGGTGAGTCCCGTGATCGCCTCCACCCCGCGGCGGACGACTTCCCCCTTCAACGCATACAGCCGTCCGTGGTCCCACTCGGTCAGCTCAATAAACGGAATCCCCTCGGCAACGGCAATCACGTTGGGAAGTGAAAACGGGCTGAAGCCTCGGAAACCGAACCATCGACCGGGGGCATAGGTTCGCACGTGCCCGCGACTCTGTCCGCCCGAATACGTCAGCGAATGCTTGATCGCGTCGACACCCCATCCTTCCTGGTAAAGCATCTTGTTATTGAGCACGCTGCGGATGGTCAGCTCCGAGTTCTCCTCGATCGGATAGTCCTTCAAGTTCTCGTCGCCACCGTCGCCATCGACCAGGTACGTCCAGTCGGAATAACGCTGGCGGATCCCTCGGCAGAGCGCCAGGGCCATCGTCGCCGACTCGACATCCAGACGTTTGTAGTCCTCAATCACCCGAATCGCTTCCTGGTAATCAAGCGCACTCAGCGGAACCTCGATCGGTTCGAGAAACATGCCCAGATCCAACTCATCCAGGAACTGCGTTGCCTGCTGCACGTCGGGTGAGCCACCCTCGACGGTCAGCGTGAAGGCTTTGAGCCGCGCCGGCGACTCCCCCCGCCGCAACAGCAGGTGATAGAGCACCAGGAAAACGCTGCCGCTGTCAATTCCACCGGAGAACAGGACGCCGATCGGTTCTCTGGGATCGATCCGATCGAGCCAGAGGGCGCATTCGTCGGCCAGAGAGCCGATGTAGGCGCGCCCAATGCGGTCCAGATCGGTTCCCAATGCATTGCGCTCGGGATCGAAAAACCGCGTATAGACCGGATTCGGATCGGGACAGCCTACCAGCGCGATCTCGACCAGATGGTGAGCCGGTACCATCCGCGTATACGACGGATGGAACTGACCGGCCAGCCCATCCTGGGCCAGCTGTGCGCGCAGCTGTTCGATGCGCTCCGCCACGATCAGGCAAGGCCCTTCCACCTGCTTGGCCAGGAAATATCGCATGGGCCGGCCGATCGATCGAGCCATCCGCACCAGATTGCCCCGCTTCTGAATGATCGCGAATTGGCCGTCAATCGCCCGGATCCGCGCGGGATCCCCGGACGCTACCGCCTCGGCCGCTTCGCGCGGGGACATATTCAACAGCACGTTGTCACGCGGATCCATCAAATCGACCAGGCGTTCGACATAAGCGGAAGTACTCACTGCTGACCTCAATCTGATGCTGGGAAAATGGTCTCAAGGATGCGCCGAAGGATGAGCGCCCGACGCCGGGCAGCTCACACCACCGCGGCAAATCATACGAAAATGACGCTGTGGCAGACAGCCGTGCCCCTGTGCGAAGCCACCGGGACGCCCTCATTACGCACGGTCCCCCTCCCAGGGTTCGCCGCACGTAGCACGCACTTGAGTGCGTGACCTGCCCCCCCCACGATTCTCCCGGTGGTAAACCGCTTCGAAGGGGGCCGCCCGCGCGCCTGACGCGCACGCTGCGACTTGCATTCTGCGACCCGGAGCCAACAAAGGGATGTTCTGGTACAATTCCCCCCTCGTCCCCACCTCGGGCGTACGGGGATCGCACAAGGTGAACCACGGTAGCGTATGCGGCAATATCTGGACTTGATGCAGCGCGTGTTGGACAGCGGAACCGCGAAGGCGGACCGCACCGGCACCGGTACGCTCAGTATTTTCGGCCACCAGATGCGATTCGATTTGCGGCAGGGCTTTCCCCTGGTCACCACCAAGAAACTGCACCTGAAATCGATTATTTACGAACTGCTCTGGTTTCTCCGCGGCGACACCAATGTGCAGTACCTGCACGAACATGGCGTTTCGATCTGGGACGAATGGGCTGACTCGCACGGCGAGTTGGGCCCGATTTATGGTCGCCAATGGCGGAGCTGGGGAGCAGCAGACGGCCATACGGTCGATCAGATCAGCGAGTTGATCGAGCGGATCCAGACCCACCCCGATTCGCGGCGTTTGATCGTGAGCGCCTGGAATGTCGGAGAGCTGTCGCAGATGGCGCTTCCCCCCTGCCACCTGCTCTTCCAGTTCTACGTAGCCGAAGGCACTTTAAGTTGTCAGCTCTACCAGCGCAGTGCGGACGTGTTCCTCGGAGTGCCGTTCAATATTGCCTCGTACGCGCTGCTCACCCTGATGGTGGCTCAGGTCACAGGGCTGCAGCCGGGAGAGTTCATTCATACGTTTGGTGACGCGCACCTGTATCAGAATCACGTGGAGCAAGCTCGGTTGCAGCTCGCGCGTGAGCCGCGTCCGCTGCCTCGTCTGCAGTTGAACCCGGCCGTGAAGTCGATTGTCGATTTCCAGTTTGCCGACTTCCAGCTGCAGGATTACGATCCCCATCCCCACATTCGCGCACAGGTGGCCGTTTAGCCATGGACGCGTCGATCATCGTTGCCATGACACCGGATCGAGTGATCGGATGGCGTGGCCGACTGCCGTGGCATCAGTCGGCTGATCTGCGCCGTTTCAAGCAGCTGACGATGGGACATCACATCATCCTTGGGCGCAGGACGTACGATTCGATCGGTCGTCTTCTGCCCGGTCGTCACAGCGTGGTTGTGTCGCGGCGAAGTGACCTGGATATTCCTGGCGCTCAGATTGCCGCGTCTGTGCCTCAAGCGCTGCAGCTCTGCGGCGACGATCCTGAAGTCTACATTGTCGGTGGTGCTGAGATTTACTGCGCGGCCCTGCCGATCACCACGCGACTCTACCTGACCATCATCCACGCCACGCTGCCAGGAGATGTCTTCTTCCCTGAACTTACGGCCGATCAGTGGCAGCTGGTATCGCAGGAACAGCACCCTGCCGATGATCGCAACCAGTACGACTACACGTTCCAGGTACTGGACCGCGTGCCCGAAACGACCCGTACTCGGCGACTCCCGCAGCACGGCTGACTCGACCACGCACGGCATGGAACAGGAGTCCTGCCAGGCGTCCGAACAACTCCCACTTTTCACACCAGGACACACTCCCATGGCCACCCATGAACTGACGACCACCTCCATCGACCAGGAACTGCTCGGGTTGACTCAGCGCCTGCTATTGAGCATCGCGACTGGGGACTGGGAGACCTACGAACAGTTGTGCGACCCCACCCTTTCCGCCTTCGAGCCCGAAGCGCATAGTCAGCAGGTGCATGGCATGGGCTTCCACAAATTCTACTTCGACCTCCGCCGTGATGGCCCCGCGTCACAAGCCAGCATGATCGCTCCCCACGTGCGCATGCTGGGCACCGACGCGGCTGTCGTCAGCTACGTTCGCCTGCTTCAGTACGTCGACAGGAACGATCAGCCACAGACGGCCTGTTTCGAAGAAACGCGCGTGTGGCAGCGGCAAGAGGGAAAATGGCGGCACGTCCACTTCCATCGTTCGGGAAACTGAACAGACCCGTTTCGTGAGGGGAGCAGACGACGCGGCAACCGCCACGGGGCGGAGCACGACCAGCACGAGCACGAATTGCTCCGTCGTTACCCCCACCACATGCTCGCCTCTTGGCGCCTTGGCGTGAGCTCTCCTCGTTTGGCCGCAAGAGCGAGCAGGAGCACGAGCAGGAGCACGAGCAGGAGCACGAGCACGAGCAGGAGCACGAGCAGGAGCACGAGCAGGAGCAGGAGCAGGAGCAGGAGTACGAGAAAGGCAGAGGCAGAGAGGCAGGTGGCGAT
This sequence comes from Pirellulaceae bacterium, assembly GCA_041752115.1. GTDB lineage: Bacteria > Planctomycetota > Planctomycetia > Pirellulales > Pirellulaceae > JAJRVM01. The sequence continues at coordinate 20,681 of JBGSHS010000278.1, read as the reverse complement.
TTCTCTATTGGGCGTGGGACCTTCTGAGACCCGCGTTAAGCGCGCTCGATCGTGAAGGCCATCACCTCGCTCAGGTCGCTGGCACCGCTGGCCACCATCACCAGTCGATCAAAGCCCAAAGCGCAACCGGAGCAGGCAGGAAAGCCGCCCCTCATGGCCGACAGCAGGCGGCTCTCGTTCGGCAGCGAGAACTTCCCCTCCGCCCGACGCGCCGCGTTGGCCTGCTGGGTGCGGATCTGCAGCGCCTGCGGATCAGTCAGTTCGTGATAGCCGTTGGCCAGTTCGACCGAATCGACGTACAGCTCGAATCGCTCCGCCACCGGCACCAGTTCATGACGCACTTTCGCCAGCGCCGCCTGCGAAGCGGGGTAATCGAACACGATCGTCGGACGCCCGTGTCCGAGGGTCGGTTCAACCTGGCTGACAAGCAGCCAGTCCAACCACGCATCCCGATCTTGTGCGTCCCATGCGGGCGACGGATGGAAGCCAAGTTGCTGAGCCACATCGGCCAGCTCTTCAACCGCAGTCTGATGTGGATCGATGCCGACCGTGCGTTGAAACGCCTCGGCATAACTGATCCGTTCCGCTGGTCCACGCACGAGAGTGGCTTGCGCCAGTTCATCGAGCAGCTGCATGCCGGCCTGCAGACCGTCGCCAACCCGATACCATTCCACCATGGTGAATTCCGGATTGTGACGTGGCCCGCGTTCACCGCCGCGAAAAGCTCGAGTGATCTGATAGATCGCGGTCGCGCCGTCGGCCAGCAGCCGCTTCATGCCGAATTCGGGCGACGTCTGCAACCACAACAGAGCCCCTTCCTCGGGCATTCGAGGATCGTCAAACAACCGCACCGAGAGCGGATCAAGGTGCAGGTCGACCACCGAATCGTGCGACAGCAGCGGCGTTTCGACTTCCAGAAAGCCACGCTGGTCGAAGAACGCTCGTACGCAACGCAACAGCTCCGCTCGTTGCTTCAACCGCTCCCAGCTGGCGCCTGATCCAAAATCGGCGGATTGATCGGTCATGCCAGGCACGCCTTATTGCACACTGCGTGGCGCGGCCCTGCTACGATCTCACCCGCTCAACGTACTCGCCGGTTCGCGTGTCAATCTTGATCACGTCACCCATGTTGATGAAGATCGGAGCCTGGAATTCGGCACCGGTCTCCACTTTCACCGGCTTGGTCACGTTGGTCGCGGTATCCCCCTTCGCCCCGGGATCACAGAACTCGATCTTCATCTCCACATGGTTGGGAGGAGTCATGGTGATGGGGTTGCCATTGAAGAGCACCATAGAGCACTTCAGGTTTTCCTTGAGATATCTCCAGGCATCTCCGACCTGATCGGCCGAAAGCTCATACTGCTCATACGTCGAGCTGTCCATGAACACGAACGTGTCCACCTGGCGGTAGAGAAACTGCACATCGATCTCTTCCACGTCGGCCGATTCGAGCGAATCACCCCCCTTATAGGTCCGATCCAGGATCGTGTTGCGGATCAAGTTTCGCAGCCGGCATTTGTACAGGGCATTCCCCTTGCCCGGCTTCACAAAATTCATTTCGAACATCAGATATGGTTCGCCGTCAATCTGGACTTTAAGACCTTTGCGAAAATCGCTCGTTTTGTAGACAGCCACGGTTAACTTCCCTACTTCGCTTCCGGATGTTCGACGAGTATCTTACGAAGATGGCCATTGTAGCTTCCGCCGCCGATTCTGTCCCTATCCCATCAGGGAGGGAAGTGCGCTGGCAGGAGGCATTGAGCAACGCGGTGCGAGACCCGCTGCAACTGTGCAGCCTGCTGCAACTTCCCCGCGAATATCATTCGGCTGCCTGCCGGGCGGCCGAGCAGTTTCCGCTGATCGTCCCGCTGGAATTCATCCGCCGGATGCAGCCTGGTGACCCGTTTGACCCCTTGTTGAGACAGGTGCTTCCCCTTCAGGAAGAGTTGCTGGAGGTGCCTGGCTATGGGCTCGACCCAGTCGGCGATACCCGGGCCACGGCCTCTCCCGGCCTGCTGCAGAAGTACGCCGGCCGCGCCCTGATGGTAGCAACGCCCACCTGCGCCGTCCATTGCCGATATTGCTTCCGACGCCACTACGATTACGATGCCATTCCCCGCTCGCTTTCCCAGTGGCAGACGGCGCTGGCTCAACTGCAGCAGGATCCGGGGATTGAGGAAATCATCCTCAGCGGCGGTGACCCACTGATGCTGACCGATGCTCGCATTGGTGAGCTCCTGGGTCAGTTGGCCGCGATACCGCATCTGCAGCGCGTGCGGATTCACACCCGCCTGCCGATCGTCGTCCCGCAGCGCGTCACCTCGGAAATGGTCAACCTGCTGCGTAGCCATCGGCTGACCCCGCTGATGGTGATCCACGCGAACCACCCGGCCGAATTGGACTCCCGCGTCGCCGCCTCCATCGGTCAGCTGCTGGACGTTGGCATCCCGATTCTGAACCAGTCCGTACTGCTGCGGGGCGTCAACGACAGCGTGGAGACGCTGGTCGAGCTGAGTCGCCGCTTAGTGAATCTGCGGGTGATGCCCTACTACCTCCATCAACTGGATCAGGTGGCGGGCGCCGCTCATTTTCATGTTCCGCTCCAGCGAGGCCTGGAGCTTGTCTCTCACTTGCGCGTTCAGCTCCCCGGCTATGCGGTTCCCCGTTATGTCCAGGAGCAGGCGGGACATCGGCACAAGACGATCCTGGCCTGAGAGACTGCCGGAGAGGAGGCGACGCTAGCACTTTTTCCCCTGGCAGCGGGTTCTGTGCTCATCGCAACTCCCTCCAGTTTGACAAATCGGCGTCTGTAATCGGAATGACAACAGATTGACCTGGAAAACTTTGCCGATTTTCGCGATCATCCCACCCGATGAACGGACGCAAAACGCCGATAAGCCCTATGGAATTGCACTAGAGATTCGACCGCCTGTCGGCCGCAGGCTCCCAGGGATCGGGGCGCGGCGCTAGCTGGGCGTGGAGCGAGGCATGCCAACGATGGATCTGAAGCAGCTACTGGCGTTATATCGAGTCATGGTGACGGCTCGGGAGATCGACAAGGTCGAGCTCGAGCTGAACAACCGGGGCGAGGCGTTCTTTCATGTTTCGGGAGCCGGCCATGAAGGGACGGCCGTATTGGCTCCTCTGCTGCATGCAGAGGACTGGCTGCTCTGCCATTACCGCGACAAAGCGCTGATGCTGGCTCGAGGTATTGCTCCGCGGGTCTTTTTCGACGGGCTGTATTGCAAGCAGGAATCACAGACGCGTGGGCGGCAGATGTGCGCGCACGCGTTTTGCGACCGTGATTTGCGGATCATGAGTGCGCCGGTGGCCGTAGGAAATGCGGCACTGCAGACGGTGGGAGTGGCGACCGTCATCAAAGATCATCGGTCGCGTCCCATTGTGCTCAATTCCGTCGGGGACGGCGCGACGCAGGAGGGGGAGTTCCTGGAATCGTGTGCCGAAGCGGTGCGGCTGCAGGTTCCGGTCCTGTTCCTGGTTCAAGACAACCACCTGGCTATCTCGACGCACACACATGGACAGACTTTCTATTCGCATCCCAACGGTGAAGCGAGTTCCTTTTACGGGATGCCAATCCAGCGGATCGACGGCCGGCAGGTGGTCACGGCGGCCGAGCAGATTCACGCGGTCATCCAGCAGATGCGGACGGAACGTGGTCCAGCCATCATCCTGTTGGATGTCGATCGTCTGACCAGTCACACCAACGCCGACGACGAGACCCTCTATCGCGATCCTGAGGAGATTCGCCGCGCGCGCGAGACGGGGGATCCGATCCGCAATCTGGAATCCCACTTGCTGGCATCGGGAGTCAGCCAGGAGACGCTGACGCAGGTGCGTCGTGAGGTGGAAGAGGAAGTGGCGGCGGCCGAGGCGGCCTCGTATGCCGGCGCCGAACCGCTGGCCACGCGCGAAGCCAAACGGCCCGTTCCCGTCGAATTGACTCATCCGTCCCGCGAACGCCACGGGAGCAGCACTGGCCCGGGACTGACGATGCGAGAGGCTATTCGGGATGTGCTGCGCCACCACATGCAGGACGATCCTGACGTCGTTCTCCTGGGTCAGGACATCGAAGATCCCAAGGGAGATGTGTTCGGAGTCACCAAAGGGCTCAGTACCCAGTTTCCCGCACGCGTGCGCAACGCCCCGCTATCGGAATCAACGATCGTGGGAACCTGCATCGGCCAGGCTCTCGCCGGCAAACATCCGGTCGCGTTCCTGCAGTTCGCCGATTTCCTGCCGTTGGCATTCAATCAGTTGGCATGCGAACTCTCCAGTATCCAGTGGCGCACCGACGGACACTACCAGGCTCCGGTCATCGTCATGGCCGCATGTGGCGGGTATCGCCCCGGCATGGGACCGTTTCACGCCGGCAGTTACGAGTCGATCATGGCCCACACACCGGGCGTCGACGTCTATATGCCCTCGACCGCCAGCGACGCGGCCGGACTGCTCAACGCTGCCTTTCGAGCTCAGCGTCCCTCGATCTTCTTCTACCCCAAAGCGCTCTTGAACGATCCGGAACGCACGACATCTCCGGATGTACAGCGTCAATTCACGCCCATCGGAGTAGCGCGCAAAATCCGCTCGGGACGCGATATCACTTTTGTCGCCTGGGGCAACACCGTCCGTATCTGCGAGAAGGTGGCCGAAGCGCTGGAAAGCGTCGGAGTGGGTAGCGATCTGCTCGACCTGCGCACGCTCTCCCCATGGGACGAACGAGCCGTACTGGCCTCGGCCGAACATACGGCCCGCCTGATCGTCGTGCACGAAGATAATCACGCCTGCGGCATGGGAGCCGAAATCCTGGCCACCGTAGCCGAAAAAACTCGGGTGCCGGTCGCCATGCGACGCGTCACACGCCCCGATACGTTCATCCCCTGCAACTTTGAAAACCAGATCGAAGTGCTCCCGTCGTTCAAACGAGTACTGACCACAGCAGCCGAACTGCTCAACCTGGAACTGAACTGGCAGGAAGTCGCACCGCCGCAAGCAGGAATCTGCCTGATTGAAGCCGTCGGATCGGGCCCAGCCGATGAAACGGTGATCGTATCGGAACTCTTCATTCAGCCGGGCCAGGAGGTCGCGCGAGGCGATGTGGTCGCAGCTCTGGAGGCCACCAAGAGCGTGTTTGAGCTGACGTCCCCCGTGTCCGGGCGGATCGAACAGCTGTGTGTCGCCGAAGGAGAAACCGTATCGGTCGGCGCCCCCTTAGCCACCGTCCGCGCAGTCGACCAGCGACAGCGTCGACGCCCCGTGATCCAGGAACAGTCGGGAAAACCACTCCTCCGCCGACTCGACAGCACCGCCACACTCCACTTGCCACGCTGCGACAACCGTCCACGCGCCTTCGATGTCGGCATCTCGTCGATTGCGACCACGACCGGCAGCCGCGTCGTCACCAACCTGGAACTGGCCAGCCGCGCTCATGGTATGACCCCGGATGATATTCTGCGTCGCACCGGAATCGAACAGCGACACTGGGCCGCATCCGGTGAAGACGCCGTCAACATGGCCGTCCGCGCCTGCTGGAAGGTCCTCGATCAAGAAAACCTGATCGTCGATGATCTGGATCTGGTCATCTGCAGCACCACCAGCCCCACCTCGGTCACCCCTTCGATGGCCTGCCAAGTGCTCAACGGCTTGACCGGCGGCAAGAGCGATACCCTGCTGCAAGCCTACGACATCAACGCCGCCTGCTCCGGATACCTGTACGCCCTGCAGTCCGGTTACGACTTTCTGCAGAGCCGTCCCGACGGCCGCGTTCTGATCGTGACCGCCGAAGTCCTCTCGCCCCTGCTGGATCTCGATGACTTCGATACCGCCATCTTGTTCGGCGACGCTACCTCCGCCTCCATCCTCTACGGAGAAAATCACTTCGACCGCGCTACAGCACGCTTGCTGCGCCCCGAACTCTCCGCCAAAGGAGAGGATGGCAGCAGCCTCTCCGTCCCCTTTCGTCACGGTGGTTTCATCCAGATGAAAGGGGGCAAAGTATTCACCGAAGCCGTGCGACGAATGGTGACCAGCCTCAACCGCGTCTGCCAACGCGAACAGCTGGCCGTGCAAGATCTCGATCTGGTCGTCCCCCACCAAGCCAATCAACGCATTATCGATGCCATCCAACACCGCATCGGAATCGATGTCTTCAGCAACATCCGACTCCACGGTAACACGTCGTCATCGAGCATCCCGCTCTGCCTGGCCGACGTCCTGCCGACCATCACCGCTGGACAACGACTCGGACTCTGTGCCTTTGGCGGCGGCTTCACCTTCGGCGCCGGCATTCTGGAGGCCAACTGAACCGCTGCGTCGGCTCCCACGTCTCGCAGGCCACCGGCTTGTCCCAATCCCCCGAATCGCCCACGCCTACATTGACAACCTGGGACAAGTGGGCAATATTTTAAGATCCCGAAAATCTGGGTGGTTATCGTTCCCGGACTTTAGCAACCCCCTCCAAAGCATGGCGTCCGCCCACCGTTCTGCGACGCCCGCCTCTCTGCGAGTGGCTTAATCGGGCAGCATCCTTGGCTGCACGCGACCGATCGGCAACGAAAACGGTTGGACGGCGACGAGCGAACACGTCCGTGCCGTGGGGGGGGCACAGCCTGCAGACGTTACTTCCTTTCAAGACTCGAGATCATCACCATGACAGCTTCTCAGTCACAAACCGGTCCGTACCGGCCTTGGTCGTTTTCTCGCTACCCTGGACGTTCCGCAGCCCGGACTAGTGCCGGTCGCTCCCTGAGGACCCTGGTCGTGATGTTCGCGGGTATGCTTGGCGGCCTCATTGCCTCAGCGTCTCACGCCGATGTGAGACCGGATGGACGCATGCTTCGTTATCCCGATGTGGGCCAGACCCACATTGCTTTTCTGTATGCGAACAACCTCTGGCTGGTGCCACGGGCAGGGGGCACCGCTTCGCCGCTGACGACCGTTGAGGGTCAGGAACTGTTTCCCCGTTTCAGCCCTGACAACCAGACGATTGCTTTCGTCGGCAACTATCAGGGAGGTCGTGATCTGTATACGATCCCGGTGACCGGCGGCATTCCGCAGCGCATCACGCATCACCCCGCCTTGGAAATCCTCTGCGATTGGACACCTTCGGGCGAACTGTTGTTCTCCACCAACGCGTTCGCCGGTCTGCAGCGGCTGCAGGAACTGTACACCGTCTCGGAAAAGCAACCGCTGCCGCAGAAGCTGCCCGTGGTGTACGGCAGCAATGGAGCGATCTCGCCCGACGGCGTCTATGTGGCGTTTACTCCCTACAGCCGGGACACGCGCACCTGGAAGCGTTATCGGGGCGGGATGGCCTCGGACATCTGGTTGTTTGACCTGAACAAGAAGACGGCTCAGCGCATTACCGACTTCGAAGGGACCGATACGCTGCCGATGTGGCACGGCCAAACGGTCTATTACTTGTCGGATGCGGGCGAGCAGCACCGTCTGAACATCTGGTCGTACGATACGGCCACCGGGGCTCGCCGCCAGATGACTCAGTTTTCGCAGTACGACGTGAAGTGGCCATCGGTCGGCCCCGGCGATCACGGACAGGGAGAGATCGTCTTCCAATATGGTGCCGACCTGTATTTGCTCGACCTGGAAACCAGCCAGTCGCGCAAAGTGGAAGTGACGATTCCGGGTGACCGGCCTCTGATCATGCCGCAGGAAGTGAACGTCGCCGGTCAGGTCAACGGCGCGGATATCGCTCCGCAAGGACAGCGCGTCGTGGTGGAAGCCCGCGGCGATCTCTGGTCGCTGCCGGCAAAAGATGGCTCACCCCGTAACATGACCCGTTCCAGTGGCGTTGCGGAACGGTCTCCCAGTTGGAGTCCTGACGGTAAGTGGATCGCCTACTTCGCTGACCTGACGGGCGAATACGAACTCTACATCAAGCAGTCAGATGGCAAGGGGGAAACACGCCGACTCACCAACGACGGACAGGTGTTTCGTTACAATCCGGTCTGGTCCCCCGATTCCAAGCATATCCTCTTCACCGACAAGACCGGCGCGATCTACCTGCACACGATCGAGGGAAGCAAAACGTGCCAGGTTGACATCGAACCCTGGGCCGGTCGTCCTACGCTGAGCTGGTCGCATGACTCCAGCTGGATCGCCTATGACAAACGCAGCGATGACCGCGTCGGGATATCGTCCATCTGGCTCTACGAAGTGGCGTCAGGCCAGAAGCATCAGGTGACTGACAACCTGTTCAACGATTCCTCGCCGACCTTCGATCGCAAGGGGGAGTATCTCTACTTTGCCAGCAATCGGCGGTTCAGTTCTCCCCTGTACGAGGACCTGGGCACGACCTTTATCTACGGCAACACCAGCGTGCTGGTGGCCATGCCGCTGCGAGCCGATGTGAAGAACCCGCTGCTGCCCAAGAGCGACGAAGTGCCGATCGAGGAGAAGAAGGAGCCGCCGGCCGGTGAAAAGAAGCCTGCTGACGCTAAGGATGCCGCTCCTGCGCAGGCACAGCAGGCAGCACCGCCGCAACAGGAGGAACCGAAAAAGGAAGAGCCCAAGAAGGAAGAGCCTGAAAAGAAAGAGGAACCTGAGAAGAAGGAAGAGCCTCCTCAACAGGGCGAACCCGAGAAGAAGGAGGGTGAGCCTTCGCCGCAGCCTGCTCCTGGCGAGACGCCACCGCCCCAAGACGCTCCACAAAAACCGGCTGAAGAGAAACCGGCCGAAGAGAAACCAGCTGAAGAGAAACCAGCTGAAGAGAAACCGGCTGAAGAGAAACCGGCTCCGGAGCAGGCCAAGCCGGAGGGGGAGGCTGGCGCCGAGCAGGCCACGAAGCCCGAACCGGGCAAGGACGAGGCCAAGAAAGAGGCGGAGTCCAAGACGCTGAAGATTGAGCTGGAGGGGATCCTGCAGCGTTGTTTCCAGATTCCGGTCAAGAGTGGCGTGCTGGACAACCTCACGGTGAACTTCCGAGGTCAGGTGATCTACGTGCGCCGCGGCGTGCGCGGCAGCGATGACAAGCCGGCCATTATGTCGGTCGATATTTCCGGCGGCAGCGTGAATGAAGCCCCTGTCCTCGAGGGTGCGATGGGCTATGGGATTTCGGCCGACGGCAAGAAGTTGCTCGTGATGCTGGGCCGGCAGCTGGCGATCATCGACGCGGCACCTGGTCAGAAGCCAACGCCCGTGTCCACCAACGGCATGTCGGTGACGATCCAACCGCGCGAAGAGTGGCAGCAGGTATTCACCGACGCGTGGCGGATCGAGCGGGATTTCTTCTACGATCCGAACATGCATGGAGTCGATTGGGCTGCCGTGCGCGAGCAGTATCAGCGCATGCTCGCCGACTGTGCGTCGCGCGACGATGTCGGGTTTGTCATTTCCGAGATGATTGCGGAGCTCAATGTGGGGCACGCCTACTATCGTGCCGGTGATGGGGAATCCCCGGCTCGCGTGGGATTGTTGGGCTGCGATTTTGCTCGAACCGACGGCGCCTATCAGATCGCCAGGTTCTGCGAAGGCGCTCCCTGGGACCTGGACGCGCGCAATCCGCTGCGCGCAGCGGGCGTGAAGGAAGGCGAGTATCTGTTGGCTGTCAATCGCGTGCCGCTGGAGATCCAGCAGGATCCCTGGGCTCAACTGCAGGGTCTGGCCGGCGAAACCGTGGTGCTGACCGTCAGCAGCAAGCCACAGAGCGGCGCGGACGATCGGGATGTGGTGGTGAAGCTGCTGCCGAGCGAAGCAGGGTTGCGATTCCGGCAATGGATCGAGCGCAACCGCAAGTACGTGGAGGACAAGAGCGAAGGCAAAGTCGGTTACATTTATGTGCCGGACACCGGCACCAACGGGCAGGACGAGCTGATCCGGCAGTTCAGCAGTCAGATGAGCAAAGAAGCGCTCATCATTGACGACCGCTGGAACGCCGGCGGCCAGATTCCCACACGGTTCATCGAGTTGTTGAATCGGCCGGTCACCAACTACTGGGCTCGACGTGACGGACATGACATGACCTGGCCTCCCGATTCGCATCAAGGTCCCAAGTGCATGTTGATCAACGGCCTGGCTGGCTCAGGCGGTGACATGTTCCCGGCGTTGTTCCGGCAGGCCGGCATCGGCAAGCTGATCGGTATGCGCACGTGGGGAGGTCTGGTCGGAATCTCGGGCAACCCGAGCATGATCGACGGATCGAGCGTGACGGCGCCGACGTTTGCCTACTACGAAAAGGACGGCACGTGGGGGATCGAAGGCCACGGCGTCGACCCGGATATCGAGGTTGTCGACGATCCAGCCAAGCTGGCTCAAGGAAGTGATCCGCAGCTGGACGCTGCTATCACGCTGATGCTGGACGAGATCAAGCAGCATCCCTATGCAGCCCCAGCACGCCCGCCGTATGCAGATCGCAAGGGATTTGGCATCCGGCCCGAGGACAAGTAGCTCCGGCGATTCTTGATGGTGAACGCATCGTGTGCGGGCAGCGTCCGGGCGCTGCCCGCCGGAGAACACCCCAGATGCCTTCCCCAGTGCGGCGCGGCGTCTGTGCCGCGGCCAACTGGCAAGTCAGGCGTGTGAGAGCTGGCGGTGAACACTACGGCGCCCCTGGCGTGCTCGACAAGGGCGCCGATGTGGGTACCATGTAGCTATGAACGATCCCGATCCCTTGCGCCACCTGGCTCCCATCCCCGAATTGCACGAGGCGACTTTGGTGTTGTCGCTGGGCGGCTGGATGGACGGTGGTGACGTCTCGACCGGCACCGTCTTGCGGCTCGTCCAACTGCTCGATGCCCAGCCCATTGCGGAAGTTGATCCCGAACCGTTCCACGTTTACAATCTGCCGGGCTCGATGGAATTCGCGGCCATCGTCCGACCGCATGCGGAGATCCAGGAGGGGCTCGTTCAGACTTTTGACTTGCCGCGCAGCGTCTTCTACTCCTATCCGCCGGCCCATCTGCTGTTGTTCGTGGGCCCGGAACCCAACATGCGGTGGCGCCAGTTTGGCCAGTGCATCTTCCAGCTTGCCCGTCAGGTCGGCGTGCGACGAATCCTGTTCATCGGATCCTATGGCGGCGTGGTCCCGCATACACGCGAACCACGGTTCTACGTGACTTGTTCGGAAGAGCGTCTGATCCGCGAAATGCTTCCCTACGGAGTGGGTGTGACGAACTACACAGGCCCCAGTTCGTTCACCACCTACCTGATGACCCAGGCACCGGCCGAACAGCTCGAGATGGTGTCGCTGGTAGCGGAGATTCCCAGCTATTTGCAGGGCCCCAACCTGGCCTGCATTGAAGCGGTCACTCGACGCCTGGCGAAAATTCTCCGGCTGCCGCTGGAACTCGATACTCTGCGGGCAGCCAGCACACGATGGGAACTGGAGGTCTCCGCCCAAGTGGAAAAAGACGCCGCTCTGGCGATGCAGATCCGCCGTCTGGAAGAGGCGTACGATACCGACCTGCTGCGGCAGGACGCTGACGAGACGTGAGGATGTGTGGCCCGGATCTCCGCTGGGCCGCTCACGCGCCCCCCCTTCTTGCTTGGTCTCCCGCTCGAACCTCGGATGGTTATACTTAACACGTTGCTTCCAGCGCAGGTTTGCGTCACTCCCAAGGTGCGGCTGCAGGGCAGGATTGGTTCGAGCGATTTCGGAGGATACCTGTCCCGGCGCGTGGTGGGGCCGGTCCGAGCGACGTGAAATCCTGCAGAGGAGCATCGTGCTGGAGTTCAGCAGCAGCTGGCAGATCCTTTGCCCCATTTCTGCCTGATGGTGATGGAAGTGGTTCGGCCGTGTGGGCACGCGAGTGCCGCCGAACTGCCAGCCTGTTGCGTTGAGCGTGCAGCGCCTGGGAGAAACACTTCTCGCAGGAGTGGCCCGCGGCCCCTGCACCCATTCGTGCCGGAGTCTTTTCATCGCATCCATCGGCGTCTTACACAAGCGAGCACGTTCACGTGACGACGGCAGGCACTCATCGATCGACCGTTACCATCTTCTTTCGATCATTGATTCCCCTGGCGATCATTGCCGGAGGCGTGTTGGCCTACTGGGCCATCGCGTCGGGTCTGTACCAGGAACCGACTCAGAAAGATGACAACTCTCCTCCTCCGGTCGCGCAAGTGGCACCGGTCAAAGTTCATCAAGGAGGCCTGACGATACATGCGGACGGCGTCGTCGTTCCCTACCGTGAGATCACGGTCGCGACGGAGGTAGCGGGGCGCGTGGTGGAGCGGGCCGAGGTATGCCGAGCGGGAAACTACGTCCAGCAGGGGACACTGCTGGTGCGGATCGATCCGAGCGACTATCAGCTGGACGTCGAGCGGTGGGAGAAGGAGCTGCAGCAGGCGGAAGTATCGCTCGATGAGTTGCAGGAAGAGATTCAAGGGGCGGAGAGTCTGATCACCCTGGCCGAGAAAGAGCTGGAGCTCAAGTCGCGCGAACTGCAGCGGATGCTCGGCCTGACGCGGCAGGCTGTGTCTGCCTCCGATCGAGACAAATCCGAGATGGCGGAGCTGCAGTCGCGCAACAGCCTGGCCACCTTGCGCAATCGCGTGCGGCTTCTGCAGGTTGGCCGCGGTCGACTCGAAAGCGCGCGCGATCTGGCCATGTCGAATCTGAAGAAAGCGCAGCTCGACCTGCAACGCACGCAGATTGCGGCACCGGCCGACGGTGTGATTGTCAACGACTTCGTCGAGGTCGACTCGTTCGTGCAGCGGGGAGCACCCTTATTCACTCTCGAGGACACGTCCAAAGTCGAGGTGAAATGCAAGCTGCCGATGGAGGATCTGTACTGGATCTGGAATCGCACCGACGAATCGACTCAGGTTCCATCCTCGCAAGAGTCGCCTGCGGAGGCGTATGACATCCCGGAGACACACGTGCAGGTAATTTACCGACTGTCGGGAAATGATGAGATGAGCTACGTCTGGGAAGGAAGACTGACGCGTTACGACGGGCTGGGACTGGATGAAAAGACGCGCACGGTCCCCTGTCGCGTGGTGGTGGATCAGCCGCGGCGCCGGATATCGCAGCAATCCAGCGGTCCTCCGGCGCTGATGCGAGGAATGTACGTGACGATCCGCCTGCTGGTAGACCCGGCGACTGCGTTGCTTGACGTCCCGGAAACGGCCCTGCATCCGGGCAACCTGGTGTGGCGTGTGCGCGACGGGAAGTTGACGATTGTCCCAACGAAATTCGTAACGCTCCTGCCGGGCTCCGGAGACGATTCCCAGAACGAAGCGGAGGCGGTCGTGTATGTGGATGATCCCCAGCTGTTGACGGCTGGCGATCTGGTGGTGGTCTCTCCCCTGGCATTTGTCCGCAGCGGAATGGAGATTGGCGTGGCACCTGCCCAAGCCGAGGAAGAGGGGGCACGGCCATGAAGTCGATTATCCGATGGGCCACACGCAATGAACCGGCCATGAACACCTTGCTGGTCACCACCTTGATCGTTGGCGTGGCCAGCATGTTGCTGATGCGGCGGGAGATGTTTCCGGAATTCGAGCTGGACATTGTCCTGGTGAGTGTGCCCTATCCAGGGGCCAGTCCGGAGGAAGTGGAAGAGGGGATCTGCCAGAAGCTGGAAGAAGCGGTCCGGAGTGTGGATGGCATCAAGCGTCAGACCGCAGTGGCGCAGGAAGATGTCGGCTTCCTGGTGCTGGAACTGCAGGCAGGCCAGAACGCACAGAAGATTCTCAACGAAGTCCGTTCCGAGGTGGATGGGATCACGACGTTTCCGGAGCTGGCCGAGGAGCCGGACATCAAGGAGCTGACGTATCGCATACCGGCCATTCGTGTGGGCGTGGTCGGCGAGGAGTCGGACGATCCGCAGGCCGAGTGGCGGTTGCGCGAGGTGACAGAGAAGGTTCGGGACGACCTGCTGCTGCTCCCCTCGGTCTCGCAAGCAGACATCCTCGGTGCGCGTCCCTACCAGATCGACGTGGAGATTCCGGAAGAACAGCTGCGCAAATACGGCTTGACGTTGCAGCAGGTAGCGGCTGTCATTCGCCGCCAGAACGTGGAGTTGCCGGGGGGAACCATGCGGACGCGTGCACACGACGTGCTGCTGCGCGGCAAGCACAAATTCGAAGTGGGCGAGGAAATCGCGGAACTGCCGGTACTGGACGATCTCAGCGGCGATGTGATCACCGTAGGTGATCTGGGGAACGTGCGGGACGAGTTTGAAGACACCTATTTTCGGTGCCGGATCGACGGCCGGCCGGGCCTGGTCATCTCGGTCAATCGGACGACCAGCGAGGATCTGCTGGCGATGGCCGAGGAGGTGCGCGACTATGTGCGCAACGCGGATTTTCCCGGGTATCAGCTGTCTTATTGGGACGACCGTTCGGTCGATGTCAAGGACCGGATGCAGATGCTCGTGCGGAACGGTCTGCAGGGCCTGGCACTGGTTTTCATCGTTCTCGCCATCTTTCTCGATCTGCGGCTCGCCTTCTGGGTCGCGCTGGGAATTCCCGTCGCGGTGTTCGGCGCCGGAGCGGTCCTGCTGGCGACCGGGCAGACGTTGAACATGCTGTCGATGTTCGCGTTTCTCATGGCCTTGGGGATTGTCGTCGATGACGGGATTGTCATTGGCGAGAATATTTTCCAGCATCGCCTGATGAACAAGAGCATGGTGCAGGCGGCGATTGACGGAACGTATGAGGTCTTGCCGTCGGTCTTTGCCTCCGTAGCGACAACGATTATCGCGTTTCTGCCGCTGATGTTCGTGGCGGGCGTGATGGGGAAATTCTTCGCCGTCATGCCCTTGGCAGTCATCGCCATGCTGATCATTTCGCTGATCGAGGCCATGCTGATTCTCCCCTGCCACCTGTCCCACGAGGACAGCTGGATTTTCCGCTTCTTTCGTCTGGTTCTTTTTCCCCTGAGACCACTGGCGGATCTCGCGAAACTGATCAACGCCTGGACCACACGCTGGCTCGACGCCTTCATTACCAGGCTGTACGTCCCCACGGTGACCTGGGCCATTCACCGTCCCGGTGTCGTTGTCGCGCTGGCCCTTGCCATGTTCATGATCGTCGCCGGGTTCATTCGTGCCGGGGTGATCCCATTTGTGGCTTTCCCGAAACTTGACTCGCGCACCATCGAAGCCCGGGTGACGTTTCCTGACGGCACGGCGGGGAGGATTACCGATCAGGCGACGGCGAAGCTGGAACAGGCGTTGCTGGAAGTCGCCCAGCAGCAGGGAGGAGGCCTGATCCTGCATCGTTATCGCATGGCGGGCTGGACCACCTTTCCCAACAGCCCGGCCGCTATCGGCGGCTCGTTTTCCGGGGGACACCTGGGATTGGTCAGCGTCGAGCTCGTACCTCCTGAGGAACGTGAGGCTCACAGCGAGCAGCTGATTGAGCTCTGGCGAGCGCATTGGAACGATCGCTATGCGGCGGAGTTTCCGGGCATCGAGACTCTGACCTTCGCCGGCGAGGACATGGGCCCGGGTGGAACACCGATCGAATTCAAACTGCTCGCCCCGTCCGACGAACTGAACGTCCGGCAGCTGGAAGCCGCGGTCGAGCAGTGCAAAGCGCGCCTGGCAACCTACCCCGGTGTGATCGATATCGAAGACGACTCGCGACCGGGCAAATGGGAATACCAGATCCGCGTTAAAAATGAAGCCCAAGCGATGGGAGTCTCGGAAGCCGATCTGTCGGAGACGGTGCGTGCCACGTACTATGGTGCGGAAGTGATGCGACTGCAGCGCGGACGGCATGAAGTGAAGCTGATGGTCCGCTATCCGCCCGAGCAGCGGCGATCCCTGGCCGATTTCGAAGATATCCGCGTCCGCACCAGCGACGGCGCCGAACGCCCGATCACCGAACTGGCCGAAATCACCACGACCAAAGGCTATTCGGAAATCAACCGACGCGACCAGCACCGCTGTATCACCATTTCGGCAGATGTTCAGGGAGAGGCCAACGCGCAGAAGATCGTGTCCACGTTGCGCCAACATTTCATGCCCGAGTTGTTGCGTGAGTACCCCAACGTGCGTGTGCGGTGGGAAGGGCAACAGGAGATGACCACCGAATCGATCGACAGTCTGAAGTTCGGCTTCGTCGCGGCATTACTGGCCATGTTCGCTCTGCTCACGCTCGAGTTCCGGTCGTACATGCAGCCTCTCCTCATCCTGGCCATCGTCCCGTTCGGCTTCATCGGGGCTGCATTAGGACACGCTGTGATGGGCTTGGAGTTCACGATCCTCAGCTTGTTCGGCATGATCGCGCTGACCGGCGTGGTGGTCAACGACTCCATCGTCTTGATCGATTTCATCAATCACCGCGTGAACGCCGGGCTGCCGCTGCGGGAGAGCCTGATCGAGGCGGGGGTTCGCCGGTTTCAGCCTGTGATTCTGACCTCGGTCACCACCATCGCCGGCCTCGCTCCAATGCTCCTGGAACGATCCTTCCAGGGTCAGATCCTGGTCCCCATGGCGACCAGCCTGGCCTTCGGATTGATGGCCTCCACGGCGCTGATCCTCGTGCTGGTCCCGGCCATGTACTGCCTGTACGCACGCGCCACTGGGGATTCCAGCGTGGACGACGACGGGCTGGTGGAGCCGAGTTCCGCGAGCGACAACCGCTCCGTGCTTCAGACCTTCCCAGGCAGCGAGCCGGTCATGCGCTGAGCCACTGCGACGGAGCGACCTCGACCGCCAGGATGCCCCGGGACGGGCCGCCTGCTTTTCGGGCGGGCGGCTGTTTCAGGACTATGGCAACTGAGTATTGCACGCTACGATTGAACGTCGGTCCGGCAGCATTGTGACCGCCTGTTGGCCTCCTTCTGTGACAGCAAGAAAATAAGGCGTGGATCCCATGTTCGAAACACTCCAAATGGCACCGCCAGACGCCATTCTGGGTTTGACGGAAGCGTTTAAGAAAGACCCTCACCCCGACAAGATCAATCTGTCCGTCGGGGTGTACCAGGATGCGCAGGGGAAAACTCCCATCCTCCACGTCGTGCGCGAAGCGGAACGGCGAATGCTGACAGCCGAAACCAGCAAGAGCTACCTGGGAATCGACGGCCTCCCCGACTACGCCCGTTACGTTCAAGGTCTCGTGCTCGGCGACGGCCACGAGATTTTCCAGTCGCAACGCGCCGTGACCGCACAGACCCCCGGGGGCACCGGAGCGCTGCGCGTCGCTGCCGACTTCTTGAAGCAAAAGGTGGGGAGCCAACGGATCTGGTGCAGCCATCCCACCTGGGCCAATCACCCGAGCATTTTCCAGGCAGCTGGCCTGGAGGTCGCAGACTATCCGTATCTCGACGCGTCCGGCACCGGGCTCGACCTCAACGGGCTGATGTCGACGCTCGAGAACATTCCCGCCGGAGATGCCATCTGCCTGCACGCCTGCTGCCACAATCCGACCGGCGTTGATCCGACTGTGCCGCAGTGGAAGCAGATTGGGGATGCCCTGCATCGCCGCGGCGTTCTTCCCCTGATCGACTTCGCCTATCAGGGCCTGGCCGAAGGGCTCAGCCAGGATGCACAAGGCCTGGCCGCCCTGCTCGAGACGGTACCAGAAGCCCTGATCTGCAGCTCCTTCTCCAAGAATTTCGGACTCTACGGCGAGCGTGTGGGAGCTCTGACGCTCGTCGCCTCTTCAGCCGATGCCGCTCAGAAGGGGCTCAGTCACGTGAAGATCTGCATCCGGACCAACTACAGCAATCCACCCAAGCATGGCGGGATGATTGTGGCGACCGTATTGGGCGATGCGGAGCTGCGTCGTGCCTGGGAAGACGAAGTGGCCGGGATTCGCGAACGCATTGCCGGCATGCGGCAGCTGTTTGTCGACACGCTCAAGGCCAAAGGAGTTCCACAGGATTTCTCCTTCATTACACGACAGCGCGGCATGTTCTCCTTCTCGGGAATTACACCACAACAGGTCGACGCGCTGCGGAGCGATTACGCGATCTACCTGGTCCGCAGTGGCCGCATCAACGTCGCCGGCATGACCCCCACCAACATGGACCGACTCTGCGACGCCATCGCCGACGTCCTCCAACGCGCCTGAGCAGGTAGCCGCGGTCGCGCAAGAATGTGGCCGCGGTCGCGCAGACCGCGGGCGAAGTGGAGAGCGGTGGGCCACGCTCCCATGCGCTGCGCGAGCATGGCTACCTTTCGGACGAGCAAGACATTCGTTGCTGCTGGATGGCGACGAGGGCGATATCGCGCAGGTGTTGCGGGAGCGAGCGACGGTGAATGACGCTCGGAACATTGCGTTGGAGCGTCTTCTTGAGCCGCTGATGTAACCAGTCATGCAGCACAGCGGCGGAATCCGCGTAGCGCCCGGAATAGACGATGGCGTCGAGTCCGCCCAGAGCGGCGATCCCTGCACCACACGCCCGCAGTAGGCTGTGCAGGAAGACATCCCTGGCCAGCTGCAGGTCGTCGCCACCATCCAGCACTTCGGCCAGAGAGACCGTGCGGCCAGCGATCCCACGCAATCCGCTCTCGGAAGTCAACAGCCGGCTCGCTGCTTCGGGGCCGGCTTGGCCGTCGGCGGCCAGCTTCAGCACGACGCTGGGATCAAGATCGCCGCACGACGCTTCACCAACTAATCCCTCGGCAGGCGTGCTACCGCCGGTCACCATCAGCGGGCGGCGCCCGTAGCAGGCAGCCAGTTCGGGGCGCGGTTCCAGGCAGATCGACAGCATGCGGCCCTCTGAGGTACCCAGCTTCCGAGCGGCGGCGAAGCGAGCCGCCTCGTGGTAGATGCCGTGGAAGCCGAAGCGGCGGGGCGTCAGGCAATCGAGCGGTTCCGGGGCGATCCCGTAGTACTGCTCCCGCTCCGGCAACGACACGAAGAACGACGTCTCAAAAACCAGCAGGATCGGGATGGCGGGAAACGCCTGGCGCAACTCCTGCACCAGGTGAATCAGGCCAGGTATGTGCAGCGGGGCCTGCGGCGCCAGCTCGAGCAGGTCGGCCAGTACGCGGTCGGAGACAAACTCGGGTTGCGTAAATCGCTCCCCACCATACAGCCCGCGCACGGCCATCACATCCGGTGGAAGCAAATCCGCGTTTCTCAGCCCGCCGCAGATCGACGCGAGCGCGCCGACCTCACGATCGTCCAGGTCGAACAGATAGCCGTCGCGTTGATCCGTCGTGCACTGCTGGAACACCGGCTCGTCAGTACCATCTCGAAAGGCACTGGCGGCCAGACTGCGGAGTGTCGCGTTGAGTGTCAGGATTCGCATGCGAGTTGATAGACCGATCGGGCAATAGAGATTTCTTCATTGGTAGCGACGGCCCACAGACGTACCGAACTGTCGGCTGCGGCCACATCCACGGGCAACTGCTGTACCGACGCGTTCCGCTGTGGGTCCAAACGGATGCCGAACGCTTCCATACCGCAGCAGACCGCTTCGCGCACCTGCGGTACGGTCTCACCAATCGTGTCGGTGAAGATCACGGCATCGGCGCGTCCAACGAGCGTCAAGTAGGCGCCCAGATACTTCTTGAGACGCCACAAGTAGACTTGCGCCGTCAGATCGTTGCGACGACTGGATGCTTCGCCCGCCACCGACTCCATGGCATCGCGGATGTCGGCTGACCGGCCGGACAGGCCCAGAACGCCGCTGTTGTGATTGAGGCGTCTTTCGACGGCCGCTCGATCGCCACACGATTCGGCCAGCAGACGCAGCGTGAGCCCGGGGTCCAGGTCGCCGCAGCGCGTGCTCATGATGAGACCCTGGAGTGGCGAGTAGCCCATCGTGTTGTCAATGCTCTGGCCATCGATCACGGCGCAGAGACTGGCGCCTCCACTGCCGAGATGACAACTCACGGCGCTGAAGCAGTTCAGGGGAACATCCATGAGTCGCGCTGTCTCGGTCACAACATATTGATGACTGATGCCGTGATAGCCGTACTTGCGGATCCCCATCTCGCGACTGACTGACTGGGGCAGCGCGTACGTCCGAGCATGCAGGGGAATGGTGCGGTGATAAGCCGTATCGGAAATCACCACCTGCGGCAGTCCCGGAAACACCTCGCGACACGCCTGGATTGTGGCAATGGCGGGGGGGTTATGGATCGGCGCGAGGTCCTGGTAGGTGATCAATTCCTCCAGCACGGCGTCGTCAATCCACGAACGATCGGTGATCGTCGGGCCACCATTGACCAGGCGATGGCCGATGACATCGGGCATTCCCCCTTCGGTTTCCTGCAGCACCTTCACCACCTGCTGCAAAGCCTCGGCGTGGTTGCGCATGGGGATCGTGCGCAGGTCGGACTGCTCCCCGTCCCGATGCAGCACCAGACAGGAAGGCTTGGCCGTCGGCGGCCCGATCCGCTGCGCTTCGCCCCCCGAAAGCTGCTGTTCGCAAGGCATGGCGATCAGCCGGTACTTCAAAGAGGAACTGCCGCAGTTGAAGACAAGGATTTTCATGTTCCGATCTCATCCTTCAGACCTCATCCACCGTCCAGCCACAGACAGGCACTCCCACCAGGCTGTGCGCGATGGCAGCCGTGCCATAGATGGCTTGACCAATGCGACTGACCGGCACCGACTCGTTCGGCTCATGACATGTGTCTTCCGAGCCGGGACCATAGGCGATTGTCGGCACGTTGAATTGGCCGGCCAGCACACCGCCCGCCGTGCCCATCCCCAGTCGCGGCAAGCGGAACTTTCCGCACGCGACCGGGCAGCCCGCCGCGGCCAGAGCCTGCCGCGACCGGAGGATCAGCGGATGA
>JBGSHS010000277.1:0-86640 GCA_041752115.1 Pirellulaceae bacterium | reverse complement strand
AACATGTGGCTGCCCCGCCGAAGATCCATTCTCGGCCGCTCGATGCCAGCGCCGCTGCGCGGGGCAACGCACGCAGGTGACACGATCGCGCAGCAAACACGGTGGCGACCGGAAACACCGTGGAGCGCTCTCCTTCGGTCGAGGGTGTTCGCGGCTCCCGATCATCTTGTTCCCTTCCATGTCCCTTCCTGCTTCATGTTCGGGCAGACCTGTCGTGAGGACATGAAAGGACTGGAAGGATCGTCCTGGTCGCAGTTGTGAGATGTATTCCTCAGCAAGGACAATGTTCCATTGACCATCCATTTCTTGGCCGCGGTCCAGATGTGAGCCGCTCGGCGAATCCGCCTCTCGTATGTGGCAGAGTCCATGACTGTCATCCGAGCCATTTGTCCCGGCATTTCATCCTCCCGGTGCTGTCGCGTCCAGCTCGACCTGATCGGACGCCTTACGCTCGCCCCTGCAGGAGCGGTAGCTTAGCGCCGGATGCTCGTCACGATCGGCCCTTGCCAACCGCGGCACTTTCTGCAGAATGCCCCATAGTGCGGAGCGGAGCCGCCACGCAGCCAGTTACCCTGAAGAGATCGGCAGAATATGGCGAGCGAACACGAATTGGCGACGGTATTGCCTGAACATGTGGCACTCGAGTCGGTGGACGTGAACTTCGGGTCCGTCACGCCGGTGCTCAGCGCCATTGACTTCGCCGTGCAAGCGGGGCGGTTCGTGTCCTTGGTAGGTCCATCCGGCTGCGGGAAGACCACCATTCTGCGGCTGGTGGCAGGGCTGTTGGAGCCAGCCGCCGGCCGCGTCCGCATAGCTGGTTCGCCGCGCATCGCGTACGTTTTCCAGGAGCCGAATCTGTTGCCCTGGCGCAACGTGGCGCACAACGTCCGGCTCCCGTTGGAGTTGCTCAAGGTGAGACGCCCCGAGCAGGAACAACTGACTCGGGAGAGCCTGGAGCTGGTCGGTCTGCAGCGATCCGATTGGGAGAAGTACCCGCGGATGTTGTCCGGGGGTATGAAGATGCGGGTGTCCCTGGCCCGCGCGTTGGTTACTCACCCTGACATCCTGTTGCTGGACGAGCCGTTTGCAGCTTTGGACGACATGCTGCGCCAGCAGCTCAACGAAGAATTGCTGCGCATCTGGGGCGAGCAGGGCTGGACAGCTCTGTTTGTCACGCACAACGTCAGTGAGGCTGTGTTCTTGAGCGAGCAGGTGGTTGTCATGCGCGCACATCCCGGACGGATCGAGGAGGTATTTGAAATACCCTTTGCATATCCCCGGACTCCTGAGCTGCGAGGTGAGCCGCAGTTTGCGCGCCTGGCGGCTGGTATCAGTCAGCGGCTGCGGGAGAGTGCTCGATGAAACAGATCCTGCGACAGGGAGTCGTGCCTCCGCTGCTGCTGTTCCTGCTCGTGCTGTTGTCGTGGCAGGTGAGCGTGACGGTCTTCGACGTCCCTCCCTATCTACTGCCGTCGCCCAAGGCGGTATTGGCTGCGGCAACCCCGCGCTCGAGTGAATTGTTCCTGGCGACGGCCGTGACCGGTGCGGGGGCGCTGAGTGGATTTCTGCTGAGCGTGCTCGTGGGCAGTCTGATCGCGCTGGTGTTTTCGCAATCGCGAGTGATCCGCAGCAGTTGCTATCCCTATGCTATCTTCCTGCAGACGGTACCGATTGTCGCCATTGCACCATTGATCGTCACCTGGCTGGGGACCGGATTTCGAAGCGTCGTGGTGATTGCCTGTATCATCAGCCTGTTTCCGGTGATCACGAACGTCACCACAGGGCTGATTACGATCGATCCGCTGCTGAAGGACCTGTTTCAACTCCATCGAGCGACGCGGGCGCACGTGGTGATCAAGCTGCAGATTCCCAATGCGATACCCTATCTGGTGACCGGTGCTCGGATCGCCAGCGGGTTGGCGGTGGTGGGAGCCATTGTGGGAGAGTTTTTTGTGGGTTATGGGGCTGCGCAGCACGGTCTGGGCTACATCATTCTCTATGCTGGGCCGCAGCTGAAGACGGACCAGCTGTTTGCAGCGACGATTGCCTCGGCGTTCTTGGGCGTCGTCATGTTCGCGGCCACAACACTGCTGGGCCGAGCTGTCCTGGCGCGTTGGTACGAAGCGCCCTTGAACTGAAGCGAGCGTTGAAATCAACGGATCTCCGCACAATGTCCATGGTAACTACTCAAGGACCCCGCCGATAAAACGACCGCGCACGGTTGTGGCAGGGTGATTTCGCGGATTGCGCGTTTACACCGATGAACAACAGACTCATGCCGGGGCTCTTGGAAAGTTACTGTTCATGCTTATGATCCGAAAGGGAAGGCGCCCGATGTCACAGAAGCTCACCTTGGTGCTGTTAGCGAGTCTGCTCGGGGCCAGCGGCTGTGGGAGATCCACAGATACGGACGTGGCGCGCTCGTCGGGGCTGCAGCGTGTGACGTTGGCATTGAACTGGTTTCCCGAGGCAGAACATGGCGGATTTTATGCCGCTGTGGTGCACGGCTACTACGAAGCGGAAGGCTTGGATGTAAAGATCATCCCGGGTGGTCCAGGTGCTCCGGTCATTCAGCAAGCGGCCACAGAGCGTGTGGATTTCGCGATTACGAATGCGGACGAAGTACTATTGGGACGCGATCAAGGGGCTCCGGTCGTCGCCGTGATGGCGGCTCTCCAGGAGAGCCCGCGGTGCATCATGGTGCACGAGCATTCGGGCATCAAGTCGCTCCGGGAACTGCGGGATGTGACGCTGGCGATCGGGGCCGGCAAACCGTTCGCGCGGTTCCTGCTGACACAGCTCGAAAACGCTCAGTTAACTGTTGTTCCTTATCAGGGAAACGTGACCGCGTTCCTGCAGCGCGATGACTATGCGCAACAGGCCTATGTCTTCAGCGAGCCGTTCGTCGCTCAAGAGCATGGAGCCCAGCCCCGCTGCCTGATGCTCGCCGAAATCGGATTCAATCCGTACAGCAGCGTGTTGATCACCAGCGAGCAACAGATCGCGAACCAGGCTGACGTGGTCGGCAAAATGGTCCGCGCGTCGGTTCGTGGATGGCAGCATTATTTGCAGGAACCGAGCGAGACGAATCGGCGGATTCACGAGCTGAATGGGGAAATGGGGGCTGAGATTCTCGCGTTCGGTGCCGAGGCGATTCGCCCGCTCTGTTTGCCCGACGGTGCCGATCCCAGTCGGTTGGGTCAGATGAGTCGCCAGCGATGGGAGACGTTGGCTGAACAACTCCGTTCCATCGGACTGCTCGAGAAGCCGGCGGTCGTGGAGCGGGCGTTCGATGGCAGGTTTGTCGACCCGCAGGTGCCGCGAGCGGAGCATGAGGGATGACATCGCTCGGATTGTGTTCGGTGGACTCGCTCGGAGAATTCCTCCGTGTCTCTGTGAGACCACAAGGATCGAACGGAAACGTTGCACGCGAGCGGGTCGGCAAGGGCGGGGCTGCATTCCTGGCCACTCGCCTGTCACGGAATCACTGCCGTTCGGTCAGAAGAGTGGTTTCTCTCCGAGTCACAGAGGCACGGGCACGAGAGCGGCCCTGTCATCTGGCAGCTTCGCAGCCACTTCACGCGTCCTGGGTGGCCGTCTGGATGGAGGCCTCGACGTCCTTCCAGAAATCCGCCTCCAAGACATCGAGGTCGACCTGAAAGATCTCTCGGCACTTGGCCTCCACGTTGTCCAGATCGCATTCGCTGTAAAACGTTCGGAAGCGTCGAGCACCGAAAGAGCGAATCAGAAAGTCGACAAATGCTCCACCGATCGTATACACCGGACCGGAAGCACGGTAATACCAGGATGGCCCGAACAGTTCACGGAGGCTGATCGCAGGATTCTCCGCTCGTTCTTTCGCGGCCGCTGTGGCCAGTTCGCGTCGGTTGTAGCCACACTGCGCCATGGCCCAGCCTTCGTGCAGCACGTAGGGAGGATTACTCTCAGGCGTGCGAAACCAATCGAGCGCTGCATGCGCCAGTTCATGGCGATCTCCCCGGTAGCTGTCGGGGAGCTCCGGGCTCCAGGCACTTCCCAGAGACAATCCATGCAGGCTCAAGAATTCCGACCCTAGCAAGGGTCCTCGAATCCAGTACACCTTGCCGGTGATTCGGTCGCCCAGCAGGCCTTCCAGTCGCGCGAGATGCCGATCCATCGCTGCCAGGTCTTCTTCAGGCCGATCCACACGTTCCACATAAGGAGAATGATGGGGCTCGAAGTACATCACGATCCTGTCGGATTCCAGACGCCGGTGATATCGGATATCTGCTTCCAAACGCATGAATGTGGCTCCCATGACTTTCGCCATGCGCATGGCAGAAGAATTTGGCACCCAGCGTTCCGACCAGTTGGACCTCGCAGTCGCTCCCACATAAACCCAGAACCCGACGGGAGGCAGGACGGCGATGCCGATCAAGACAGCTCGCCACCGAGCCGGGCCGCGTACTATGCGCGATGCACTGCAAACGATTGACATCAGCGTCGTGAACGCCAGGCCGATAAGGAGAACGGTCAGCGGCAGATAGTGGGGATGGAATACGTACCATCTCGCCTGGCTCCATACCAGGCACACGCTGGCCACTCCGCACAGCCAGGCGGCCAGCATTGACCAGCGGGCCCATTGCAGGGCGTCCCGCCCCGGAATGTGTAACCAAGCAGTCACGGATGCTCCCCTGGGCGATTTGAAATAACCACTCGTCTGATCACCACGAGACACAGCGCCCCTGCCAGCGCTGGCAGCAGACCATGGATAGTCAGCGCGATCACCGAGGCAACGGGGTATTCTGCACCGCCATCGAGGATCATATACATGATGAGGCCGAAAAACAGGCCGAAAGCCGCAGCGAACGGCCGGCGACTGAGTGATCCCACGACGAGCGTCAGCACGCACGAACCGATCTGCAAATAGAGCGGCCAATTGACCACAAAGGGATCGGCATTGCCGCGTACCGCCCAGCGGATTCCGAAGAGAGCCGCTCCCGCTGCCGCAGCCATCGCAAATGCCAGGACAGACTGCGATCGAGACATCCACGGTCGGAGGGGCGAAGTTGGTGGGGCCAGGTGCGTTTCCTTCATGACTTCACCGGCTCTCCTTTGTCGCCAGACGGACTCTTGGGGCCGACACCTTCGGTGTCATCGTCATCCACAGGCGAGGCCGTTCGGCTATGCGCAGTTGACTCCGTCTGACCGCTCTCCTCCACCACGAGCGGTCCCACGGTCAGCGCGAGCAATTTGTCTGCGGCATCGAACAGGCAGTACACTTCGATTGCGTCTCTCCCGTCGTCGGCGTTGGCCGGTTTCAGTAGGCCGTGAAGATAGGTACGTACGCCGTCACGCTGCATTGCCGCCTCGTCCACTCCAGGGTGAATCCGTTTCATCACATCCAGAGTGATGTCTTCGCTGACGATGTTCTCAAATCCGTTGTCACGCATCCATTGCTGCACCTGATCGCGAGGGATATGACCTGACAGCTGCTCAGGAATGCGTTTCATCCAGGATTTCGCCCAGGTCGTGTCGCGTTCACTGTCGGGTGCCTTGTCGGCTTCGTCTGTCTGAGCAGAAGCGTTGACGCTCTCTGGCTTCTTCGTTCGCCGAAACGTCTGCAGCATTCTCTGGTCGCCGGCCTTCGTCTGGAACGAGTCGGGACGGGGACCACCTTCACGCGTGACGCACAGTACCAACTCGTCGCCTGTCAGTTTGTATAAGCCATGAATCGTCCCCATGCTCAGCTTCAAGTCAATGGTTCCCGCGGGATCCTTCTGATCGATCGATAGTTTACCCTCATCGGCATGGATTTCCGTTCCATCGGGGGCCGTCTGGTGCCGCGAGTAGCGATTCCCGTCGATCACCAATCGTTCGTTGAAAAACTGATCCTTGGGCGTGGGGTTCCCGTCTCGTTCTGCGGCAACGAGTAACCATTCTCCTTGCAGCGACGCCACGGCCTGGCTGACGGGAAGCGACTGCCAGTAGTAAGCGATGATCCCCAAGATTGCTGCGGTCGAGATGAGTATTTTTGTCATTGGGCTGCGTGCCTTGCGGTAGAGGAAACGGGTAAAGGGAGACCGGTAAGAATCCTGCTGCAGCTGTGCCGCCTCTTCGGGTAGGGAAATGAACTCCGGTTGCTGATGGTGAGCGAGGCACTGCTCCAGCAGCGCGGCTACGTCGGCCGCACAGCTGTATCGATCCGCTGGTGCCTTGGCCATCAGCTTCTGGACGATGGCACATAACCACTCAGGGATGTTCGGGTTGAGCTGGCGAATTCGTCTCGGCTCATCATCGGCGATGCGTCGCAGTACACTGAGAGTCGATTCGGCGCGAAAAGGAGGTCGTCCGGTACACATCGTGTAGAGCACGCTGCCCAAACTGAAGAGGTCGCTGCGCGCATCGACCGGTTCTCCCTGAGCCTGTTCGGGTGACATGAACTGCGGCGTTCCAGGATGAACACCACTTCGCGTCAAAGTGGCATCGTCGGTTGCTCTGGCGAGCCCGAAGTCAGTGATCAGCGCCCGTTCGATGCCCTGCTCCAAGAGGACGTTCGACGGCTTCACGTCACGATGTACGAGTCCCTGCTGATGCGCCGCGGACAATCCGGAGGCGATCTGCATCCCGATACGCAGGATCTCGCAGGTCTCGAGCGGGCCGGTGCGATCGATGCGTGACTGTAGTGACTCGCCTGCGATGTACTGCATCACCAGCAGCGGAGTATCACGCTCCGTCTCGACATTATGGATGGGTACGACGTGCTCGTGCACGATGGCAGCAGCTGCCCGCGCCTCCCGCGCAAATCGCTTGCGAGCCGGTCCGCTGCCTGCCAGGTAGGGAACAAGAACCTTGATGGCGACGGGGCGATGCAATTCTGTGTCGAATGCTTTGAATACAACTCCCATGCCTCCTGCGCCAATCAGCCGTTCGACTTCATATCGTCCCAGTCGCCCCAGCATCTCCGGGTGCGACGGCGGCGATAGTAGCTGCCTGGCCATCGACTCCGTCCAAACCACAGGGAAGTCAGCTAAATGGGAGTAACTCAGCTGCGATCGCGTGCCGTCCCACTGCTCTACGTCATCGCCTTGCGAACTCGCCGACAGAGCCTCGCCGGCCTTTCTCCAGCAGTCACGGTCGGCGGCCAACTCCTCCAAACGCATCTGACAGTACGCGCATTGCTCAATATGCTTCAAGATGGCCTCTTGTTCGCGGCCGCCACTGTCGGTCTGCAACATGGCCAGCAGCGATCGGTCATCACAGGTGGTCTGTTTCGTGTTCATGGGTTGTCCTCGTACGTCTGGACGAGTTCCTTAATGCGAGCCATCACGCGGCTGCGACCGACGTAGATGTTTCCCGGCCGGGTCCGGAGCTGTTTCGCAGCTTCTTCAATTGAAAGACCTTCCACGTGTGTCAACCAGAACGCCTGCCACGTATGGGGTGCCACCGTGGGTCGAACCCTCTCCGCAGCCCAGCGGAACACCCTTCGCTCGTACTCAAGATCGAGACGCGAAGAGACCTCGTCTCGCGCTGGCAGTTCGCTTAGCAGGCGAGTCGCCACCTCACCGTCTCGACCCAGCGGACGAGTGGCCCGGCGTAGGATCGTGTCGGCCGCCTCGTTGCGCGCAATTCTCAGCAGCCACGCTCGAAAGCTGCCGCGATCGGCTCGCTCCAGCCACTGCGAGACCGACCGTGCCACGGCGAACATCACTTCCTGAACCAGATTGTCAGCGTCAGCAGCCTGAAATCCGCGACCGCGGGCAACCCGATACACGACGGGTCCGTAGAGTCCCACGAACTCGTCCCAGGACGCCACATCGGCCGCGTTCTGCAATCGCCGAATCAAACTGGCTCGTGTCTCAGGGGAACTTGTGGGCATGTGGGGGACTCTCAGCTCGTTTGATCGAACATTGGGAAGACTGGTCCAACCAACGAATTCTTGCGCTCTATGCGGAAAAAACTTCCGGAATTCGAGCACCCTGCCGGAGCGTGGGCGGTTTTGCGTCTGCCCCGTCCACTTCCTCCACCGAGGGCGCCAGTTGCGCGCTCCTAGCATCCCTGGACACCTTCCGAGCCGGCACAGTCGCTATCCCCAGGTGTTGCCCCCAGCGGTGGGACTGACTTGGCAAGAGGTCGGCGTGTGCGCTACGAGATAGTCACTCGCGTCCCGTCTCCCAGGCGCTTTGCTATCAACAGCACATCTCGCGACCCCTCAGGCAATGCTTCGACGGCTCGAAACCGGAGGTCGATGAGGGCGCTTGAGGTGAGCGGCTCTCCCGGCAGATCCGCGGTCCCTTCGGGTGTGAGCCGAAGCGTCTCGCGGGTCAGATCGAGGTAGTGGACAGTGAAGTCGTCCGTCGTCTCGTCGAGAGGAAACCGTTGCGGTGCCGGCCTTCTGGTGGGTTGGAATCGTATTGGACTCACTCCCCGGTCGCAACCTTGCCGAATCGGTGATTCGACGTATCGAGTGTGTCGAATTCAACCTGCCTTGGTGACCCGCACGAAGGATACTAGACAAGCGATGTGCAAGTGAGGGCTCATTGCCAATTCACGTGATTGGCGTTCTTGACTTCCGGCGTCTGGGCCACCGCCAGCACGGTGGAGGTGCGCGGGGCGGACGTGCTACCCAAGCGTGCTGCGAACCAGTGAGGAGACAAGAAAAGCAATCGCCCTTCCCAACAGGAACACCATTGAGAAGGGCGATGGACATTTCGCCGATCGAAGGCTGTTTAGTAGCGTCTGCCGCCGCCGCCACCACCACCACCGCCGCCGCCGTATCCGCCGCGGCCTCTGCCTCCCCCAGACCTTCCGCCGCCACGATCTTCCCGAGGTCGCGCTTCGTTGACCGTGAGTGCTCGCCCCTCGACTTCTTGGCCGTTGAGGCCTTGAATGGCTGCCTGAGCTTCCTGGTCTCTGCTCATCTCAACAAAGCCAAAACCCTTGGAGCGACCTGTGTCCCGATCCATGATCACCTGAGCCGATTCCACCGCTCCGTACTCTTCGAACATTGATCTCAGGTCGCTGTCTGTCGTGCCATACGACAGATTTCCAACATACAACTTTTTCGCCACACTGGGCCTCCTATACAAAAAACACGCAACACGAGTCAGGCCCACGCGGGCTGCTGCCGTCGCATGAGGATCCATTGTATGAAGTGCGTCGAACTTCCGAAAGAACACATTAATAACTGCTAGGCCTGAACTGCCTGATTGTCTCTGGGCTCCTGGGGCGGCTATCGAAGGCGGTGTCTGCCCCGGGGACGGACTCTTGCCAATATGTCAGGCCTCGGCTCACCGCACAAGACCCCGAGTCCTTAGCAGTGCAGTCGCCGGTTGTCGTCCGGTCGTCTCGACTGGAATCCCCCGTTTCCGAATCGGGTGCCCCAGGGGTTCTCGCCAGGGATGACGCTGGGAAACGTCAGCCTGTTCGCGTTCGATGGCCTGTCGTACCAAGGAGTTGCGACGCGACCACAGGCCTTGATGTCTCGCTTGGCAATTCGTCCCTCGGAGCCTCACCGGCCCGTCACGATCGCTGTTCGGTCCTCAGTTCGGTCACAGTTCGCGACGCTCGGGTTGGCAAGGAGTCGACGGATTTCGTGGGGCGGCCTGCAATTCCGTACACCGTCCCGGGCAGACCGGGCGAGGCGGCCCAGCGAGTGGCAGTAGAAGCTGGAAGCGAGGCAGGAAAAACTGGAAAACTTTGAAAAACGTGAGGTGCGATGACTGGAACACCGGGGATTGGCTCCGTTCAATCTCGTCTCCCGCAACTTTTGTCCTATCAGTTGCCTTTCGGGCCGTCCACAAGGATCTTCTTCTGGACAGCCACTATGACAGAATGGCGTCCGCACATCTGGGACGGGCATCGGTCGACCCTGGTGCTGGAACCGTAGATTTAAGCGGAATGAAGATTCGTCTGACCGACCTAGAGCCTGCGGACGATGCTGGAAACCTAGGTCCTCCTGTCGGTCGTGCTAACGTTCGAGAATCTCGCGCAGTCGCCGCATCGCGCGAAGCTGCCGCATCTTGACGGCATCGACGGTGATGTTCAACACGGCCGCCGTGTCCGCCAGGCTGAGTTGTTCGAGGTATCGCAGCAGGATCACTTCGCGCTGGCCCGGTTCGAGTTGATTGAGGGCCAGCGTTAGACGCTCGTTGGCCTCCTTTCGGTGCAGGTTGTGGCTCGGTGCCGGACCGTCGCACACGAGGTTGCATGCGAGTTCGCACAGGGACGCGTGGGAGAACGAGTTGGGCGGCTGTTCTTCCCGCAACACGCTGCGTCGCTGAGCGTCCAAGTGCTGGCGTTGCATGTCGATCATGCGTTCCCAGGCAATGCGTCGCAGCCAGACGTAGAAAGCCACCGGGCGTTGCTGAGCATAATCCTGAATGGCCACCGTCGCTGCCCACATTGCCTCCTGGACCACGTCCGAGGCGTCGATTCGAGCCGTGACTCGCGTGTCGAGGCGGTACTGTACCATCCGTCGCAATCGCGCCCGGTAGTGCCGCAGCAGTGGCTGGACGGCCGTCGCATCCCCGGCGGCAATGCGATCCAGCAACGGAGCATCATCTGACTCATACATCTGCGCTACGTCTCCGATTCATCACTCCCACGCCACTTCCGGTGGCACTGGCTGTGCCAACGTGAAAGCATCCAAGTCGGTACGTCCCGGATGCCAGATCATTCGGTTCTGCATCGTCATCTACTGTGCTGTCCCCGCCAGCCGCTGTTGAGTCGTTTCGAGTTCACTCTGCCACCTGGCAGCCTCGTCGCGTTGCTCCAGCGCTTCATGAAGTTTCACCAGTCGTTCGAGTGCTTCAATCAATCGGATCTTTCCTTCCGCCGGGATCCGCTCTTCCCGCTGCTTCATGCCCTCGTAGCCTTGCACGAGTAGCGGTTCGGCGTCGGCAAATCGTTGTTGACCCAACAGCGCTGCGCCAAGCATGGATTTGCTGTTAAAGGTCATCCAGGCGTCCAGTTCATGCCGTTCACGAATGGCCAGTGACTCGCGCAGAATCGGCTCGGCCTCCGCCCACGCCTGCAGGTGGAGCAGGATGAGAGCTGTGGAGGCCAGGGCTCTTGCGAGTTCCAGGCTGTCTGCAGGCAGTGCGGTTCGCACCGTACGGAGCTGCGATTTGGCCAGTTCCGTCGCCTCGGCTGTCCTTCCTGCCGCAATGTACGTTTCCAGCAGTGCGCCGCGGACCCACTGCAGCGCCGCTTGGTCACCAGCCTTCAAGGACGCTTCTTCAAGCAGCGGCAGGCCTTCCGCGATACGTCCCGCATCGCGATAGTTCACACCCAAGTTGGCTTTACTCATCAATACGTCAGGGTGATCGGCAGGCAGTTGCGCTTCACGCAACTTCAGCGTTTCTTCGAACAGAGGAATCGCACGGTCCAAATCGCGCATGCGCCAGAGAACAGTTGCGGTAGAGTTCATCGCGGCGAGCGTGTCAAGGTGTTCTCGACCGAGGGTCGTGCGACGCAGTTCGAGCACCTGGTTGTTGAGTTCCAGCGATTGGTCGAGTCGTCCGACGGCCCCGTATGCATCTGCCAGGTTGAACATGAAGAACAACGTCTCGGGGTGTGTCGGGCCGGCGGTTTTTCGGCTCATCAGGATGGTCTGTTCGTAGAGCGCTACGGCTCTGGCGCCGTCACCTGCAGCACGGTACGCGAGAGCCAGGTTGTTCATGGTGACGAGTGTGTGCTGATGCTCGGCACCGTGTATCCGGCGGCAGAGTGAGAGTGTTTCCTCATAGAGTGCGATAGCCTTGTCGATTGCACCTTGAGCTCGATACGTACCGGCGAGGTTATTCATGGAAGCGATGGTACTGGGGTGCTCAGCACCAAGAATCTGACGGCTCAGTTCGAGTTCCTGTGTCTGCAGTGTCTCGGCCTCGGCATAACGCGCCTGGTCGTAATGAAGTAGCGCCAATTCGGCCATTGATGTGAGCGTGTCAGGGTGCTGACAACCACGCACGCGTCGGCTGAGTTCCAACTCTTGTGTTAGCAGTGTTTCGGCCTCGGCATGGCGGTTCTGGGCCCGGAAGAGCACTGCCAACTCATGCATGTGGTCCAGGGTGTGCGGGTGCTCGGCACCATGCAGCCGACGGCAGATCTCGAGTCCACGCAGGAGCATCGGTTCGGCCGCAGCGAAACGCGCCTGGCGTACATAGACGCGCGCTAAAGCCAGCGCCGCTGCGAGCGTTGTCGGGTGCTCCGCTCCCACCATTCGTTGACAAGCCTCCAAGGCTTCTGTGAGGAGCGTTTCACTTTCTGTGTGACGATCCAGGTCCAGATAGAGCTTGGCCAGAGAAATCGTCGCTTCGAGGGTTGCCGGATGCTCTGGACCCAATACTCGACGCTGAATCGCCAGTGTCTCGTTGAACAATTCCTCGGACTCTGTGTAGCGAGCCTGTCGTCGAAATAGCTCGGCCAGTTCAGCCATCGCCGTGATGGTCTCAAGGTCTTCTGGACCAAGTGCGTGACGCATGGATGCGAGTACCTTGTCGTACGTGGCGACGGCCTGAGAGTATCGTCCCACAGCGGCGTAAGCCTGCGCCAAGTTGCACGTCGCTCTCAGCGTTTTCGGGTGATTGGGACCGAGGGTCTCCCGAAGGAGCGGTATCACCTGCTCGAAGAGTGACAGTGCCCGCTCGTGTTGCAGGGCATCCTGATAGGCCACAGCCAGATTATGGATGGTGGCGAGTGTCTGGGGGTGGTGTGGTCCGAGGACCTCACGCTCAAGCGGAATCACCTGCTCGAACAACGGCAACGCTTCACCTGGTTGACCGGCGTCTTTGAGAGCGGTGGCGAGTTCGTGCATGGCAGACAACGTATCGGGATGCTCCGGACCAAGGATCTTCTGCATGAAGTCCAGCGTCTGTCGGCTGAGCGCAATCGCCTTTTCGTGCTGACCGGCCTGTCGGTAGGCTTGAGCCAGGTTAAACATGATCCGGAGCGTTCCGGGGTGTTCCGGTCCGAGTCGCTGGCGTTCAAGATCGAAGGCCTGTTCGCACAGTGAGATCGCCTGTTCGTACTGACGGAGTTCACGGGCGACGCGGGCCAATTTGCCCATGGAGACGACCGTCGCAGGGGCCTCCGGCCCCAATACCCGGCGTTTGAGTTCAAGCGTCTGCTGGCCCAGCAGCATCGCTTGGTCATACTCCCCTTTGGCACAATGCGATTCTGTGAGATTGTCCATTGCGGCGAGTGTGTCCGGGTGCTCAGGACCTAGGACTTTGCGTTTGAGTTCCAGCGTCCGTTGAGACAGTTCGAGCGCGCGATCGTACTGACCGACGGCCTGGCAGGCATAGGCGAGGTTGCCCATGCAAGCCAGTGTGTTGGGGTGCTCCGGACCGAACTTCTTGTTCAGCAGTCCAAGTGCCTGTTCAAATAACGGGAGCGATGTATCCCACCGTCCGGCGTATTGGTAGGCCTGCGCCAGGTTATTGATGCAGACTAGCGTCTGGGGATCCTCAGGATCCAAGACACTGCGACTCAACTCGACCGCCTGTTCATGAAACGAAATCGCTCGTTCGTATTGACCCGCCTCCAGATGAGCACTTGCCAAACCGCTGATCGCCGCCAATGTGGCAGCGTGCTCCAGGCCAACGGCGGCTTTCATGAGCTGGACCGTTTTTTCGTAGAGAGGTACGGCCCTGTCGGACTGGTGATCGCGGCGATACGCGTCTGCCAAATAGTACATGCATTGGAGCGTATCCCAGTGTGTCGTGCCAAAAGTGCGCTCGCGGTACTCCCGCACTTGCTCCAATAGCCGGACTGCGTCGGCAGGGCGACCTACGCCCATGAACGCATGGGCCAAGGTCATCCGCACATCGTTGAGGATGGCGGGCTGGTCCCCAAGACGTTGGTCGATCCGCGCGGCAGCCCGATTCAGCACGGTCCGGAGCGTGATGTCAGGATCCGGCGGCAGGCTGTCTGCTACCTGCGTTGCCGGGTCGGCAAACAACAGCAAGTCCTCCAGCAGAAGCTCGTTAACCGCGCGCGTGACAGCTGCCTGTTCGTTAGCACGTCGCTTCTCGGCCTTGGCCGCTTCCAACGCGTGCTGAGTCTTGTGCTGTTCGTTCCAGATTAGCAGGCTGGCCAAGGCCAGTGTGACGGTCGTCAAGATCAACCCGGTAGCACTGGCCATCACCAGTCGGCGATTACGCAGTGCCCATTTGGATGCTCGATCGACCAGCGACGGTCGCCGGGCCAGGATCGGCTTCCGCTCCAGAAACCGCCGTAGATCGTCACCCAATGCGCCGGCCGTCACGTATCGTTCATCGGGGTTCTTGGCCAGCGTCTTGAGCAGGATCGTCTCCAATTCGAACGGCAATCCGCGCTCGAGCTGGCGTGGGGACTGCGGTTCCTCGAAGGCAATCTGGCGCAGCAGTGTCTGTTTGTCGTCACCATGGAACACCGGCCTGAGCGTCAGCAGTTCGTAGAGGGTGGCGCCCAGCGAGTAGACATCCGTGCGGCCGTCAATCGTCGCGCGATTGGCCAACGCCTGCTCGGGACTCATATAACGCAATGTCCCCACGATGTCGCCGCTGAGCGTCATGCCGGGATCGGCCTCGATCCGTGCCAAGCCGAAGTCCGTGATCCACACCTTCCCCCGTTCGTCGAGCAGCAGGTTGCTCGGCTTGATGTCGCGGTGCAGCACGCCTTCCCGGTGAGCGTGGTCGAGCGCTTCGGCCACATCGATTCCCAGTTGCACGGCCGCCTGAATGAACGATGACGAACGGTGGCTGCGCGTGGTGGACAGGATGCCGTGAGTTGCTGTGTTCTGGAATGACGATTTGCTCTTTACGGCAGTCTTTGCGTCGCTGTCGACGAGCGGATTGGGCACCACGGCTGGGGCCTGCGCAGCGTCGATGCATTCCGCGCCGACGAACGGTATGGTCATGGCAGAATCTGGAGGTGATGGATTCATCCCGATCTGGGTCCGCAAATCGCGAATCACATGGGCCAGGGTGGAGCCCTCAATCAGTTGCATCGCGTAGTAGTGCACACCTCGATCGCAGCCCACGCCGTACACGGGGACGATTTGTGGGTGGTGCAACAGCGCCGCAGCCTGCGCTTCAATCTGGAAACGACGCAATTGACGGGCGTCGAGCACGGCGGCAAACGGCAGCGTTTTGAGCGCCACGCGACGCCGTAGTGAAATCTGTTGAGCCTCGTAGACAATCCCCATGCCGCCCCGCCCCAATTCCCGGTGAATTACGAAGTCCCCTAGCGTGCCGAACCCGGGCCCTACCGGGCCTGAAGCCTCCCCCCCACCGGAAAGCTGCACGCAAGTCTGCATCACAGGGAGCAGTCGCCGCAATTCCTCGACATACTGCGGCCAGCGGGCGGCGAAGGCGTCCATGTCCACCGGCCGACCCTCGTGCAGTGCCTCGAGGGCGTCGTTCAACAACTGGGCCAGTAACTGGTCCTGGGAAGCGCTCACGATTTCGGATGAGACTGTGTCGTTCAAGGCTACGATACCTCCACAAACGACCGTAGGTAATTGCGCACCACGCCATAGTGTTCGTTTCGGAATCAAAAACGACAAGTAACGCACTCGCGCAAGAAATCCGGTCGCTGCCACCAACTAGGGAACAATCTCTGTTTCTCTTCTCGATCGTTACCTTCAGGGGCTGTTTTCCGAAACCAGCTCTATGGGGTGAAATGTTCCAGGACACTGTACGTTCCATCAAAAGGAGCAGAAGAATGACGATGTGTGCTTTCCTGCGTGCCGATTCGAACGCCCGACCTTCCAAGCCCAACGCCCGCGGCCGCCGTCCGACCATCCCGACAGGCCAATCGCGCCGACGGTACCCACGCCGGTTGTGTTGCGAAACACTGGAAGACCGTCGATTGCTGGCGGGCTGGGCCTACCCGGGAGACGGCTGGGAATTGGTTGGCGCAAACCCGGCAGACCCACTCGATCAAGTCCTGCAGGATCGCGACAGCGGTTTGGTGTGGAGTGTTGATTTCGGTTTCACCGATGATGGTGGCATCAGGAGCTTCGATTGGGGTTCGGCAAATAGGGGCACGCAAGACCTAGTGGAAGGTGGTTTCGATGATTGGCGACTTCCCACCAAAACGGAACTTGAGGAAGCGATGTCGCATGGACTGGCCAATCACTGGGGCGTCTTGGCGCAGCCCTATAGTCTCTGGACAAGCACGAAAGGAGGGAGTGGGTATTGGCGTGTCAGCGAGGACGGCACCAGCGCCACCAGCAGTGCCAAGAATTCATACATCCCTGCCATCGCGGTTCGTGGAACACGATCCCCAGCGGACTACACACAGCCCGGCGTGCGGGTATTCTCCACGAGTTTGGTTACCGCTGAGTCCGCCGACCGCCAGTGGGTCACGGTGGCACTCGATACCCAACCCACTGCTGACGTGACCGTGCCCCTCCGATCTTCGGACGAGAGCGAAGGAACAGTCGACAAAGCAAGCCTGACCTTCACACCGGCGAACTGGAACGTGCCTCAGTACGTGCAGGTGTCCAGTGTTGACGATTTCCTTGATGATGGCGATGTGGCGTACCACGTGATTGCGGAATCTGCTGTCAGCGACGACGACAACTACAACAACATTGACGCTAACGATGTGCTCGTCACGAATCTTGACAACGACGCCGCCGTCCTTCAGATCACACCGACCACGTTGACGACCAGCGAAGCCGGAGGCTCTGCGACATTCTCGGTAGTACTCAAGGCTCAACCCGCGGACGATGTCTACGTGGAACTGCATTCGACTAACCAGGACGAGGGAATTGTCGACAAACAGCTGCTGGCATTTACTGCTGCCGACTGGAGTGTTCCGCAGGTCGTGACCGTGTGGGGTAGAGACGATGTTCTCGTCGACGGCGAGCAGCCGTACGAAATTGTCGCCAGTATCCGCAGCGATTCCTCTGCTGAGTTTCTGGCGGCAGGACCAATTTCCGTATCGGTGATCAACGTTGACAACGACGGAATCCAACGTTACTCCAGTGGGCAACTCAATCTGAGCATTCCCGATCCGGGCACCATCACATCATCGATCACCATCGCCGACAGCTTCGCTATCGCGGACGTCAACGTCGAGATCAATATCAACCATACTTACGACGCAGATCTGGACGTCTACTTGATCGGGCCCGATGGAACGAAGGTCGAGCTGTTCAGCGATATTGGGATTGGATTGGACAACTTCTCCGGAACAATCTTCGACGACGAAGGCCCGAGGACAATCAATGGAGCGTCCGCCCCTTACACGGGAATTTTCCGACCCGAAGGCCGACTGAGCGACTTGGATGGCAAGAACGCAACCGGAGTCTGGAAACTGCAGGTCACTGACGATACGAGGAAAGACCGCGGGGCGCTGCTTAATTGGACCTTGATCGTCAGCGCAGTACCACCGGCAAGTTCGTCGCTGATAGCGGACGTGGCAGGACGTGACAACAGGGCAGCGGCCATCACGCTGGCCGATGTCACGCCAATTGTGCACGCAGCTCTCGAGCGCTGGCAAGCTGCGGGGGCAACTCACCTGCTCCTGCCACACGTGGAAGTGCGCATCGCGGACCTGGGAGAACGAACGCTCGGCCTCGCCTCCGGCAACACGATCTGGCTGGATGACGATGCAGCTGGGTGGGGCTGGTTTGTCGATCTCACGCCCACAAGCGACTTGGAGTTTGTGCGGCCAGGCAATCAGGGCGAACAAAGCCGAATGGACTTGCTTACCGTGGTCATGCACGAACTGGGCCACGTGTTCGGATTGGATCACGATGACGACGGCGTGATGGCCGAAACGCTGGCGGCCGGCGTGCGACGGACCGGCCTCGACCACGATCCTGTCGATTCGATCTATGACGAATATCATAATACCAATAGTGACCGCGCGGGTGATTGGTTGGGTGAGTGGTTGTTCGATCAGTTCGAAGCGACTCGTCCGTGGGCCAAACGACGGAGGTGATTCCGTTTCGCACGGAGGCAGGGAGCCGCGGAGAGGGAAAATAGCCGATATGGCCACTGCCATGTTGAAGGATGGCGGCGGTCGAATTGTGAACGGTGTCTCTGATCGTTGCTCAGAGTCTCTTGCTCAGAGTCTCTGTGCCTCCGTGAGGCTACGGTGATTCAGATGGAAGTGAGGGTGTCCTCGATGATGCGGGACTTCTCTCGCCGGTGATTTGCACGCCCCAGGAGATATTGAGCATTTGATGACCCGATTGTCCTTGAGACCGAGTACTTCGGGAAGAGTACGCGGCGTCACTTGGCGATGACCTCGATCGAACTATTGCCGATCTTGAATCGCGACGGGGGTGTGACGGTCGCATCGTGGTTGACCGATCCTCTCCCATGAAGTCCGAACCATCGGATGCGCGAGAGATCTCGGCAAAGTCGACCTCGAAATCAGAATCGACTCCTCGGTCTCCATGATCCGGAACTCTCGGCTTTCGGACGTTGATGCCGGACGGCGAGAGAAGACTGGGACATCTGACGTGGCAGGTTTCGCAAGATGGACGAGGGTGGCGAAATCAGGGTCTTGTCGCACGGCGCCTCAGCAGTGACGTGTGCCTGTCATGTATCGATCATCCGTGCGTCACAGAACGGTACGTGCCGAGGTTGCTCTATCGTCAACGGGAAATACTCCTGTCTCAATACCGTCCGGCGTGAGATTTGCTAGACGGCATTTTTCTTGGACGGGGCGAGCTAGCGATCAGCAGATATCGGTCATTTTGTGTGCATGACGAACAAGCGAGTCCAGCAACCGAAGATCGAAGCATCGGATATCACCGGGCTCGCGTAGCTGATTCACCGCACGCCGGCTGCGCGGCACTTGCGCCCGAGACGAACCCACCTCCCCCCGATGCTCCTTGCCGGGACCTGCCCTGGCACAGCAGCTCCGCCGCCACGAGCGCGGACCCCCACCGTTCCGGCTTATTCACTTCCAGCGATTCAACCTTGCTCCACTCGTGGCATGCCCGCTACGAACGCTACTACCGACGATCCTTCGCCGTGATCGAGGTCTACGTATATCGCTTCGGCTGGTCCGTGGCCGAGGGGATGGGCAGCTTCTTGTGCGGCTCCTGATGGTCCGCCACCGCGTTAACTCGAACGTGATGAACCACTCGCCGCGCCATAATGGGCAGGGCAACTGGTCTCTCACGGAGACACGGAGGATGGGGCGGAACGGAAAATGGGTCAGACGTGCAAAAAAACTCTGGCCACTCTGACTCTTCTTGGTGAGCTCCGTGCCTCCGTGAGGCTACAATGATCCGGTGTAAACCAAGAGGAGCAGCAGCATGAGATTGTTCGCCGTGACAGCCTTACTCGTTGGATTGGCTGCCGACGGGGCAGGGGCCAAGCCGAACCTGATCGTGATCCTCGTCGACGACCAGGGTTATTATGATCTCGGATGTTACGGCGGGACGGAGTTCGACACGCCGCGGATCGACCGTATGGCTCAGGAGGGGATTCGATTCACCGATTACTATGCGGCCGCGCCGATCTGCAGCCCGTCACGTGCCGGGCTCCTCACCGGATGCTATCCACGCCGCGTCGGATTGGCCACCTGGGTACTGCGGGCCGATTCGCCCAACGGGATTCATCCTGACGAACTCACGCTGGCCGAGTTGCTTCAACAGGCCGGCTATGCGACCGCCTGCATCGGCAAATGGCACCTCGGCTTCCAACCACCGTTCCTGCCGCGCAACCAAGGCTTCGATCATCACTTCGGTCTGTTGCATAATCTCGACCCGGTCGAGGTGGAGTATTTCGACGACCAAGGTGGCGTTCCGCTGCTACGTAATGACCAGGTCGTCAAGCGAGCTCCCGATCCGTCCGAAGTGACCGAGG
This sequence comes from Pirellulaceae bacterium, assembly GCA_041752115.1. GTDB lineage: Bacteria > Planctomycetota > Planctomycetia > Pirellulales > Pirellulaceae > JAJRVM01. The sequence goes on along the minus strand of JBGSHS010000277.1, from coordinate 66,838 downwards.
CCTATACGGACGAAGCCATTGAATTCATCCGTCACCACAGGGACCGCCCCTTCTTCCTTTACTTGCCACACACGATGGCCCATGTACCGATGGGGGTGAGCGAGGATTTTCGAGGCAAGTCGCGGTTCGGACTCTACGGCGACGTGATTCAGTGTCTGGACTACCATGTCGGCAGGCTCTTCGATGAGCTGGAACGCCTGGGGCTGGCCGACAACACGCTGGTCATCTACGCATCGGACAACGGGCGCGAACCGGGACGTACGCCGAAGCAACCGATCCGCGGAGGCAAATTGTCGACGTGGGAAGGGGGGATTCGCGTTCCGTGCATCGCCTGGGGACCCGGCTTGGGAGTGGAGTCAAACCGAGTCTCCGCCGAGGTCGTGTGCGCCATGGACTGGTATCCCACCTTCGCCACGTTTGCCGGCGTGAAGGTGCCCGGCAGCCGCGTTCTGGACGGCCGAGATCTCGCTCCACTGCTGACCGGTCAGTCGAATACCGTTCCCGCGCCCGAGGCGGCCCTTTCCTTGAATGCGGATTTGCCTTTGCGGCGCAAGTGGAATCCGCCGGCGGAGTGGGCCCACATCATCACGCAAAACGAGTACCGCGACGCGTTCTTCTATCACAGCAGTCAGGGAGCACTGGCCGCCGTGCGTTGGGGCAGATGGAAGTTGCAGCTTCATCCGGCTCCGGAGCTATTCGACCTTCAAGCCGATCCCGGCGAAACGACCCCCGTCCGCAATGGCGAGCTCATGCGGAAGCTCCTCGGTATGACCATCCTGTTTCAGGAGGAAATGCGCACCGGCACCCGTCCCGCCGGCGAAGTGCTGAGATAGTCCACCGACCACGTGCGAAGTGGGGACAGGTAGGGCCGGGAAAGATCGTCCTGGTCGCTGTGATGGGAATTGTTCCTCAGGAAGGACAATGTTCCAGTGACCGTCCACTTCCTTACAGCGGTTCCTCTTCCTTCGTCATTATGCGGTTGAGGCCTCGGATCAGCGGCATCCATGGGTGAAATCTCGCCTGGAACTCGTTCTCCATCGGATTGGTCATTGGTCATTGGAAGCAGGGGTCGCGGGATCCGGTCCGCCCCCCGGATACCTCTTTGTGGTTGTTGCAAGATGCGTCTACAGATGCATTGGCGGTGCCGTTTGGATGCGTTCTGCTAGAGGGGAGTGGGTGAGCACGCGGCGCTCTTGAGCGAGGGGTACACTGCGCGGACTCGGGCGCTACGATTGATTGACTGTGACCAAGAGGAAATTGTGAATTCGTTTGTCTTCACTTCTGCACAAAGAGAGGGTATTCCGATGAAGATCAGCGACTTTCTGAAAGCGGAACGGGTGGATTTTGATCTGTTGCCCCACCAGGATACGTATAACGCTCAAAGCATGGCACAAACGCTCCACGTATCGGGCCATCATGTGGCGAAGACGGTGCTGTTGCGGGCCGACCGGGGCAAGACCTATGTGGTCGCAGTGCTCCCGGCCAGCCGGCAAGTGGATCTGGAAATGGTCTCGGAGATGTTGGGAGGGCGGGACATTGACGTGGCGAGTGAGCAGGAGGTAGCCGACCACTGCACGGACTGCGAACTGGGAGTATTGCCACCGTTTGGATCGTATTACGGGATGATGACGATTGTGGACGCGAGTCTGGATGAAGACTATGAGATTGTCTTCGAAGGGAACAACCATCACGAAGCGATCCGTATGTTGTTCGACGACTTTCGCCACCTCGAGAAACCGATTGTGGGACACTTCACGCGTCTGGCGATGTGAGGTTCACTGCGCCCTTCATGGTCGAAAGTGATTCGGCACACCCGTTTCAATGCCGAATGACGAAGTACCCAATGACGAAGGTAATGACGAATTCCCAATGCCGAATCATCCTGTGATGGCAACTTGACGAGCATCGCATACGACTTGGTTATTCGTGCTCTGGCCAATTTTCGTCGTGGGGAGCGGCGCAGTGCACCAACACGATCTCTGATTCCGACTGCAGGTCGGTCCCGGCGTCCTCGCGTGCAGCGGCGCTCGAACAGCGTTCGTATGGGGTCTCCAGATCTATGGGGGGCTGGCTGGAGCCCGCTTGTCAGGTGCCAGTCCACCGGCAGCCCTCCTGTGCTGCTACCGTTCTTACCCAGTGAGGTGCGCACCAGCGCCGATAATCCCTTAAGATATCGGACGGTGCGGAGTCATTTGACTCGCCTTCCGCGCTCTCGGCAGTGGGCCGGATCATGCAAGTCCAGACCTTGAGGAGAAGATCGTGATGTGGCTGACTGGTATCTGTCGCTCGCTGTCGCTGGCTGTTGCTATTGGGCTGTGTGGGTGGCACGCTGCGGCGCGCGGCGAATGGATCTGGATCGAGGGTGAGAAGCCGACGCAGTCGACGATGAATCGTCACCCGTGGTGGTACGATCAAGTGAAAACAGATCAGCTGTCGGACGGGGATTTCATCAGCAACTTCAGCACGGAGAAGGCCGGGGAAGCCGAGTACGGTTTTTCCGTCAGGCAGGCGGGGGGCTATGACGTCTGGGTGCGTGCCAATCCGGTTCAAGCTCGGCTTTCCTATTGCTTGGACCCTTCTGATTCGGACCACGGAGAGTGGACGGAGATTGATTTGGGTGGCCAGACGGTAGGGAATGTGAACATCGCGGCGGACGGCAAGCCCGATTTGCGCTTCCTGACTTGGGCCAAGGCGGGACGGCTGGAGCTTTCGCGCGGCCGCCACACGATCCGTTTCCGGATGGACAGTGCGAACAGTAATCACGGCTACCTCGACTGTTTTGTGCTGACCAGCGAGCCGTTTCAGCCCCAGGGGACTCTGAAGCCCGACGCGGTGGCTGAGGCCATGCGGCAGGCAGCTCGTGAGAACGACGGATGGGTGCCGTTTCAGCCGTCTGACGATGCGTTCCAGGACTCGGCGGGACTGGACCTGCGTAGTCTGAATGAACAGGTGGCGGGCGAGCACGGTTTCATTGGCGTGAAGGACGGAGAGTTCGTCCATCAGGCGACGGGCCAGCCGATTCGGTTCTGGGGCGTGAACGGTCCGTCGGCCAAGGATCGCGAAGGACTGCAGCGAGAGGCCCGGCTGCTGGCGAAGCGCGGGGTCAATCTGGTCCGGCTGCACGGCGGCTACTTCGACCAGAACGGCGACGTGAAGATGACCTCCGTGCGTCATGCGCAGGAGGTTGTCGAGACGATGAAGGCTGAAGGAATTTACACGCATCTTTCGATTTATTTCCCTCTGTGGCTGACACCTCCTGCCGATGCCGACTGGCTCGCCGGCTATAACGGTCAGCAGCATCCGTTCGCTGCGCTCTTCTTCAATCCACAATTTCAGGAGAAGTATCGACAGTGGTGGAGTGCGTTGCTGCTGACCCCCAGCGAGTCGACGGGCAAACGCCTGATCGACGAGCCGGCCGTAGCGGGCCTGGAGATGCAGAACGAGGATTCGTTCCTGTTCTGGACGTTCAGCGAACAGAACATTCCCGACCCGCAGCTGCGCTTGGTAGAGACATTGTTTGCGCAGTGGCTGGTTCAACAGTACGGGTCGTTGCCGGCCACTCTAGAGAAATGGGGTGGACAAAGTCTGCCGCGCGACAATGTACAGGAAGGGCGCATCGGCTTTCGCCCGCTCTGGAACATGTTCCAGGAGAAGACGCAGCGTGACAAGGACACCGTGCGTTTTCTGGTGGAGCTGCAGCGGCAGTTCTATGAGACGACCAATCGGTTCCTGCGCGAGCTGGGTTTTCAAGGCGTCATCACCGCCTCCAACTGGACGACGGCCAGTCCCGAAGTGTTCGGTCCACTGGAGAAGTACAGTTACACGGTCGGCGATTTCATCGATCGGCATGGATACTTCAGTTGCCACAGTCGCGGAGACAACTCGGAGTGGTCCGTGCGGGACGGTCACACGTACGCGGACCGCAGTGCGCTGCGGTTTGATCCGGAGGAGCCGGGGAAAGCCAAGGCCTTTGTGCACCCGGCGATGGATGTGCGCTACAATAATTTGCCGTCAATGATTTCTGAGACGACGTGGAATCGCCCCAACCGATACCGGTCGGAAGCTCCCTTGTACCTGGCAGTCTACGGAGCGTTGCAGGGGGGCAACGCCATCGTCCATTTCGCTCAGGATGGTGCCATGTGGACGGTCAAACCGGGCTTCTTCATGCAGCCCTGGACGCTGATGTCGCCAGCCATGATGGGACAGTTTCCCGCTGCCGCCGTGATCTATCGTCAGCGTCTGGTGGAACCGGGCGAGGTGTTGGCGGAGCTGAACTTGAACATCGACGCTCTGTTTGACCTGCAAGGTACTCCCTTGCCGCAGGATGCCGCGTTCGACGAACTGCGACTCAAGGACGTCCCGCAGACAACGGTGCTCAAGCCGGGAAATGTCATCGATCCTCTGATACACTACGCAGGACGCACCGAGGTGAAGTTCGTCACAGAAGACGAGCCATCGCGCCTGCAGCCGCTGGACAAGTACATCGATCGCCAGAAGCAGACGGTGATGAGCACCACTCGAGAGGTGTTGCTGGACTACGGGCAAGGCCTTATGTATGTCAATGCGCCGGCCGTACAGGGGGTCAGCGGCGATCTGGCCGCCGCCGGGTCCGTTGCCCTGCGTGACATTCGAGTGGCATCGAGTATGGAGCTGGGGCACATCGTCCTGATCAGTCTGGATGGACAGCCGTTGAGTACGTCGCGCAGAATGCTGCTGCAGGTGATGTCGGAAGAGAAAGCCAATAAGTTCCGGACGACGTCGTTGCCCGAGGGAGACAAGCAGATCGAGAGCATTGGCCAGGACCCGTGGCTTTTCAAAGAGCTGCAGGGAACCGTACGGCTGCGACGTGGCGACGCTGCGCAGCTCAAAGTGACGGCGTTGGATTTCAACGGTTACGTGCAGGAAGCAGTCGGCACCGCTGACCAGATCGAGCTGCGTCGCGATGCGATCTACTACCTCATCCAGCCGTGAGGCGGGAGGACCAAGAGGCTCACGCCAAGGCGCAAAGGCGCGAAGGAAGAGACGAAGGTGTGCCCAATTCAATTTCAACCAGGTTCACTGTGGCGGCTCATGGGATAAAACAATCGGCACGTCGTTTTGCTGTGGCGTGCCGGGCGTGCTTCGTCCGCGTTGGATGCAGTCCTCGATGCGCTGCCGCAATTCCTTCACCAGTTCCGGATGTTCCGCCTGCAGGTTGTTGGTTTCGCCCGGATCCTGTTCAAGTTGATAGAGCTGCACGGGAGGCTTTCCCTGATCGAGCGCGTCGCGGTCGGTCAGATCGTGTGGCACTCCCTGCTCGTTGCACCAGCGGCTGGAGACTCCGTCGCCGGCGCACCAGGCGAGTTTCCAGGGCCCGCGACGGATGGAGAGGACATCGGCGAAGTACGAGTGCACGACCAGGTCGGCGCGCGTTGGCTCTGAAGATCCGCGGAGGATGGGAAGCAAGCTGACGCTATCTTCACCTGCTGCGTCCGGCAGTTGTGTGCCCAGGATTTCGGCGCAGGTTGCCATCCAATCGGTCAGGCAGACGAGCTGCTGGGCTACCTGGTCTGCGGCGACCACGCCGGGCCAGCGTACGACCAGCGGCACGCGATGACCTCCTTCGGAAATGTCGCACTTGTAGCCACGATACGGTCCGCCCACGCGGTGTCCCGTATTCTGCAGGGGGGCAATTCCGGTGTAGCCGCAGTGACCGTTGTCGGATGTGAATACCAGCAGCGTATTGTCTGACAGTTTGTGCCGCTCCAAGGCATCCATCACGCGTCCCAGTGCCGCGTCGGTTTCCATGATGAAGTCGGCCACGTCGCTGATACCACTCTTGCCGCGAAAAGGTGCCGAGGGGGCGATTGGTTCGTGGGGGGACGTCAGCGGAAAGTACAGGAAGAATGGCCGATCGGCTGCGGCACAGCGTGCCAGATAAGCCTCTGCCTCATCGACCAGCCGGGGCAGGACTTCATCGAACTGCCAGCCCGGAGCCATCGGGCCTTCCGGTCCCCAATGGATGCGGTCCTGCAGTGTCTTACGGTCGGTCGGGGCCACCACCAGCCGGTCGTTGCGGATAAAGGTGTACGGAGGAAGGTTGGGAAGATCGACGCCAAAGTACTCATGGAATCCGCGAGTGATGGGACCGTGGCCAATGGGGAGTTCGAACGCCAGTTCTCCCGTACGCTGCTGCACGAACACGTCCTGCGGTGCATGCTCAATCGATCCGTCAGGTTGACGCAGCGGCCAGTCCCATCCGAGGTGCCATTTGCCGATGCACGCCGTATGGTAACCATGCTGCTGGAGCAAGGCCGGCAGGGTCAGGCGATGAGCGGAGATGAGCGGGGAGCCGTATGCGCGGACGACATGCAAACGCATGGGAGTGCGCCAGCTGGAGCGGCCCGTCAGCAGTCCGTAGCGACTGGGCGAACAGAGGGAACCGCTCGTGTGCGCGTCGGTGAACCGCAGGCCCTGGGCAGCGAGTTGGTCGATACATGGCGTGGGGACCTGTGCATGTTGCGGATCATAACAGCGAACGTCTCCCCACCCGAGATCATCGGCCAGCACGATAATGATGTTCGGGTGGCCTTTCTCCCCGGGCGAATCGGCGAAGCCGCCGTTGGCATACAGGATAACAGAGCTGGCCACCAATACGGCCAGCCTCCAGCTGCCGAGCGAAGTGCTCTGGGTACGCTGCGATGGCATACGCGTCGTGTGGGAAGAGAATCGGCTCATCACGGATTGCCTTTCGTGAGAGGATGATTGTCCGAATCCAGCAGGTTCCCTCCAGCGGACCGCCAATCCGGTACTCCCGTGGCGAGTGCCAGCTTCTAGCTGCTGATGGGAAACCGTGGTTGTATTCGCGAGGTTCAACGAGTTTCGCGCGCGAACTGCCACGATACAAGGGGCGGCCTAGCCGCGACAGATTTCCTGGTACAGCGCGACTGCCGGGCTTCCGCAGCGGAAATGCTCGTCAGCGAACCAAATCTGTCTGCGCAACTGCTTTGCCAATCGGCTCTTGCTTCGCAACTTTTCGCGGAATTCGCTCACGCCTGGGACGCAAAACGGATATGCTGGAGGGGCGGGCCAGGACCTGTCTTACATGCGCGTTTCGCACCTGAGGAGGCTCTGCCGTCGATCGCCGTGACCGCCAGAATTGCGTTGGACTGAAAGCGGGCACAGGCGAGGCAGTTGTTCCTTGGCAGAAGCGGCTGACAGGTTCCTGGAGCGTGTGCGGCACGGTCAGGATCTTTGACAGGACCGATCCGTGTCAGAATGAATGCGACAGGATGGAGCTGCTCGCGACAATTGCGCAATGGCATTCGACGTCGGTCGAATGATGAGGGTAGCACGCGATTCATGCATGGGAAGAAATGAGGTCTGACTATGTTTGACAAGAAGAAGTCCGACGTGTTGGTGGTGGGGGCGGGGCCGGTCGGCTTGTTCGCTGCGCTGACATTGGCCAAGCAAGGCGTTTCTGTCACCGTGGTGGATAAGGACTGGCGAACGGGAGCGCACAGCTATGCGCTGGCCCTGCATGCACGTTCGCTGCGTCTGCTGGAGGAGATGGGATTGCGTGACGAGGTTCGGGAGCGCGCCTATCCGGTGTGCACGATCGGGCTGTACGATTCCGCGACGCGCAGGGCCGAGGTGCGGATCACGGCTCAGGACGAGAGCCAACAGCCTGTCATGGTGATGCCTCAGGACGTCCTGGAAGGGGTGCTGGAGCGTGCTCTGCGCCGCGCCGGCGTGGCCGTACTGTGGAATCACTGCGTCTCGCGTCTGGTGGCCGGTTCAGAGGGAGTGGATGTTACGATTGATAAGATGTCGAAGGAATCGGTCGGTTACGGCGTGGCGCACACGGAGTGGACGATCGATCAGACCTACGACGCGAGATTTCCTTATGTCATTGGCGCAGACGGGCATCGATCGATGGTTCGCCGGAGCGCAGGGATCGAGTTTCCTGAAGTCGCACGGGCGCTGCATTATGCCGTGTTTGAATGCCAGCTCAGTGAAGACCTGGGGCACGAGATGCGGCTTGTGCTGGGCCCGCAGACCACCGATGTGCTCTGGCCACTGCCGAACAATGGCTGTCGCTGGAGTTTCGAGCTGCTGGATTGCGTGGTCCCGGTAAATACTCGGACCAAGAACCGGCTTCACATTGAGATCGGCGGTGTTCGCTTCCCGTCGCTGGACGAGAGCAGCTTTCGCGCTCTGCTGGCCGAACGCGCTCCCTGGTTCGACCGGGCGGTCCAGGATATCCGTTGGCGATTGGTGGTGCGTTTCGAACAGCGTCTGGCCACCAGCTTTGGACGAGGTCGGGTCTGGCTGGCCGGCGATGCGGGGCACCTGGCGGGGCCGGCGGGGATGCAGAGCATGAATGTGGGACTGCGCGAAGCGCGGGAGCTGGCCGAGGCGATTGCGGACTCGCTGGGCCGCGGCAGCTCGTCCGAACAGCTAGAGGAGTATTCACGTCAGCGCACGAGGGAATGGAACTGCCTGCTCGGGCTGGAAGGTCAAGTGACCGCCGACGATCACGTCGACCGATGGGTGCATCAGTGCGGGTCGCGCATTGTCCCCTGTATTCCCGCGTCGTGTGGCGAGCTGTCAGAACTGGCACGCCAACTCCGACTCAGGGTGCCTTTGCCGATGGATGCGTCAAGTCCTCAGACGGCCTGATCCCGTGGGAACCCGGGGACCGCTGCAGCGAGATCTCGTTGCCGGCTAACAGCAGCATCGCGACGGCCAGAGGAAGCCAGTAGTAGATAATGCGGAACACCAGCAGCGCTGCCACCACGGACGCCGACTCTGTCGGAGCGGCCAAAGTCAGGACGACCAGCTCGAAGACGCCGACCCCACCCGGCACATGCGTGATGATGACGGCCACGGCCGCCAACAGGTACATGCCGAGAAACTCGCCGTAACCGATTGTCAGGTCGTGCGAGACGAGCAGGAACAGGCAGCCCGCGGCGATCATCAAGTCAGCTGCCGCCACAGCCAGTTGCAGCAAGGTCGTGCGCAGGCCGGGAAGCTGGATCTGTGTACCACGAATGTGCAGCGGAACTCGCCGGATGAGCGTCAACGCGACATAGCCCACGGAAATGGCCAGCAATGCGAATCCGAGCGGCCGTACGTTGTCAAACGGCAGATGAAGCTGATGGGGAATCGGAAACGGGTCGAGGACGAAGACGATTCCCGCCAGAGCAAAGATTCCCACCCAGAACGTGATTCCGAGCATCACGAACAGCTGCACAATCTCGACCGTCGACAGACCCCAGGCCGAGTATAACCGATAGCGGACTGACGTACCTCCCAGCAGAGCTCCCAAGTTGTAGCTCGTGACGAAGCCCGTGAATGACGCCAGTGCCACCTTATGATACGGAAGCGGATGCGATACCGCGCGAACTGCCAGATAGTCGTAGCCCATCAGCACGATGTAATTGGCTGCGGTCAGCAATATTGCGGCCGCAATTCTCCAGCTCGGAATCGCGGCCAGCGCAGCGAAGACGTCGTGCAGGTGGTACTTCCGCAGTTCGTGATACAGAAGCCAGGCCGCTCCGAGGAAGATGGCCAGGACGATCAGAGAACCGAGATGATGCCCCCACTTTTTCATGCCGCGTCCCCAGTTCCCTGCGCGTCGACTTGCCTATTCAGCCGACTCCGCCTCGCTCAGTTGCCGCACCATCTCCAACGCTTCCTGTACATGACGATCCGAGGAGAACTGCGAACTGAAAATGTGCCGCACAATACCTGCAGAATCGATGACATACGTGACCCGACCTGGAAGCAGGCCAAGACTGCGCGGGACACCCAACGCACGACGAATCTCGCCATCCGTGTCGACCAGCAAATGAAAAGGGAGCTGATGACGTGACGCAAACTGCCGGTGCTTGTCCAGGCTGTCCCCACTGACTCCAATCACCTCGGCGCCCGCACTCACGAACGTCTCATACGCATCCCGAAAGCTGCAGGCTTCCTTCGTGCAGATGGGTGATTCGTCGGCCGGATAGAAAAACAGGACGACCGTCCGCTGGCCTCGAAATTGGCTCAGTTGCACCACCTGACCACCTTGGTCGATGCCGTGGATATCGGGGGCGACCTCCCCGACCTTGATCCCTGACATGTCTCCTGGTCTCCTCTTTCGACTCGCGTGCCTGCTCCCCCGAATGACGGATGTCATCTGCTCCGTAGCTCGCAAGAGGCCCAGGGGGCCAAGTCCTGCGGACTGAATCCTGTTGGAGCGAACGTTTAACTGGGCCATCATAGTATAGGCTGCTGCGGGCATTATGCGGCCCGCTCGGCCTGTGAAATTGTGGCGATGACGTCCCACGGCTGTCTTGTTGCGGCGGTGGCAGCCGAATAATCGAGGATTCCGAGCTGATCATCGATCGCCTCCAGACGCTGTAGCAGACCACACCGGTTAGCCAGTTGGATGGCGAGGCCGGGGCGACCATTGGCCTCGATTACCATGGGACCGCGTATGGCGTCGATCACGAAATCGATGCCGATATAGCCCATCTCCAGCGCCTGAGCCAGGCGGATGGAGGCTTCCAGTAATGCTCTCCAATGCGGAATGGGCAGGCCGGCAACAGGGACCGCCGTGTCGGGATGTTGAGCGATCGTGTGCGATCGATGGACGCCGCCAATGGTCACGCCTTCGTGCAGATTGATCCCGGCTGCGATCGCACCTTGGTGGAGGTTGGCACGACCGCGGGAGCTGCGGGTTGGCAGGCGAATCATGGCCATGGCCGGAATCCCGCGGTAGACAATCACGCGGACATCGGGTGTGCCCCCCACAGCGACCTGAGCGAACGCAGGGTGGCGCTCAATCCGTTGTTCCACGATCGCGCGATCCGTTCGCCCGCCGAGCGAGTAGAGGCCCGCCAGGATCGTAGAAACGTGGTACTGCATTTCTGCCAGAGACAGCTCACGTCCACTGGTCGTCACCCATTGATCGCCGCGTCGGCCTTCGATGACCACAATCCCGCGTCCACCACTGCCCTGAGTCGGTTTGATGACGAAATCGTCACGGTTGCCCAGCTCTTCCCTCAGACGCCGGATGTCCCCCTGCCGCTCGATCACCGCATAGGTTTCCGGCACCAGAATGCCATGTCGTTGGCAGATCTGTTTGGTCAGCAGTTTATCATCGACGCGAGGAAAATGGGGGCGGGGGTTATGAGGCAGGATGTAGGCGGCATTGCGCCGGTTCATTCCCAGCACGCCGCGGCGCCGGAGCTCCCAGGGCCACGCCCAGAATCGCCAACGAGGTCGCATCATGGGAGTGCCTCCTGCTGTCGGCACCCGCTGCCGCTGGCCTCTGCAACGCGGTGCGTGCCTGCCGTTCCCGTTGATCTTCGCCAGATACCGTTGCGCAATGTGATGTTCATCCCAGTCTCAAGTCAGGCCTGTTGCACGTCCACGAAATGGCGAAAGCGAAAGGGTTCGAACAGCTGATATCCAGTATAGCGTCCAATCAGAACCAGCAGAGCTACCGTGAAGAAATGTGCTTCTGGATAGAGCAACAGCAGCTCGGCGACCGCGTCCCAGCACAATACCAGGTAACAGCAGAACCCGACGATGGCCGTCCCGGCCAGGTGCTGCACGGCCGTGGCCACGCCATCCTCCTGCGTCGTCAGATAGAACCGCTCGACGAGCATGGTCAGAATGACCATGGGCAGCAGAATCGCCTGTGTTCCGGGAGTCGCCTGGAGGTAGGCCAGTGTCGAGATTCCATAAACGATGCAGAGCACAACGAGAGTCAACATAATGCTGAGCCGAGGCAGCATCAGCAACTTCAGAGCGTCGAGCAGGTATCGGGTGACAAGGCCGAGTACGATAGTCGTGGCGGCGATCACTAATCCGGTCCGCCAGTCGGCAAACACGAAGCTCAGTGCCAGCAGAGTGGGAGTGAACGTGCCTGAGGTCTTCAGGCCGACAATGTTCCGGAAGATGCAGGTGACCATAGCACCCAGTGGCATCAGCAGAATCAAGGAGAGTGTCCGCTGCAGTGCCAGCGGCAAGCGAGTCAGATCGAGGATGTCGCTGAGACGCTGTTCCGCCGCGGTCGGGCCGAGCGACGCACGAGGCAGTCGCACGAGCGAGTATTCGATTTCGGCATCACGCATCCACCGGGTGGCCATCACGCGGACATCGCCATGCCGCGCCGGCACGTAGTTGAATGGCAGTTCCCTGGCGTAACCATTGACCGGATCAAAAGGAATCCAGCGGTTCTCCAAGAATACCTCGGCCCAGATGCTGGCTGTGGAACGCTCGGGTGAATCGACGATGAAGCCGACCACCGCGCGCGCAGGAATTCGAGCTGCGCGGCAGAGCGCCAGCATCACACGAATACAGCCCAGGGAGGACCCGCGCCGCTCTTCCAGCACCGTGACTGCATCGTCCGCACCTTCCAGTTCGTCCGTCACCAGTTCGCGCCGACAATACTCGTAGGCGAGCTGAGTCAGGGCTGCTTCGTCCAGGCCGGGAGTTCGCCATTGAGCCAGGGTCGCGACGACCTGCTCGTGCAGAACCTGAATACTGTCGGTGGCTTCCAGATGACGAGCCCGTTCGTTGGCAGCCAGCACGATCCTCTCGCCATTGCCCGACCAGTGGGCCCGCGGATTGAGCCGCAGGTCGAACTGCAGGATCGATTCGCAGCCTCCCGCCTGCTCGGCGATTTCCACGATTTCTCGAGCTTGTGACGAAGACCGTCCGCGTGGCGCGATGCGCAGATTGTCCTGTCGAAAATCCTGACGGAAGACGCGACAACACCGCGTGTCGGCCGGCGATGCGACACGCAGTTCGGCACCACTGCGCCGAGCGTCGCACTCAACGTAATAGGTCAATCGCCAGGCGGTCTCGCCCAGGTCCAGGTGCGCGTCGGACCGCGCCTGGTACCGGAGTGTGACACTTCCCAAACCACAGAGCACCAGAAGCACGAAAGTCGCGCCGGTGAATTTCCGATAACGCACGCCTGACTACCTCCGGCCGCCCTGCTCCCAGTTGATCCGGGCGACATCGCACGCTGCGCGCTAAGTGATCTGAACGCGCTCACTCGCGCCCACCGTCGCACTGCTCCGCTCCTGCTTCGACAAGACGCCTCTCCTTGCGGCGCTCACATTCCGGACTCATCTGCTGAAGGACCATAAAGCGCGGGAACGGGGATATCGTTGAGCCGCAGATAGACGCACATGTGCGCTCGGTGATGAATGTTGTGATTGAGCACGAAACTGCGCAAGACGCCGATCCGTGGCAGAGTGAACATGGTCTGGCCGCCCTTGAGCAACGACCACGGCTTCATGAACTGCTCATCCGAAGTGCCGGCGATCACAGCCCGCGCCGATGCCACGTTCTCGTCAAAGCGACGTAAGATCTCACCACGCGACTGGGCCGAAGGTGTTCGGTACGGCTGGCCCCCAGGCGGATCGACGTCCATGTTGTCCTGATTCAGCGTGATGGCTACCCAGCCCGGTATCTCCGCCAGATGCATCCCGACCCAGCCCATGGAATTCGATTTCGGATGAGCCTTCCAGTCCAATTTGTCATCCGGAATCCGCTCGAGAACCTTCCGCGTATTGGCCATTTCATGATCAAACTCCGGCAGAATCGACTGGCTCAAGCTCATTTCCGTTTCTCCTCGCACGATTCAGCTGCACAGACCCAACCATGATCCGCCGTGCCGGTCCCGGTCTTGACGCTCCAAAACACCGTCAAAGGCAGCACTATCTCAGTCTGGCCTGTCACGCCATCGTGGTCAAGATACGCAGCCGGCAGGACGCGACTCCCGACGGCAACTAGAACTCGTGAGACAGCAAGAGAGCTTCCGCGGATGCATGCGGCATTGCCGAATACGCCTGCCTGCCACCGCATTTGTGCCGGAAGTGGCGTGGTTCCGTCAGGCGGTCGCCGCGGGAATTCGCACACCGTTCAGTTAAGGAGCGGTTAGGTGCCGGGAACCCTAGCCGCCAGCCCTCATGGACGGCCATGCCTGCAAGGCAGTACCTGCAAGGAAGTCAGTATCTGCAAGACCGTGCCGACCGGGGCTGCTCCGCCGGCTAGATCACGGTCTGGGCGGCGAGCATCCCGAGGAAGCATTGGTCAGGCCTGGCACCAGAGACTGGCCGAGCAGTGGGTCGCCATTCTGGTTTTGTAGCTGCCCCGGCCGGCATGTCAAGTCATGAACGAGGAAGCATGTGAAAAGGACTCGAGGAAGTTGCCGTCACGCTATCGGCGCCTTATGCTGTTGCATATCTGCGAGCGGAGTATTGAGTATTTCGAGCTCTTTTGTGAGGAGAAAGCAGCAATGAGCGCACGTCGTGACTTTTTGAAGTTGTTGGCAGTTGGTCCGGCCGCGGGAATCCTGGTCCCTGTCCTGGCCGAAACAGGTCCCGGCACGTTTGCTGCCGAGATCGAGGAAGTGGCCGATCTATTGGGGCGTATCCCGGAGAACATTATTTATACGAAAGACCGTCAGGGCGTCTGGAAGGGAAAGGACGGCGGCCATATTCCGACTCTTGAAGCCCAACAGGCCGGCGATACTGTGAAGCTCACAGTCCAGACGAAGCATCCGATGACCGAGAAACATTACATCGTCCGCCATACGATTGTGTCGGAGTCGGGACAGGTGCTGGGTGCCCAGACGTTTTCGTGGCAAGACAAGCCCACTTCCACGTTCGAAATCAAAGCATCCGATCTGGGCGATTCCAAGCAGGTGTTTGTCACCTCCTACTGCAACCTGCATGACCTGTGGCTGGCCCATTCCAAGCTGGAAGTATAGTGGTCGATACGTACGGTGTTCCCCGCCTCCGGCTCCTCGCATACGGATCGAGTGAGACGGAGATTGGACGAATTTGCCGGACGTGTGAGTTGACCATCGCTGCCGACCGGCAATGGCGGCTGGCGGGGTGTCCCGCGGGAACGCGAGGCGGCACCACCGGATGGTTGGACGATTCCATCCCCCCGCTGCTGCCGCCCGAACACGAGAAACAGGGAGAGATCATGAGGCGACCGTTCAGTGTGAGCGGTCGCCCTTTTGATTTCGTCACCGTCCGCTTGCGACAGTGAGCACCTGGGCCGGACGGACGTGCATGCCTGGTCCGTCAGTTACTCCGCCTTCCTCTCTGCACGACGACGCACCTTCGCTCGCTGTGAATTCAGTACAGGTGGACCTTCGGCCAGGGCGCCGGAGCAACGCGGAGGATCGCCGCCTCGTCGCTCTTCCTGCATACCATCTAGTACGCCCCACACAACCTGCTGCTGACGACCGAAGTTGCGATCGATCAACCGGAACGGCTCTACTCGCCACGGGCGTGGTACACGCCGGAACCGGCCGACTCTAGAATGGTCGGAAGAAGTGGCTGCGCCTGGAGATTCTCGCCCTGATTCTGGAGGAATGGCAGATGGGTGGTCGCACATCCTTGATTATGCTCGCGGTACTGGTGGTGGTCCAAAGCAGTGGTTCGTCGGCCGGAAGTAATTTGCAGGCCCTCGTGGGCCGAGCGGGACGGGTCGAGTTGTCGGCGGGGCGAGAGAGGATCTGCCAGTTCGAGGCCGGGCTCTTCAACGCCCAATGGGTTTCTGCTTCGGCCACCTCGGATCCCGATCCTTCGGGATCCGATAGCGTGCAGCGACTGCGGCTGGCGATTCCAGGCGGCGGCGACATTGCGGGCGAAGCGCGCATTACTTCGGCCTCTGGCAAACTGGAGGCTCAATACACGTTCGTTCCGCACCAGGACGTGACGCTGAATTCACTGCACGTAGCCGCGACGTTCGACATTGCCACTCTGGCAGGCGGAACCTGGCAAGCCGATGGCCGGGAAGGAACGTTTCCCAAAGACTTCGGCGAGACACAGCTGTTCAACGGCTCGATTCGCAGACTCCAGATCGAGTTGACCAACGGCATCCGATTCGAGTTCTCGTTCCCGCAGCCCACGCCCGTTCTGCTGCAGGATAACCGACAATGGGGGCCGTCGTTTGTCATTCGCATGCACCGTTCGTCCAGTTCGCAGAGTCCTTTCCTGAAAGAAGTGCCGGTCAAGGTTTCGTTCGCGTTGTCGGCTCCGGCGGGAGTGGATGTGATTCGAGATAATCCGGTGACGATCGTGGCCGGCCAGGATTGGATTCCACTGCAGCTCGACCTGGATATCATCCCGGGGACCGCGTTGGATTTCTCTGCGATGGGACTTCAAGATGCTCCAGCCGGCAAGCATGGGTGGCTCCAGGCCAAGACGGACGGTACGTTGGTTTTCGAGCAGCAGCCCGACAAGCCGGTGCGCTTCTATGGAGTGAATCTCTGTTTCTCTGCGCATTATCTCCCGCACGATCAGGCGGATCGGCTGGCCGACCGACTGGCCCGTCTGGGTTATAACACTGTGCGGCTGCATCACTATGAAGGCGAGTTGACTGAGCCTTCTTCAGGCCGGCCGGCGTCAGGCCGCACTGAACTCAATGCGACCAAACTCGATCAGCTCGATTACCTGGTCGCAGCGCTGATCCAACGCGGAATCTATGTGACCACCGATCTGTTCGTGTCCCGTCCAGTGGACGTTACGGACCTGGCGCCCGAGGCGACGGGGATTCAGCGAGACGCGATGAACGCCTTCAAGGTGCTGGCGGTAATCAATCCAGCGGCCTATGAGAACTGGAAAGAGTTTGCCCGCCAACTGCTGACACACGTCAATCCGTACACCGGACGATCCTATGCAGCTGAACCGGCACTTGCCTGGTTGTCGCTGATCAATGAAGGCAATCTGGGCAATTACCTGCCGCTGATCAGAGAGATCCCCGACTACCGGCAGGCCTGGAACCAGTGGCTGCAGGACCGGTATCGCGACCGTGAGGGGCTGGCCGCTGCCTGGGGCGACTCGCTGCAGAGTGACGAAGATCCTCTGCAAGGCACGGTTTCGCTGGAGGGGGCGGGAAATGATTGGGGTCGGCGCGGGTCGGATCGAACGGAGTTCCTGACACACCTGGAGCGCGATTTCCTTGTGCGTGCCAGCAAATTCCTTCAGGAAGAGCTCGGTGTACGCGCATTGATCACCAACATGAACGCCTGGACCAATCCCCTCACAACCCAGTTGGTGCGCAGTGAAATGGACTATGTCGATGATCACTTCTACGTGGATCATCCGGAGTTCATCGAGCGACCGTGGAGACTCCCCAGTCGTTGTCCCAACAGCAGTCCTGTGGCAGGAGGGGCGAGTGGCGGACGAACGGTGACTTTCACGAGGTTGTTTGACAAGCCATTTACCGTGTCGGAATACAACTTCTCGGGGCCGGGGCGTTATCGCGGAGTCGGCGGGATACTGACCGGTGCCATGGGAGCCATTCAGGACTGGGGGGCCATCTGGCGATTCGCCTATTCGCATAACCGGGAAGATATCACTCGACCCGGTCGACTCGACTATTTCAATATGGCTTCGGACCCGCTGAGCCAGGCCGCCGAACGTGCGAGCATCTGCCTGTTCTTGCGTGGAGACATGCAGCCAGCGCCCCACAGCGTGACGATCGCGATGACCGAGCAGGATCTGACGCGTCCGGAGCAGCCCGTGCCAAGTCTGGCACCACGCTGGCATTGGGCGGCGTGGGTGACTCGTGTCGGCACCTCACTGGTTGCCGATCCTGCCAAGCCACAGCCGCAGGATATCGTACTCCCCTTGGGCTGGGCGACGCCAGCAACCGCTTACACTCAGTCGCGATTCGTGGGTGGGCGTAATCCATATCAGATGAATAGTGACGATATTGTGTCACTTCTCAGGGAGCAACAGATCCTGTCGCGGCAGAACAGGACCGATCCCGCCCGGAACGTCTTTCAGTGTGAGACAGGGGAGATCACCATCGATGCGCCTCGCGATGTGATGGTGCTCGATACGCCGCGCACTGCCGGCGGGTTCGCCCCGGCTGGCGAAACGATCGAGACGACTCATGGCGTGCAAGTGGCGGTACAGGATACCGAGGCGACTGTCTGGGTGAGCGCCTTGGATGATCTGCCGATTACTCAGAGCCGGCGCATGCTGGTCACGCATCTGACCGACCTCCAGAACACGGGCATCCAATATGCCGAACGGGCACGCCAGACGTTGTTGCAGTGGGGCGAATTGCCGCACCTGGTACGCGCGGGCAAAGCCGAAGTCCGTTTGCGGGTGGATCAGCCGAGTGACTATCAGGTCTGGGCATTGGCGACCAGTGGCAAGAGACTCGACGTGGTTCCGGCACGTGTGTCGGAGGGACAACTGGTATTCACGGCCGACGTCGGAGCGTGGGAGCCGCATGGAGCCGTCCTCTGTTACGAAGTAGCACGACGCTGAACAAGGAATCCGACAGAAGACCGTAGAATATCGCACAAGCAGCCGCAATTATGAAGAAGAAAGAGGAAGCATCGCTTGAGCGACCCAGCGAGCGATCGCCGGGGACTGCAAACGTGATTCTTCCAGTTGGAAAGCGGACAATCCTTGTTCGATCTTCTGCGATTCAGACGCCTCGGCGACCCGCCGTCCACGGGCCAACCCTGTGAACCGCTGGACAATCCATGTTGTTTGTCGTGTTGTGAGAACTTGTCGTGTGGTAAGGAGACGTCCGTGGGTATCGAATCGATCAATCCCGCCACAGGAGAAGTGCTGGGCAGATTTTCGGAGCTGTCGGAGGGAAAGGTCGAGATGATCCTGAGCGATGCTCAACGAGCGTTTCTGGCCTGGCGACGCACCCGTTTCGCTCGGCGCGCGGAACTGATGTACGCTCTGGCCGATCGGTTGCAGGAAAATGCCCTGACCTACGCCCGGCTGATGGCTTGCGAAATGGGCAAGCCCCTGGCGCAGGGACGGTCCGAGGTCGAGAAGTGCGCGTGGGTCTGTCGATACTACGCCGAACATGCCGAGACGTTCCTGTGCAATGAGCCGGTGGCAACCGACGCGCATCACAGCTTTGTCACGTTTCAACCGCTGGGAATCGTTCTGGCCGTCATGCCGTGGAATTTCCCGTTCTGGCAGGTCTTTCGTTTCGCCGCTCCGGGACTGATGGCGGGAAACGTCGCGCTGCTCAAACACGCCTCCAACGTCCCCCAATGTGCCGTCGCTATCGAAGAGGCATTTTGCAGCGCAGGTTTTCCGCCGAACGTGTTTACCAATCTGCTCGTTGGCAGCCGCCGTGTGGCCGATATCATTCAGCATCCGCATGTGGCGGCAGTGACACTGACCGGGAGCACCGCTGCCGGGCAGGAAGTGGCGCGCGTGGCGGGCGGGGCATTGAAGAAGACCGTGCTGGAGTTGGGTGGCAGCGATCCCTATCTGATTCTCAAGGACGCCGACGTGGATCAGGCCGTCAAGGCTTGTGTTACCGCCCGGCTGCTCAACGGAGGTCAAAGCTGCATTGCCGCGAAACGATTCCTGGTGGTTACCCAGCAGCTTGTGGCGTTCGAGCAGCAGATGGTGGAGCAGATGAGTCAGAAGAAGATGGGCGATCCGCTGCTGGACGAGACAGAAGTGGGGCCGCTGGCCCGACACGATCTGCGCCAGTTGCTTCACGAGCAGGTCCAGCGGAGCGTACAGCAGGGGGCGCGATGCCTGCTCGGAGGCGAAATCCCAGATGGGGCCGGTGCGTTCTATCCTCCCACCGTACTCACCGACGTCCGGCCCGGCATGCCGGCGTGTGATGAAGAACTCTTCGGGCCAGTCGCGGCGATCATCCCGGTCGCCGATGATGCGCAGGCCATTCGTCGTGCCAACGAATCCTGTTTCGGACTGGGGGCCGCTGTCTTCACACGCAATCTGGCCGAAGGCGAACGCATTGCCGCCGAAGAACTCGACGCCGGCTGTTGCTTCGTAAACGACTTCGTGCGCTCCGATCCAAGACTCCCCTTTGGCGGAGTGAAGGCGAGCGGTTATGGACGAGAGCTCTCGCACTTCGGTATCCGCGAATTCGTCAATATCAAGACGGTCTACGTGCGTTAACGCGTAGCACGCACTTCAGTGCGTGACCTGCCCTGGGGGCGATATCCCCATGCTCTGCGCGAGTATGCCTACGTAGCAAGGCGGGAAGAAACAACTTCGGTACTTGTCTTTCCCTCGTGCTCCTGCTCGTGCTCGTACTCGTACTCGTCAATCCGGTCATCCGGTTCCCACGCGGGGAGCGTCAGCCGAGCGTTGCCCTCGAGCACGAGCACCGCTGGCGCTGAGCACGAGCACCGCTGGCGCTGAGCACGAGTAGGGGATACGCACGGTTTTGCAGGCGCTCCTTCGGGGATGAGCAGGGCTACGGCCGGCGCGCGCGTAGCGGCTCAGCAGGCTCGTCAGGCGGTTCGACCCAGGGGCCCTCCAGCTGAACGATCATTTCCACTTCGTCGCGGGTAAACGTATCGGTTCCTCCGGATGAAGAGGTGGCGCGAACCAGTTCCATGGCCATGGCCTCCAGGCGGAAATCCGCACTGCTGAGGATCGCCTGGTCGTGACTGAGTGCGAGCGAATCATCGAGAGAAGAATCGAGCAGTTCGAGCTCGTCCATTCCCTCGCCGCCGAGGAAGAGAACCTGATCGATCTGCTCGGCGGCGAAGTCCCATGTCAGTCCGTTGATGGTGACTGCATGCCGAGTGGAGTCGGTTGCCTCGAGACTGCCGGCCGGAACGAACGAAAACCAATCATCCTGAGTCGTTCCGGTCAGGGTGACCAGGTTCGCGATGCGTCGCATTTCCACCGATTCGACGTGCCGGATGGCCTCTGCTTGGGCGGTGTTGCCGCGAAGCTGCTCGGCGCGAGCCACGACCTCCCGCATGTGCTGGCTGAGTGTGGAGGACGAGGCGAAAAACATGCGCGCGGAGATCGGGGGTTGAGCCAGCTGCAACTCGCCAAAGTTATAGTTGGCTCCCTGGGCTTCAGGTGGGAGTACAATGTCGGCGAACTGATCGTTTTGCAGCTGTCCCTGTCGCTGCCCGGCTACCGTTCCCAAAGCATCGACGCCATCGAAGAATGCTGCCGGCTGCGATTCGCGAACCGTGTAGGTGCCGCCCGGGAGTTGCGTGAACTGGTAGTTCCCCAGCGCGTCGGTCATGCGGACGATTTCGACCACGCGATCTCCCAGATCGATTCCGCTGAGGGTCACAAAGACGCCGGGAATGGGCAATTCTCCCGTCTCTTGCCGACCGTTGCCGTTGGTATCGAGCCAGACCTTGCCGGAAACGCTGGCGGTCATCGGATCTTCGAAGATGGTTGCGACGTGCTGGCTGGGGGCGACGAGTGCGACGGCGCCATCCATGCCGTTTCCAGTCATGGTCAGTTGCAGCGTCAGTTGCTCTTCTTCCTCTTCGACATCATCCGTAATGATGTCGACATCGATGGCCTGCACCGCTCCATCCTGACTGCCGGCAGGGAAGGTGATCGACGTCTGCGACAGGATGAAGTCTTCGGGGGACGTCGCCGTGCCGCCAGGCAGCACGGAGACGTCGAGGGTGATATCTTCGGTCAGTGTGCCGCCGTTGGAGACCGCCAGCCGAACATTAATCAGGCGGTGGTCAGCCGTTTCCACGATCAGGCTGTCGCTTAGTTCGAAGGCGATCGTGGCCGTATCGTCGTTGAGGATCGTGCCGGTCTGCGAGGCGCCCTCCGCCTCAATCACCTCGGCCAGGGCAGGATCGAGGAAGTTGATCTTGTCGAGCGATACAGTGAAACTCTCGGCGCGCTCGACCGCGTTGTCAGCATTCACCGTGATCTCGATTGTGTGCTTTTCGTTGGCCGTGCCCAGAAACTCGAGCAGACCGCTCTTGGCGACGTAATCATGACCGGCCACCGTGGCCGTGCCGTCGCTCGTGGAGTACTCAATGGTGAGTCCACCCTGAACGGGATTCGACAAGACGACGTCGAAGGCGAAGACGCTGGCCGTTTCGCCAGTTCCTTCCTCTTGCGATACGGCGAAGAAGGAGATCACCGGTTCGTCGTCATCGACGACGGTGAATTGCAGCGGCGAATCGGAAAGCGTGATGCGCGCTGCGGCCGAAGCGCTGATGCCTCCCAACACGCCCAATGATACCTGGAATGTTTCGTCCGGTTCGAGCATGTCGTCGGCCACTACGCTGACGTTGACGGAATGCGATTCGTCGTCAGCGCCGGCAAATGTCAGCGTATCGCTCAGGCTGACGTAGTCGTTGCCCGCCGCAGTGGCCGAGCCGTCGATGGTGGCTACCGCCACCGTCAGTCCGCCTTCCACGGCTCCCACGAGCGTGACGGTGAACGTGGCGGGAGTCATGATCTCGCCGGTTCCCTCCACCACGGAACTGCTGGCGGCAGAGAGGATCAGCTGCGCGGTGTCGTTGTCCTGGTTCATGGCCGAAATGATGGTCGGTGACAGGTTCTGGAACACCTCGTCCCCGCCGCTGGCGCGTGCGGTGATCGTATAGGCGACGTCACCGTCGACCCATGAATCATCCACTCCCACGACCGTCACCTGCTGCACGCTGTTCCAATTGGCCGGAGTGAACGTGAGCTGGCCTGGCGTCACGGTCGCTTCCGATGCATCGTCGCTCGTCACGGTCACTGTCACATTGCTTGTTGGCTGAGTCGTCAGGACGACCGAAAAGGATGTCTGGCCACCCGCCTCGCTCGTCACCAGTCCGGACGTGGGAGAAATAAGGATCGCGGCCTGATCATCGTCCTGATTCACAACCTGCACGTCGTCGACCGCGAGATTGTTGTAGAAGCTGTCCGTGCTGACCGCCGCGCTGGTGACAATCGTATACAAAACGTCGTCGTCATCCACGCTGTCGTCGACCCCGGTGACGGTGACGATCTGCGGTTGATCCCAATTCTCGGTTGTCCACAGCAACGAAGCAGGACTGACTGTCCCTTCGTTGACGTTGCTCGAAGACAAGGTGAGCGTGACATCCGCTGTCGGCTGGCTGGAGAGTCGTACGGTAAAGGTCGCCGTGCGTCCGTCTTCGCCGGTAACCAGTCCTGTGATTGGTGTGACTACGACCGACGCCACATCATCGTCCAGGTTGGTAACGGCGACGTCCTCGACAGTGCGGTTATTGTAGTTCGGATCGTCACTTCGCGCATTGGAGGTGACGATATGGTAAGCGATGTCACCATCACGCTGCGGATCGTCCTGGCCCGTGACGACGACCGACTGCGGCTGGTTCCAGTTCGCGGCAGTGAACGTGAGAGTGGCGGGTGAGACGGTTCCTTCGCCGACGTCGCTGGAGGAGAGATCGATCGACACGTTGGCTGCCGGGCGGCTGCCCAACACGACGGTGAACGTCGCGGTCCCGCCCGCTTCGGTCGTCTCTCCCGTGAGTGGCGTGACGATAATTGCCAGCGTATCATTGTCGCTGTTGGTGATCGTAACATCGGCCGGATTGCGCTGGTTGTACTTCGGATCCGTACTGACGGCCGGCGCAGTCATCACCGTGTAGGTCTGCAGTCCGTCGATATCCGGGTCGTCCACGCCGGTGACGGTCACCTGGTGAGGTGTGTTCCAGTTATCCGGAGTGATGGTGATGCTGGCCGGCGAGACGGTTCCTTCGCTCGTGTCGCTGGAACTCAATGCGATCGTTACGCTGGCAGTCGGACGACTGCTGAGCGTGATGGCGAACGTGGCGGTTCCACCCGCTTCGCTTGTCTGCCCGGTGGTGGGCACTACCTGGATGCCAGCGGAATCATTGTCGACGTTGGTCAGCGAGACATCGGCGACGGTCCGGTTGTTGTAGGCCGAGTCGGTGCTGACGGCCGCCGACGTGATGATGGAATAGGCTGTGTTGCCATCGGAGATGTTATCGTCCTGGCCCGTCACCACAATGGTCTGCGGCGTGTTCCAGTTGACCGGTGTGAAGACGACACTGCTGGAAGACACTGTACCTTCCGCCGGGTTGCTCGAGGCAAGGTCGATCGTCACGTCCGCCAGCGGCTGGCTCGTCAGCACGATGGAGAAACTGGCCGTTGCTCCAGCTTCGCTCGTCTGGCCGGTCGTCGGCTGGACCGTAATGCCGGCGGCATCGTCATCCAGGTTGGTGATCGACACGTCGGCCACGGACCGGCCGTTGTACTCGGGATCGAGACTCACTGCCGCTTCCGTCACGATCAAGTAGACCTGATTGCCATCGGCCACATTATCGTTCACGCCAGTTACGGTAACGACCTGCGGTACGTTCCAGTTCTCTGCCGTGAACACCACACCGCTTGGCGCAACCGTACCCTCGCTCGGATCGCCCGATGCCACGGCGATCGTGACGTTCGCCAGCGGCTGACTGTCCAGCACAATCTGAAAGGTCTCGGTCGAGCCGCTTTCGCTCGTCTCGCCGCTGGTCGGTTGAACCGTGATGCCCGCCGTATCATTGTCGATATTGGTGACCGAGATGTTCGCCGCGTCTCGCCCGCTGTAGTGCGTGTCGCTGCTCACTGCCGGCTGCGTCACAATCTCGTAGCTGATGTTGCCGTCGGCCACCGCGTCGTCCACTCCCTGTACGGTGACCGTTTGCGGAATACTCCAATTCACGGGAGTGAAGACCACGCTCCCCGGCGACACGGTTCCTTCGCTCGTATCGCTCGACGAGAGGTTGATCGTGACGTTCGACGAGGGGGCGGTTTGGAGCGAGATCTGGAAACTGTCGGTGCCCGCCAGTTCACTGGTCTGCAGACCGGCTGTGGGGGAGATGATAATCGCGGCGTCGCGAATCGTAATGCTCGTGCCCACGAACTCGATGCTCCCCAACGGAACGACCGATTCACTCAGGAAGAACTTGGGCAGCCTGGCTGTGAGCTCCGACAGGTCCGTTGTCAGTTGCAGCGTGCCAGCCGACTCCACACGGATCGGAACCGTGAACAACAACAGCTCAGTCCCCGGTGGTGTGGGCGGTGTGGTGTCCGAGTCAGCTCCACCCGCTTCGTCAATCAAGCCATCCGTCGTTGTGTCACCGGCTGACTGCAATTGATACTGGGCACCCGCCGCAACGGCCTGAGTCACCGAGATCAGCGAAGAATCGTAGTTCACATCGAAATACGCTTGTTGAACCCCAGTGGGCTGGCTGCGCGAATCGCGTACGTACACCTGCAGCGTATAGTCACTTCCCACCATCAGGAAATCGCTGGATTCTCCTCCCATGTCCGCAAATGCGAAGCGGACCGTCATATCGCCGGCCAGCAGCAAGCGAGCCTCGAGCGGCTCCGTATGCAGCCGTCGAGAAGTCATAGCGCGTCGCCGGCTCCCTCGTTTCGGTCGCACAGGGCTCCGACCAACGTAGCTGGGATTGGTCTGGGGGTAGGAAGAACGCGATCGGCGGAGTCGATTCGGAGTGGGCCCATCCATAGGGGGAACTTTCGCTGAAAAGGTGTGATCAAAGCGGTTGGGTTTCCATGCCCGCGTCAGCAAAGAAGTTGGGGCGAGACGCTCGTTTCGCAATGAATGCGTATTTTATCCGGATTAGGAGAGGCGGGCAACTTATTGGTCGCAGAGCGGGGGGGAAGAGGGGGTAGAAATCGCCGGTGGGGGAAGCCTTCACGCCCGGCGTTTCCAGCGGTCTGAACCGCAGAATATCGAACAACGAATGCCCAATGTGCAAGGGGAAGACACGAGCTGGGCCCGGACCGGCCGGTAGGAAGTGGTCGGTGAATAGGGAATGCCACAATGCGACAATGCATCAATGCGACAACCGAAGCGACGCCCGGCGTTTCCAGCGGTCTGAACCGCAGAATATCGAACAAGGAATGCCCAATGTGCAAGGGGAAGACGCGAGCTGGGCCCGGACCGGCCGGTGGGAAGTGGTCGGGGAATAGGGAATGCATCAATGCGACAGTGCATCAATGCGACAACTGAAGCGACGCCCGGCGTTTCCAGCGGTCTGAACCGCAGAATATCGAACAACGAATGCCCAATGACCAAGGAGAAAACGCTCTCTGACACGCTGCAGTGGGAGCGTTGCCGCCACGCCGAAGCCCATTGTGTCATTGTGGCATTGTCGCATTGCGGCATTGTCGCATTCCCTATTTCCACACCACTTCGCTGCGGTGTGCCCCTGCCAGTTTTCGGTGTGCCTCGTGAGACAACTGCCTCGTGAGGCAAGGTGGCTGTGACATTGACCTCTGCATCGGTCTCTGTTACAAGTTTTCCCCGCAGGGACGGATGCAAGTCAAATGGTCGATTCCGACCGGCGCCCGCCCAGTAACTCGGCCACCGCCAGATACATATCCTAGGCGAGGCCCATCAGACGCTGTTATGGACGGCGTGGCTGAGTCGACGGAGTCTTCTCTTCGATGTCCGTATCGGGGTATGTCGTTATGTTGCGCCAAGTGAAGAAGCTACTAAGCGTTGGCCGTCGGGAGAAGCATCGAGGTGCGGTTTCTTTATCAGGTCGCCGTCGCTTGCCACGCTTGCCGCATCTGGAAACGCTCGAGATACGTTCCCTTCTAACCGGTACAGGTACCCCGACGTCTGCAGACATTTCTTCCGACGTCCGAGCTGGTGAAGAACTTCTGATTCGTCGCCTTCAGCAGAATCTGCCGGCGACCGTGATTCAGGTGATTGATTCGGCCGGTGCCACTCCGGTCCGTACGAGTTCGACGACTGAGCCGCTTGCTTGGGCGCCCCGAGCCGATCTGGTCCTGGATCAACACACGGTGTGGGGAGAAACGATCTGCTATCCGGCAAGCGTCACTGCTATGAGCATGCAGGCTTCCGCTGACGCCCCTGAGGGAGAATTGCTCTCGCCACAGTCAACGCTCTCCGCCCAGGCGTCAGTTGTCACGATTATTCTCAAGCGGCGCACTTCGATCGGTCCGAATCCTCCGACCAATCCACCACCCACGGTTCCCGATTCACCGGGCACAACACCTCCCAGCGTTCCCTTGGCCGGCGATTCATCGGGGGCTTCCTCGTCGGATAACGATGACCCCGTGTCGGATCCCGATCCAGACACCGTGGAACCAGGTACCAGCCAACCGCCGAACACCACGGTGCCGCGTGTTCTTGACTTGCCTGACGTGTCGAATGGTCCGGTTCCTGGTGACGGTCAAGAGCCGTCTGATCCTGACCCCACCGATGCATCCTCAGGCACGGGTACTCCTCCCAGTGGATCTGTTGACGTGCCGGACGATGGAGTACTCACTTCCGGTCGCGATCTGCTCGGCTCGCCGGGTGCCACTACGACGACCGGAGCGGGTGATTCGGATGCCGACGCGGGAAGTCCTGCTTCTGGCGCGACAAGCTCCGTGCAATCTACGACGCGTTCACTACTTACTGCGGTCGCCACCGTGCCTGCTTCGAATCTGGCCGCTTCTCATTCTTCGGCTGGGAAGGATGCGGGCTCTGCGGCGACTTGGCCCGCGCTGGTCGACAAGGCCATCGTCGACTCGTCGGACCAAGTTTGGCGTCTGCTCCGGTTCTGATCTGCCTCTGGGGGCTGAGCATGCAGAGTCAGCCGATGAGGCGGTTGGGGGCGCCGGCAGTGTCATTGTTGAGCGCTGGTGCACGTTTTGTCAGCGTGATACCGACGGAGGCTCAGCAGACACGCGATAGGAAGCAGTGTGGACCAATCTGGGTCCTGAGTTCGCGGCTCGGCCGGCCGATCGAGAAACTTGAGCTCGATCTTGCGGAAAGTTGTTTTTTCCGCTACAAGTCGCCGACTCCTTTTTCTGCACGATGCCGAATCGTGCCATCTCTTCTTGATGCCGGAATCCGGTCATGTGCGATCGTTACCGATCTGCCTGGCAGAACCTTGTCATTGGCGTGTTGTTCTGTGTGCCGAGCGTGAGCCAGGCGCAGCTCACGAAGCTCGTGGAACCTCTGGAGATTGCCGCCACACCGCGCACCGGTCAGTATGTCATGGTGGGCAAACTGGAGTTGCGTCCGGAAGGCTATGTGCTGGTGGGAGCTGACGGCCAGCCGGAGGCTTATCTGATTCCGCGCAAATCGCTCGACATGAACAGTTTTGTAGGGCAGAACGTGGAAGCGACGGTGCGCGAATCAACGCTGCGTACCGGTGCGGAGACACGTCTGTGGGTGGACGAGCTGGCTCTGCCGAAGCAGCCGGCCGGTACCGTTACCACTCGCTCCCTCTTCGACCCGGCTATTCCTGGCCAAATTGCTCAGACAGGACATTTGCAGCCGGTGGCGGTGCCTCAGGTCGCAACCGCTCCCGTGGCGGTGTCCGACCGGTTGGTTCCCGAGTCGTGGGGACCGCGAGGTTGGGTGTGGGGGAGTGCTGAGTACCTGTACTGGTTTGCCAACGGCATGCACATTCCGCCGCTTGTCACAACCAGCCCGACAGGAACGGCGCGGGAGGATGCGGGGGTACTGGGGGAGCCGGACACGCAGATTCTGTATGGCTCCGAAGACATCTTCACCAGCGGCCGCAACGGCCTACGTTTTCGTGGGGGCGTGTGGTTTGATGCCAAGAACCGTTACGGCGTGCAAGGCGAGTATTTCACGCTGGCCAACGGGAGTGAGATGTTTTCGGCCAGCAGTGAGACGACGGACATTCTGGCCCGGCCGTTCTTCAACATCAATCCGCGTGATCCCTTTACCGAAGATTTCGATCCGCCGGCCCGCCAGGACTCGCAGTTGATTGCCTATCCCGGTGTGCTCGGTGGTGATGTGACGGTAACCGCGAGTTCTCAACTGCAATCGGCTGGTCTCGCTTTTCGAGAGCTGATGGCGGGTGAGACATTCTGTGGCGATCAGGGAACCGGTTTTTCGCGGGTCGATGTGCTGTTGGGATACCGTCACATGCGTTTGACCGAGCGACTGGCGATCAGTGAGAATCTGACATCCATCGGATCGGACATTCCGGTGAGTTTCTTGATCAGCGATCAGTTTGATACCCGCAATCAGTTCCATGGCGGTGACCTCGGCATGACGTGGCAGGCTGGCTGGGGGAAGTGGTCGGTCGATCTGCTGGTCAAGACGGCGGTGGGCAACGTGCAGCAGGAAGTGACGATCCAAGGCGCTACGAGCGCATCGATTCCGGGCGGCGACTCCGTCTTCTACGATAGTGGCTTGCTCGCGCTGCCATCGAATATCGGCACCTATTCCCGCAACCGGTTTGCCGTGATCCCCGAGCTGGGCGTTACTGTGGGGTTCGCCATCTTCCCGCGACTGCGCGCCACTGTCGGCTACTCGTTCATTTACTGGGGAACCGTGGTGCGGCCGGGCGATCAGATTGATCTGGACATCAACCCCGATCAGCTTCCTCCTCCAATCTCACCACTGGCCGGCCCCCTGCGTCCCGTTTTCGGCTTCGCAGAAACCGACTACTGGCTGCATGGCGCCAACGTGGGGCTGGAAGGTCGCTGGTAGAGCCACTGGCCTTCTCTTCACGTCACGTCCTTTCTCCGCGTCTTCTCATCTTGGCGCCTTCGCGTGAGCTCTTTTCCCGGTCACGGGGCGGACGACGTCGTACGCTAAGACGCGCAGAAAAACCGGCAGGACGCGTCAGGGCTTCAGGAACGCCTGTTTCAGTTCATCGATCGTGGCGTCCGGCATGGCGGCCAAGGGGCCGAGCGGGCGGGCATTAATGATCGCTTCGGCGGTCGACTCGAGCACTTCCAGACGATCGAAGGCATCCAGCACACTCTTGCCGGTAACCAGTACACCGTCGTTTTCCAGGATTGCCGCGGGAGCGGTCGGGGAGACATAGTCGGCGATGTCCTCATTCTCCTGGAAGTGCAGTCCATAGGGAACGCGAGCCACGTCGCGCAGGAAGATGTAGCTTTCCGGAATCGTGCGCGCATCCAGCTCGGTCGCCGTGACGCTGAAGGCCGTCGCATTGACTGGATGAGCGAAAACGATGGACTGGATTGACGGGTGACGCCGGTAGATCGCCTGGTGAGCGAGCGTGGCACGGCTGGGCTGCTGGCCACGTTCACAACAGCCGTTGCGCACCAGCACGAAGTCGTGGATATTCAGCACGCCCCGATCGATGCGTGATGGAGTGATGAGGAACGAGTCGGTATCGAGCCGCGCCGAGAAGCTCCCTTCGGTACTGATCAGCAGTCGCTGACGATACCCGCGCCGAACAAACTCGCTCAGCTCTCTTCGCAGCTCTTTCTCCGCCGTATTCGCCTCCTGCGCCTCACATGCAGCGAGTTCCACGCGCCGGTTCTGTGCCCGAAGGAGTTGCTGCTGGGACAGATAGCGCACTTCGCCCAGGTTGCTCGCCTTGATAATGGTCTTGGCGGCGAATTCCAACGCCTCAAATCGCTGAAAGGCCTCCGACAGCGAATCCCCAGCGACCACTACGCCGTGATTCTCCAGCACGACGCAGTTTGAGCCTGCTCGGAATGAGGCGGCGATATTGCTGGCCAGTGCGACGCTGCCCGGCAGTGCATACGGAGCGAATCCAGGTGTGCCGCACACGTGGTGTGCCTGGTGGAAGAGTCGCGTATCGGGCGTCCGATGGCAGATGCTGAAGGCGACCAGTGCCACCGGGTGGGCATGTACGATCGCACGCACATCGGGGCGCACTGCATAGATCGCCTGATGGAACGGGTATTCGGACGACGGTCGATGCGGACCCAGCACCGTGCCGTCGGGTTGGACACAGACAATGTCGCCCCGCGTCAGGTTCCCTTTATCGACGCGAGCCGGCGAGATCCATATGTCTCCGTTGCCTTCACGAATCGAGAGGTTCCCTCCCGACGTCGTTGTCATCCGATAGCGATAGATCCGTTCCATGGTGGCCATGATCTCATCGCGTGGATGCACCAGCTGCAGCCTGATACTCATCGGCACCCTCACCTCTTGCTGAGTTCCTGTGGTGGACCCACTGGGGTTCCCAATTAATGGTCACAATGACGCGTCACGCCGTCTCCCATGATGAACGATATAGCAAACAATGACCAGTGGAATGACGTCAACAGCGAGATCATGCCAGCCTGGGTGCGTGTTCGGAGATTGACCGCACTCGAAAGTGGTCGGGGCCCCCCCACCCTTGAGCAGCTCTCCAAGATCGCCAGCGTACTCGGACTCGAAGTCACGCTGACCCAGAAGCGATCCGATGCGGCAAGCTAACGTCGATTACCGTGATGCTCCAGCAGGGATTCTCCGTCAGGACGCCGAAGGGTACGTGTTTGGGTCACTGCCCGCCTATCAGGCGAATCCCGTCCAAAGCCCTCGACCTGGCCCCGCGTCAGGCGACCGTCCTTGGCGGAGCCGGAGTCAACACGGCGATTCGCCCCGATCGCCGCAGTCGGCGCCGGACGCGAGAAAGAGTTGCCGAATTCCTCTCGCTCATCACCTCCATGAGGGACTCCGCTGGAACAGTTGGCGCCCGTGTCCAACGGTACTAGCGCGGGATAGAATGTAACAACAGGTTGTTTGCCGCGATCGTTGGACGGAGGTCTTCCATGCCGATTCATGACTGGACCCGAGTGTCGGCCGGAACCTGGCACGATTTCCACATGGCCTGGATCACCGAGTTCCGCAATGTGTTGAATGGCGGCCTGCTGCCGGCGGATTACTACGCGCAGGCCGAGCCGATTGCCGGGCCGCTGGGGCCGGATGTGCTGACGCTACAAGAGACACAGGAAACGGAGTCCGGCACCGACCGCTCCGCCGTCGATCAGACGATGACGGTTGCCATGATACCGCCTCGGACGCGGATTCGCGCCGAGGCGGAGACGAACGATTACGTCTTGAAACGCCGCACCCTCGTGATCCGTCACATCAGTGGCGACCGGATCGTAGCTCTGTTGGAGATCGTGTCACCTGGCAACAAATCGTCTCGCCATGCGATGCGTTCGTTTGTCGTCGATGGGGCTTCTGATGGGCGAACTCAGTTGTGCCTCGCGATGTCGGGTAACCACCACGTCGAGTCGTTCATCGACCTCGAGCAGGCTTGTCGCATTTGTCAGCGCGATAGTCGGATGGGAAGATATCACCGCTTCGCACTGGCGAAGCCAGTGCCACCGATTCGACCTGCTCGCGGAGGGCGAGAACAAGGCGCTGCAATGCCGTCTGCTGCGAATCGACGAGATTGTCATTTCGTACGGCTGCTGCGGACCTGCGCGAGAGCCACGATCGGCACCCATGATTGGCCCACGAAGTGTGTGCCTGTAGAATAATGCTGTGGGCAGGCGGCTATCCAGCGAGTGGGTGAAGCACTATGGGACAGATGACCTTGGATTTGCTCACGGAACGATTGCATCTGGCCGACCAGCTTCGTGTCGGAAGGGAAAACATGTTTGAGCCGCAGGACTTGCCCGGCCGTTACGGCCGAGTCGTCAAGGCGTTAGATCATCTGCTGGCGGCGACCGGGTGCGAGTCCGTTGTGGGCGGCGGATGGGCAGTGTGGCGGCACGGTTACGTGGGACGGGTTACTCAGGACATCGACATCGTTCTGCCAGCGGCGCACGTGGAGGGATTTCTGCAGGCGGCCAGTCTTGCCGGCTTCCAGGTGCTGCCGGTCCCGGCCGGACGATGGCCCAAGTTGTTGCATCGCGAGACGGGGGTCGACGTCGACATTCTTCCCGAGGGCCAACGGCCTGGAACGCCCTCCAGGCCGGCCCCGACGACAATTCCCCACCCCAGCCACATCGGTGGGTCGGGAACGGTGCTGCGATACGCCAGCTTGCCGGCTCTGATCGAACTGAAGCTTGCCGCCAGCCGAACTCAGGACCTCGCCGACGTACTCAAGCTGATTCAGGCCAACCCGGAGCAGATTGGCGCGATTCGAGAGCATCTCTTGCGCGTCCACGCCGACTACGTGTCCGCCTTCGACCATTGGGTCCAGCAGGCCAGCGAAGAAGCCGGCTTCGCGTAAGGTGGCACTGGCTCTGCCAGTGCTGAAGCTGGAATCACGCAAGCCTGTGTGGATTTTCCCAAAGCCCTGACGGTGGTTGTCGTCGACGGGTCTGCTAATAGACGAACTCAGTTGCGCCGCGCGATGACGGGCAGCCACCTCGTCGAGCCGCTCATCGACCGCGAGCAGGCTGGTCGCATTTGTCAGCGCGACAGTCGAACGAAAAGATAACGTCACTTCGCACTGGCGAAGCAAGTGCCACTCGACCGTCATTCGTAGAACCACTTCACGGGAATACCGTCTAATATCAGCCCCGTCTGCCGGTCCTATTCTACGCCCGGTGCGCTGAGTTCCACGAGACAGCAGTGTTCGAATTCGGGCAACGTAATCTGCCGCACGCCATTGACCAGTGTGCTCTGAGACGGGACCACCGCCATATCGGCGCGCAACTGCAAGGTCCCGTGAGGACAGTCTCTTATCTGCAGCACGTTGCTGCCGGCCTTTTGCTGACCCATATTCACCAGGTAGACCAGCTGCCTGGTGTTGCTCTGCCAAAAGACGCAGTGGATCTGCGGGGCGTCCTGCTGGAGTTCGATCCGCGGCAGGATCCCGGCTTGCTGCAGGTAGTTCCGCACCGCTTGCTGAGCGGCCAGACGAGCCTGTTCGGTTGCCGGACTGTCGGGGCGCCACAGGAACAGAGGGGGCGTGTTGCCGGCATGCCGGTCCCGCTTTAAGACTCCAGCATAGTCGCGTCCGAAATCGGCAAGTTGTGTCCGTGGGCAGAGATCACGCCGCGTCCCCTCGATCTCCCGGCCGTGCTCGTCACTCTGGGCGAATCTTCCGGCCGCGATCAGCCGGCCACCGTTGGCCGCATAAGCGGACAGCGTCGCCAAGGCCTGCCGAGGCAGGCAGCGGCAGTCGGGCACGATGACATAGCGATAGCGTGCCAGAGCGTCGGGATTCAGCTCCAGTTCACGGAGTGTTACGACGTCGAACGTCTCCTGCATTGACTGCAAGATCTTGTACCAGCCCATGAAACTGCGGAAGTCGTTCCCGCTTTGCTCGTCGTCGCTCGGAGAGAGCGGCATCATCGTGTGGATCAAGGCCGCGCGGGGATCAATCGTCAGGCCACGAGTGCGTTGGATGCCTTCCTGAGCCATGGTGATCATCCGCTGAAGTCCTGGTGTGGAGAAGGCGGGCCAGAAACTGTAGTCGGGCACGACGGTTAAATGCCAACCGCAGTAGACAATCCCTTCCGCTCCGTGGGCGACAACCGCCTGGCTGGCCTTGTCCATCGCGGCAAGTCCCGAATGGACGCCCGACGTGAAGTCGACCAGGTCGACGACCCACATCGGCTTGCCATATTTGCGTACGACGTCCAGGCAGGCGGTGGCTCGATAGGGATCGCCGTCTGCGGCGCAGAGCTGCATACCGAGCACATCGATGTCGCGACCTGCGCGCGCTACGGCGTCGGGTGCGATCGCGTTCTGCTGCGTGTAGTCCCACTCGGCGGGATAAGCAAACGAATACGTCAGATAGCTGACGGTCGTGCGTGAAGGATCCTGTTGTTTAACGAGCGCCGACATGTCATTCACGTAGCGCGCGGCCGTTTCGTACCAGTAGAGGGTGAAATCGTAGGTGGCAGCCTGTTCATTGGTGAAGCCGCGCACCGATGGGTCCAGCGGCTGAATCCTCAGAGCGACGCAGCCGCCCCCTGTGCGTCCGCCTTCACGCAGGTATGAGGATGTCACGTTGGGGCCACCCGTCCAGTTTTGAAACGACCACTGCGCAGGAGTCTGCACTCCCGTTTCGAAATCACCGTTGGGAGCTAAATTGGATGCGCTTTCTCCTTCACACAGTCGCACGTCGTCGAAGATCACCGTGCCGGTTCCGGCGAATTTGAGCAGTGGCCATGCCCGCTGAGCGTCGCGCGGAGCCGTCGCGGTGACGGACAACGGCTGCCACTCTCTGCCGGCCCGTAGATTGTTACTCGAATCGATGGCCAGTGGCGGTCCCCCTTGGCCGCGCACCCACGCCAGTTCCAGATAGGCTCCGCGTCCCCTCACGTTCTCACCGCGCGCCCATGCCGTGAGCGTATAGGTGTGGCCGGGAGTTACTTGGATGACGCCCGCCTCGGCCGTGGCCTGCGGATCGGTCGCCTGGGGAGTGCTCCAGGAACAATCCTGATAGCCGGCATCGAGCGACACCGGGGCGATCAGTTGGGTATCCATCAAGTTGCCCACCAGTTCCAGACGCGGCGGCTGTACTTGAGCGAATGAGGGATAGGAAGCATCCCAGGCAAGGTTCAACCTGTCGATGGTCCCGTAGCGGCTTTCGAGCCAGTTGCGAAACTGCTCGACGTCACCTTCGCCATAACGCTCGGCGTAAGGAAACCACCACTCGGCACCAGGATGGATGTACCGAACTGCGCTGCCCTGTGGGTGCTGATGCAGATGCCCGATGACCTGTTCCACCAGCTCTTGCTGAGCTCGCCGCATGACCGGCGATGTTAACGAGGGCGTGTTGCCAGTCACTCCAGTACCACTCCGCACCAGCTGGCCCGCCTCGCGCGCCTGCTGTACCAGCCACGGCGAGGAGAACAGCGGATTGATTTCGCTGATAATCGACAAGGGCAAGTTGTGACGCACGGCGAAGTCGATCTGGCGGTCAAGCGTTGTGAAGTCGTAACGACCCTGCTCACGCACGGTAGAAAACCCGCCGGCAATGCAGGTCACAAGCGACGGAGAGGTCTCATGCATCTCCACTTCCATCCCCTGCTCGACGGCCGGATACGAATTGAAGAAACCGACCGGCGGGGGAGAGTCCTGTGCGAGCGCCAGTGACGACCACCAGCCGATCCCGATCAGGCCGACGGCGAACGTGATTCTCATGTCAGTTTCTCCGAACGTCTCCGCGCTCGCGCACTGGTGGCCGCGGTCGCGTAGACAGTGGCCGCGGTCGCGTAGACAGTGGCCGCGGTCGCGTAGACCGCGGGGGAAGTAGTCAGCGTATTGCGATTCGCCCATGCTCTGCGCGAGCATGGCTACGTCTCTGTGCGAGCATGGCTACGTCTCTGCGCGAGCAGGGCTACGGCTCTGCGCGAGCAGGGCTACGGCTTCACTTGTGACTTTCGCAAGTACCGATCCCGCTCGCCGACTATTTCGTATCTGGCGCCAGTTGAGTGATCCGGATGTTGCGATAGGCTACTTCGCCATGGTCTCCCTGGAACATCAGCGGGCCAGTGGGAGCTTCCTTGCCGGTCACGCCGCCGGGTGTGGGTCCTTTCAGCTCCAGGTCGCTGTGGATGACTTCATCGTTCAGCACGACGCTGATGATGCGACCATTCGCGGTTTTCTTGCCGTCCGCGTCAAAACGAGGCGCGTGATACTTGATCACATACTTCTGCCACTGACCCGGTGCTTTGCTGGCGTTCTTGGTCGGGACCGCCACGCTGTAAATGGCCCCCATATCCCCCATTCCCAGTTTTTCGCGGCCGTAGCTGTCGAGTATCTGAAGCTCATACTCGCCCATGATGTAGATACCCGAGTTGGAACCCTTGGGCACCATGACCTCGAGTTCGATGACAGCATCGCCGAATTTCGCTTCGCTGTAGATGTCCACACCATGTGCTCCGGCATTGATCAGTTCACTCCCCTGCGGCTTGACGACCAGTTTGGTGGAGTCGTTCGGGTCGAGTGCTGCTGTTCCGACTGTCCATTGGCTCCGACTCCGCTCCCCTTTCGTCTGCCAGTCAGTCAGATCTTTGTTGGGGACCAACTTCACTTCCTTCTCAGGTGCATCGACTGCCTGAATTGCGTTCGGGCCGCCGAGTATGAGAACGATAGTCAGGCAGGTAGTCATGAGCTGGAACGATTTCATGGACGCGGCTCCTGTGCAGTTGGTCGGGCAGGCTGGATTGACAGCGCTTCGGAGTCGGAAGACCGGCGAAACGGTCGAAATCCCCACACGACCTGGTGTGTGGAATGACGCACGGTGTGAATCTGTGATGATAACCGATTGGCGCGTCGGACCGTAGCAGGTGACGGTTGTTTTCCGCGACCTGCGAGGTACCATGTTGCCGGTGCGCGATACGAAGCGGCAATGTCGCCGGCCGATCAGGGGAGACGCTCCCCGTTGGTGCGGGCCCGTGGATCGCTTATTTTACCTGGTGCGCACCGCGTGCGTGCCTCGCACTTTTCAGGTGTCTATCGGCCTCCCGCGTCGAGTTCGTTGTGCAGGCACTGTGGCTGCGGATGCCAGGATCGATGGAGAAGACGTTTTGGCGATCGCAGG
The DNA here is from genome assembly GCA_041752115.1 of Pirellulaceae bacterium. Taxonomy (GTDB): domain Bacteria; phylum Planctomycetota; class Planctomycetia; order Pirellulales; family Pirellulaceae; genus JAJRVM01. The sequence goes on along the minus strand of JBGSHS010000277.1, from coordinate 29,856 downwards.
TTCACTTCCCCGGAGGGCTGGACTATGACCAGTTCATGTTCGCAGCATGGTTGCTCACGAGCACGTACCTGTCGCTGCCTGGTGACCTTGGTGGTGCTGCTCACGCTGTGCAGAGCATTCGGCAGTGTCCTGGCACAGGAAGATCCCGGAGGTGGGGGGGGTGATACGTCTCAGCCAGCAGCAGCGAGCAACACCCCAGTGGATGCCACGCGAGACGTCGAAACGGCTGCTGCGAACGCCAAGAAGTCGGCGGAGGCAGCGCTGGAGGCGGCGCGTTCAGGCGATCTCGTGAGGGTGGCAGGCACGTTCGGTGAGATGATCAAGACCTATGCTGTACCAGCGGTTGTGGCCGTCGTGGTTCTGATCGTCGCGTACTTTATGGCAGCGTTTCTTTCGCGCATCTGCAGCGTTCCTGTACGCGCTCGAGTGGATGAGACTTTGGGCCGATTCGTGGGCAAGCTGGTCTTTTATCTGGTCATCGTCTGTGCCGTGCTGGGAGTGCTGCAGTACTTCGGCATTGGCGTGACGAGTTTCGCGGCGGTATTGGCAGCCGCTGGATTCGCCGTCGGGCTGGCGTTTCAGGGGACGCTGAGTAACTTGGCGGCGGGCGTGCTCCTGTTGGTGTTTCGCCCGTTCAAAGTGGGAGATTTCGTCACTGCCGCGGGAACGACCGGCACGGTCTATGAGATCGATTTGTTTGCCACGACGTTCGACACCCCCGACAATCGCCGGATCATCGTCCCCAACAGCGCCATTTCCAGCGGAATGATCGAGAACATCACCTACCACCCTTATCGCCGTGTCGATGTGGCGGTGGGAGTGGACTACTCGGCCGATCTTCAGAAAACGCGTGAAACGCTGGCTGCCGCGGCCGAGTCGATCCGCAAGTATTTGGTGGAAGGAGAGTCGTTCGGCTATCAAGTGGTCCTGACAGATCTGGGCAGTTCTGCCGTCGGCTGGACCGTACGGTTCTGGACCAGGTCGGCCGATTTCGGCACCGCCAAGGAGGATTTAACGGCCGCCATCAAGAACCAGTTGGATCAAGCCGCGATTGGAATTCCCTTTCCGCAACTGCAGGTGCATGTGGGTCGCAGCGCGGCGGAGAGTTGACAGCCAGCTCGCACGGTCATTTCAGTCGCTCGATCAATTCCTCAGGGGCGGCGAAGACGGTGCCATGCCGCGTCCCTTCTGGAAAAGACAGCAACCGATCGATGGATTCCCACTGCGTGAGATCCGGCGATCTCAGTCCTTCGTAGTGACCGCGCGTGTACGCGTCGTAGTACAGCAGCCAGATTCCATCCACGCGCAGTGCGGTGGGGCCTTCGACCCAATCGGGAGAAATCGGAGCTCCGGCAGGTCCCCACGGGCCGGTCGGCCGGTCGGCCCAGGCCAGACGAATGTTCTTCTTGGGTACCGGCGATTTCGTCTCGTCCTTGATGAACATCAGCCAGCGTCCCTCGGCCGGCACGATGGTCGCGTCGATGCAGTTGAACCCTGGGTCGTACAACAGAGCGGTGGGGCTGTACGTCTGAAAGTCGTGGGTGGTGGTGTAGTAGATGCGGTGATTGCACACGCCACCTTCCGGCATCTTGTCGCCGTCGGCACTTTCGGTTTCGGCGAACCGACCAGGAATGGTGGTGGACCAGTAGATCACAAACTCCTTGGCCTGCGGATCGTACAGAATCTCAGGAGCCCAGCAGTTGCGCGCTCCGGGCTCCTGCTTCATCACGGGAAGCCACTCTTGCTCAGACCAGTGCAGCAGGTCGGAGGAATGGGCCAGGCCGATGCCTTGATCCCACCAACCGCTCGTCCAGACCATGTGGAACGCACCGTCGGGACCTTGCACGATGCAAGGATCTCGCATCAGCTTGCCTCCCACGGTCGGAGCGAGGAAAGACCTGCCTTCCTTGAGCGACTGCCAGCGCAGGCCGTCGTCACTGGCCGCCAGGTGCAGCCCATCCTCGCCGTTACCGGTGAAATAGCTGAACAGAAAGCGAGGACGAGCATCGGGAGTCTTCTCCTGTGAGTGAGCAACAGACGCCCAACACGAGGCGATTGCGAACGTGGTGAGGATCGCCATCAGTGGGCGACGAACGAGCTGAACGCTGCCAGGCTCAAGACGTGCGGTTCTCATGATGCCGATCCTGTCGCTGGAGGGAGAAGCGGGTGACCCGATTGTAGCAGGCTCGCCCGGTAAGCTGGTAGCCGCGGTCGCGTAGACCGGTGGCCGCGGTCGCGTAGACCGCGGGGAAGTGGTGATCGTAGGGCGATTTCTCCAGGCTCTGCGCGAGCATGGCTACGGCTCTGCACGAGCCTTGAGACGTTGTACAATGGGCCGGACCGAGACGGCTGGCGAGTAACGCCCTGCACCCTTTGATCGCGGACACCCGGGAGGAGTTTCACCATGCGACGACAGTTCATCATGCTGCTGCTGACAGTTGTGGGTTGTGCCACGATTGCCAGCGCGGCCGATCCGTGGGAGCAGCAGTTCACTCAACCGCCCAGTTGGTCGCGACCTTGGGTGTACTGGTTTCCTTTGAGTGGCAATTTGACGAAGGAAGGGATCACGGCCGACCTGGAGGCCATGCAGCGGGTGGGGATTGGAGGCGTGCTGTATATGGAAGTGGAGCAGGGGACTCCGGCCGGCCCGGCCGATTTCGCCGGCCCGCTCTGGCGCGAGCTGTTTCAACACGCGTGTCGCGAGGCGGATCGACTGGGTCTGGAACTGAATATGAACAATGACGCGGGCTGGTGCGGGAGCGGCGGTCCCTGGATCACACCTGAACAGTCGATGCAGAAGGTGGTCTGGACCGAGACGGTTCTGGAAGGGCCTCGTACATTCGACGGTGTGGTGGCTCAACCCGCATCGCTGTTCAACTTCTATCGTGATATTGCGGTGCTGGCCATGCCGCTGCCGGAAGGCGACGCGAAGATTGCGAGCATCGCCGGCAAGGCCTCGTTTGTGACGCAGCATTTCCCGCCGCAGAGAGCGGAGTTTGCCTCGTTGCCCCAGGAGGAAGTTATCGCGCGGGAAGGGATCAGGGATATTTCGGAGCGAATGAACGCCGAGGGGAATCTTGCCTGGGACGTTCCTGAGGGGAAATGGCTGGTGTTGCGCGTCGGTCATACCACGACGGGCAAGGACAATCATCCGGCGCCGGAACCGGGGCGTGGCTTGGAATGTGACAAGTTCAATCCGGCGGCAGCGGAATCGCATTTCGAGGCGCTGGTCGGGAAGCTGATCGCCGATAACCCATCGCTGGTGGGTGACGGCAAGGTCTTTGTTTCGACGCACATCGACAGCTGGGAGGTTGGTTCGCAGAACTGGACGCCGAACATGCGCGAGGAGTTTCGTCGTCGACGCGGCTACGATCTGTGGCCGTTCTTGCCGGTGTTTACGGGTCGCGTGGTCGGGAGCCTGGAACTGTCGGAGCGTTTTCTCTGGGACTTGCGTCAGACCGTGTCGGATCTGATTGTCGAGAACTACGCCGGCAAGTTCCGCCAGTTGGCCAACCAGCATGGATTGCGGCTGTCGATCGAAGCGTACGGAGAGCCTGCCGATGATATGACCTATGCCGGACAGGCGGACGAGCCGATGTCGGAGTTCTGGTCGTGGGCGAAGTATTCTGCGGCGGAGAGCTGCACGGAAATGGCGTCAGCGGCGCACACTTATGGCAAACGGATCCTCGGGGCCGAAGCCTTCACGGCGACCGATGCCGAGAAGTGGCTGGGACATCCCGGCAACATCAAGGATCTGGGGGACTGGGCCTTCTGCGAAGGAGTCAATCGATTCGTCTTTCATCGCTACGCCGCTCAGCCGTGGCTGGATCGTGCTCCGGGCATCTCCATGGGGCCATGGGGACTGCATTACGAGCGAACTCAGACGTGGTGGGAACAATCCCAGGCCTGGCACGAATACCTGGCCCGATGCCAGTACATGCTGCAGCAGGGCCTGTTTGTCGCCGATCTCTGTTACCTGCAGCCGGAAGGTGCTCCTCGCCAGTTCCTTCCGCCACCAGGCACTTCCATTGCGCCGTTTGTGCGGGGCGGATACAACTTTGATGGCTGTACGTCGGAAGTCGTGTTGACGCGGATGAGTGTGGTCGACGGCCGCATCGTGCTGCCAGACGGCATGAGCTATCGCGCTCTGGTGTTGCCGCAGGTGGAGACGATGACTCCCAAGTTGCTGAGCAAGATCAAAGAACTGATCGAGGCTGGCGCAACCGTCTTCACTCCAACCAAGCCTGTCAAGGCACCTGGATTGAGTGATTATCCGAACTGCGACCAGCAGGTACAGCAGTTAGCTCAGGAGATTTGGGGTACTGACACGCCGCCGGCGGAAATCACGACGCGTTCAGTGGGACAGGGACATGTTGTGTGGGGCGGAGAGCTCTCGCCGCAGCCGACGGCTGAGGAACGTTCGATTCCGCAACTGCGCGGCGCTCAGTGGATCTGGCAGAAGAAAGGGAACCCGGCTGCGGCGGCCGACGTGGGGATGTGCTACTTCCGGCGCATCGTGCAGCTGGAACCCAACGATCTGATCGAATCAGCCCAGCTGTTGATGACAGCTGACAATTCGTTCGAGTGTTGGGTCAATGGGCGGCGCGTGGGCGAAGGCAATAACTTCACTCAAGCCACGTTGATGGACATCCAGCCGGTGCTGAAGAATGGGCCGAATGTGATCGCCGTCGCAGCGAGCAATGGTGCCGAATATCCCAACCCGGCCGGCGTGCTTGGACGTCTCGATCTCCGCCTGAAGGATGGCCGCAGCGTGTCGATACCTACCGATGAGTCGTGGGACGCGGCCGAAAAGGTCGCTGCTGACTGGCGTACGGCCACCGTAGTGTCTGGATGGGGGCCGGCGATGGAGCTGGGGCCCTGCGGCATGGCACCCTGGGGCGATCCCGAGTACATGCCGGCTCTGCACGACGTGTACCCCCATGCGGCCTCGATCTATCGCTATCTGGCGGACCGCGGACTGCCACCCGATTTCCAGGCAGACCACATCCTGCGACATATCCACCGTCGAGTCGATGATGCGGAGGTCTTTTTTGTTGCGAATGGAACCAATCAGAGCTTCGAAGCAACGTGCAGCTTTCGCGTGACCGGCAAGCAGCCTGAATTGTGGCATCCGGAAACCGGTCGCGTGGTCGACTTGCCGTACTTCCAAGAGCAGGATGGCGTGACGAACATTCCGCTGCGTTTCGAACCCACCGAAGCGGTGTTTGTCGTCTTTCGTCGTCCGGTGCAGAAAACTATTCAACTGCTGACGATCCAACGCAACGGGCAAGAACTCACACGGATCGAACCTGTTCGTGCCATTCCGAACGCTACCGGAATCAAAGGCTCGTTTACCATGGCCGCCTGGGTGAATCCCGCCGCCGATACGCTCTTGCCGCGCGAATCGAGCGAGGGGATCACGGCCTATGCCCCCTTGCGCAATGACGTCATCTTCCCGCCGCCGGGACATGAAGTCTGGGGGCCTCTGCAAGCCGGTGCCGGCTTGGCTGTGGGACGTAATGGCGTCTGCGTGCACGAACATGGCAGTGATCACTTCCCTTCCGTGCTGACGTATCCTGCCACGATCAAGGACTGGACGCACGTAGCGGTTGTCTATCACGACGGCACTCCCAGCCTCTACCTGAACGGCAAAAAAGTCCGCACAGGACTTAAGAGCGGCTGTGTGGTGCATCCTGGCTTACGCGTTCCGCACAACCGAAGCGTCGTGCCCTTCCAAGGTCAGATCGCTGGATTGCAGCAATTCGATCACGCTCTGGAGGACGCTCAGCTCGCGTCGCTGGCCCGGCAACGGCCAGACCCCGTCAGTTCGCACGGGGAGCTGATTGTCGACCTGGTGCAGCGCGAAATCTGGCAGCCCGGATCGTACCGCTTCCAGACCGCAGACCGGCAGACCCGGGAAGTGAAGGTATCCCAACTTCCCACAGCTGTTGAACTCACCGGTCCCTGGGACGTTCAGTTCGATCCGCGTTGGGGTGGACCAGAACAGGTCACGTTTGAGCAGTTGACCGATTGGACGCGGCGGCCTGAGGATGCGGTCCGCTACTACAGTGGCACCGCCGTCTATCGCAAGTCATTCCAGTTGGACCAGTCGCTTGTCGACGCGATCGTGGCAAGACCCGCCGGCGCAGCGCCAGGACGCCGCTTGTACCTCGACTTGGGTGAGGTTGCCGTGATTGGGGAGGTAACACTCAATGGCCACTACCTGGGAACGCTCTGGACGATGCCCATGCGCGTCGATATCTCGGAGGCCATCGTGGCCGGTGACAACCACTTGGAAGTCAAGGTGATCAATCTCTGGATCAATCGCCAGATCGGTGATCAACAACTTCCCGAAGACAGCGATCGTAACGCGGGTGGGACGCTTAAGAGTTGGCCAGCATGGCTGCTGCAAGGCCAACCGAGTCCAACGGGCCGACTGAGTTTTACCAGTTGGCGATTGTGGAAGAAAGACGATCCTCTGCAGCCGTCCGGCCTGCTCGGACCGGTCACTCTGCAGACCGCTGCTACGTACGGCTGGTAACGTATTGAGCGATAACCGAAACCACTCGCAGGGGGATACTCGCACCATGAAGCTGTTCCTGCTGACGGCAGTTGTTGGGCTCCTGAATGTTGCGGCGGCACCAGTCTCTCGGGCGCAGGACACGACGTCGGCTTCGGGCTGTACTGCCCGTATTGACGAGAATCGGGTCATACTCCGTTCTCCCTGGTTCCGCTTCACCCTGGACATCTCCCGAGAACTGCGGGCGACCGCGTGGGAGAACCTGTTGACCGGACGCCTGCTGAACCTGGGAAATGGTCCGGAAGTCGAGTTGGATATTGGACTGCCGAGTCAACCGCTGATCACGCCGAAATTGCATGTGAATGCCGTCCGAGTCGTCCAGGAGGGGACATGTGGCGAAGTGGTTCTTGATCTGGCCAGCAGTGATCCACCTCTGAAAATAGCCGTGGCATATCGCTGGAACTCGGCTCAGGCAGTGCTGCATAAGTTCGTCACGATTGTCAACGATAGTGACCGAACATGGGACCGCCTGCTCAACGTTCGATTGGGCACCTATGCGATCGGCGAGACAGCAGAACCAGCCGATGGAGATTTTCCCGCGAAGCTGGAGACCGCGATTGAGGACCTGGCGGGACGCACTCGCGGATTTCCGGCTTATGTGGAAGGGCAGTACTTTGTGGGATTGGCTCATCCTGCCGGGTTCGCCGACCGGCATGATCATGTGCTTGAACTGCGACAACTGCCCGGCGTGAAGCTCGCATCGGGTGAACACTTTGATTGCATGGAGGCGGTGTATGGCGTGAGTCGTGCAGGTCAGGCTCGGCCGGCCTTCTGCGAGTTCCTGCAGACTCGCATGCGACGCGTCGTGCGAGGGCACGATCGGCCGCTGGCAGTCTTTGAACCGTTTGGGGCGAAGCCGGGTGACAACGACTTCTGGGAGACGGAGGAATTTGTCCTGGACAATCTGGCGAAAGTGACGGTCGGGCAACACGACTGCGGCTTGCACTGGGACATCTATTCCATAGACTTCTGGCACGATTCCCGCGGTGATCTGAAGACGCCCGACAAACAACGATTCCCCCAGGGATTCGACCGGATTCTTCCGGAGTTGCAGAAACTGGGGACTGCGCCGGGGTTGTGGGTCGACAGTGGGAACATCGGCGACTGGACCATTGCGGCGAATCCTCTGCTGGCCTCTGCGCTGACACCGGCGCGCGGCAGCACCGGCTTGGGGTTGTGCCGAGCAACGGAACCGGCCAACCAGTTCTACAAGGACGGATATCGTCACCAGATCCACGAAAATGGTGTGCGACTGGTGAAATTCGACAATGCCCAGCTGACTTGCTCCAACCTGACTCACGACCATCTTCCTGGTGAGTACAGTGTGGAGTGCATCGAGAACGCCCTGATCGACTTCTACCGATTTCTGGATGGTGAGTGCCCCGACGTCTTCATCATGCTCTATTGGGACTACCGTTCGCCATGGTGGCTGCAATATGCTGACACGGTCTTCGATGTCGGAATGCACATGGAAGGAGCCAGCTTCTCGCCATATCCGACGCTCCGAGCGCGCGACAGCGTAACACGCCGTCTGGATCGCGGACGCTGGATGCTCAAGGATTGGCCTGCACTCGGATGGGATACGTTGGGCATCTGGCTTTCCGATTGGGGCTGGAACAGTCGCGTGGGCAAACAGGCCTGGCAAGGAGGCCTGATTATGGACATCTGCCGCGGACATCTGCTCGCACAGGTGTGGTCGGATACCAATTACCTGTCGCCGGACGAACGCCAGGAATTAGCGACCCTTATCGAGTTGCTGAAGGCTCAACCCGACTGTTTCCGCAACTCCCGGTTCATACTCGGCAATCCCTGGCGTGACGAACCGTACGGTTATTGTTGTACTGACGGGGAGCGCGCGTTCCTGGCAATTAATAACGGAGTGTGGAGCGATAGCAGCATTACTCTGGAACTGAACGCCACTTGGGGGCTGCCAGAGGGGAGGCACTGGGACGTCTATCGCTGGTGGCCCGATCCGGCCAGACTGGGCACGCAACATGGCTCGCAGGTGACACTAGCCTTGGCCCCGTTCGAAGTTGTGTTGTTGGAAGTCGTGCCCACAGGTCAGTCTCCTACACTCAATCGGCCGTTTGTTACCAAGTCCTGGCCCACGCATTGCCCGCATCCCAGTCAGAGCGTCGTGCTGTCGGTCGAGCAACCAAAGCAGGCGCTCGAGAGAGAATCGGTGACATGGACTCCACTGGAGTTGACGGAGTTTCGGTCAACAGCCGGCGCCACGCTGACTCAGATGGATGATGGTTCCCTGTTGGTCGGCGGCGCCAACCCGGATCGTGACTGCCATCATCTCAAGTTCCGCGCCTTGCCTCACACGATCACTGCGATACGAGTCGATGCACTTACCGACGCCAGTCTGCCGTCACGGGGACCTGGGCGGGCCGTGAACGGCAATTTCACGCTCGCCGAAATCCAGCTTGTCCTTGATGGACAACCGGTGCCTATTGGTCGCGCCGGTGCCGATTTCTCTCAGGCAAGCCATGGAGGATGGCCGGTAGCGGCAGCCATTGATGGCCAACTCCATACCGGCTGGGGCATCGATCCGGCGGAAGGCTTCGAGCACTATGCAGTTTTTGAGCTCGCGGAACCCCTGATCTGCACAGCCGATTCGATGCTTGAGATCCAACTCAGCTACACCGATCGGCAGCACAGCATCGGGCGACTCAAGCTTTCGGCCACCGATGTCCCACAGCCCGTTCCGCTGCCCGAATCGGGAAGCCGCTTCATACTTCGCGGCGAGATCCCGCCAGTGAGCGTGGGCAGCGTCCTGGCGATCAGCGACAGGTTCTTTCTGGCATCGGAGCCGTATTGGACGTTGTCGTGCAAGAGCGGCTTCTCGACAGCCGCCACGGTCAATGGTCAAGAAGATACGCTCCTGCCTGTGCTCGACAACGGCATGTACAGTGCGCCATGGCAGACGTGGTGGCTGAGTGTTACGCCTTCCGCGCGGTCGCAGCGATTCGAGATCCACGTAAACAGTTCGCTGCCGAGCGATATCGAACACCGGTTCTCGGCCCATCTTGTTCCCCAGCCGTCCCTGGATACGACTGATGTCAAGTAGGAGTCGACTGCGTTACGTGTCCCTTCCCGCTTGCGAACCACAATCCACCCACATGCAATCAGACGCCCATCAATGAAAGCCAAACGTAAGAAGAATGCACCCGGTTCCATCTCCCGACGCACCGCCCTCAAGACGATGGGGGCGGCGGCAGCGATTTCCGCGGGTATGTCGCGCGCCGTCATCGCTTCCGAGGATCAGCCAGGGCCGACGGCGTCGGTGCAGGCTGGCCAGGAGGTCGAGCGATCCAGGCAGTGGCAGGGGATCCCTGGCCTGGAGCGAACTCCGCGCGGTCGGTTGTATGTCTGCTGGTTTTCCGGAGGTACTCGCGAACCACATCCGGAGAATACGATCTATCTGTCGACCAGCGACGATCAGGGGCGGAGTTTCCATCCGCCTGTGGCGATGGCTTGCCCTCTCGATGGTGCTCGCGCCTTTGATCCGACTTTATGGCGTGCTCCTGACGGCGTGCTCTGGCTGATCTACAACCGCGGCAACAAGGACTCGGCAGAGCATGGAGTCTACGCGCGCACCTGTGCTTTGCCCGACGAACCCACTCCTGTGTGGAGCGACGAATTCCGCGTGGGGTACCAGGCCCCGTTCAGTTTCCGGGTGAACAAGCCTACGGTACTTTCTTCGGGTGAGTGGTTGATGCCGGTGACGCACGCCACGGAACCAACCTATGACTGGTTCGCTGGGGACAAACAGTTGCAGGGCGTCGGGATCTCCAGGGACGAAGGGAAATCGTGGAAACTCCACGGTGCGGTGCAGGCTCCGCCATGGGCTTTGGAGAACATGATTGTCGAGCTGCGCGACGGTAGGCTCTGGATGCTCATTCGCACGAGCAGCGGGTTCTTATGGGAAAGTTACTCCAGCGACCGAGGCCAGAGCTGGAGCGAGGCTGCGGCGACCACCATTGCCAGTCCCGGGGCGAGGTTTTTCATCCGCCGGCTGCGGTCGGGCAATCTGCTGTTGGTCAATCACTATCACTTCACCGGGCGCAGCCATATGACCGCGCGCCTCTCCACCGACGACGGCCGTACATGGAACGAAGGCCTTCTTCTGGACGAACGTTCCGGGGTCTCGTATCCGGACGGCGTACAGGCGGACGATGGAGTGATCTGGATTGTCTATGACCGCGATCGACAAGGGGATGGCAACATCCTGATGGCCACGTTTCGGGAAGATGATGTGGCGGCGGGACGAGACGTCTCCGGACAGGTTCGTCTGAAGCAGATCGTCGATTCGCTCGGAGCTGCGCGCTGACGAATCGTGTGAAGACGGCTACGGCGGAGGCTGCTTCAGGGCCAGGGGCGTTTGTTTTCAGAATGAACCATCTCCAGAATCAACCCATACCTGCTCGTGTCGGATGACAGTTCCTCCAGGATCGTCCGCAGCTCTTGATCGTTTGCTTCCAGCTCGTTCTGCATACGTTTGACCGCGTCAATCAGATAGTAACGTTGCATGAGCAGAAAACGCTGAGCAGTGATTCTCTGGAGATAGCGTCGATAGTCCATCGCCCGTTGCACGTCTTGAGCATCGGCGGAGCGAATGTCATAGTCGAGCCGCGGGCGTGCATCGAGAGGCCAACCACCTGACAATTCCTGATAGGAACAGGCCAAGAGGCCTCGCAGATAGTCTTGCAGGGCCTCGCGGTGGTTCTTCAGCTGTTCATGAGCATTTCCCCGCCACATGATGATCTCCAGGTAAGTCTGCTCCGGGAACTCGTATTGCAGTGCTCTGTTGAAATGCTCGATGGCTTTCTCCGGGTCGACCAGGCCGGTCCGCTGACCGTAAAGGATGCCCAGCGTCAACTCCAGTTCGGCAATCTCATTGGGCTGTTTGTATTTCGTCAGCAACTGCTCGACCTGTTCTGCCGACTTGGACTGTTCGGCTGCTTTGATCGCTGCTTCGTAACCCTGCAGAAACTCCGGCGAGAAGACAGTTTCTCCTGCGGCATCCGTGATTCGAGAGTGGATCGCTTGCGCCGGCAGACCGGTCGAGGTCCAGATCAGCGTGACAAGTAGCAGGGTGTGCTTCGTGATCATCGGTGCCCTCTCGTTCATGGGGCGCTGCGGAGATTCAGCAGAGACAGTTCCGAGGCCAGACAAGTCATCGTCTCAGGGTACAAATACCGTGCCAACACGGCGCAGGTTCTTTGTTCCACTTCTGGTCGTTCTTTTGAGTGGGCCTCACATCTTCGAATGATGGTAATCTCAGGAAGGGGGCCGGTACGTCTTCAGGCAGTTGGACGCCGCGAGATCCGCTGCAGTTCAGAAAAAAATACGTCTGGAATGTGTCACTTCCAGCGAATCCGATGGTTTGCGTGCCGGCTTGTGTGAAGGTGCTGCCGTCGGCAGAGACGTTTGTGCGGCGCTGGAATCCGCGATAAGATGACATATCACTCAAGGGGGGGCTCTGTGCCGGGTTGTCTGTGCCGGGTTGTCTGTGCCGGGCGAGTCCCATTCGAGCCGCAGGAAATCCAGACACGATACGAGTCTCACGAAGGAGTGGGAGTTATGCGGAACAACGGGCTGAGATCTCAGGTCGGACTAACACTGGCTCTTGTGCTTCTCGCAGTCTCGCTTTGTGGTGGCAGCGAACAGACTGTGACGGAGCAGACGGTGGGCGGACTGCAGGTCGTGCAGGGGGCCATCAATGGAGTGCGGCTTGCGCGTAACGGAAAGTCCATGGCGGTATACGGCGATCCGCGAGAGAATCCCCTGCCGGTGGATGTGGTGCTGTTGACACATCATCGTCGTGACGTCGTGTGGGCCGGTCGTGAGCTGATAGCTCGTGGTGCCAAAGCGGTCGTGCCGGCCGGCGAGTTGGCTCTGTTCACGGATGTCAATCAGTTCTGGTCCCAGTTTCAGGAAGAGCGTTTTCATGATTATGCTCACAAGTCGACGAAGGTCCTGAGCGAGCCGTTGCCGATCTGGAAGCCGGTCAAAGGGGGTGACACGTGGAACTGGGAAGGTGTTCCCATTCATGTGCTGGACACACCGGGCTACACACGCGGCTCGGTCAGCTATCTGATCGAACTCGAAGGACAGCGACTGGCGCTGACAGGGGACTTGATTTCCGGTGACGGGAAGATACTCGACCTGTACAGTTTTCAGGATGCCGTTCCCGAACTGGGGATCATGGCCTATCACGGTTATGCCGCTCGGTTAGCCGATCTGATCGCCAGTCTGCGGAAGATCGCGGCGCAGCAACCCACTCTGCTTGTTCCGGCACGAGGCCCGATCGTGCACGATCCGCAGAAGGCCATAGAGACCCTCATCGCTCGCATTGAGCGGCTGTACGCGAACTACCTGCTGATCGATGCCCACCGCTACTATCTGCCGGAGGATCGATTCATCGCCAAAGGAAGACGCGTACTGGGACCGGACGCCGAGATCAGGTGGTTGCCGTCAGCGGAGACAATCGAACCACTACCCAACTGGATTGTGCCCATTGACAACGCTCGCCTGATTGTGTCCGAGGACAAGACAGGATTCCTCGTCGACTGCGGCAGCCAGCGCATCATTGACGAACTGAAGAAGCTGCAGGCAGAGGGAAAGCTGTCGAGCATTGAGCATATTTTTGTTACTCACTACCACGACGATCATACCGATCACGTCGACCAGTGTGTGCAGACGTTTGGCTCGACCGTTCACGCGTCACGTCGGAACTGGGACATACTGGAAAATCCCGCCGCGTACCGCATGCCATGTCTCACGAAGAACCCGATCCACGTCTCCGGCCGCGCGGAATCGGGGGCCAAATGGCGGTGGAAGGAATTCGAGATGACGCTGCTTTTCTTTCCCGGACAGACCTTGCAGCACGACGCGCTCCTGGTAACGAAGGACTCGGGGGAACAGTACTTGTTCGCTGGAGACTCATTCACTCCCTCGGGAATTGACGATTACTGCTTGCTCAACAGGAACCTGCTGCACGAAGGAATGGGCTATTTCTACTGCCTGCAGAACGTGCAGCAGAACGCTCCGGAGGCGCTTTTGATCAATCAGCATGTGGTCCCTGCGTTTCGGTTCTCCACTGCACAAATCGATCAGATGCTCGATACGCTCCACAGTCGGGTCGAGATCATGCGCGAGCTGTTGGCGTGGGACGATCCGAATTTCGGGATCGATGAAGGGTGGGCACGCTTCTATCCGTATGCCGTGAGGGCACGCCCTGGCGAAACGGTGGAGGTTGCGCTGCGGATTATGAACCACTCACCGGCCGAGCAGGTGTTTCGAGTAACGCCCCACCTGCCGGCGAACTGGACATTGAGCTTTCCTGGCTCGATTTCCGTTCGCATTCCGGCACTTGAAGAAGGGGCGGTGCGCGTGCGAGCGACACTTCCTGCCGGAATTCCTGCCGGGACCTATCTGATGACTGCCGATCTGCAGTTTAACGGCTGGGATCTGCATGAATGGACGGAAGCGATGGTGACGGTGCCGGAGTGAAGTCCGCGCTACGACGTAGCACGTAGCACGCACTTCAGTGCGTGACCGCGCTGTCGCAGAACATTGCCATTGCCAGGCGGTGTACCGGGTCTGTCGCGGACTGAAGTCCGCGCTACCGAGATCGTCAAATCTTATCGCCGGCACGGCGTGCTGCGTTGATCTGCTCTCGGCTGCGGTGGCGGTAGTCACGAAGGGTCTCAATCTGATACTCGCGGCACAGATCACGCACTCGTACACCTGGCTTGACGCTGCGCAGCAGGTACCAGGCCTCGCTGGGCAGGAACTTCTCCAGTTCTACTTCACCCTTGTGCTCTTCCAGAAGCTTCTTCACCTTGTCTTCGTTGAAATCGGTGTGCACCAGCGTGCGATCGAGATCGAGCATCGCAATGTATTGGTTGGGACGCGGTTGTTCAACATCTTCCATGTTTTCGCCGAGGATGTCGATCATGTTTCCATGCCCTACAGCCACGACGTAGTAATTGTGGATCATGGCATAGCCGTTGAGCACGCGTCCGCCACCATAGGCGCTCGGCCACAACACGATTTCGGCTCCCTTGCGTTCGGCGTCCTGCCAGAGTTCGTCGAAGTTCGCGTCGAAGCAGGTTAAGAGGCTGATGCGGCCAAAATCCGTGTCAAACACTTGCACCCCCTCTTTACTCACATTCAGGCCTTCGCCCCAGAAGACGAACACCTTGCGATAACACCCCGCCACCCGCCCGGCGCGGTCCAGCAGCACAGCCGTGTTGTACTGTTTTCCATCTTCCGCCTGTTCGCGAATAGGGCAAACCGCGTACATCTGGTATTTGCGACACAGCTCACCAACAGCCAGCGTTGTGGGGCCAGGTATTGGTTCAGCTGTCATCCCGGCAAACTCCTCCGGTAAACACGCAATATCCACATGCTGAGCGCCGGCGCTCTCCAAATGTTCGATCGCCAGTTTCAGCTTCTGGTCGCGGTCTCCACCAAAGCCAATGGGAATCGTGGCGACCTTCACCTGCCGTCCGGGCAGTGAAGTCGGCTCGGCCGCACCGATCGGACAGCGCTGCGCAAGGAGGATCAAAAGGACGACGGATCCCAGTTGGTAGTGGCGCATAGGACGGCTCACGGATAGGGGGCGTAGGATGATTTCGCTACTATCGTACCACATTTTCGCGTCTGGAAGCTGTCTGGTGCGGCGGACATTGGCCATGCCGTCGCTGCGTCGTGGTAGGGGACGGACCGGCGATATGGCGACGGTCCGGGCGCAGGTGTACGGGGAACAGGAGGAAATGGGGTGACAGGGAGCGAATGGCCGGTTTCGCAGGCGGTCGCTTGCAATCGAGAGCTTGCCGTGGACAATGGGTGAAGTCCGGCAACCTGCCGCTGCGGTCTCGCCGTCAGCTCAATCACTTCCCTGGCGGGATGATCTTGAAGCGACCCTATACCCAGCCTCCCGATTGCATCTGCGGAAAGAGTGAACCCATGAACGTCCGGCCTGCCTCGATCACAACCCTTCTGCGTGTGAGCGTCTTGGTCTGGGTTGCCATGTGCGCAATTCCCATCTGGGCTCAGTCAGATCTGCAGGAGTTGGAGAGTCAGTTTCGAGAATTGCCGTTGTCGGCGAGGCGTTTGACCGGCCCGCTGTTCTGGCTGCATGGTGATGAGAGCGAGCAGTTGCTCAGGATGTATGTCGGCAAAGTGGCGGAAGGGGGCAACGGAAGCCTGACCACCGAATCGCGACCGCACAATGACTGGCTCGGGGAAGCCTGGTTTCGCGATGTGGGCGTCTGTCTGGATGCGGCGAAACAACTCGGCCTGCAACTGTGGATATTTGATGAAAAGTGGTGGCCGAGTCAAGGCGTGGCAGGCCTGGTGCCACCGCGTTATGCGGCCAAGCTCCTGGATGCCACAGCGACCGATGTGACTGGACCGAGCAGCATGCAGGCGGTCGGCCATGCCGGAGGCGATTACATTGCCACTGTGGCAGGTCGAGTGGCCGAAAGTGGCACCATCGACGGCGATAGTCTGATCGATCTGGCAGCCTGCATTCATGAGGGACAACTTGATTGGGATGTTCCCGCCGGACGCTGGCGCATGATGAAATTCACCTATCGGCTCGCTCCCGGGCTGGGGCAGGGCGGTGGCACTCAGCTGAGTGTCGACGGCATGAGCCGCGACTGCGTCGAGTGGTTCCTGCAGACCGTGTACCAACCGCACTACGAACGGTTTCGCGACGACTTCGGCCAGACTATCGTCGGGTACTTCTATGACGAGCCTGAGACGCGAGGTGATTGGGGAACCGAATTAAACAGTGTGCTGGACGAATGGGGCGTGGATTGGAAGAAGGCATATGTGGCCTACAAGTTCCAGTTGTCGGGCGAGGATCAGGCGGCTGCTCGATATCAGTATCTGGACGCTCGAGCGGAAACGTGGGGACGTACGATGTACGGCGGCATTACCAGCTGGTGCGAGCAACGTGGAGTGAAGTCAATCGGCCATTTCATGGAACATGCCTACATGTACAAGCTGCAGGACTTCTGTGCGGGCGACATGATGCGAGTGCAGAAGTACAGCAGCATGGGAGGCATCGATGCAGTGTTTTCGCAGTTCAAGATGGGGCAGCGTGAAGCGTACGACACACCCTGCTGGCAGACTCCGAAGCTCGGCAGTTCCATCACACATGCATACGGCAAGCCGGATGACATCGCAATGTGCGAAATCTTTGGCGCGCGGGGCCAGGATCTGACCTATCCCGAAATGAAGTGGTGGGCCGATCACATGCACGTGTCGGGCGTGAATTTCCTCATCCCTCACTCGTTCAATCCGCGTTCGCCGCGCGACACCGATTGCCCTCCGTATTTCTATAACAATGGATTCGAGCCACGCTGGCCACTCTATCGCGTGTTTGCTGATTACACGAGCCGGCTGAGTCTGATCCTGACCGGAGGGCATCATGTGGCGCCGGTCGCGCTGTTGTCTCCGGGGCAAAGTCTGCATGTGGGAAAGGGGGTGTCGCTGGAGCAAATGAGCGAGAGCCTGCAGGACGCGCTGTACGATTGCGACTGGATTCCCTACGAAGTATTGGAAAAAGACATGGCAGTCGCCGACAAGACACTCACGCTGCGCGAGGAATCGTATCGCGTGCTGGTGGTACCGCCGGTCGAAGTCATGCCCTATCCCACGCTGGTCAAAGCGAAACAGTTCTTTGATCAGGGTGGTGTGGTTGTTGCACACGGGTTCCTGCCGAGCAGATCAGCGACGATCGGCAGGAAGTCCGAGGACGTAGCGGCGCTGTGTGCCGCCATCTGGGGAACGGCTGAGCCGAGTCTCAGCGTGTGCCGAGCCAACGCGTCCGGCGGGCGATCGTACCTGCTGCCCGAGAGCCCGACTCCGGAGCAGTTGCAGCAGGTACTGGCCGGAGACGCCGGAATTCATCCGACGCTGGAAGTGCTTGCAGGAGCGACCGAACACTGGCTGCACGTGCTGCACCGCGTGAAGTTGGGGAGAGACGTGTTTTTTGTGACCAACCAGAACGACCAGGGAGGCCCACGGGAGTTCCGTTTTCGAGCGCACGCCGCGGGGTTTCCCGAATGCTGGGATGCCATGCGCAATGAAATCACGTCACTGCCGTGTACACGTCACGGAGAGTATGTCGAGTTCAGCATGACGCTGGAGCCAAATGAGAGCGTCGTGCTGGTGTTCCAGCCGACGAGACGAGATGTGCCGCCGCGCCGCGACTGGGACAAACGAGAAATTGCTCATCAACTTGCCATTCAACGCCAGGCGATTGCAGTGCCCCAACCACCACAACTCGATTCCACCGCCCCCTGGATCGCGGCGCTGGTCGGCGCATCATGGGTGTGGTACCCGGAAGGCAATGCCGCGCAAGCCGTTGAGCCTGGTACGCGGTATTTCCGAAAGCAGTTGCAGCTGCCCGCCGATCGCCCGGTAACGCGTGCCACCTTCATCGGCACGGCGGACAATCACTTCACGTTGTTTGTCAACGGCCATGAAATCGGACACAGCGACAGGAGTGGTGAGGGCTGGCGCAATCCAGTCGAACTGGACGTGTGGTCGGCACTCAAGCCAGGCGTGAATCAGCTGGCAGTCGCGGCAGTGAACACGACAGACCAACCGGGTCCAGCCGGACTGTTGGGTGTGCTGCAAGTCGAGTTTGCTCAGGGCGAGTCGCTTGCCGTGCCGGTTGACGCGAGCTGGAAATCGGCACGTGACGTGCAGGCCAACTGGACTGCCGCTGACCTGGACGATTCGTCCTGGTCGTCAGCGCAGATCGTGGCGCAGTTGGGTGCGGGTCCGTGGGGACGGCTGGGGGACGATCGAGTGACCTTGAGTCCGGTCAAAGCCGATCCGTTCTTCGGTCAGTGCGACATGCCCGCCGACGTCAATCTGAAACGATCGCAGGTCTTTCTGGAATTGGATGAGGTGGAGCCTGAAGCTGCGGTACGCGTCACGATCAACGGCGCGGATGCGGGCGGAGTCATTGGCCAGCCACTGCGTCTGGACGTCACTCGGCTTGTGAAGCCGGGCGTCAACCAGATCAAGCTTGAGCCGTTTGCCCCGCGATCAGCACGGCTGGTGGTCTACGGGAACTGAAGGCGCGTCGGCGATCATGGGGCGCGCCGCTGCCAAGGCCGAAGCAAATGCCGAATGAGAAAGCGCCGGTTAAGACCGGCATGGAGTAGCGGATGAAAGAGCCGTACAGGGAAGGCATAACGAGCCACCCTGGCCCCGAGCTATGCAGCGGCGACCGTGAGGTCGTGGCTGAAGCGTTAGTAGGGGTACGCACAGGCAGGACATGGAGCTCCGAAATCAACCCTTTGGCGTGTCGACCCTGTTCATTCATGGGGAAGACCACATGAAGAGCAACGTGCAACGTGAGCTGCTCTTTGACGCCACGGAGTCGCAGAACCCAGGCATGTGCGGAAACTCTATGCGCGGGAACCGGGAGACCCCGGAAGTTCTTCCAACGGATGGCGTTGGTGGACGGTCGGAGAAGGCCACAGGCTGTGCGTCCGACATGCACGCAACCGGGGAGTCGGACGGACCCATAGTACCTGAGAAGCGAGCGAACAAGGCCAACGTGTTGGCTGCGGAGTTCGTGGAGGAAAGGGGTTCGACCAAGAGGAACGCCGACCAGGAAGCCTCGCCCCGAACACAGAGTCGGACGATGCGCGAGTCGATCGGACTGGAAGGCGTACGGCTGGCCGTTTTGCCGTTATACACTCGAGGTAGGAGCCGTATGAAGTAGTGCTTCACGTACGGATCTGTGCGGGGGGCGGCTCGCAAGGGCCGTCCCTACCGCGACCAACAGACCCAATGACGAGTGGACGACTTTCATAGGCTCAACGAACTTGCCCCAGAATTCTGGCGCGGCTTGCTTCCGGCTCGACTATGACGGACTCAGTCTTCCTTCGTCATTGGGTCTTTCGTCATTCGTCATTTCTTGTTGTCACCGGCTGGAGCAGGTTGAGTAATTCCTCCAGCCACAGCACGACTTCACCGCAGGCGTCGCTGGTATCCTGCTGGCGCAGCGATTTCCACTGGTCGCTCGTCTCGATTTCCAGCCGAGCGTAGGGGGACTTGCCCGCCGTCAGCTGCGCTTGAATCCGCTTGACGAGCTGATGAGCGAGTTCGAGGAACCGATGGTCTTCAATTTTCTGCAGCTGTTTCTCCAGCTGCATGAGAATGAAATAGTGCGGTTCCCAGATCAGGTTGTCGCCGACAGCGATGTGCACGAACTGCAGGAACGGTCGGCGCGTGCGCTGAGCGCGTATAAACGCATCGAGAGTCGGATGGATGAGGAACACAGGTGAATCGGGCAGATCGGTGGGAGAGAGGGTGAACGAATCGTGCGGGCGACGGAATCGCTGCTCACAAGTTCCGGTTTCGGGATCCTCGCGGAGGACTCCGAGCAATCCCGCGAAGTACAGATCGCGAAACGGGTGGTAGATATCGCGGGAGTCCTCGCCGAAATGCTGGAGCGATCCGGGTTCGAGGCCGTTGAACTTTTCGCAGACGCGGATGATCTCCGCTTTCTCCAGGATATTGGCCGGAATAGTCGACAGGAAACGGAGTCGGGAATCGCGGTCGCCCAGGCAGCTCAGGAAGATCCGCGTTTCATCAAACAGATTGGAGGCAACCACGGTAGCGCCCGTTTGCTGGACAATCTCGCGCAGTCGCTTTTCGTTGAGCGTTGATCGCTGTGCCGACATCGCGGAGGCCATGGCAACCAGGTCGCGGGGGCGGCCGCACGTATGTCGCCGCACGTAGGAAAAGCTGTCTTCAGGAGCCGGCCGCCTCCCCGACCGCATCACGTTCATGCCGGCGAATTCGGCAAAGGTCGCACACCCCTCGTAACAACACGCCAGTTGGTTCAGCAGCGCGTGCAGTTCTTCATCGGTGTAGTCCAGACTGGTCGTGGCGGCAAACAGATTCGATTTGATGTCCGACTGATAGTTGCTGAACGCCTCCTGTCGAATCGAGGTGAAGATCTTCAAGTGACTGTTGGCGCTCATGGTTTCCCAGGCGGCCTCGATCAGTCCAGCCTGGATGGCGATCCAGGCGTCACACGACACGTGGTGAATCGCCTGGTCGACTTTGTCGATGAAGAAACAGGCTCCACCATGGATCTGCCGGATCTTCTGGTCGAGGAAGTTCTCGGTCCGGTCAATCAGGCGGTTCAGCTCACTCACCCGCAGTGTGGTCAGTTCCTTGAAGACCACGGTGGGCTGGATCTTGGCACCAGACAGCCAACGTCGAATGCGGTCGGGGAAAACACTCAACTCCTCCGCTTCCACTTCTTCGATCACGGTCGGCTGATGCGAGATGGCCGAGATGCGGAGTGCCGCACTCCACAAACGCTTGGTGGTCGAGAGATCGGAAAGTGGTTGTTCGTACCGGGACGAAAGCGACCGCATCTCGCTCATGAAATCGAGGTATGGCCGCCCCTCGGGGATCATCGTGATCGCCTGATTGCTGGACGCGCTGGTGCGGGTGAGCAGGTGACGCTTACAGGTGAGCAACAACGTCTTGCCGAACCCTTTGGTGGCCGACACGAAGTGACGGTGTTTGCTGTTGAGGAAATCGTCGATGATCTCGTTACGAAACAGCACTCGGTCCAGGTCGAGAATATCGATCTGATTTGCATCGGTAGCCCAGATCTGACCGCTGCACTGGCGCGTGGTTGTGACAGGCGCGGCGGTTATGTGAGCGTCGACGGCGATGTCGAGTGTCTTGGCGGCCGCCACAATCCGGTCCACCACCGGCTGCCAGCGCGCCGAGCGGCGGTGCTCGATCGTCGGCGATGCGCCCAGCATACTGCACCAGGCCGGCGCCAGCTTCTCGAACTCCTCGCGCGACAGGTCGATCAGCAGAGGCAGAATCGGACAGCCGATCCTGTGAGCTTGCTCAATCTCCCGTTCAAATTCGACCGAACGCAAGGCGGCGCGCGAAATCAGCAGGACGACCCCCTGAGATCGCTCGATCGTGGCCGTCATCTGACTGGCAAACGGTACGCCGGGAATGGCATCGCGCCCGTAGAACCAGCAGGAATACTGTTTTCGTTCCAGTTCCGTTCCCAACTGCCGGGCCAACAGGGATTCGTCGGCCACGTGAGCCAGATAGAAGCCGATGCGATGTTCGGCAGGAGTCGGCACGACATGACGCTGCGAGGGGCGAATGACTCCGCCCGCCAGTTCGCGCGCAAACTCCTGGCACGACGCGTAGCGTTCATGCGGATGCTTGCTCAGGGCCCGCAGTATCGCTCGCTCCACGTGCAGCGGCAGGTCGGGCACGTACTCACGCGGATTGGGAGGTGCCTCTTCAACGTGCCTGCGCAACAGGCGACGAGGATCCGTATCGACGAAGGCTTGATGTCCCGTGAACATTTCGAAGACGATGAGACCCAACGCGTACTGGTCCGCCCTGCCATCAGTGGGACGACAATCAGCCTGCTCAGGCGAAGAATACGCGGGCGTGCCACAGTAAATGCCGTTGGCAATGTCCCCACGCATGTCGAGGGCCAGCCCAAGATCGAGAATCTTGCAATCGCCACTCTTGGTGAAACAGATGTTCTCCGGCTTCAAATCCCGATGCACTACACCGTGCACATGAGCAAAATCCAAGGCAGAGGCGAGATCTCCGACAATCTGGATCGTCTCGGATAAGGGGAACGTGCCGCGCCGCATGAGCAACTCGCGCAGCCGTTCCCCTTCCACATACTCGAAGATCGTGTACGACTTGTTGTCGTGGAATCCGAAATCGTAGACGGCGGCAATACCCCTGTGATTGAGATTCGCTCCCAACCGCGCTTCCCTTTGGAGGACTGCGTCGAGATTGACTTGCTCCCGATAGCGATGAGCGACCACTTTCATCGCCACCGGGCGGTCCAGTCGCAGATCGATCGCGAGAAACACTCGCCCCATCGAGCCGTCGCCCAGCTTCTGTTTGAGAAAATACCGCCCGGCAACGGTTAACCCCACTTCAAATTGACCCTGCAGCTCCACCTCGCGTAAACCGGTCCAGTCCGGCGCAATCGTGCCGTCCTCGTGGGACCGGCAGAAAAGCAGGGTCGATTGAAGGGTCTTCTCGTCACTCGCCACTGGCTGCACCCGCGGTCATGTCCGCCGATTGACTTGATCTGAATGTGACTATACCGCAATTCTCCGATTCTACTGCGCTGCCAGGGGAGAAAGGAAGTCGTCCCGCGATCGCTGAATTCCTGGCTCGGCGCAATGATGGAATCCGATAGAAAACCGCAGAATGTTGTACAGAGAGCCGCAGAATGCTGAAGTGAGAGAAAGCCGGGGACGAACGCCGTTTCCTCCGAGTTGGTGTTTCTTCCTCCCAGCAACGTGTCATTTGACGAGCAATTCGGGAGTGGCCACCCATAGTGTGAAATACGGCATTGCGGCGCCGCTGCGCTGCAACATGATGAGAAACGGCTTGTCAAACACCATCAGGTGTGTAGGAGGTGGTGGGGGAGCGGGAGCCGAGCAGCCAAACGTCACACGGGCTTCACTGCGCAAACACGGCTGTCTCGAAGGCCTTCATGCACGGCTCCTTCAAGGTCGAAGCTCCGGTTCATCCGAACGAAGCGAACCCGATCCCCCTGTTCTCTTAGAGACAGAGAATGACCGGAAAATTCCCGTCGGAACGGGAGAATCGCGGAAAGACCCTGGCCGGACGCAGTTTGCCGCTCAACGTGGTTCCCACTCGCCCAGGCTGCGTAGCACCCGAATCTGATCTGCCGCTCCCAGGCGTTCGTACACCTGGCGAGTCCATTCGTATGCATCCGGCATTTTTCCGACAAACGTGACGGGACGCGGATAGGCCAGCGCCAGGTTGTGCGGCAGATCCCCGATCCGCAGGATTCCCAGGAATTCGGGAGTCTGAGGGTCTTCGTGACTGACCGGCGGATTGGCCAGGACGAGTTCATTGATGTGGGGATTGAGCAGGGCAGCATAGATAGCCAAGGGAGCTGTTGCTCCCTCGCCGTAGACACAGACCGGCCCGCTTGCCGGCTGCTGGGTCAGCACATCGACGGCGCCGAGCAAGTCGCTCACTTGCCGCTCCGGAAGTGTGACACCGAGCAGTGGATAGGTGCGTCGCATGGTCCACAGGTATCCTTCGCCGAGCGAGGTGGCAGCCGTATTGCGCACCTCCACGACGGCCGTCGCGTATTTCTCTTGAACGCCGGGACGTGAGGGGCCGCCTCCCGCAAACGTGCTGCGCGCATCAGCCTGCGCCGCACAGACGACAGTAGCGACCGCACCGGGCGAGTTGACAGGTCGCCTTGTCTTGAAGGCCAAAGTCAATCCGTCAGGCGTATTGAACTCGCAGGTGCCATAGGTACTGTTGGCGTCACTGCCGTCCAGACGTACTTCACGCAGGTGAGTAGCCGAAGCACAGAGGGTGTGACGAAACGTGAGGCTTCGCAGACGGTCGAGCGTCGTCTGCTGGTAGTCGCGCCAGCTGGTCTCATCCACAACGGTCGGCAACTCCGGTCGCTGCACCAGCAGCGTATCGATGCTGCGCATCTTGTCCGAGTCCGGAAGCTGGCCGCCGAACACGAGCAGATTCTCTTCCGGCTCGACAAATTCGGTGACATCATCCGTGACGGGAGTTGAATCATGCTTCAGATGCGTGTTGAACCATGTGAAGATCGCCTGACGGAGTTTGGGGGTGTAGCCGTGCGGCGTCAGGTCCTCTACCAGTTCAAAGTGATTGCTCGCTCCCAATGCAGCATATTGACGCCGAATGCGTTGCGCTATGTCACGATAACCGCTGGGACGCCACAGGATGTCTTCGGATCCGGATGCGATCAGGAGTGCACGAGGTGCGATCAGGGCGCCAATGTCGGGCCAGCACCAGCGGTAATAGTTGATCCAGAATGCGCAGTCACAGTGACCATCGGTGCTGCGGTCCGTTACAACCTGTTTGATGCTGCCGGACTGGCACACCGGCACAACGACTTCGACCCGCTCGTCGGCCGCACCCAGGCACCACGAGATGACTCCGCCACCGCTGAGCCCCGTGACGCCCATCCGACTGGCATCGACGTCGTCTCGCGTTTCCAGATAATCCAACGCCCGCATGGCGTTCCACACCTCCGCGCCCGCCGGCGTATAGCCGCGGCTCGGCCAATCCCAACGCCCTTCACGGTAGGTACCGTGATGAAGCCCTTGCGATTCACCCAGCTGGATCGGATCGAGTACCAATGCCACATAACCGTGCTGGCCAAACCAGCGCGGGTTAGCCTGATAGGGAGGATTCACTTTCCCTTTGGAGTGACCACACAAGTAAAGCACTGCCGGCAATCGCTCCGTGGTCTTTGCCGGGCGGTAGAGGTTCCCGGCCACATAAGCACCCGGCATGCTCTGAAAGTGGATTTTCTCCACCACGTAATCCCCGCGATCCAAAACGCCGGTGACAGTGGCTTCCAGAGGCGTTCTGGGTGGTAATGGAGAAAGGCCGAGCATTTCGCGCCACTGCTCGCGTCGCTCGGCCAGCGTGGCGTTCCATTGGGCGCTCGAAAGCGGCATGGCAAGCGAGGAACTGGACAACTGCCGGGCGTCCTGGCGGGCGGCACCATACATCGTGGTCCACTGCGCGGATGCGGGCAATGAAAAGGCCGAGTAAACAACACCAGTTGCGAACAGAACAAGTTGCAGATGTCGCTGTTGGTTCATATCGCTCTCCCCTCATCTCTGCCGGCTTGGCCCGTGCAGTAACTCTCCGACGTCACGTGTTCAGCCTCCCGGCGGCCGCAGGAACGACTTGAAGATGGGCAACCACTGATCGAAGAAGGCGACGGCCTGCGGATCCTGCTGCATGCTGCTGATTACATACTTCCCCAGTGCGCCGCCACCGCAGGCGTAGTAGCCCAGAGCGCCTCCACCGACGGCAATCACGCCGACCGCTCCGCCTCCGATGGCCAGCACACCGATGGCGAGCCCGCCGAAAGCCAGCACGCCGGTCGCCAGGCCGCCCAATCCCAATAGAAGTCCCAAGGAGAGCCCACCCAGACAGATTGCTCCTATGGCTACCCCGCCCACGGCAACGAAACCTCGAGCAATTCCACCGACCGCGAGCAGGCCGGTGGCGATGTCCCCGATCGCGATCACACCGCGCGCGTGGCCGTGCCGTTCATTCGCTTTCACGTCAGGTCCCATCGCAATCTCATAGAGCGGCAGCCCCCACCACATGGTCTGCGAACGTTTGCGGATGCCCGCTCGTGGAGCGACTGTCTGCCAGGAAGCGACTTGCTCCTCCAGCGAGTTTCCCTCCAGCGAGTTTCTCTTGTCCGGAAGTTCCCACTTGCTGTCCATCATATTCGGCTCCAACCGTGCCGAGTTGACTTTTGGAGTCTTACATTGCCCCACCGCTTCGCACCTGCATTATCCACGCTCGCTTCAGCAGCGGCAAGGCAGAACCGTCGTACCAGTGGCCGCGGTCGCGTAGACCAGTGGCCGCGGTCGCGTAGACCAGTGGCCGCGGTCGCGTAGACCGCGGGGGACGTCGAGAGCGTGTGGTAGTGCGCCCATGCTCTGCGCGAGCATGGCCACGGCTCTGCGCGAGCATGGCCACGGCTCTGCGCGAGCATGGCTACGGCTCTGCGCGAGCATGGCCACGGCTCACTTAGATGGCGCAGCGGGTTCGGATCGGGTGAGCATACTGGCCTGATAGCGAGTCAGCGCGTCGGTGAGAGGGACTTGCGACACGAGATCCCACAGCGACGTGTTGCGGTGGCGCAAGGCCAATGTCGTGGCGATCCAGGGAGTCCCCCAGCCCGATTCGGTGCACCAGGCACCCCATTCCCAGTCGGCATTGCTCGCCCAATATTCCCAGCGTCGGAAATCGAAACCGCGATACCAGGCGCCATCGAGTTGAGGATGCGCTTCCGATTGAATCTGAATACGGCAGAGATATCGGGCCAGTTTCTGTTCCGCGTCGGCGTAATATGGATCGCCAGTGGCCGCGGCTGCTTCATGCAGGCCGATCAGGGCGAAGTTACAGGTATAGAGACAGTCGCTGATCGTATCTCCTGTCTGCTGGATGAGCGTGACTTCGCCGGTGCCATATTCGCTGTTGGTCGAGATTCCCGTCGAGGTGCCGCCGAGTGTTTCGCCGATCGCCCCGCAGCTGTCTTGAGCGGACAGAAGATCATCGGCGATTTGCCGGAGCCAAAGGCGATGCTGCGGAGTGTCATCGACTCGCACCAGCCAGGCGAGCGGCAGCAGGGCCCGTGCTCGCTCGATCTGTGCACTGTGCAGCACCCAATTCCAGTCCTTGGGATATGCCCGCATCAGCAGGGTGATGCCATGGCGGCTCTTCGTGCGGTAAGGTTCGTAACCTGTGTTTTGGTAAGCCAGCAGATAGCATGCCCATAGCCAGCTCTGGTAGTGGGGCGAGAGGTGCGGAGAGTCATGGTCGCTGTACCACGGCCAGCCCTTGTGCTGCAAATCCTCATCCGTGATACACGCTTCACGATAACCGCGAGGTCCCGTCGTACGGAAGTTCGCCACGATGCAGCGCGCCATCTGCTCGTGCCACTGAGTTGATCGCAGCAGAGCGGAGCTGGCCATCATCCCCAGCAGTGCGCGAGCGTTGTCGTCGCCCCAATACTTGTTGGGATAGTCCAATGACCAGCCGACCAGTCCGTACGATGGGCTGGTCGGGTCGCCGCGAGGGCCCTGAGCCAGCGGCGATGTCAGAAGCAGATAATTCAACAGATTCGTGGCAATAGCGGCACTCTGTCGGTTGGAGTGGACGTCGGCATCGCAGGCCAATGCCATGGCGACTTCGCTCATGCAGTCGTTGCGCACGGCATAGCGCATCGGTTGTCCACCGTCGAGATGGATTGTCGAACTGTAACCCTCCAGCATGCCCAACGACCCGTCGCCGACGGGCCAGTCGTCGGCCGGCTTGGAGCGCACGGTGTTGTAGGTCAGTGCCCAGTCGAGCGATTCCTGAGGCCAGTCGGGATGACGCAGAATTCGGCTCCGAGTTACCCATGCCGCGGCACGCCGCAGCGCTTCGCGTTCGACGTCCGAATTCAACGCTTCGTCGGCGCCGTAAGTGGGACGCACCGTGGCACGCCAGGTAAGTGGGGGCACGTCACTATCCGGCTGCACCCAGCGCAGGATCATGTGCCAGATGGCCGCCCAGGCATCCTGAGGCATCGAGCGGCCCGTGACGAAATGACTGAGTCGGGTCGTTGCTACCAGAATGTCGCCCCGAGGATGCTCGAACAGAACCGGGTAGGTCGGTGTGTCCTTCAAGCCGAACACGGCCGTGTCCACGCCGGCCACCTTCGCGGCCACCAGGTGCGGACTGGCAACGTCGGCGGGAATCAGACGGCAGGCATTGATGATGGCGATGCGCATCGGCGGCAAAGCTGGCCGAAACGCCTCGGACTGGACCACAATCCGTTCCAGCTTGAGATCGACCGGGTCGTTGAACTGCAGGTCGGGCAGCGAGTCTGGAAATTCGACGAACAGTCGTATGCCTTTCGTTGCCGCGGCTTCCAGTACAGCCGGCGGGATCGATGTCGCTCGCTCCGGGTAGTTGTCGGCCAGAATCAACGCTCCGGTTCCGCGCGTGGCGGCTGCAATGGCCGCTTCGGCCGAATCGACGCGAGTCATCCGCAGTCCGCACGCCTCCGCCACTCGCACCAGATCGTTGTCCGCGCGGCCACACACGACGAAATGAGCTGGTTCTTGTCCCTCCACGACTCCACCAGCAACTGCCAGGAGACCTGAAAGAGCTACGCAGAAGCGAGCAGGAAACGGGCGAGTTGTCTTCACGGCAAAACTCCTCCAGGGTCAGTCGGATCCGGATCGCCGCGCGGGAGTGAATCTGGCATCATAGCAGAGTTCAGGGCGACCGGTTAGCCCGACCAGGGGAGTGGACGCCGTGAATCGAGCGTAGGGGGTGTCTGCCTTCATGCTGGTCCTCTGACTCTCAAGGACAAAAAGATGAGATGACAAAAAGATCAGAAGGCAAGTGGAATCTGGTGTGTTCCGTTCAGGATACGACTCCGGTGTTCTGTGATGAGCGGCGCAAGATGAAGGTTGTGCATTTGGACAGGTCTTTCAGACCGGCTGCACCCACATAGGCACAGGCACTACGAATGCCGCCGGTAATATCCTGAATCGTCTCGCTCACGGGCCCTCTATAGGGCACGATGGTCTCTCGACCTTCGCAGGCGCGGTAGTCCCGTCGGCCTCCGGCGTATTTGTCAATCGCCGTGCGACTGGACATCCCATAGAACTTGAGGCTCACACGCTTTCCCTGCTGTTCAATCCACTCACCTTCACACTCATCGTGCCCGGCCAGCATCCCGCCGAGCATGACGAAATCAGCGCCGGCTGCAAACGCTTTGACGATATCGCCAGGAGTGCGGCAGCCGCCGTCCGCACAGACGTGTCCGCGCAGTCCATGTGCTGCATCGGCGCATTCGATAATCGCCGACAACTGGGGATAACCAACTGCCGCCTTCATACGCGTCGTGCAGACGCTGCCTGACCCGATGCCGATCTTGACGATGTCGGCCGCTCCGGAGATCAGCATTTCCTGTACCATCTCCGGCGTCGCTACATTGCCGGCCATGATCGTCAGGTCAGGGTACGTCTCCCGAATGCGATCAACACGTTCGACGAAGAATTTCGTGTAGCCATTCGCCGCATCAACACACAGGAACCGGATGTTGGTTTGCATTCGGAGCCGAACGAGTTTGTCGAAATCATCGTCCTTGATGCCGATCGTCAAGAACGAATCCCCCTGGTTCAACTCGCCGCGGAAAAACTCGACCAGTTCTTCATCTCGATAGTACTTGTGCAGGCATGTCATCATCCGAGGCCCCAGCGCGCGCGCCATGGCAAACGTGCCGATCGTGTCCATGTTGGATGCCACCAGCGGGATTCCCTGCCAGGTGGTGCCGCTGTTCAGGAAGCGGTATTCCCGTTCCAGCATGATGGCCGACCGACTGGGAGCTTCCGATCGCTTGGGGCGAATCAGCACGTCGTCGAAATCGAGCTTGGGTTCATAGTCAATTCGCATCGCTACTTCCTGACTGCGCCGATGCGCATGGAGTGGTTCGCTGCACGATTTCGGTCACGCCGGACCGAGTCCGAGGTGTATTGTACCGTTTCGTCCGGGAAAGGTCCTGGTGGCTGCGGTCGCGTAGACCAGTGGCCGCGGTCGCGTAGACCGCGGGGGCAGTCGCGAGGCGTATGGCAATTCTCCCATGCTCT
>JBGSHS010000276.1:0-18356 GCA_041752115.1 Pirellulaceae bacterium | reverse complement strand
TACGTTCTGCGCGAGCATGGCTACGTTCTGCATTCTGGTGGCCGCGGTCGCGTAGACCGCGGGGGAAGTGGCAAACGTAAGACGATTCTCCCATGCTCTGCGCGAGCATGGCTACGTTCTGCGCGAGCATGGCTACATCCAGCGCGCGTGGCTGCGAAGAACGGGGCGAAGCATGGTTAATTAGCTCGCTTCTTTTTCGCCTTCGCTTGCTCAGCCGGCTGGTCGATTGGCTGGTGCGGAGTCGGCATGGGGGCCTGGATCTGCTGACGCCAGGCGGCGAGCTTTTCGCGCATCTGCCGGGTCCGCTCAGGCATCTTTTCCGCCAGGTTTTTCGTCTCGCCGATATCGTCGCGCAGATGGTAGAGCTCCACATGACGATCTTCGTAGAACTCCATCAGTTTCCAGTCCTCGATCTGGATTAGGCCGACCGGCGTTGTCCGCCATTTACCGGGCCCGCTGCCCAGATAGCCTGGAAAATGCTGATAGATGGCCTCGCGCTCGAGTGAACCGGTTCCTCGCATGAGCGGCACCAGACTTTCTCCGTCCAGCACGTAATTGGAAGGTGGAGCTCCGCCGGCGATTTCCAGCAGGGTTGGATAGAGGTCCACATGAATGGCGGGGATATCGCAGGTGGCTCCAGGCTTCACAACGTGCGGCCAGCGCACCATGAAGGGAACGCGGGTTCCACCTTCGTAGAGACTCCCTTTGCCGCTGCGCAGTGGAGCGTTATCGGTAGTGTCGCCGGCACGACGGCCAATTCCCTCGCGCTGGTACCCCCCTACGCCACCGTTATCGCTGGAGAACAGGACGA
Organism: Pirellulaceae bacterium; assembly: GCA_041752115.1. Lineage (GTDB taxonomy): Bacteria > Planctomycetota > Planctomycetia > Pirellulales > Pirellulaceae > JAJRVM01. The sequence goes on along the minus strand of JBGSHS010000276.1, from coordinate 17,545 downwards.
CGGTGTTCTCTGCCAGCCCCAACTCGTCGAGTGTCTCGAGAATGCGTCCCACGCTTTCGTCGACGCTGGCAATCATCGCCGCGTAGGTGGGGTTGGCGTGTCCGCCTGAGGGCGGCTTGTCCTTGAACTTGTCAATCAGTTCAGGCTTTGCCTCCAGCGGTGAATGCACTGCGAAGTGCGGCAGATAGAGAAAGAACGGCTCATCTCTGTGACGCTGCAGAAAATCAACTGCCTTGTCCGTCAGAAAGTCTGCCAAGTACTGTCCCTGCGAGTAGTCCGTCGTGGGTGAGGTCTCGAAGTCATAGTGTTTTCCCATCGATACAATGGCCTCATCAAAGCCTCGACGGGCCGGATGATACGGTCCCTGCTCACCAATATGCCACTTCCCGAATAACCCCGTAACATATCCGACATTCTTGAGTGCCTGCGCTACCGTGATTCTGTCGAGCGGCAACTGCGTGATATTGTCGACCGGCCGCAGGGTCCGCGTTTGCCAGGCGAATCGATCGATTCCGCCAACGGTATACACGCCCGTTCGCGCGCCATATTGACCGCTCATTAAAGCAGCTCGCGTCGGCGTGCAATTCTGGCAATTGTGATAGCTGGTAAACCGCATGCCCTCCGCTGCAAGCGCATCGATATGCGGTGTCTCGTAGTAGGCCGAACCCTGCACGCCGAGATCGGTCCACCCCAGGTCGTCCGCCAGGATGAATACGATATTGGGTGGTCGCTCCGCTTCTGCCGTGGCACTGACCAGACCTAACAACAAGGCAAAGGCGATTCGTTTCATGAATGAGACTCCAAGAAGACGGCAGTATGATGCGAGCGAACTACCGATAGCAAAGGGCTCCCAGTGCAACTATCACTCAGTAGTGACAGCTCTCAATCCAACTGTCACTTACCAGACTCAGGGATCAGCTCCAGCGATTGAATCATAGCTTCATCGCCATCGATGCCGATCAACCGCACCTCAATGATCCCTGCTTGTGGGTGAACATCTCCACACGTCAGCACCAGTGCTTTGTCACGTCCACCTGCGCGACTGGCAACGTCCAGCTGCGACTCAACCTCCTGGCCGTTGATATGCACTGACATACGGTGCCGTGGAGGTCGCGTGTCGGCAAACAGGAGGCGAACCTGGTACGAGCCCGGTCCCACCGTGAGATTGGCCCAAAACTCACGGCCATGTACGCCGTACCGGTACAGTTCCGGATCTGTAGTGCCCGCGACCGAGTCAGTCATGGGCTGCGTCCACCAGGATTGCGTTACGCTGTCCGTATTATGACCGGTGCGAACGACGAATTCTGTAGCCGGTCGCCAGGCCTGACCTGCCGTATCAACGTATGGCTCTCTCTTCGGATATCCGAAAATCATGCGCTGCGGCTCGACCGGACCACGGGCTCCCTCGTCGCTCCCTTGGGCAGTTGCCGAAGAAACAAGCAGCGCATCCAACGAGACGCGGGTTCCCTGAGAATAGGCGTTCTTCCTGCCCTGCGCCACAACCGTCAGTTCGTGCGGGCCATCGGCCAGACCGCTGCCATAGAACAGCACTTGTCGTTGTCGCGGGTCACCGGGTGTCCAGCAGTCGATGACCGTCGGCTGCCGGACGCCATCCAGGAGCACATCAGCTCGCCCCCCACCTGAATCGACGCGGCCAATCAAACGCAACTGGTTGCCGTGAAACCGCCAGGTGGCACGAGCACCTGCCAAATGGGCCACTTTCAGCTCCCCAGTCAGGCTCGCCGGATCGGTCACCGCCTGCCATTGCTCGGTACTGTCCAGCTGACAGTCGCCACACATCGCTTGTGGATCCGGCCCCGAAACCGACAGGGACGTTGCATCATCGTGCCGCACCGTCACGATCCAATCTCCACAGGGAAGCGGTCTGAGCGTAAAGCCGTTCCCGTCCAGTTTCTCGCGAAGGGGGAGCTGCTGACCGTCGGCCAGGATCTCGTCCGGCTGGTACGCCAGGCGCAACGCGTCCACACAGGGCGCCGGAGCATCGAACGTTTGATAATCGACTCTTCCCCTGCCATAGACGATCGATGTCACGATCGACGTACTGCGCACGAGGTGGTTCTCGCGACGTGCCCCCAACTCCTCAGGCAACCAGGCCATGATCTCCAGACCGCAGAGAATGGGCCCGAATCCTATCAGCTCCGACCAGTTCGATGCCGTGATCTGTCCGCCGTCGATATTGTCTTCGACCTTGCCCGATTCGTGAAAGTGGTAAGTGCCCATGATGACTGTGCGCCGAGCAATCTCGCGGGCCCACTCACTGTCTGCTTCGACCGCGTAGCGTGCCCAGTAGCGTGCCAGGAAGACGGGGCAGAAATCCAGCGACCGTCCACAGCATGCACAGCCTTCGGGATAAGCCCATGCCCCGCTGTACACATCGCCATTCGAGTTCGGGCTGACACAGGCCCGATTCAAATACAGCCCGAGCAGATTGCGCACGTCCGATCGCCACAAAGGGAACTCCTCCTGGTGATCCATCAGGTATGGCACGACCCAACCCGTGGGCAGAATTCCCTGCACCGGATGTTCCCAATCCCAGTAATGCCGGCCCCACGTATCATTCTCGAGCCAGGCAGGAAGCAGTGTCTCACTCAGGTAGCGGCGACCTGCATCGCGCGCTGTCACCACGCTCCCATCCGTGCCGGTATAGCCCAGACGAATGAGTTCGTCCAGAAAGATCAGAATGTTGACCACGCCGCCCGTCAGAACATTGCCGTTGGGCTGCTCTCCCCAGGCAACGTCCTGCGGGTTGGCATAGCGATTCCAGGGACGCATCCCGGTACGACGGTCGCACTTTTCGGCGAGTACATCACCCCAGTGACAGGCTGCCTCCCAATACTTCCGATCACCCGTCATCTGATAAACACGGATCATTCCCAACCCGATTCCGGCGGACAGATCGAGCTGGATGTAGCCTCCGGGAGTCGCCGGTCCGTAAGCTGCTCCGTTGAGCGGCACGCTCACCGGAAACTGCGGCCAGGAATGGTCCGCCGGCGTCTGGTAATAGTCGAGCAGGTAATCAGCCGCGATCTTCAGATAACCGAAAACGACCGGATCGCCGCTGTAGCGATAGTAGCGCGTCAGCGACTCCGTAATGTACTTGAACCGCTGCCCCAGATTCCCGTTCATCTGGGGAGTGGCCGCCAGTACTTTGATCGCTCCATCATCCGCCAGTTCGACGCGCGGATTGAACACCCAGTGCGGCCCGGCAACTACCGATTCGCCGGCATCGACCCACGGATATCGCTTCAGGAAGTCAGCGCTCACACGCACCCGCAGATCCAACTGTCCATTCTGACCTTGATACCATGGCGCGATCACACCTGCGGCATCTTCGACGGCAGCGTGCGCATAGTACTTCTCCATGCGGGTGGCACCGGCAGCTTCGTGCCCGCAAGTTAGCACGACGATGACGGCGATCGCCAGCAGAGCAACGGCGGTACCATCGGAAACCTCGGGTCCCACAGCGAAAGAGCGCAGACGGCAGCATCCCTTCGCCACTCGAAAACCAGCAGACAACCTGCACGTAGTCATTGCTTCATCTCACCTTCGGCACTTGGCAGCGCCCGAAACATCACTCCCCCGTCGGACATGCCGTTCCACAGTTCTTCCTGTTCATCGGTATCGTAGGTCCAGTATAGCCAGCCCTGGAACCCACGTTGTGGAAACAGGTCAGCCAGCCTTGTGACCCACGCCGCCGCCTCCGGCAGTTGCGAGAAACGGCTCTTGAAGGCCCCGAATTCACCGACCAGTAACGCCTTGTCAGGATACTCGCGAAGCCTCGTGGACAGTTGCTCGAACTCGATCGAAGCGAGATCGGCAGCAAACGCTTCTTCCCTGTCACTGTAGAAGTGAATATCGATGATATCGGCCTTGGAGCGCAGCAGGGCCGTGGGACGGAACGAATATCGATTGCGCCATTCCGCCTGATCCTGATGAAAATCGCCCGGCCCCGTGCGCCCCACCGCACCATAGGTGAACAGATTGACGTTGATCAACGCCCCCGGAATTTCACTGCGAACGGCGTCTGCCATCCGATCCACCCAGTAAACCGCCATCTCATCAGCCAATCGCTCTTTTTCCGTCGCCAGATCGTAGGTGATGCCATTGGCCGGGGTCACCGTGCCCTGGTCGAGCGAGAACGGGGGCGCTCCCATCGGAAAACAGACTTCATTCATCAAATCCCAGCAGAACACCGCCTGCAGTGTCGTCGGGGCACGCTGCCGCAGAGCTCGAATGACATCGCGCAAGTACGCTTGCTTGGCCTCAATGTAGCCCGGATGCAGGTACATCCGACTCGCACCCCGCAGGTTCTCGATCCGCGGTTGCAGGAACTGGCGATACGGCCCCGCTTCCGGCAAGCCTTCGAAACAGGGAATAACCAGTACACCACGCTGCTTGGCCTGCAGCAGGAAGTCCGTCAGGTTGTCGAGATATGCCGCACTCAACTGCGTGGCGTCGGCGCTCTCCAGTAGCGTTCCTCGCCGACGCCAGTAGCAGTTGATGAAGACGCGCACGACGTTGTAGCCCCCGTCCGCCATGTGCTGCAATGTCCTGCCGATCTGCTGACGATCATAGAGGAGCGGCGAGAACGTGGCATGCTCGCCTCCTTCCTTCAAGTCGAGCCGTACCAAGTTGAATCCGCGCGGCTGGAACGGCTGACCTGTGTCCGAAAACACAAACCGATTCTGCTCGATCCGCACCGGAACCGACTCAGCCGCCGTCACGTCTCCGATGCTCACCAGCGTGGCCAGCACAACAAGGCCAGCCAGCAACCGTCGCTCAATTAAATGCATGCCCGCTTCTCCACAGTACCGGGTTCGTGCAGTGGGGACGTTTGATTTTCGTGTATGCCGCTCGTCCCAGTTACCGCTATTGTGCCTGCTCCCGCGTCCAGAAACAGCCCGGTTCCGGAAAAACGGGTTCACCACCAACCAGCCGGCATGAGAATCGCATCCCCGCGGCGGTGGTCAACCAAGTCGACCCTGCTACAACGCGGATAGACGCTCCGAACGCCACGTTTTTTTCACGGGACACTGACACGTGCCACATCATCTCCATTGTTCCACGACCCTGCCGCTGCCACGCGAGAAGGTGTTTCCTTTTTTTGCGGACGCAGCCAATCTGCAGCGGATCACTCCCCCGCAGCTTGACTTCCATATCGTGTCGCAACAACCGATCCAGATTCGCGAGGGGACCCTCATCGAGTACAAGCTGAAGCTGCACGGACTGCGGCTATCGTGGCTGACGCGGATCGCCACATGGGACCCACCGCACGAGTTTGTGGACGAGCAGTTGCGAGGACCCTACCGACAATGGACCCATACCCACCGCTTCCTTGAGACCCCGGACGGAACAAATATTGTCGATCACGTCACATACCAGCTGCCCCTGTTCCCGTTGGGAGAAATCGCTTATCCGCTCGTCCGCTGGCAACTCACCTGGATCTTCGGCTATCGGCAGCGCGCCGTACGGGAGATCCTCCTGAGAACCTCCTCGGAAAGCTCGCAGGAATCCGCATAGCGTGTGGAGCAAAGCACCGGTCAGTCCAGGTGGTAGACTTCTTCGATCGACTTCCACCATTCGCCCTCCTGGCGATTCTTCAGTCCGATCTGGCAGGGATCGGTCTCCTTGAGCCAGCGTTGGGTTTCCGGATCCTCCCCCAGTCGTTTCATGTCGGCTTGATAATCGCTCCCCACGTATTCGAGGTAGCTGAACAAGTACCAATTGCCATCGTCGAACTGCGTCAGGTAGATGGAGTAGTTTCGGATGTTGGCCTTCTTGAGTGCCGCGTTGATCGTTGGCCAGGGTTTGGCATGCAACTCTTTGTAGTACTCCAATTTCTCCGGGTTGACCCCAATTACCGCTCCAAACCGCTGAACGTTTTCAGTCCTGATGGCGCCACCGGCCAGCATGATGGTGACGAGCAGAAAAGTGGCGGTTGCCAGCCGCCAGGAAGCCAGGTGAAAAGTCATTCTTGTTTTCTCCAGTTTCAGGTGGGGACAAACGCCGCGACGAAACACGCATCCCTCGATCTGCGACTGACTGTCGACGCCACCATCTTACCAGAGTGCGGACATGTTTTGACACAAATTCCACCTTCCGTGGCAGAAGTGGAACCGTGCCATAGAAAAGGGTATGCTGGTAGGCCGACGAGAGGTCTTTAGCTCCGTGAGGAGTCGCGACCGATCACTCATCTCGATGGGAAGGAGTAGTACTGAAGTGAACATATGCAGGCGATCGTTCGTCCTCGTCCCGCTGAATGGGGCGTCCTATGTCGCAATCGCATGGGGCTGCGCAGACGTTGCTATCAGCCTTCACGTCCGCCGGGGGCCGGCTTATCGTGTGGCTTCCTCGGCTGCATATCGCTCGGCATTGTGCCTGATCATGTTATCCTATGCGATCGGCGCGGCACGAGTGTGCGCAGGGGAAGAAGCCCCCACCACCCTCGTCTTGCGGGGCGGTGCTGTCTTTGATTCGGTCGCAGGTTGCTTTCTTCCAGAACGATCCGTGATGATTGCCGGCCAGCGCATAGCAGCCGTGACCAGCGCCGATGTTGAGCCCCCGTCTGGCGCTCGTGTCCTTGATTGCCGCGGCCAGTTCGTGCTGCCCGGCTTCATTGACGCTCACGTGCATCTTGTCCACCTGGCCAATCGTTCGCATGTAGTTGGCGATCAATTCCTGCCGTTGTTCCTGGCCAATGGCGTCACGAGCGTGCGCGATGCCGGGGACGAGATCGTGGCTCAGTCTATCATCGCTCGTTCGGCTGAACTTCGTCCGGAACGAAGTCCGCGTGTGTTCCTTGCCAGCCCGCTCGTTGACACCGAGCCGCCCTTGCATCGCGACGTCGGCTATGCCCTGACCGATCCCGCAGAAGTAGCTGGTTTCGTGAATGACATGCGGAAGTGGAATGTGACGACGCTCAAGATCTACGTCGGCACATCGCGACCTGTGGGGCGCGAGATCATTCAAGAGGGGCATCGCGCCGGTTTGAAGGTCATGGCTCACCTGGGGAACTACAGCGCTCAGGACGCCGTGGCCGACGGAATCGACTCGCTGGAACATATCTGGTCGGTTTTCAATTATATCATCCCGCCCGATGTGGCCGCTCAACCGAACCATCGAGCCAATCTTGATCTGCAGAATCCCCTCGCTCGCGACTTCATCGCGCTGCTGGCGGAAAAGCAAGTGTATGTTGACCCCACACTCGTCGTGTTTCGCAACATGATCTACCTCAACGATCTGGAGGAGATTCACACGCATCCGGATCTCCGGCATGTACCTCAGTCCATGCTCCATTACTGGCACGCCTATCGCCACAACAGCAATCTCCCGCTGGACACACAGGAGATGCGCAGGAAAGAGATCCGCAAGTATCAGGAACTCACTCGACTCCTGCACGAGGCGGGCGTGCCGTTGCTGGTCGGCACGGACACTCCTGAGCCATTTGTGCCGCCTGGGTTTTCCCTGCATCAAGAACTGGAGATACTGGTTGAAGCCGGACTGACCCCAGCGGCTGCCCTGACCGCGGCGACGATCAACAATGCCACCGCACTGAACCAACAGGACCGGCTGGGAACTGTGGAACCGGGCAAACTCGCGGATCTGGTCGTACTGGAGGCCGACCCCACCGTCGACATTCGCCACACGCGGAAGATCGTGACGGTCATTCGGGGAGGATTGGTCTGCGCACCGGCCGCCCTTCTGCACGCCATGGCAGCCTCACCGGGAGGAGCCGACACACAAGACAACGAATCCGAACAACGGTGAATCGACGAAGGTGAATCGACGAAGGAACGTGCGCCATGAAACGAGTCTACTACATTGGCGATTGGGCTGTGCAGCTCGGCCCCGTCTATGCCGAAACGTCCTTCAACCACGCACCCAAGGGACTGGATGTCATCAACTACGGCCATTGGCTGCTGGACGCGATCGAGTCGACGGACGAGTTCACCGTGAAGAGCGTGCCGACTTGGGAGTTTTACCATATGCAGCCGGGCGGATTCGAACGAGTCCTGGAGGAGTACGACATCATCATTTTCTCGGACGTAGAAGCCAAGAACTTCCAACTCAATCCGTCGTTTTTCAACCGCCAGTTATTCGGGACACGGGTGCTGACGTTTCCGGATCGCACTCGCCTGACGGTCGAGGCCGTACGGTCTGGCAAACACGTGATGTTCCTGGGCGGGTGGCTGAGCTTCAACGGGGAACTGGGGAAAGGAGGATGGGGACGCACCCGGCTGCGGGAGATTCTTCCCGTCACCTGCCTGGAGCACGAGGATCTGATCGAGAGCACAGAAGGATTCGTGGCGGAACCCGCCGTCCGGCGTCACCCCATACTGCAGCGTCTGCAACTTACCACGATGCCACCGGTGTTGGGTTACAATCGCGTGCTGCCGCGAGACGGTTGTACGGTGATCGCGAGGTGGAGCGGCAGTACCGATCCGGCCATCGCAGTAGGAGAATTTGGACAAGGCCGGGTGCTGGCCTACACATCCGATCCCGCACCTCACTGGGGCTGCAACTTCGTATTCTGGAAGCAGTACGCACGGTTCTGGCTCAACGCCTGCCGCTGGCTGGTCGACGGCGAATGAGCGACGCGGCGATCGAGCTTGAGCGGGAGCGTTGCCCAATCGTCGAAATTGGGCTCGGCATGGGGTTGGAGTCCTTGACTTGATCGAGTAACTTGGCCGTTACCCTAAGAAAGACTACCTTGATCTTCCAGCGTCTGGCGGCGATGGCACAGCTTGCGGCGTTGGTGACCGAGGCCTCTGAACCGCAGAGTATCGAACAAGGAATATCCTATTACCCAGTGGAAGAATCGCGTTTTCCAGTGCCCTGCGATCGGGCGGTGTTCGCTCACGCTATGCCTTCTCATCCTTTTTCATTCTGCGGCTCGTTGCTCGATGTTCTGCGGTCTTCTTTCGGGTTTTCGAGCTCCTTACTAGATTGAGGCGTGCCGAGAGCTGTCAGTTCCTGTAGCAGTCCAGTCCCGTAACCGTTCCGTCGCATTGCCGAGTCCTGGTATGAATGTCATGATTGTGGGAGCGGGCGAGGTGGGTTTCCATATCGCCGACCGACTGTCTCGTGAGGGGCACGACGTGACCGTCATCGAGAAAGATGCCGAACATGCGCGACGGCTGCGCAACGTGCTTAATGCACTGGTGGTCGAAGGAAACGGCGCCAGTTCCGAGACGCTGGAAGAGGCGAACATCGCATCGACTAAGCTCTTCATTGCGGTGACCGATCTGGATGAAGTCAATCTGGTCACTTGCCTGCTGGCCAACGAATACCAGGTGCCGCGAATTATCGCCCGCATCAAGACCCTGTCCTACACCACCGCCGAATGGAAACGAAACACACAGAAGCTGGGGATCGGCCTGGCCATCAATCCGCAGACCGTGGTGGCCGACGACATCTGCCACAGCGTCACGTACACGGCCGCGTGCGAGGTCATCGAATTCGCGCACGGGCGCGTCGTCTTCCTCGGCTATCCCATCGGGCCGAAGAGCCCTCTGGCTGACATATCCATGCAGACGCTCGGCGAAATCCGGGGGCTCTACCGCATGATCGTCAGTGGGATCAACCGGCACGGGACGACGATCATCCCTCGTGGTGATGACGTGATCAAAACGGGCGACACGGTCTATTTCGTCTGTAACAAGCGGGATCTGCCGGCGATTACTGATCTGTTCGGGTTCGAGGAGCGGGTCACCAAGAACGTGTTTGTGCTCGGAGGCGGCGAGGTCGGCAGACAGGTGGCCGCCCGACTGGCGGCGCTCCGCTATCGCGTAAAGATCGTGGAGAGCAATCGAGCCATCTGCGAAGAACTGGCGGCACGACTCGAACGCGTTCAAGTGCTCAACGCCTCGGGGACCGATATCGAGGTTCTCAGGAATGAGGGACTGGAGAATGTGGACGTGTTTATTGCCGTCACCGGAGACGATCAATCGAACATCCTCGGCTCGCTGCTGGCGAAGCACCACGGCGCGAAACGAGCTATTGCCCTGGTGGATCAGCCCGTCTACGTCACGCTGGCTCCAGCGTTGGGCGTCGACGTCTGCATCAGCCCCCGTCTGGCCACCGCCAGTGCGATTCTCACTCACGTGCGTCAGGCAGACGTGGTCAGCATGGCGGTCGTCGAGCAGAGTGATTCCGAAGTAATCGAGTTTCAGCTACCGGCCAATAGTCCCATCCTCCATCAACCGCTCAAATCGCTCGACATTCCCGCTGGATCGATTGTCGGAGCGATTGTGCGAGGTGAGGAAGCAATCGTCCCCAGCGGCGACGATCATTTTGAAGCAGGCGATCACGTGATCGTCTTCAGTCTTCCTGAAGCCGCTCAGGCGGTGACCGAGTACTTCTCCTGAGTCGTGCCATGAACGTGCGCCTGACTGTGCGGGTTCTGGGGGGGTTGCTGATTTTTCTGGGGATCATGCTCCTGACCCCCATTCCGTTCGCCATTGGACACCGCCCAGAGGACGCTTGGCACGACGGAGCGTTGTTCGCCTTCCTCATTTCATCCATTCTGACCCTGGTGGTCGGAGTCACTCTCTACCGGAAGGTCGAGGCACGTGGTGAGCTGACCTACCGCGAAGGTTTCGGCATCGTCACGTTTGGCTGGCTGGGCTATGCGATCTTCGGCTCACTCCCCTATCTGCTGGCTGACGTAACGGGAATTGAGAATCCGGCAGACGCGTTCTTCGAAGCCATGTCAGGATTCAGCACGACCGGCTCGACGACCGTCACCCAGCTGGAAGCTCAGCCCAAGAGCATCTTGCTCTGGCGAGCGATCACCCAGTGGCTGGGTGGCATGGGAATCATCGTGCTGAGCCTCGCGATCCTGCCGTTTCTGCGGGTGGGAGGCATGCAGTTGTTCGAAGCCGAAGTGCCTGGCCCCACCCAAGACCGACTCAGCCCGCGAATCCAAGATACGGCCCGCGTGCTGTGGGGTGTCTACGTCCTGCTGACGGTGGCCGAGATCGGGCTATTGTACGTGGGCGGCATGAGCTTTTTCGAATCGCTCTGCCATGCGCTCACAACGATGGCCACCGGCGGATTCTCCACACGCGATGCCAGCGTCGCCGCCTTCGGTACCTACACTCACCTGATCATTCTACTGTTCATGTTCCTGGCAGGCGTGAATGCGTCCCTGCACTACTACGCCCTGCGGGGGCGTGTGGGGCGATACTGGAGCAGCGAGGAATTCCGCTTCTATTTTGCCGTTATCGCGCTGGCGACGCTCACCATCACCTGCCTCCTGCTCCAAGACCCGGCCATCGCCGGAAACCCGCTTACGAAACTGCGCGACGCGGCGTTCCAGTGCGTATCGCTCATGACCACGACCGGCTATGCCACAGCCGACTTTGAGCGTTGGCCTGCTATGGCTCAGTACATCCTGCTTGCGCTGATGTTTATCGGCGGCTGTGCCGGCTCCACAGCGGGCAGCATCAAGGTCGTCCGGTTGCTGCTGTTGCTGAAACACGCGATTCTTCAACTGTCGGTCCTGATTCATCCCCGCGAGGTACGGATCCTGAAGCTCGACCACAAGCCAGTCTCACGCGAAGTCATTCAGAGCGTGCTGGGGTTCTTTGCCCTCTTCATGACCGTCTTCCTGATCGGGTCGGTGATCCTGGCCGGACTCGTGCCCACTTCGGCCGACGGCAGTCCTGACCTCCTGACAGCAGCCACTTCCGTCCTGTCGGCGCTGGGCAATGTCGGGCCAGGCCTGGGCACCGTCGGCCCCACAGAAACGTACACCGCCATCCCTGCCACCGGCAAACTGGTCCTGGCCGTCTGCATGCTCGTCGGTCGTCTGGAAGTCTTCACCGTGCTCGTTCTGTTCTTCCCGTCGTTCTGGCGGAAATGAGCCAGGCCTCGACTTGAGACTCCAGAGCATCTTCTTCAGGTATCTCTCCCAAGCAAGTCACTCGAGTTCGGCAAGCCATTCCAGCGACTGCTTCTGCCAGGCATCCCACATCGGTCCTTGATAACCACTAAGGCCGCAGTCTCCCGAGGGTAAATCGAGCAGCTTGGCAGGGACGTGGTGCTTCTGCAGAGCATCGCAGAACAACCTGCTGTTTTCGATCGGCACGACACGATCGTCCTGAGCATGGGCCAGGAAACAAGGAGGTGCCTGATCGGTCACCTGCCGTTCGTTCGAGAGGAGCGTCACCAGTTCGCGCGCTGGATCCGCAGTGGTCGTCGAAGCCAACAGGAACAGGCAACCAGCAAGAACATATCGACTCATGGATACTCCTCAAGTCGTGCTTCCGCAGAGATGACGGGACAGGTATGTCAGTACCCACCGCGTCAATCGATCGCTCAGAATTCTTCGCCCTCGGCCATTCCCAGATTGGAGCGTAGTCGCTGCTTCGCCTCATCCATGGTCGTTACCTCAGCGAACATGGGCACTTCATACTTGGCACACAGCTCGAAGAGTCGCTTGACAAGCGGTCGCAGCTGCTGCGCCGCGCCGGCGTCCAGCGGCTTACCATCGTGAACGTCCCACGCCGGATCGATGGCAGAGCGATAGGCACAAATCGATGCTTTCTCAACGCGGGCTCGCTCGGGGTCGCTGGTGCACAGCGACAACGCCTCGGCAAACGCCTCCATGGCGGCCTGGGCGATCTTCTCGTCAATCGCGTAGTTGACCGCTCGACCGAAACAGTTGCGGTGGATCCCTTCGGCCTCGCAGTGATCGTGGTACAGGTTGATGAAACGCCGGATCGGAGGAGCCGCCGGTCCGTAGTGCAGATCCAGGAACTCGTTGATCAGCTGCTGACCGCTCCGGTTGGGATCCCACAACAGACCAGCCATCACATAGTTTCGCAGATCCGACAGCTCGGCCCCCGTGGAATTGCCCGCCGCCTGCATGAAGACTCCCTTGGCCCCCTGAGCCACGAAGTAACGAATGTTCGGCTCAATCACCCGCAGGTTCGGGCACGGCAACAGGTAGTTGCTGAAGTTCGTGTTGTAGTTCCAGATGAAAATATTCTGTGTCAGCTTGCCCCATTCCTGCATGTCCTGACAGAACTGAACGTTTTTCTCGCACGCAGCGTCGTTGATCGGGTGGACCATACAGCATTCAATGCTGCAGAGTTGTATTTGCACGTTGTCCCGGGGACGCAGCGTCTTGGGCGGCTTGCGCGTGTACCAGTAGCTGAGCGTGCCGACTTTCACGTGTGGGTGTTCCTTGGCCACTTCATCTGCCACGGCATTGACGAATTCCAGCAACGTCCCCATCGGCGTACCCTCGCGATCATCAATCGCCTGGCAAGCCGGACAGAGACAGTTCTTGTCATTATCGTTCTGGCTGACTGAGATATTCTCCTGGTCAGGATGAGCCTTCAGTTCATCCAGCACCGACTGGGTCACGATCTTGAGCACATCGGGATTGGTCAAACAGGGCTCGCTGTCAAACCAGTCGTTCGAACTCGTTGCGAGCCGCTTCCCTTCACGCAGCGCGAAGTACTCCGGATGCTCCGCCCCGTACTTCGCTGTGGGAATCTGACTGCCAAAGGAGTGGCTGATCAGGGACTGCCCCGTCTTGCCACCATAGTTGGGATCACCTCCCACCGCGTTCACCCGCAACCGGGCGGCAAACATGGGTGACCGGTTGGTTTCACCGTAGTAACTCCAGCGGAATGACAACGGTGGAGCATAGGAGCGGTCGACCGGTTCCAGCATCTTGGACTGAGTCAAGCGGGGAACGTGCGTGTGATCTGCGGTCAGGAATCGCACTCCCAAGTAGTCTTCGAGAAACGTGTAGACACCGTAGAGTGTGCCACGAGGCCGTCCGCCGGCAATCGCGATCATTTGATCGCCCACCACGATGCGCAGTTCCTCTGGCCCCATCGCTGCCACGTCCCAAGAGGGGAAATGCTTGACCAGCAGCGGGCTTGGGCCGATCAGCACATGCTGCGCCGCCCGATCGGACGTGGCCACGATTCTCAGGTCGATTCCCGTAGCTTGAGCCAGCACACCACGAAACTCCTCGGCTGCGTACTGTTCGCTGGGCAGAGCATCGGACGCGACGACAATATCCCAGCCAGAGAGTTTCGTCAAATCGACCCCCGCTTCACCGGCGGCCGACGCCTGGCTCAGGAAAACGACGTGTGCACAGACGAGACTCACCATGGCGCCGAACATACTGCTGCGACTCATCACATGCTCCTCTTCGCTCGAATCGACCGATGCGGCAGACGCGACGCGCATTCTAAATCGCGTCGAGCGTCGCGACAACTCGTCCACCCCCACGCGTCGAGAGCGAATGACAATCGGAAAAAGGGGCCACACTGAGTTGACTTTCACCCGACAGGCTGGGACATTCGTAGTAGTACAAGGCGCTGAGCCATTCTGCACAATGCAACCACAGTGGCAGCACACGCCGGCAGGAATCGCACCAGCGCTGTTTCGGACTGACGTCGATGTTGGCCGACGAGATCGCCCCCGATCGCCGCTGGCAACAGATCGCCTGGCGTGTCGCGAACTCTCCGCGTCGCGCTAGCGCGGATGGCCCACCTCAAACTTCCTTGGAGCAACTCTCACCATGAGCAAACCAGTCGAATCGACTACACCGCGCCGTGAGTTCCTCAAGAGCACCGTGAAGATCGCCGCCACTTCCGCCTTGGCCGGCGTCGCTCTGCCGCATGTCTTCGCCGCCGAAGACAGTACGATTCGCCTGGCCTTGATCGGCTGCGGAGGGCGTGGCAGCGGAGCGGTCGGCAATGCCATGTCAGCCGGCGGCCTGGTGCTCAATGGCAACGAAGGGGGCGGCGACGGAGCAGGGACGGGAGTGAGACTGGTCGCCATGGCCGACCTGCTGCCGGAACGAATCCAGCGATCGCACCAGGCACTGACCGAGCTTCTGGGTGATAAGATCGATGTCCCGGCGGAACGGCAGTTCATCGGGTTCGACGCGTATCGCCATGCCATTGACTGCCTGCGCCCCGGCGACGTGGCGCTGCTCACCACACACGCCGGATTCCGGGCAACGCATCTGAAGTACGCCGTGGAAAAGGGAGTCAATGTCTTCATGGAAAAGGACTTCGCCGCGGATCCTGGCGGAGTCAAGCAGATCCTTGAGTGCGCCGAAGCGGCCGAAAAAAAGAACCTGAAAATTGCCGCCGGCTTGATGGCCCGTCATAGCTCAGCACGTCAAGCCATGATTCAACAGATCCGCGATGGAGCCATGGGTGACATCATGCTGATCCGCGCTTACCGCATGGATCCGGGTTACAGCATGGGCCCCTTTCCACACAATACCAACGAATTGCTGTGGCAACTCTATCCGGGACACCCCTACCAGTTCCTCTGGTCTTCGGGCGGTATCTTCATCGAGCTGATGATCCATCAGATTGACGAGTGCTTCTGGGTCAAGGATGCCTGGCCCGTCTCAGCCCATGGAGTCGGTGGGCGCAAGGCGGACAGCACGGACTGCAGCCAGAACCTCGACAGCTACTCCATTGAGTACACGTTCGAAGACGGCACGAAAGCACTGGTGACAGGCCGTTATATCCCGGACTGCTTCAACGATTTCGTAACCTACGTCCATGGCACGAAATGCGCGGCACAGTTTTCCGGCAATATTCACGCTCCCTCGTCGCAGATCTACAAGGATCAACGCATCAGTCCCAAGAACGTCGCCTGGAAGCCGGAAAAGGAACAGGTGAATCCGTGGCAGGCGGAATGGCAGGTGCTCCTGGATGCCATCCGCCATGACCGGCCCCACAACGAAGCACGCCGCGCAGCGCTGTCCAACCTGGGAGCCATCATGGGACGCGCGGCCGTTCACACCGGTCAAGTCGTCACCTGGGACGAAGCCATGGCCTCCAATTTCCAGTTCTGCTCGAATGTCGCGGAACTCACCGAGAACAGCCCGGCACCGGTCCAGGCCGATAAGGACGGCCGCTACCCGGCACCCGTCCCCGGAGTGTGGCAGGAAGTCTGAAACCCGCTCCCGATGAACATCTCTCGACCCGCAGCAACAGACCGGTTGACGCTCAGGATCACCCCGAGCGTCAACCGGTTCTTCGTTCCACGGTAGCTGGCGTCAGCGATCTCGCGCTGTCCGACGTCCCGACACTTCAGCCAACAGGCTACGGCTTACTCATCCGACCGTTGATCCGCACCGTCGTCGGCATCGGTCGGCATCACTCGCCCCCGCCGCCGGCTCACCGCCTCACGCAACAGAAACTCAATCTGACCGTTGACGCTGCGGAACTCCTGCTCCGCCCACGCCACCAACTCCTCGTGCAGTCGCGGATCAATGCGAATGAGCAGCGATTTTCGCGCATTCATGTCACTCACTCACGCGTACAGCGTTCCGGCATTGATCACGGGCTGAGCATCGTGTTCGCCGCACAACACGACCAGTAGATTGCTGACCATGTGAGCCTTTCGCTCTTCGTCCAGACTGAGCAGTTTCTTTTCGGACAACTCACTCAACGCCATGTCCACCATGCTCACCGCCCCATGAACAATCTTCTGGCGAGCGGCAATGATCGCTTCCGCCTGCTGGCGTCGTAACATCGCTCCGGCAATCTCTGGCGAATAAGCCAGATGCGTCAGCCTCGCCTCTTCCACCAATACACCAGCCTTGCTCACTCGATCCTGCAGTTCCAGCTGGAGTGCTCGAGCAACCTCCTCCACGCCACTGCGCAACGTCACCTCGTCTTCCTCACCCTGATCATAGGGATAGAGACTCGCCAGATGCCGTACCGCCGATTCGCTCTGAACCTCGACGTACTTCTCATACTGTTCCACATCGAATAGGGCCTGAGCTGTGTCGGCCACGCGCCAGACCACCACCACGGCAATGTCCACCGGATTGCCGCGACGGTCATTCACCTTGAGCTTTTCGCTGTTGAAGTTCCTGGCCCGCAATGAAATCCCATGCTTCGTGTTCAGTGGATTGGTCCAAAACCAACCGCTCGTCCGCACCGTCCCGACGTAGGCGCCGAAGAGAATCAGCACGCGAGCCTGATTCGGCTCCAAGGTGAAATATCCAAAACAACTGAACAACCCGATTCCGGTTACGAGAATCCCCGCGACCAGGAACCAGAAATTCGGCAACGTCTTGGCCTCGTCTGCCGCAATAACGGACTCCCCAAACCACCAGAAACACCCCGCCGCACCCGCAAAAACGGCAATCGTCACCGGCAATACCAGCCAGCCATTGAGTACCTGAACCTTCGCTTCGCGATTCATCGTATCCTCTCCTTCACCGGTACTCCGCCCAGCAAAGCCCGCTACTGGTCAGACCACCCACTGGCTGCCCGAACGTAAGGACCGTTTACTGCGGAGGTATCACGGTGATATCACTGGGATATCATTCGCCGGTTCCCGTGCGATATTGGAGCGCGGAAGAACCGCCCCCTAAAAATGGTGGCAACCGCAACCCAGCACGATTTGCGCGCGCAGAGCCGTAGCCATGCTCGCGCAGAGCATGGGCATGGGGGCATCGCCATCCGTACTCTACTCCCCGCGGTCTGCGCGACCGCAGCCACTCCCCCGCGGTCTGCGC
>JBGSHS010000275.1:0-43939 GCA_041752115.1 Pirellulaceae bacterium | reverse complement strand
TCGACGCGCCGAGCCTGCTCGCGCCGGTCCTGTCGCAAAGCGCGGCGGCCGGCGGTCGGGTGCGGGGTCGCTACCGGGCGTGCGGTTACCAAGGCAGGCCGATGCGTATTGAACCAGATCGCGCGCACCCCGAAATAGATGGCATAGATCACACCGAGGAAGACTGCCGCGGGGATCAACCACTGGGAATTCAGGATCAACACGATAATCGCGACGACGACCAGGATGACCTTCACAGGTGTGTTGAGCGAGTTGTTGTTCCACCAATCGGACAGCCGGTGAAATCCGGAAACGACCGCGGCCGCGATCGGCTCTCGCCCGACTACCGGATGAACGACTGGCGGCTTCTCCACTTGGGAGGCCACGACTTCCACCATCGGGCCAAAGACGATTTCGTCCGTGGCGATGCCCTCGTCGTTGATGAACAGCGTTTCGGCCTCACCCTTACCGGTCGTTGAGTTGACGGGAGGGCGAGCGGGCTGGAATTCGATCTCGGTTTTGACTGGTGAGTCGTGGCGGCCGTCGAATTGCAGTGCGTGGAGCATCTCACTGACGCTACGAAAACGCTTGGCCGGATCTTTGAAGAGAGCTCGTTCGATAACACGTCGGAACCGTGGCGGAACCTGCTGCAGATCAGGGTCGGCCGTCAGGTGTTTCATGATGATTTCCTGACTCGTCTCCCCTTCGAAGGGAACACGACCGGTCAGCATCTCGCAGAGCATAATCCCCAAGGCGTAGATGTCGATCTCTTTGCCGTAGACCCCCTTGCCAATCTCCGGCGCCATGTAATGGAATGTCCCGACACTCTCGGTCTGGCCACTGCGACGACTGCAGGAGATGAATTTGGAGAGTCCGTAGTCACCGATCTTAACCACTCCCTCATCGCTGAAGATATTACCCGGCTTGAGATCGCGATGGACGATTCCATGGTCGTGCAGGTAGGCGACGCCGGCCGCGATGCCGCCGTACCAGAACTTGATCTCCTCCAGCGGCATGCCGTTGGGATTGCGATCGAGCGCGTCTTTCAGGCTCTCCCCCGACACGAACTCCATCACGATCCACCCTTCGCCCAGATCGTCATACTTGATGTCGTAGATGGCAATCAGGTTGGGGTGCTTCAGGTTGAGGCACTGGGTCACGCCCCGGATTTCCACATCCAGATTGCGCTGGATGCGTTTGAGAGCGACTTCTTTCCCGGCATCACTGGTGGCGAAGTAGACTTCGCCGAATCCACCGATGCCGACCCCCCGTTTGATCGTATAGCCATCGAGCGGGCGCGCACCTGTGGAATAGACAAATTTCATCGGACCGATTCCCGGGTGATGAGGCAACTCTCGGGCGGCGGTTTCCTTCAGGTGGCTGCCGCCTTGTTCTAGCGTAGCGGCTGGCTTGTGCATTTGTCCAGTTTCTCCCGGCTTGCGCCTGCCATCGTCTGCGGTCACGCAATTTCCTCGAGACAAAGGGAAAAATCGGTTCCGCTGACGTGCGAGTTCGATGCCAACTGCCCACGTCCATCGCACAGGCGGCCGTCAATCTCGATCGAGTCCATCGCGCGGCAGCACAACTGGCCGTCGCGACGATACAAAACGACGTCTCCTTGCCATTCCCGGCAAACCACGTGGTTCTGCCACTTGGGACCCAGCACACAGGATTCAGCCATCAACAGGATGCCGTCGGCCTTGGGCAGTGTCCGGTGGTGACTCACGAATTCCAGGCGAGCGGAAGCACTCAGTGCATGTGGCTGACGAAAACGCAGCCGCACCGTGCCAGCCATCTCAATCATATCCCCGTCACTCACAAGCGTCTTGCCACGGACTACTTGTCCATTGACACGTGTCGAGTGCAATGGTTCGATCATGTAGGCGTCACCCTGGCGAGAAATCCGAGCGTGCTGCCGCGACAGGTCAGCTTGAATCGGAATGGCCACTGAGCTGCCAGGGGTCGCTTGCCCCACCACCACCTCGTCTGCCATGCAGACCAGGTACCCGCCGACCCCGTCAATCCAAAGCAGAAATCGTGACCCGGCTGCCGGCTCGCTGACCGCAACTCCCGCCGTCCCCTCGGCCGCATTGCCATCAATCGATACGTGTGCCGCATCCTGGCCACGCAGCGTTCGTCCCCGCGGGGAGTCGATGAACGGGGTGCCCACTTTCGCCCACGCCTGCCGCCGAACGTCCCTCGCCAGCTGACTGTTGGGAGCCAGTTCCAGAGCCTGGTCGGCCAGTGAGACCGCCTCACTCCACTGCTGTTGCGCTACGGCTCGATGCAGCGCTTCGGTGAGTCCCCGGAAACGCTCGCCTTGCTCCTGGTACTGCTGAGCCCAACGCGTCGCGAAATCGAACTTGGGATGAATCGCGTTGGCAGCCACAGCCTGTTTGGCCGCTTCGGAAAATCTCCCATGCTCTGCCAAGTGACGAGCGGACTCCAGACGCTTGCCAATCTCCTTCATCCAGCGGATTGGCTCGTCCTGGACTTGAAATCGCTGCAGATTCTCCAGCACCGCGATGGCTCGAGCCGGATCACCATTCTCGATGTCGTTCTCCGCTTCCCCCAAAGCCAGGGCAATCATCTCCTGCCGAGCGGCGAGCACTTCACTGGTTTCGCCGGCGAGCATCAGAGCCGCCTGCAAGTCGCGCCAGCCGGCTGACGCGTCACCATGAATGACGCGTCGACGAGCCCGCTGAGCGAGCAGTCCGGCGACTTGCGAGCTCAACCGCTTGCCCGGCAGGTACTGCCGCAGATCGCCTTCGGTGAGCAACCGCGTCGCCTCGTCCAACTGGCCCTGTTGGGCCGCCTCTTCGGCTTCGCGTAGTTTGAATCGCCAGCCCTGGAACATTGCCTTCGCCTACGCTAGTTTTGACGTTCCGATGAGAAATCGACGCCCTCTCCACCATGCCGGCCCTGCTGGTCGGCGGCTGGCTGCCTCCGCGGTAGCAGCGCTGAGCCCCACCGTTCTCCTGCTGTGCGACAGCAGCGTGATCACCACCCTCACCCGCGGAGCGCGACACGACTCGGACTCCGCTCCATTGAACCTGCCGCCCCCGCGGAACGAGGACGGCCGGGTGAAGGCACAAAAAAGGGGGCTCAGACACCATCGTCTGAGCCCCGGCCTTGGTCATACGCTTAGTGCGTATCGGAGTTTGCGAGGTCCGCTTCAGGCTGCTCGCTGAAGTGCCGCGTTACCGCGTCGAGAACGTCCTCGGAGGCCTCTTGATCTTCGTCCAACGGAATTCGATCACTCAGCTCGATATGCTGATTCATCATCTTCTCGGTCACGTCCAGCCGGGTGCCGATCTCGTTGATCAGGTCACGCGTACGAGCGAGCTGGCTATCGTCGAAGTTAAACTCGCTGGTCGTCTGGGCTACCTCGATCATCTTCAGACGAGCTTCCAGATTCTCGATCTCCACCGCCAGCTGGCGTTTGGCAGTCAACATGCCTTCCAGCTTCTCCCGGGCAGCCGCCAGGCCGTTTTCCCGAGCTCGCAGTACCAGCTTCAGCTGATCAACGGTCGCCTCCGCCGTCTTGAAGTGCTGGAACCGATTCGTCAAGTCAGTCTTGACTTCGGTCGACGAGTAGCTGCGGCCCGCATAGACGAAGTGGCTGTTTCCTGACTCGAGATCGCCTTTGAGCCGCAGAATCTCGTCCCGCGACTTCGCCACCTGGCTCTCGTTCTGATCCAGCTCCCGCTGCAATTTGGCCACCTCCACTTCTTCGCGAGCGATCAAGTGCATGTTGCGCTCGATCTCCGGAGTCAGGTCCTTGAGCATCCGTCGGGCTCGTTCAATCTCAAACTTCACCGGCACGTTGCTCTTGAACTGGTCTTCCACTCGGTCTACGGCCGTTGTGACGTAGCTGACCATTCCCCGGCCGGCGAACAGAGTAACCAGCAGTAGCACCGCAGCCCCCACAAACAGCGTCTTCTTAATCATGTCCTTCACCCTCCTCGTATCGTCAGTCCACCTGCCACGTTCTTGATTTCGATCAGTCTCCGTCCCAGCTGAGCCACGCTGCCGATGCGTTGCTTCCACGACTATTATTCGAGGCCTCTCCCCATTTATTTGTTCCCGAAAAAAGATTTTGCGGCTTTTTGTCACGGGCTTGGTGCCAGCCCGCTGCAAGCGGCGCAAAGTCTGACACCCCATCGAGAAAGACCACGCCCTCACCGACGCCCCAGCCGATGACAAAATAGCCGCATATTGTTGCATTTTGGCCACCTTGGCGCTGCCAAAAAGCTGCACTTGTGAGCAGCCGTCCTCGGCTTGCCCTCCAGGAAAGGACTCCTGGATGATCTGCAAGTCATTGAAGAGGAACGAGTTAGCTCCAATGCGGGGTGTTTCGCATACGATTGGCATGCGGAATGCACCTGATACCTCCCAACGCAACCGCTCCTGTCCCAGAACAGTGCAACTCATGTTGCGGAGGGCACCACGATGAACACACCGCACAACCCGTCCGCCTGCTCAACCGCCGCCTTAGTTCATCAACTGGATGATCAGACGCTGCGCAACGGGCACGCCCTGCTCGACAGTACCCGAGCTCATGAGTTCTCGAACTGGATCGACCAGCAGCTGGGGGAGCTGGAAGAGATGTTTCGAGTCTACTCGACGCCCCGCTCAGTGCGGCGCTCTCTGGGACGCTGATTGCGGACACTTGGGAAATCGCTCTGCCCAGCTCCAATGCGCCGATAATCCTATGTCCCCTGTTGAACACCAGGCTGCATAAGCTCGTCTTGTCGCAGCGGCTTGGTAATCTGCTCAGCGACCACCCGTGGGCGGGGAGGTCGCCGCATCAAGAGCAGGCCCATCGCGGTCATCACCACCCCCAGCCAGAGCCAGCCGGAGGAGGGTTCCCGGAATAACAGGATTCCCACGAGTGCGGCCATCGCAGCCTGTGTCGCGTTGAGCGCATTGACGTAAACCACCGGGATCAACTGCAGCGACTTCGAAAGCGCCAGGAATGCCAAGGCGTTGAAAACGCCCGCCCCCAGCATCACCCACAGATCGGTGGCAGTGGTGGAAACCATTACGCTCAGGCCCCCGACGACCAAACTCATGATCCCCAGTGCCACGACGCCGGTTAACGTCACCGTCACCATGGTCATAAGGATGGAGATCTTGTCGGTCACAGCATACCGAATGACAACCCCCAGCAACGCGTAGGCGATACCCGAGAGGCAGGCCGCACCAACGCCGGTTGCCACACGCCACATCGAGGTCGGAACGCGCGTCAGATCGCTGCTTTGTGCCGCGTCACCGGCCCCCCAGGACAGCAAGCAGACGGCGGCAATCAGGATCAACATGGAACAGACCATGGGAATCGTAACCGGTTCGTGCAACAGGATTCGCCCCATGATCGCCCCGCCAATGATCATCGTTCCTAGCGTCAAGGGTACGGCGAGAGCCATCCCGACGACTCCCAGGGACCACTGAAAGACAACATTGCCTAACAGCTGACAGATCAGGGCAGCGATCACCAGCGCCGTCATCTGGTGACGAGGTGGAAAGCGTTCCGCACTGCGCAGGAGACGATAAAGCACGATCGGGCCGAAGAGCACCACGGTGGGCACCGCCTTGAGGCACGACACCCAGATGGCATCGCAGTGAGAAACTGCCCGCAGGCAGGCGTTTGCTCCAGTATATCCTAGCGCCGAGGCAAGACCGCAGAGCATGCCGTAGACGAGTGGTTCACGTAGCTGTCGCACGAAGATTGGTGTCCGGCAGGGAGGGGAGCGTCAACTCAGAGCATGATTGTAGTGGGTGCTGCAAAGGACGACCATCGGTCCGATGTCAACTCGCGGTTCGCGACGAGACCAACTGGCCGGCGAGGGTTATCGCGAGGCGTCCTTTTCCCCGGGCCCCTTATCGCCGGGCCCCTTATCGCCGGGCCCCTTGTCGCCGGGCCCCTTGTCGCCGGCCGGTGTGTCGCCCTCTGGTGGCTTCTTGTCCTGAGCCGACAGGCCGTCTGACGTTCGAGTTGTGCGAGATCGCCATTTGGCGAGAGCCTCTTCACGCTGGCTGTCTTCCAGAAACCCGAAGGTCCAGATGCGGTAGAGGGTTTCCGGAAACGGTTCGAGCAGCTTGAAACCAAACGAATGGGGATCCTCCCCGCTGACGTGAATCAAGACGGCGAGAACAACGTCCCGGACCTGAATGCGAATCGGTTCTTTCTTCAGTTGGGGATTGCTCCACGTGTGAAAAACCTCTTCGTTCTTCAGGTGCGGTAGCAGCAGTTCTGCGTCGTCGGGCCTCCCAAACCGGGCCAGGACGATGGCCGCGAACGGCACAGCACTTGTGGCAACATGCGCATCCCGGAGCACCTTGCGGGCCAGTGGCGGTCCGAGTTCCTGCAAGTCGTATTTCAACACCAGCTGCAGGGCGTACACGTGATTGTACGTTTCCGACGACGCGCAGATCGTCCGGATCCAACCACCGAGAAGCTGTTGCAGCAGGATGGCATGCGTTTCCTGACACATCGACTGCTGAGTCGCTGGAAAGCAAAGGATGCTGTAGATGCGACTGGTCAACAGATTGACTGGCATCGAACGCATGGCTGGGTCCTGAAGATGCGATCCCACAAAGAGCACGGTAGCCAGGGTCGCTGCCGGGATGGTTTCCCGACGCCCGTTGATCATCACGGTCGATGAGATCAGAGCCTGGACGCGGTTGGCGCAAAGCTGTCCGGCGGTCTTGTCACGTCGCTCCAGCGCGAACAACAGATCAGACTCGGCACGCAGCATCTCGGCGTACAATTCGCGAGCATTCCGATCGGAGCTCACGTTTTCACAGAACAACCGCCAGCCAGGTAACTCGGCCGCAACGCTCTCCGACGTACCGTTGAGGAAGGCCGTGATGCGCGTGTCAAACTCATTCTGCATCACCTGGACCAGGATCCGATGTGATTCCAATCGAATCTCCAGGTCGTCATGTTTCATCCCCGCCTGCAATGCCGGGCGGGCAGCCGTTCCGAGCTGGAGCAATCGACGAACGGCCTGACGACGCTGCGCAAACTCTGCCGCTCCCAGCTGCTCCACGAATTGCTCGGCTGTCGGCTCGTCGTTTGCCGCTGCTGGATGCTGGTCCGCTGCACCGACAGAAGCGACCAGCAGCGGAAGTAAGGCCGCAACAGCCAAGTTGGCTGTCCACCGCCGGAATGTCAGTTGCACAGTTAACAGGCCTCCCTTCTGAGGGCGTCTGGAGACTTTGATTATAGACTTGGAATTCGCACCTGATTGCCCCTGAAGTGAGGGGTTTGGGGGCTGATTTTTCGGGGTGGCTCGCGTGGACGCGATTGCTGTGAATTGACGGAAACCCTATACTGGTCCTGATTTCAATCCGCACCTCCCAGCTAGAACGAAGGCATGCAAGAGCTCACCCCCCTTGAGAATTCAGAGCGTCCCTTTTTTGCGGGCATCGACGTTGGCGGTACCAACACCAAGATTGGGATCGTGGACAACCTTGGCCAGACACTGGACTACGAATCCATCGCCACGATTGAGGAGGAGGGGCCGGGCGGACTGATCGTTCGCGCCGGAGAGACGATCCGTCAGATGATGGAGCGGACCGGGATTGCCGCGGCTGAGGTGAAAGCTGCCGGCCTGGGCACCCCTGGACCGATGGACATTCCCCAGGGGATGATTCTCGACCCGACCAATTTGCCGCATTGGCGGTTCTTTCCTATTCGGGATCGGTTATCGCAGGAACTAAGCTTGCCGGTAGCCTTCACCAACGATGCCAATGCGGCGGCGTACGGCGAGTACTGGGTGGGGAGTGGTCGCAAGCACGACGGCCTGATCATGCTGACGCTGGGCACGGGAGTCGGCGGGGGCATCATCGTCAACGGCTTTGCGGTTGAAGGAGTGAACAGTTTTGGTGCGGAGTGTGGTCATATCATCGTTGATTCTCGTCCCGACGCGCGCCTGTGCGTATGGGGCGGTGGTCGCGGTGAGCTGGAGGCGTATGCCAGTGCCAGTGCGGTGGCGGAACGAGCGCAGGAGTTGCTCCAGCAGGGGCGCAGCAGCACGCTCTCCAAGCGGATTGCAGCTGGTGACGAACTCTCGACGCTGATGTTGGCGCAGGAGGCGGAACAGGGGGATGAGCTGTCGTTGGAGGTGATTCTGGAGTCGGCCACTTATCTCGGGATCGGCATCGTCACGCTGGTCCACACGATCGACCCGGGGGCCGTGATTTTGGGTGGTGCGATGAACTTCGGAGGGCACGATTCGGCGGTCGGACGCCAATTCCTGCAGCGCGTCCGGGACGAATTCTGCCGTCGGGCTTTTGATGTTGTTGCCAAGGGCACGCTGATCGATTTCGCCAGTCTGGGTGGGGACGCGGGTTACATCGGTGCCGCGGGCATCTCGCGCAGCTTGGCTCGTCCTTAGAGGCGGACACGAACATCGACGCGGTCGCGAGAGCCCCGGCAGATCATGGGAGCTCTCGGCAAACCCGCCCCGGCTTTCTTCCAGAGCGTGGTCCAGGGTGCGGCGGGAGACCTTGGCATCAAGGGCCAACTTCCCTACGATCTGGCGGACGGCAAAGGGGTGTCGGCCGAGTGGTGTTGGGGCCGCGAGCGCTCGGGCCCTCTGGGGCTTGAGTGCTGTCCGCCTCTGAGCCCTGAGGGAATCGGTGCCGGTAGTCTCGGTGCCGGTAGTCTCGGTGCCGGGCGAGTGCCGGGAGTCTCGGGGCTGAGATCGCTCAGGAGATGCGCTGGAAGTCTCGGTTGCTCCGGCTGTGGTGGGGCGCGCCGGACGATCGAGCATGGTGGACGGCAGCGGTGCCGGGGGGCGGCGTGCAACCTGGCTCGGTTTTCACTTTCGAAGATCATTCTATGTCGAAGATTGACTGTCAGCATATCCGTAACTTCTGCATCATTGCGCACATTGACCACGGCAAGAGCACGTTGGCCGATCGATTGATGGAAATCACCGGGACGGTCGAGCAGCGTCAGATGAAGGAGCAGATGCTGGACGATATGGAACTGGAGCGTGCGCGCGGTATTACCATCAAGGCGCGGGCCGTCGCCATGCTGGATCGACGCGGAGCGGAGCCGTACGAGCTGAATCTGATCGACACACCCGGTCATGTGGATTTCCAGTACGAGGTGTCCCGGTCGCTGGCCTGTTGTGAGGGAGCGTTGCTGCTGGTCGATGCCTTCCAGGGGGTGGAGGCGCAGACGGTCGCCAATGCCTATTCGGCTTTGGACCACGACTTGAAGATCATTCCGGTGATCAACAAAGTCGATTTGAAACACGCTCGGCTTGACGAAGTGACCGCCGAAGTCGTGCACTTGCTGGGGGTCGATCCGCAGGACATTGTGCGGGTCAGTGCCAAGACAGGGGTCGGTGTCGGCGAACTGCTCGATGCGATTCGTCAACGGATTCCGGCGCCGCAAGGGGATCCGCATCAGGCGTTGCAGGCGATGGTGTTCGACTCGCATTACGACGAGTTCCGCGGAGTGATCACCTATGTGCGGATCATGAACGGATGTGTCGGCAAAGGGCAGCGCATCCGCTTCTTGCGTGGCGGCACGGTCCACGATGTCCTGGAGGTGGGGCAGTTCACGCCGCGTCCGCGTCCGTGCAATCAACTCCAGGCGGGACAGGTTGGGTACCTGATCTGCAATATCAAGTCGCTGGATCTCGTGCACATCGGCGACACGGTCTCGGTGCCGGGGGAGGCAGCGGCCAAGCCGCTGCCCGGCTATCAGAAGCCTGCGCGCATGGTCTACTGCGGTCTGTATCCTTCAGACGGGCAGGATTTCGGTGAGCTGCGTGAAGCGCTGGAACGGCTTTCGATCAACGATCCCAGTTTCGAGTTCGTGCCGGAGACCAGCGAGGCACTCGGGTTCGGGTTTCGCTGCGGTTTCCTTGGCTTGCTTCACATGGAGATTGTCCAACAGCGTCTGGAACAGGAGGCGGATGTCGATCTGGTGCAAACGGCGCCCAACGTGACGTATCGGATCAAGACCAAGAATGGGGCGGATCTCGAGATCCATCGACCGCAGGAGGTGCCTGATTCGGGCGAGATCGCCGAGTTCCTGCAACCGGTGGTCCGGGTCAACTTCATCCTGCCGACCGATTCCATCGGTGTTGTCATGAAGCTCTGTCAGGATCGGCGTGGGTTGCAGAAGGGAACCGAGTATCTGTCTCCGTCGCGCGCCATGCTGACTTACGAACTGCCGCTGGCCGAGGTCATCTATGATTTGCACGATAAGCTCAAGAGTGCCACACGCGGATACGGCACCATGGACTACGAATTGATCGGGTATTTTCCGGCCGAGTTGGCCCGGCTGGACATTCTCGTCAACGGCACGCGCGTCGATGCCCTTTCCGTCATCTGCGACAAGGCGGATGCGGAGCGGCGAGGGCGGGCAGTCGTGAAGAAGCTCAAGGGCGAAATTGACCGACACATGTTTGAGATTGCCGTGCAGGCGGCGATCGGATCGCGTGTTATCGCTCGTGAAACAGTACCTGCCATGCGCAAGAATGTCACCGCCAAGTGTTATGGCGGCGATATCACGCGCAAACGCAAGCTGTGGGCCAAGCAGCGGGAAGGGAAGAAGCGGATGAAGTCGATCGGTAAGGTCGATATCCCGCAAAAGGCGTTTATGGCGGTCTTAGATACGGGAAACGAGAAGAAATAGCAGCTGGCTTTCTGGCTCATGTCCGATCCCCTGGCATCATCCGATCGGTGTGGCGGCGACCACCGCAGGCAACGGGAACATGTTGCCGCAGTCCCCGGCGCAGGACGCCGCCCGCCGTGGCTGCTGCTCCTGATCCTGTTCGTCGTGGCGGCGAGCGTGCTCGCCCGCTGCCTGGCCTTGCAGGGATGGATTCGCCCGGTGCGCATCGTCGGTGGTTCGATGGCCGAAGCCTTTTTCGGGGACCGCTATCAACTGCGTTGTGACGACTGCGGCTTTCCTTTCAGCTGTGGTGTCGATCTTCCTCCGCGCGATGATCTGGCGGTCTGTCCGAATTGCGGCTATTGCCGGAACCGGGTCCACGCGCGAGCTCTGGTGCCGGGGCAACGCGTGTTGATCGATCGCTGGAGAGGTGTGCTGAGCCGCCTGCAGAACGGACAGGTGATCGCTTATCGATCGGCAACCGACAACGACTTTCTGGCAGTCAAACGTATTGCGGCGGCCGGAGCAGGGCGGGTTGCTATCTGTGACGGTGATTTGTGGGTGGACGGCCAGATCCAGCGAAAGAGCCTGAAACAGTTGCACGAGGTGAGCATCCTGGTACATGACGATGACTTTCGGCCTGTTGGCGATCCGACACTCCCTCCGCGCTGGCAAGCTGCTTCGGATGACTCGCCCTGGCACGCTACCCCCTCAGGTTATCGGTTCTCTCCCAGTGATCGAGCCCCTGCTGAGGTGGAGTGGTTGGAGTATGTCCAATGGGTCTGTTGGCCCTACGCGTCGCCCCCGCGCCCACGCACCTCCGCTTCATCCATACTCGATCACTACGGCCACAATCAAGGCCTGTCACGAGGAACGCTCCGTCGTGTGACCGACCTTCTCCTGCAGTGTGACGTCGAGGCGACGGGAACCGGACGGCTGCTGGTGCAGATCGCATCGGCCGGCGATGATTTCCAGCTGGAATTGGCCTGCAATCCTGCCCGTGTACGGCTACTGGCGAACGACCAGACTGTCTGGCAAGTCCCCGCTGCCCAGTTCGCTCAGCCATGGCATCTGGAGCTGGCGGTCTGCGATCGGCAGGTTCTGGCGGCAATCAACGGCATCGACTTGCCGCGGTATGCATTCGAGCCGGCCGCGCTCGCCACGGAACCCCCGACTGCGCCGGTGGCCGTCGGCGCCGTCCAGATGCAAGTCGAGCTGAGTGCACTGCGCATCTACCGCGATCTCTATTACCTCGGACCGTTGGGCGAGCAACACTGGGAAGCGCCTTACCTGCTGCAGCCCGATCAGGTTTTCGTGCTGGGTGACAATGTGCCCGTTTCGGTGGACAGTCGGCGCATCGGTCCGGTGAAGCGTGAGCAGATCCTGGGACCGATCGTACCGCTCCTCTGGTGAGCGTGCTTCGAGCGGATGGAAATCGCGAACTGGTCACGGGCACGCCTGCTGTCGAGGCGCAGCGGAGCCTGGTTCACCCAGCACTTGCACGATCGCTCAGCGTGGTTCGACAAACGACAGATCGAAACGCGTGAATGTCAGGTACTTGTAGTTTCCCCGCTCCCACAGGCACCCGATCGATTGATCGGCCAGGACCGTCAAGTCGCTGTAAGCGGCCGGCTCGTCAGCGATCAGACGCTCGTTTTGAAACGTCTTGCCTTGATCGTAGCTCACCCGCATCACCAGCGTATGCCGGTCGGGACCTTTCGGGCCGGTCCACAGAATCCGCTCGCGGTTGTCGGGTGACACGTGCGCTGCATACCGTTCGATCGCGCAGGCCACCGGCGTGACGGGATTCCCGGGATAGGGAGCCGACCAGCTGGTGCCCTGATCATCGCTCAGGGCCATCCAGCGATGAGGTCCTTGGCTTTGCCGCATGTCGAAGATGACTCGACCATCGGCCAGTTCGACTAACTGCGACTCGTCGTACCCCGCGTCTCCGGGAACCAGTTGACCCCGTTGCCATGATTGGCCGTGGTCGTCACTGAAGACCGCGAACACGCGGAATGGTTCGTATTTCCAGGCTGGCACAATCAATCGGCCGGACTTGAGTTGAATCCCGCCGCCGGGGCCAATGACCGTGACACGCCACTGTGCATCATCCATCGCCCGTGTGACGGTTGTAACATCGATCGGCTCGGACCAGTTGATACCGTGGTCGTCGCTCCAGCGAACCATCACCTGGCTGTCGTCGGTTCCCGGACGGGCTGTGCTCGTGTTGCGCTCCGGATGACAACGAAGATAGAAGAGCCAGACACGGCCATTGTCTCGATCGACGACGGTTGTCGGATTGGCTGCTGACCAAAGCTCACCGGGATCCTCGATCACCGTCATCTTGGACCAGGTTTGCCCCTGATCGGTGCTGCGTCGCAGAACCAGATCAATGTCCTGCTTGCCGTAACCAGGATCTTCCAGGTTGTATTTTCTCGCTTCCGCAAAGGCCAGCAACGAACCATCGGCCGTCGTCTCGATCGCCGGAATGCGATAGGCGAAATAGCCTTCCGTACCGGCTGTGTACACATCGACGTGCACCGGCGTCGATTGGCCGCATGCTGCCAGCGGAGCGAACATGAACAGGGCGGTGGTGAGCAGGCGATACAACATTGTGTTACCTCCCGGAGGGTGACGAACATCCGATCGCGTTCCATGAGTGATATGTGAGGACGCCCGGCTGGTGGAGAAACACAAAATCTCGCCTCCACCACCAGCACGAACATGATCCAGGTCACTTTCACGTTCTCGAGGCCTCTTGCGTATCGAGTGTTCGGGAAGATCAAAGACGTGTGCCCATTGTATTCGCAATTGGTGGCAGGTTTCATCAGGAGGCAGGTCTTGCACCGTGGCTTTTTTGCTCCCGGTCGCCGCATGGGAAGGTTCGGCGACGTGTTCTCGGGGCGGGCTGCCGTGGTGCGGAAGCGATCTGCGTCGTTCCGGTCCGTCGCTGTGGCGTCCAAGGAGCACCCAAGAGCCCTCCTGGTGAACGGCCGGCGGTTCTGATGCGTAGGGAGAGCAGATGATAATTGGAGGGGGATTGGCATAGGAATCGCGAAATACGCCAGGCAACGTGTCGCGCGGAGAGCCATCCGGGGTATGGACGTGCCGCCAAGGTCCCCCGTATTGGAGGGTGGGAATTTGGGCTATATTTAACCCTGCTTCAGCGAATACAATCTGTCGTTTCTTGAGCGGTTCCTAGATGTTATCCCCGGGACGCCAACCCCCTGGATGCAACCCCTAGACGCAACGAAGTACAAGCGGACATGAGCAAATCGAAAGCATTGGCAGGGAATCGAGCCTCTCGGCAGGCGCCTGCGCAACATTCAGCCCCCCTGAATTTCGCGACGCCGGGGCCGGCCAGTGCGACGCGGGAGACGGTCGAGTCGATTGCGGTGGCGGTCATTCTGGCGTTTCTGTTTCGGGCCTTTGTGGCCGAGGCATTTGTCATTCCGACCGGATCGATGGCACCGACTCTGATGGGGCAGCACAAGGATGTTCAATGTCCGGAGTGTGGCTACTGGTATGAAGCGGGTGCGAGTGTCGAGAACGAAGACGACTCGAATCCTCAGCGGCAAATGGAGTTGCGGGAATCGGAGAAACCACCACTGGTGGTGGCCACGACCTGTCCTTTGTGTCGCTACCGTCAGGTGCTCGATCTGGACGATAATGCCAACCACAGCTCGTTTTCAGGCGATCGGATCCTGGTGAGCAAGTTCGAGTACGACTTCACGTCACCCGAGCGGTGGGATGTCATCGTCTTCAAGTTTCCAGGCAATGCGAAACAGAACTTCATCAAGCGGCTGATCGGTCTGCCGGAAGAGACGATTCGGATCAAGCATGGAGATATCTTTGTCAGGCAGCCCGACGAGAGCGAGTTTCAGATTGCGCGCAAACCGGATACCAAGCTCGAAGCGATGCTGCAGCTGGTCGCGGACACGAAGCACATTGCGAAGGACCTGATCGAGGTCGGCTGGCCCATTCCCTGGCAGGCATGGAGTGCCGATGGGGGTGACGTGTCAGGGGTCTGGACGACCGGTGATTACGGGCGCAGTTTCGACACGGCGGGTAAGCCGGGGGAAGATGTATGGCTGCGCTACCATCACATCGTACCGGACGAGGAACAATGGCAGTGGATTCGCCGCGGGAATGAACCGCCCATGATGGATCAGATGCATGGTGAGCTGATTACGGACTACTATGCGTACAATGCCTACACGACCATGTCGCGCGTCAACATGAGGAGCAGTTACAGTCCGTCGATGGACCCCTATTCTCCGAAGCTCTTTGGGAGTGCTTCGCTGGGGCCGTTTGGCACCTTGGGACTGCACTGGGTCAGCGACTTGGCTATGGAGGGGGAGGTTGCGGTCGACAGCGACGAGGGCGAGTTGTTGTTGCAGTTGGTCAAAGGGGGTGTTTCGTACGCATGTCGCATTGATGTAGGCACGGGTCGAGTAACGTTGTCGATCGATCATGGCCAGGGGCAGTTTGTGGGCGAGGACGGTGCGACCGTCGCGTCCCCATCAGGTCAGTCGGCGCTCCGCGGTAAGGGGTCCTACAAGCTTCGGATGAGCAATGTGGACGGGGAGATTCGACTCTGGGTCAACGAGCGGCGGGTGGAGTTTGACGGCCCCACGACCTATCTGCCGCGAGACGACGCGCGCCCTGTCACCTCTGCGCAAGATCCTGGCGACTTGGCGCCGGTTGGTATCGGTACGCAGGGGGTCGCACTGCACGTACATCGCCTGCGCGTGCTGCGTGACATCTATTACATCGCCAACGAAGACCGTGGCGACTTCCACGAGTATCCGCACTATTACAGCAAAGAGAGAATCTGGCAGGTGTTGCAGGACCCGAGCACCTGGGCGACGACCGAGTTGTTCGACGCGCGGGGTGATCTCGAGTATCCGTTGAAGGCGGATCAGTTCTTTCCGCTGGGAGACAACAGCCCCCAGAGTTCGGATGCGCGACTGTGGTATGAGCACTTCTTCAGTCGCGATTTGCTCATCGGCAAGGCGCTGCTGATCTACTGGCCTCATCCATGGTATCGTCCCATTCCCTACATGCCGAACCTGAAGAGGATGCGGCTGATCCACTAGGTCGGCAGCGCTCGTACCGGCTCACGACGTCAATGGGAAGCGAGGCCGAGTCGAGACGAGTGCCAATCAAGACGAGTAGCCGTCAAGGAGGACACTGGCAATGCATATTCTGGAAGCAGACGGACTGGTCAAGTCGTTCGGTCGGCGGCGCGTGGTGGACGGCGTGAACCTGCACGTCGGGCAGGGGGAGATTGTCGGCCTGCTCGGTCCCAACGGTGCGGGGAAGACGACCAGTTTCCGCATGATTTGCGGCATGCTCGAGCCCGATGCGGGGACGGTATTTCTGTCGGGGCTCGAGGTGACAAGCTGGCCGATGTACCGCCGTGCACGGGAAGGGGGCATGGGCTACCTGGCACAGGAATCGAGTGTCTTCAAGAAGCTGACGGTGGAACAGAATCTGTTGTGTATGCTGGAACTGCTCGGAGTGCGCGGCCGGGCTCGGCGGCAGCGTTGCCAGGAGCTGCTGCAGCAGTTCAACATCGAGCACCTTCAGAAGTCGAAGGCGTCGCGACTCTCGGGGGGCGAACGGCGTCGGCTTGAAATTGCCCGTTGTCTGGTGAGTGAGCCGGAGATCATCATGCTCGACGAGCCGTTTGCCGGCATCGATCCGGTGACGGTCCAGAGCATTCAGGCGATCATCTGTGACCTGCAGGAGCACGGCATTTCCATCCTGATCACCGATCATGCGGCGCGCGAGATCCTGCAGATCGTCGATCGTTGCTACGTGATCCACAACGGAACGGTCCTGTGCGATGGTCCTCCCGAGGAGATCAAGAACCATGAGGAGGTGCGTCGCAGCTACCTCGGTGATATTGATGCACCCATCATTGGACCGCCTGCCCCGCATCTTTCGTTGAATCGCGGTGTTCCGTACCGGAGTCACTGAGGAGACCTTGTGGTCTTCCCGATGACCAAGGGACGCGATGAGGGGACGCGCAGCTCCGCTGCCCTGCTGGGCAGGGCTTGTGCGGTCCTTAGTTCCCGAGAACGGTTGTCGTGGTAGAGGCTGGGGGATCTGCAACGTCTGCCGCGACACGCGTGAGTCACTTCGCCTGCATCTTTCGCCTGCATCTGTTTTCGTTCCCCACGCTCGCGGGTTAGAATCATAGCCGGTGCCGCACCACCGGGTCGCGGCAGGCTGTTCGTGGACCGTCGGGTTCGCGCGGCTTGGCGTTGCAGGCCAGAGCGAGGATGTTGCGTGTCGGCCGCGGGTGGAATGGCTCTCGGGGAGAATAAGCCAGTCATGCTTGGTGCGCTTGCCAGCCTGGATTACATCGTCCTGGGCGGCTACTTGCTGGCCATGGTTGCCGTGGGGTTTTACTTCAGCAGGCAGCAGCGGACCACGTGCGACTTCTTCCTGGCGGGCCGGTCGATGGGCTGGTTTCCCATCGGCCTGTCGATCATGGCGACGCTCGTCTCGGCGCTCAGCTACACCGGCATTCCGGGCGAAGCCTACTACGTCGGCTACAAGTTCATGGTTATGCCGTTGGCCACCTGGCTGACCTTGCCGATTCTGATGCTCGTGGTATTGCCCCTGTACCTGCGACTGGAGATCTGTTCGATTTACGAGTATCTGGAGCTGCGGTTTGACGCGGCGACGCGTCTGGCCAGCAGCCTGGTCTTCGTCGCCTGGCGTCTGTTCTGGATGGGAGGCGTCCTTTATGCTCCCTGCAAAGTGCTGGTGGTGGCTGCGGGGCTTCCCATCCGCACTCCCTGGCTGTTGCTGATTCTGGGTGCAATCTGCACACTCTATACGTTCCTGGGCGGCATGAAGGCGGTCATTTGGACCGACGTGATTCAAGCGTTTGTCATGCTGCTCGGACTGATGCTGGTGATCGGCAGTGTGTGGTACCAGGGGGGCGATGGCCCGTGGCGCGTAGCCGAAGTGACACGTGACCTGGGACGTACGGCGGTGATCGATCCGGCGTTTGATTTTGCGGACAAGTGGTCGATCTGGGGAGCTCTGCCTCATTTTCTGCTGGCGTTTCTGTCGTTCTACATCGCCGATCAGATCACGGTGCAACGCTATCTGACGGCCAAGAACCTCGCCACGGCCAAGAGGTCTCTGGTACTGAACTGCCTGAGCGTCACGCTCATGATTCCCCTCCTCACCTACACCGGAGCGGCCCTCTTGGCCTTCTACCACGATCATCCTGAGGCGCTCCGCCCGATCTGGGTGGCCAATGTGGATCACCGGACCCGTGAATCGATCACAGACGCTCAAGGGAGACCGCTCATCGAGTGGGGGCCCGAAGCGATCACGGCGGAGAACGTGGGGGAGTTGGTACGCGACCGCCGCCTGCTGCGGCCCAACAGCGATCGGCCGTTTGTTGACGCGGAGGGCCTGGTGTCCGAGCAGCCCGCCGGACGACGCGTGAACGTCGAGCGACTGGTCATGCGGCAACCGCGATCCGGGCGAGTGGGGCAGGGCGAAGTGCTGCTGCATCAACGGGCGAAAGACGAGCTGATGGCCCATTTCATCACCAGCCAACTGTCCTATGGGCTCGCAGGGCTGATATTCGCAGCGATTCTAGCCGCCTCGATGTCGTCGATGGATTCGGGATTGAACTCGGTGTGCACGCTGCTGATCACCGACTTTCACCGCCGCCTGGGAATCGGGCGCCGCAGCCTGGCACGCTATGTGGGGAAATCGGTCACCGATTTAAGCGAAGCGGACGAAATCCGCATCGGCCGCCCGCTCGTGTTGATCGTTGGTCTGGTGGCCACCCTGTTTGCGCTGTTTATCGCTCACATCGACGACATCTTCACCATCATGATTGCGGTCGTGAATACATTCGGAGGACCGCTGCTGGCGGTCTTCCTGTTGGGGATGTTCACGCGTCGTGCGACGGCGGCTGCCGCGCTCTGGACGCTCGCTGGCGGCACGGTTTTCACTCTCTGGCTGATGCTGGCGAACAACTACGCCTCGCTCGCCTGGCTCAAGTTCTGGCCGACGCGTTTGAGTGACGTCTGGCCGTTGACTTTGGGTGTAGCCTTCTCGATGGCCTTTGGCTATGGGCTGAGCTTCTTCTGCGGGCAGCGCAAGAACGACGAGGAGCTGCGTGGTCTGGTGTTTGGGCTGGGGCGACTGGGTGTGCGCGAGCCGGCCGAAGCTTCGATCGCAATCCCCGATTCCTTTGGGATCGAAGACGACGACATCGGCGAACGGGACAGTGGTCAGAACTGAGCGGTTTCGCCGGCCGGAGCTGCTCCACGGTACCGTCCGGTCGCGCCTGTCGCCCGGAACGGGTACCCGATACAATCTACGGACCGCATGGCGCAGAACTACCGCAAGGCGGGGCTGCATCGAGTTTGTGAGCCACGGCTCGTGTGAGCCACGGCTGTCGGGACTGGCCGGCCGGAGCCGGTACCGTCCACGGCGCACGGTTTTCCAGAAAGGCAGGGCATGACGACGCCATATTTTCAACAACTCTTCGCCGATCGCATTGGTGGCGCCAGTTATGGGACCGGAACAGAGATCTACAAGTTTGAAAAGATCAAGCGAGCCAAGCGAAAGGTGCTGGCCGATTTCCCCGATCGACAGCTTCTGGACTTCGGCATTGGCGAGAACGACGCCATGGCTCCCGAGGTAGTCCGCCAGCGCATGGCGGTGGAAATTGGCCGGCCGGAGAACCGCGGGTATGCCGACAACGGCATCCTGGAGTACAAGCAGGCGGTAGCTCGCTTCATGCACCGCAATTACCAGGTGGAGTTGAATCCGGCCACCGAGATCAACCACTGCATCGGCTCAAAGACCGCCTTGGCGATGTTGCCGGCCTGTTTCATCAATCCGGGCGATGTCACCTTGATGACGGTTCCTGGATATCCGGTCGCCGGCACCCATACGCGTTATTACGGTGGCAGCGTTTACCAGCTGCCGTTGCGCGCTGAACGTGATTTCTACCCCGACCTGGAGAACATCCCCTCGGATGTCCTGCTCAAGGCCAAGCTGTTGGTCCTGAACTACCCGAACAGCCCGACCGGTCAGGTGGCCACTCGCGATTTCTACCAGCGGGTCATCGAGTTTGCCCATCGCCATCAGCTTGTGGTCGTACAGGACGCCGCGCATCTGCTGCTGACGTTTCGCGGTGAGCCACTCAGTTTTCTTTCGGTCCCAGGGGCCAAGGAGGTGGGCATCGAGGTCCACTCGCTCTCCAAGGGCTTTGACATGATCGGCTGGCGTATTGGCTGGGTCTGTGGTCAGGAGAAAATCGTTCAGGCTTTTGCCGACGTGAAAGACAACTGTGATTCAGGCCAGTTCATCGCCATCCAGAAGGCGGCTGTCACAGCCCTGGATGATCCGAGCATACCGCAACGGATCAACGCGAAATATCGCCGCCGGCTGGGGAAACTGGTCGAAACGCTGGTCTCGTGCGGCTTCCAGTGCCAGCTGCCAGGCGGCAGCTACTTCCTGTACACACGCGCCCCGCGAGGCGTCGATGGCGGGCCGCAGTTTCACACGGCGGAAGCGGCCAGCCAGTACTTGATCCGGGAGTACTCGATCGTCACGGTCCCCTGGGAAGAGGCTGGTCCATTCCTTCGATTCTCCGCCACATATGAAGCCGCGGATGAAGCCGCGGAGGACGCGATCATGCAAGCCACGCGGGAACGACTGTCACAGATCCAACTGCTGTTCTGAATGACCGAGCTCGTTTCAACGACACCTGCGGGCAATGACGAATGACGAAGCACCCAATGACGATTGCAATGACGAATTTCGAATGCCGAATCAGCCTGCCCTACGAGCTCGACGCGGCTCACCGTCGGTTCGGCTGTTGAGGATTCCGCCTTCTTTCGTCAGCAGGTGTTTCGGCATTTCTCATTGGCAGCGGCGCGCCGCAGGATTGCGCTCAATCGTGTCGTTCCGACAGGCGAATAGATCCCGTCAGGCTCGTGCGTTCTTCCCGCAGCCGGCTTCGGTTCGAGAGGGGGGATGCGGCAGTCTCTCGTCCCCGCTCAGTACTGGTCCTTGCCGGTCAACGCGTGTTCCACATCGTCAGCATAGTTGGCGATATCAAGAATGCTGTGACGAATCTGCTGCGCATCGCAGGCCGTCCGCAGATGGCTGTTGAGCATTACGAACGTAGGCCGTCCATCGATCGTCTCGACGGCCAACGCTCCATGCGGAACCTGTGCGTTCAGTTCCAGTGCTCGCTGGTAGTACGATGGAGTGGCTGGGCCACAGACGCTGTAGACTCGTACCACGGTTGTCGACCATGGTTGCGATTGTGACTCGGCGATCAAGACCTTCTGGCGGCGCCCGTTCGGAAGAGACACGAGGACTTCGAGCACTTCCTGATCTGCCTGCAGCGAGGCGCTGAGTCCTGCGATGGCTTCCTGTACAATGCTCGGCAGGCTGCGGAGGGACGTCGAGATCTGCTGCAGTTCGGCCTGGAGTTCGGCGCCGTCCTGATAGCGATCCGCAGGGGCTTTGGCCAGTGCCCGTTGGATCAGCGTCACCGCCGCTTCAGGAAGATCTTCGACCAGCCGTCGCGGGTCGGGGACTGGCGCATGTTGGTGCAGGTGGGCCAGCTGCGCGACGTGGCGATGAGTGAACGGAAACCGGCCGGTAAGCAGGTAATAGTAGGTGATCCCGACGGCATAGACATCACTGGCTCGACTGCCCGAGGCACCGCAGAACAGTTCCGGCGCCATGAAATAAGGCGTACCAGAAAGGCCTTGCTGAGCGGTTGATCCGACCCTCTGGACGCGTTTGGCCAGCCCGAAATCGGCAAGTTTGGTCCAGCCGTCCTCCCGCACCAGGACGTTCGCCGGTTTATAGTCTCGATGGACCATGCCTTGCTCGTGGGCGATTGCCAGCGCCGAGCAGCTTTGCAGCAGGTAACCAGTGGCCTCGAAGGGGGGCAGCGAGCCGCGCGCGGTGAGTAGTTTCTGCAGCGATTGACCTGGCACATACTCCAACTCGATGAAGCAGAACCCTGCCGCTTCACCGACGTTGTGAACCGTGACGACATGGGGATGGACCAGCGAAGCGGCCAGGCGCGCTTCCCGCAGGAACATGTCGACGGCAGCCGGTGTCCGCCGCTGCAGATCGGGCGAAAGGACCTTGACGGCACAAGGTCGCTGCAACATGTTGTGGCGGGCCTGAAAGACCCACGCCATCCCGCCGCGCCCCAGCAGGCTCTCGATCGTGTAGAGCGAGAGCTGCGTTCCCAAGAGCTGGTTCGCGAAATCCGTGGGCGAAACGTCTCCAGCAGCACGCGCTACGCCAGCCACGGTTTCCAGCAGTTCGATCGTCGGACGGTCCGCCGCCACCGTCAGCGCTTCACCGCACTGAGGGCACCGGTCCTGGTCGTCGACCGCAAAGTCCTGATTGCAGCCTCGACAGTATCCGGTAAAGCGCGGCACGAAGTTGCGCTCCGTAAGGACTATTGCGAGTCATCGCCGGTCGCCGGCTGGCTGGCGGGAGGTTTGCTTGCTGGCGGGCTCTTGCGTGGTGGTGGAACCTCGACGGGAGGATTGTCTTCCACGTACACATCGATGAGCTTCTGCAGTTTGAAGTCTTGGGGGAACTCTTCGTCGAGCTGATCAAGAACCGTCTTGTAGCGGGAGATCACGGCGAACAGATCTTCCGCCATCGTGTCGTGCACCAGCATCGTATACTGATCAAAGATCTTGGCCCATTCGTCCCAAGCCTGTTCATACAGTTTGCGAGCGCCTTCGGGGTTCCCAATCTCGGCTTCCTGATCAGCCAGCACCATGAGGCGTCGTGCGTCCGCAGTGATCTTCGACTGTTCCACTTCACATCGCGTCGCCCAATATTCGTAGTTGACGGTTCCCGAATAGACTTCGATGTGACTGGCGTACATCCCGGCCTCCGAGGCACGCATGGCGTAATAGCGCCCTTTGGTCTGGAGTTCTTTCGGGAGATTCTCCGCCAGGTCGATATCACTCACCGCCAGCTTTTGGATCGCACGCTGCTTGATTTCCATCTCGGTTTCCGACATCTCCATGGGGTTCTTCTCGGAGTCCAACAAGGCCCGCTCGTTGGGCTCCAGTTCAGCGCGACGCTGCTCGCGAATCTGCTCGCGCAGACCCGGAACGAGCGCTTCGAGCTTCTCGCGCATCGTGTTCTGCTCCTCGCGAAACTGATTGAGCGTATTGAGCCGGACGGTGTGTCCCCAGGAGGTGGCAACATCAAGCGATCCGAACTGCTCCCACACTTCGCCCGCACGTCGCCACGAATTGCGGGTCTTTTCGCCAGGGGTCATTTCTTCGGTGATCGCCTGGGCGTGGCTGATCAGGGACATCGGCGGGTCGGAGTAGAAGACGACCGGGCTTCGCCGTGTGGCTGTGAATCCCTCGCTGTTGACGTCCACCGGCATCCAGGACAGCGGGATTCCTTTCTCCACGACCGCTTCCGACTGCCGGTACCACAAGTAGCCGACCAGCCAGTTGTCTGGATATCCGTCCGGGCCGCGCGACTCATTCATGTTCACGTAATTGGCCATTGAATCGTGGAAGTCGGTGTCCAGGCGGAACATGCGGCGGAACTGCTTCCGTTCGTCCGAAATCCCGATCTTATGTCCGACGGACCAGCCGACGTTCCAGAAAACACGGGGACTGCGCTGGTTATAACGAGTTCCTTCGACGAGGAAGTCGATACCTTTCTTGACCCAGTGGTACCGGTGGCGGTAGTCATCGAACTCCGCCGACACGTTATACGACAGGTTCCAGGCCTGGAACTCCCAGACCGAACTGTAATTCGGTTGCAGACGAGCGATCTGGTTGAGAGTAGCTGAGAGTCGATCCCAGCTCTCCGTCATCTTGTAGCGGTTGGCCTTGGTCCAGAGGATGTTGGCCGCGATACCGCGCAATCCCAGGGTCGCCATTTTCATGGTTTCGCTGGCCGGGTCGATTTTGCCCAGTTCCGCCTGGGATAGTCCATAGTCGGCTCGCATCCGCGCCAACACGCCACCCCCGGAGCTGGGGCCGCTGCCGGCTACACCCCCGGTGGGTCGTGTGGCAGGCTGACCTAGCAGGAACAGGGGGAACAGCAGGACTACGATGGCGCAGCCGTATATGATCTTGCGAATGAACGAAGTGTTGTTTGTCATGCGGCGATTTCCCGTGTCTTCAGGAAAAAGTATCCGATGATGGTAATGGCCATAACATAGATCAGTGTCGTCAGGCACTGTCGGGCCAGCAGTTGATCGTAATAGTTGAAATTGTAGGCAACATACTCGGTCGCGCGGCCAAGCCCGGAGAAATCGGGCAACACGGCCGACATCGAATTCATGATCGCCAACAGAACATTGTCGCAGAACTTGACGAAGTTCACCCCGATATCTCCCGCCCCAAACTCAAGCGGGACGACCATGTTGTCCTGGTTCACCAGGCGAATCAGTGATTCGATCGGTCCACCGCCGAACGCCACACCCGACCAGAGATCGCTGACGAACTGACCGAAGAACCCGAGCAGGATGGCCGACATCGTGGCTAGAATGGCGACCGGAGTGCTGAGGAACGTGCTGAACATCACCCCCAGAGAGACGACGATGATCATCTGCAGCCAGATCGTGATATAGGCCTTGATGAAATTCCATCCGAAAGAGGCATTGGGGGCTTCGATATACAGATCGGATTGCGCCATCCCGAAATACTGCACCGGATCATCGCAGCGGATCCAGATCTCCAGAGCGCCTTCGTGAACGAGTCCATCGAACAGATCGACTTCGCTGCCGGAACTACCGTCACTCCCCAGCGGGCGCAGCTTGCGCGGAATGCGGAACTGCTGCGTGGTGAACTCCTTCGACTCAAAGCCGATCGGTTCGCATTCGATGGGGGCGCGCGGATCGGTGCCCTTCACAATGATGACACCGCGGACCCCTTTTTCGATGTCGGCCATATAGGTCCGGAAGACGCTCAACGTCATGGCGATGGGGAGGTACTCCGGGAACTCCCTTTCCGAAATCCCTTCAAATCGCCACCTGGCCGTGGCCAAGGTGCGTCCTTCGATGTAGCTGCGGTACTCCCACTCCTTGCCGACGCTGATACCCTTCTGGGTCGGATTTCCGTCTCGATCGAGGAAGCTCAGTTGACCGTAGATCGGAACACGCGCCACCAACGCTCCTTGGGCCGGACCGACCACATACTGCACCTCCCCGTCCTCGGTCTCGACGCGCGTTATCGCATGACGATGTCCCATCGTCTTGTCGGTCAGCCCCTCGCCTTGCTCGTCGACCTTGAACGTATGGCGATGATGAGCTTGAAGAGTCGTCTCACCCTCCCAGCCGGGCGATGATTCGCCTTCCGCAAGCGGCGCCAGTCTGGCCACGCTTTCGGCATTCACTTCATGGCCATGGCGAATTCCACGCTCCACGAACATGTAGCTCAAAAAACACATGCCGGCCAGCAATACCGTGACGACCGCGACAAATCCCAACACTCGGCCGACGACGATTTCACCAGCACGCACAGGTTTGGTTACGATCGTGTAGATCGTCTTGCTCTTGATGTCTGCAGGAATACTGAACGTCGCCAGGAACAGTCCCAACATGATCGTCAGATAGCTCGTGGTGGTCAGCACGAAACTCATGTACAAGTGGGCTGGATCGTCGTTCTTCACATCCAGGAACCAGCCCGCAAACAGCAGGATCAGCACGAAGAGGACGAAACCAACCAGCACTTTGCGTCGAACGGCTTCCTTCACCGTAAGGCTCGTGATGGCCCCGATGCGGCGCAGCGAGAACGCGGGGAGGTCACGCCCCACGGCACTGGCGATCACGCCGGCGATGGAATAAAAGCCTTCCACGGGGCCCTTGCGGGCTGCCGATATCAAGTAGCAGACGAAAATGGCCAACGCCGCAAGTATCGGCACCGAAATCACGAAGGACAGCAGCGCGGGACCCAGCCAGTCGGCAAACGTGAGGAATTCGTCCGGTCGGATTTCCATGGCGGTTCAAATGTGTCTGTTATATTTTTTTCGAATAGGGATATCGGTGGGAGAAGCGGATGCCGGTGAGCGACACGCCACCCTCGATTACGCCGCGGACCTAAGTTGGGATCGCTCCCTCAGGCGGCAGGACCACCAGCCAGGCTGGGAGACCGTTACCCGTTGATGTGACGAGCGTTGGTCGATGAT
The DNA here is from genome assembly GCA_041752115.1 of Pirellulaceae bacterium. Taxonomy (GTDB): domain Bacteria; phylum Planctomycetota; class Planctomycetia; order Pirellulales; family Pirellulaceae; genus JAJRVM01. The sequence goes on along the minus strand of JBGSHS010000275.1, from coordinate 18,111 downwards.
TCCAACGGTCGTGCACCGTGCTCGTATCCTGCTGTCCCACATATCAACGCTCGTACGCCCGCCGACCCGGATGGGCCTCGCTCTCGCGAACAATCGACAGAAACAGCTCTTCGAGAGTGGCGGTCGGATTCTCCATGCTGACCAGCTCGCCCCCGTGACGTGCAATGACCTGGCGGATCTCCTCCTCCGCCTCCTTGCTCAAACCTCGAGCACGAACCTGCGTTTCGTCCTGGACCGTCAACAGCGCATCAATCCGCCCCAGTTCCTTGAGCTCACCCTGATGCAGGATGGCAATGCGGTCGCAGACGTCCTGAATGTCCGGCAGGAGATGGCTGCACAGCAGCACCGTCTTCCCTTCCTCCCGCAGGCGGAGGATCAGGTCTTTCATTTCGCGAGTGCCAATGGGATCAAGGCCCGTCGTCGGCTCGTCCAGAATGATCAGCTCCGGGTCGTTGATCAGCGCCTGGGCCAGACCAATACGACGCGTCATACCTTTGGAGTACTCCTTCAACTGACGCCGTCGGGCCCCCTCCAGGCGGACGTCCGCAATCAGCCGATCGATCCGTTCCTTCCTCTCCGCTGCCGGAATGTTGAACAGGCGTGCGTAGAAGTCCAACGTCTCGTCTGCATTCAGGAACTTGTACAGGTACGATTCTTCCGGCAGATAACCGATCCGATCGTTCTTGCTCACATCGCTCGCATCCCGATCAAAGACCAGCGCCCGCCCGCTGGTGGGAAACAGCAGGCCGAGCAGCAACTTGATGGTGGTTGTCTTGCCCGATCCATTGGGCCCCAACAGCCCGAAGATCTCGCCTCGCCGTACTTCCAGATCCAATGCCTTGAGGGCTCGCACTTTCTGCCGACCCCAGAAATCCCGATACACTTTGGTCAGGTTGCGCGTCTCGATGACAATATCGCTCGCGGCGGGGGAAGTCGGCTGGGTAGCCGGCTTGACAATGGCATCACTACTCATGGGTGGTTTCCGTGGACAATATCAATTGCGACGACATCAAATTCGACGACAAATCGACCAGCGCGTTCCGGCCGACAGCACGGATGCTCGCGGCCCAAGACATTCGAGAACCGCCTTTGGACGGCGCACGGCAGTTCGTCTATAGTGTACGCACAGCCTCCAGCGAGGGTTCAGCGTTTCCGACCCTCCCGCCAGAGAGATCGAGGACGCGATCAGAAGAGTCACCCGATCCCGGGAAGCTTCTTAGTATAGATGGGCGGGGGGATCGTTCAAGAGACGGTTGGATTCTGCTGAGAACAAAGGGAGAAAAGAAGGTTGGTCGATGTTCCCGGCCGACGTGGCCTGAGTCGCGCGGCCTCCCGACTCGGAATGGCGGCCACCGGCGTATCGACGATGGGGACGCTGGCAGGCTTGGTGGGCGGCTGCTGGCGTCTGACTTGAGGGAACACGGCTGGTTCAGCCGCAGACGCTCCGCTCAGAGCGGCCGGCGGGGCAACTGAGATGTGAGCACTCAGACGTGGTCGTTGCCCAGCTGAGGAAGTGCCCGGGTCGCCTCGGGGCACTCCCGGAGCCGTGCCCCCCGCACACCAAACCAGAGCGTGCACGAGATACCAGTACGATCGCAAGGGCGAAGAACGGGATGACACCAGGCAGCGAACCGATTCATGACCGATCCACCGCCCTGGCGTTTCTGTTTGGCCGGATCGATTACGAGCGGGCCAGGACGGTGCCGTATCGGTCATCCCAATTCAAGCTGGATCGGATGCGGCAGCTGGCGGCCCGCCTGGGGGCACCCGAAAAGGCATTTCCCGCCGTCCACATCGCCGGCACGAAAGGCAAAGGCTCGACGGCCAGTATGATCGCTGCCTCGTTGAGTGCCGCAGGCTATCGGACTGGCCTGTATACATCTCCCCACCTGCTCCGACTCGAGGAGCGGTTCGTCGTGGATGGTGCCATGTGTTCGGAGGAGGAGTTGGTCGGGTTGCTGGCGGAGATCCAGCCCATTGTCTGGCAGATGGACGCGGAGGTGGCAGCCAACCGGCAGCTGCAGGGCCCCACGTATTTTGAGATCACCACGGCTGCCGCCCTGCTCCATTTCCGACGCCTCGGCGTCCAATGTGCTGTGCTCGAGGTGGGCCTGGGCGGACGGCTCGATTCCACCAACATCTGCCATCCGGTCGTCTCGGTCATCACCACCATCAGTTTCGACCATACACGCCAACTCGGCAAAACCTTGACGGCGATTGCCGGGGAAAAGGCGGGCATCATCAAGCCGGCGACGACGGTCGTCACCGGAGTCGAGCAGCGCGAACCGTGGCAGGTGATCGAGCGTGTTGCCCGGGATCAGCACGCTCCCGTGTTGGCGGTGGGGCGGGAGTTCGGGTTTGATCAGGTGGTGCCGGGGCGGGATGGCGAGCCGCCCATGGCGGAATTGCCCGCCGGAACCGAGTTGGGACACGGCAATGCGCTGAATTACCGTGAGACGATCGATGGACAGCGGTACGAGCTGTCCCACGTGAGTCTGGGCATGCTTGGGCGTCATCAGGCGGCTAATGGAGCAGTGGCGCTGGCAACTCTCCGCCATTTGCGGCGAAGCGGTTGGGAGATCGACGAGTCGGCGCTGCGGAGCGGGTTGGCTCGGACGCGGTGTCCGGCTCGATTCGAACTGGTGCGCCATCACCCCAGGGTCATCCTGGACGCGGCCCACAATCCCGCCTCAGTCGCGGCGCTGGTCGCGGCGCTGGGCGAAAACTATCCCACCGGTCCGCGCCTGCTGATCTTTGCGGTTAGCGTGGATAAGGACGTTCCCCAGATGCTACTGCAGCTGCTGCCGCACTTTCCGCAGGTGGTCGTGACCCGGTTTCTGAACAACCCACGGGCCATGGAGCCGGAATCGGTCGCGAGACTGGCGCAGAAGCTGATGTCGTCACACGCCGATCTGAACGTGCAGTTGCACGTCTGCCCCGATCCTCGCTCAGCCTGGCAATGGGCCCAGTCACTGCTCACCCCCGAGCACGTCGTGTGTGTGGCCGGTTCGTTCTTCCTGGCAGCGGAGATCCGCCCACACCTGGAGAATGCCTGTCAGGAAGCTGCGGGATCCAACACACCTTTCAGGTAGTCCACCGCTTTCTCTAACTGCAGGTCGTCGTCCGGCGGCGGTGTGGACGCGGACTTGGGCCCTTCGGCCGAACCGGAACTGGCTTCGGGCAGCGTTTCACTCGGTCCCTGGAGGACCTGATGCGAGCGCAGCCGTTCGTAGAGTTGAGTTCGCTGCTCGTCCGAGAGGCTGACTTCCAATCCCTCGGAGGGACGCACGCCCCAGGCGTCCTGCTCGGTCGCTTTCCGCAGGCGATGAATGTTCTGTCCGCTGGGCCGCCAGAAGCTGGCGGTCGTCAACTTCAGGGCACTGGTCCCATGTTCCAGCGGAATCACGTTCTGCACGGTTCCCTTGCCCCAGGTTCTCTCTCCCACGATCACGGCTCGACGATGGTCCTGAAGACACGCCGATACGATTTCCGAGGCACTGGCGGAGTGCCCGTCGACGAGGATCACCAGGGGAATCGAACGATTGAAGATGGTGGTGTCAGGGCTGGCATAATACTCCTCTTCCACCTGCCCGTTGCGGCCGCGCGTGCTGACAATCAGGCCTTCGTCGAGAAACATGTCGCACGTCTCGACGGCGGCGGTCAGTAGTCCGCCGGCGTTACCACGCAGATCGATGACAAGTGCATCGATGGGATGATCTCGATACGGAAGCACGGCTTGAAGCTCTTCGCTCGTAAACTCACCGAAGGTGGTGATGCGGATATAGCCGATGCGGGGTGAGTTCTGGAGAAAATAGTCCCATTGTCCATCCGGTCGCAGGATCTCGCCAAGCACCGATTTCGTGCGGACCTCTTCCCGGGCGATCGTCAGCTCAACCACTTCCTCCTCGTGGGAGTGGCGGATCTTCAGCTGCACGGTCGTTCCGACCGGGCCCTTGATCTTCTTCACGGCTTGGGTCAGTTCCATTCCCTCGGTCGAATCGCCCTCGATCTCCAGGATGAGGTCACCGGCACGCATCCCAGCTCGATAAGCCGGGCTGTCGTAAACCGGGGTGACCACTTTCAGCTCAGGAGCTTGCGGCGGGCCTTCCACGACAACGCCAATCCCCACGAACTGCTGGTCAATCACCTGTTGAAACTGCTCAAAGTAGTCGGGCCCGATGTAGTCGGAATACTCGTCCAGACCGCCGACCATTCCGCGCATGGCATTCTCGAACAGCTCCCGCCCGTCGATCTCTTCGACATAGTTGTTTTCGATGATCTCCATCGCATGAGAGATTGTCGAGAGGTAGCGATTGTGATATGCCGTGGCGTAGCAGATGAAAGAGAGGAGGGCGGCGATCACGATGGTCACGGTATTGCGAAGGGGCATCGGTCTTCCTCAGAAGCCTGGCTGGAGGCTGCCTGGTTGCGAGTGGAACGGGGTGCGTTGGCGATCGCGGGACGCTGGGGCTGCGAGCCGCCCCGGCGAGTCGGAGCAGCGATCGGGCTGCAGCGCGGCGTTCGCGCACGATACGTCCCATCCTAACGAGAATTCTGCGTGGGACAACGGCGGCGGGCCGTTCCCAGGAATTCCGTTCCCGCGGCGGCGGGCGAGGTCATCCAGCAGACACCTGGCCCTGCGGCCTGTTTTCGCCGGGGAGGATGTGCTCGCCCCAGATCACCTTGTCGAGGGTGCGATAGAGCTTCTGTGCATCAACCGGTTTGGAAACATAGCCGTCCATGCCCGCTTCCAGGCAGGCTTGATGGCAACCCCGCACGGCGTGGGCCGTCATGGCAATGATCGGTGTATGCGCACCGGTGGCCGCCTCCGATTGGCGAATGAGCCGAGTGGCTTCCAGGCCATCCATTTCCGGCATCTCGACGTCCATCAGGATGGCGTCGAACCGCTCCTGGCCGAGCAGTTGCACGGCTTCCCGACCGTTGTTGGCGACTTCCACGCTGTGCCCGCGCAGCTCCAGCAGACCGACCGCCACTTCCTGATTCACCTGACAGTCTTCTGCCAGCAGAATCCGCAGCGGCCGGGTGTCGAGCGGCGTCGGGGTGGGACGCTCCGCACGCGTCTTACCGCGGTGCACCCCCAGCGCTTCGAGCAACGCCGCATGAAGCTCTCCTTGCCGGACGGGCTTGGCAATGCACCGGGAGATGTTCCAGCGGGCGATACGCGACGTGAAGTCATTTTCGCTGGTCGGCAGTACCAGGACCAGCGGCGTTGCCGATTGCCGAGCCAGGGGGGCGATTTGTTCAACCTGCTGCCAGACGAGGTCGGGCGAGCGCACCAGTCCCACCAGCACGATCGCGCGAAAGGGCCTTCCGGCCGCGGCCGCGTGAACCAGGTGCTGTCGACCTTCATCGCCGGACTGGACGCGTGTCACTTGCCAACCCAGATTGACGAGCATCTCGCGATGGATGTCTCGGCGACCTGAGCCGGCGTCGACCAGCAACACGGGGAGACTGGGAGGTCGGATCCCCGAGAGACGTGTGCTGTGCCGCGTGTTGCTCAGTCCGAAGCTGGCCGTGAAGTGGAATTGACTCCCCTTCCCCACTTCGCTCTCGACCCAGATCCTTCCCTGCATCAGATTCACCAACTGGGCAGAGATCGCCAATCCCAAACCGGTACCTCCGAAGCGACGGGTCGTGGAGGCGTCCGCCTGGGTGAAGGAATCGAAGATCCGCTCACGCTTGTCATCCGGAATGCCGATGCCGGTATCCTCCACCACAAAATGAAGTGTCAGGCGGTCGTGGCTCCGCACGTCCACCCAACAATCGACCAAGACCTCGCCTTCGACAGTGAATTTCAGGGCGTTGCCCACCAGGTTGATGATGATCTGACGCAGGCGTCCGGCGTCCCCTTGAGCTTCGGTCGGTACGTCCGGAGCAATGCGGCAGCATACTTCCAGTCCTTTGCGTGTGGCTGGGACGACCAGCGCGCGAGTCGCATCGACGACCACGTCACGAATATCGAACGTGGCAGTCTCCAGTTCCATGCGTCCGGCCTCGATCTTCGAGATGTCGAGAATGTCGTTGAGCAGTCGCATCAGCGAATCGGCCGACTGATTGAGTGTGTTGAGATAGTCGCGTTGTTGGGCATTGAGCGACGTTCGCAGGGCCAGTTCGGTCATGCCGATGATCCCGTTCATGGGGGTCCTGATCTCATGGCTCATCGTCGCCAGGAACTGGCTCTTGGCATGATTGGCGGATTCGGCGGCCAGCATCGCCTCTCTCAGGTTCTCTTCGGTGACCAGCAGTTCCCGCGCGATTCGTTCCAGTTCGGCATTCGATTCTGCCAGTTCCTTGGCGCGCAGTTCGGCCGCTGCCGTGCGATCGGCAACTCGTTGTTCGAGAGTCTCGTTGAGTCGTTGGAGTTGTTGAAATCCTTCGGCGTTTTCCAACGCCGCGCCGGCGATCGTCGCGATGAAGTCCGCCAGACGCTCCTCGTCCGGCCCGAACAAACCACGGATGTGTTGATGGGTGACGTACAGGCAAGCGATCGGACTGCCGCGTTGGAAAATAGGAACACAGATGGCCGACGAGTTGTCGTTCGCCGAGCGAGCAACTCCTTTCACTTCGGCCAATTCATCGCTCAGCACCATTGCGCGGCCCCTTTGAACAGCTACCATCACCAGGGCCGATCGAACGGGCCCGTCGGACTCCGCCGAGACGATGTGCAGTTCCCCTTCTGACTGGGCCAGCCGCAACACCGTACATTGTTCGCCTCGCAGCAGATGTAATGCGGCTGAACGCGCTTCGCGAAAGATCGTGGCCGGAGAGAGAGCGGCCGCAATGCGGCGACCGGAATCGAGCACGGTGCCAAAGCGATCGACGAGCGAAAGCGTAGCAGACCCCGCAGCGGACATGTCGGGGCCTGTCGCCGAGGCGCCGTCGATCACGATCTTGCGCAACAGGCTCTGCGCCGTCTTGGCATCCTCGTCGGCATGAGGCCAACCGAACTCTTGCCCCAGCTGGCTGCGAGCCAGGAGAGTCTGGGCATATTCGTAGTCGGCCCCCTGTTGACGGGCGATCCGCAGGGACTTGTCCAGGGCGAGTCGTGCGCGCCAGTGCTTGCCGGCCATCGCCAGCACCAGTCCGTATTCCCGTAGTGCATGGGGGAGATCGCAGGGAAATCGTCGCAAGGTACGTACGGCTTGCCGTGCGGCGGCGGTGGCGGCGTGAAGCAGTTGTTGACGACGTGCGGGGAGCCGGTCCCGACACTGCTCGACCTGCCGACGCAGGCACGACGCACGCCAGGCCAGGCAGGAAAGGGTGTAGACGTTACGCACCCGGCTGTCGACGGCATGCTCGTAAGCCTTCTCAAAATACTCGGCTGCCTGAGCCAGTTGCCCTGTACCGAAGAGCTGGACGCCCTTGGCAAAGAGTACTTGAATCGATCCTTGCAGGTCGTGTCGCTGACGATTCAGTTCCTGCTCCAGGATCTCCTGAGGGACTGCACCGAGCGTGGCGCGCGACCAGATATCCAGGGCGATTCCTGACGCCTGTTCGTCCCCCACCTCGATGCCCGATTCGTAATGACGTCTGGCCTCCTCCAACGCACCGGCCAGATCCCCCAGACGATAGAGGGCCGTGCTGCATTGAAAACGGGCAATATGCACCTGCCAGTAGTCTCCCGTACGCTCCAGCTGGTGAATCGCCTCCCGCGATTTCTCGACGCTCTCGCGAAAGCGTCCCGCGGCGTAGAGTACCAGACTGTAATAGGCCAGACTCTGTCCCTGTCCCCAGGTATCTCCCAGTTTGCGACGGATCTCGAGTGAGGCCTGGACATAGGCGATCCCACGAGACAAGCAGGGAATCAGGGTCATGGCCGGAGCGTGTTCCGAATAGATCTGGGCCAATTCCCGCGTCGGAGGATAACACTCTGCCAGATTCATGCCACGCAGATGGGCCCACAACAACGCGAGACGCGGACGTGTGAACCAATAGCCATGCGCCAGACGACTGAAGAGTCGGAACGCGAGCAACTCGCTGTCCGAGGGAGCATTCCGACGGCGGCGTACAAGCAGAAACGGAAGAACCGTATGCGTCATCTGTACCAGGACTTCACGAACAGCCTGCAGGAAAAGGCCCCGCCGCGTCTGCGGGACGTGGTGGCCCAAGGCGCGCAGCGCCTCTTCCACACATTGAACTGCCTGGCCCATGTTCCCGCGTTTGCTGGCCAATTCACCCGACATGCCACGGACCTGCGCCACCGCAAAGTCACCTTCGGCCAGCGTGGCCGCCTGCTTGAACAATGCTTCGGCCGCATCGTACTTGCCACGCAGCATCAACACATCGCCCAGACCTTCGGCAATCCGATACTGAATCGATGTGGCCGCCTCCGCCGCCCCGCGTTGCGCAATACAATATTGCTGCTCGGCGATCTCCAACGCATGCTCTGCACGCGCATGTTCCGCCGCCTGCAAAGCGTAAGGCAATGCCTGCTCGCTGTCGCCCGCCGCGTCAAAATGCAGTGCCAGATCCGACGTTCGGTCCGGTTCGTGGTCGCGGAGATAGATGGCGGCCGAGAGATGAAATTGCCGGCGCTGCTCGCGCGGCAGGTGCTCCAGCAGCACACCGCGAATCCGGTCATGCACAAAAGCGCAGTGATACCCGTCGGGACGCATCCACACCAGCTGACGCCGACGCGCCTCGTCGAGTGATGCCAGTACGGACGACCGCGACTGATTGGTCAGGGTAGCGATCATGCCGAGATCGAACTCTTTCCCCAGCACAGCACCGACACGCAAGATCTCTACCGTGTGATGCGGCAGCAGTTCGATCCGTCGTGCCAGGATCGAACCGGCTTCTCGTGACGATTGCAGGTTCTCGGCAGCAGGTGCCGACATCAGCCAGCCTTGCGGCGTCGCCACCATCGTGCCTGTCTCCACCAGACCGCGCAGGACGGCCGACGCCATGAAGGGACTCCCTTCCGAAAGCCGCTCCACCGTCTCCACCACCTCGCTGGGGACGGGACCCGCCATCGATTCGACCAGGCGGCGCACGTCATCGCTGCCAAGTGGATCGAGCCGCAGGTGGGCGGCTGCCGGCAGTTGTCGGAGCGGATGATGGGCCGGGACCTCCTCCGACCGAAACGTGGCGACCAGCAGTACGTGGCTCGTCGTCTGCGAATCCGACGTGGCCATGATCGACCAGCGTTCCAGCAACTTGATGGTCAACTCATCACTCCAGTGACAGTCGTCCAGCAGAATCAGTGTCGGACGTTGCACCGTTCCGATCGCGTGCAGGAAGTGAGCCAGCCCTTTCACGTTGCGCATTTCCCGGAAAGCGTGCGGCAGGTCACTCGGTGGCACCTCCCATCCCAGTTCCGCAGACAGCTGCGGAAAAGCCGTGGTCACACCGTCTCGGAAGTCGCCGAGCTGGTGCCACACCGCCTCCGCCAGATTGGGATGCGAGTGGCATGCCACAATGAACTCGCGCATGATCCGTTCCAGCGGATGAAAGGGGCGACGCTCCACATCCCCCACCGCCCCTCCCCGCAGCACCCACAGCCCTTCTCGTACTCCACGCCGAGCGATTTCGTCGAGCAGCCGCGTCTTGCCGCTCCCCGAAGTGCCCTCCACCAACATTAGCCGTGCGCGTTGCGAGGACACCGCCTCGATCGCATCCTGCAGGGCCTCCATCTCCGCCAGCCGCCCGACAAAGGCGGACGCGGTCAGCGTGTGCCGCCGATCCGATGCGCCGATGACGAGGTCGGGATCTCCGGTGCCGCGCTCCAGCTCAGCCAGCAACAGCAGCAGGTCGTTGAGTACTCCTTCCGCCGACTGGTAGCGGTCGCGGGGGTCCTTGCGCAACAGACGCTGCAGTATCTCCTCCAGGACCTGCGGAACGTCGTGCCCCCGTGCCCGTAATTCGGGGAGTGGAGCGGTCATGTGCTCAAACAGGATCTCGCCGACGGTCTTGCCGCGAAAAGGCGGACGCAGTGCCAGGCACTCGTACAACACGACTCCTGCCGCATACAGATCGGACGACTCGCCAACGTCCATGTCGACGCTTCCAGCCTGTTCCGGAGACAGGTACAGAACCGATTCCAGTGAAGGCTGTGCTGCATCGTTCGACAGGTCTGGACCGGGAATTCCCACGTCGATCAGAGTTGCTCGGTGCAACGGTCCGCTATCGTTCACCACGATGTTCCGAGGGTTGATGTTGCGATGCAACACCCGCCTGGCATGCAGCTCGCGGAGCGTTGTGAACAAACAGATCCCCGCGTGCAGTGTCTCCGTTACGCTCAGACGACGCTGCTTCATGCGCGCCGCCAGTGTCGAGCCGGACACATACGGCATGACGACGAACAGATTCTCTCCGTCGCGGCCGTGATCGAGAAGAAGGCGAGGATTCAACGTCCGCAGCTCGCACAGCCGCGAACACTCCTCCTCAAACCGCAGACGGGCCGTGGAGGAGAAAGGTCGAGCGTCGCGGAGCTTCAACACGACCGTTTCGCCCCGCGCACGATCGATCGCCATGAACGTGCGCGCACGGGGACCTTCGCCGAGCACCTTGATCGCTCGATAGCGGTTGCCAAAGACATGATCCCCCAGAAGACCGTTGCCGGCGGCAAGGCCTCCGGAAACGGAGTGGCTGGAGACCATCGTGGGAGGGACGATCTGGCCGGGGAGGGGGCCGCCGCCGTCAGCCAAAGCGGAATGTGATCGGTTAGCGTTATTGCCAGTTCTCACGACTTAGCCCGTCTGTGCTGCCGACGCCACGATGCCCATAGTCTAGGAAGTACCATCCGGCTGGACTGCTGAGTGGAGGTCATCTGACAGGCGGTGAGCTCACGCCGGTGGCGATTGCTGGGCGTGGCCGAGGCCGCGGACGTGGGGAATCGCCCGCCCCAGGCCCCATCCCACTCCAACGGTGGCCGTCAGCACTGCCAGAGTCTCCTGGGAACTGTAGCTTTCCCCGGAGTCATACCGAGCGAACTCGTCGGCCTTTTTTCCCGTGGCGAGCGATTGCGAGAGCCTGATCGATGCAGGGCCAGAGCCGCACGCGAGAAATCGCCAGGGCTGGCCGCTATAATCGTCACCATCGGCATGGGGCAGCTTGCCAGATCTCACTGCCGAGGGGACTCACTCCCGTCCGCCGCCTGGGACCCCGCCGGGCAGGCGTTGGTCGGCAGACTGGAGTCATGTCTGGATCTGAGGCTCCAACGGAAGACGCGTCAACTCAAGGAGAACCAGCGGATGGATGACCAGGAACGACGTGAGGCGTTGATCGAACGCCTCAAGCTGATGCGAGGGCTCGACGACGCCACCTATCGACGCGTTTGTGCGGAATTGCGGGAGAATCGCGACTTCAGCGGTTGCGACGAAGCGGGACACGTCCGCGTGACGCTGTTTGATGCGAAGCCGCGCGACCAGGAGTCTTTTGACAGGGTGAATCAGGGACGATTCTCTCTGCATTACGTTCATGCGTCGCTCACTGTCGACACGGCCCATGCGGCACAAGGGGCCAAGGTCGTCTGCATTTTTGTCAATGATACGTGCGACGCACCGGTGGTTGAGCGGCTTGCCTCGCTCGGCGTGCAGTTGATCGCCCTGCGTTGTGCCGGCTTCAATAACGTCGACCTCGAGGCCTGTGCCCGACACGGCCTGACCGTGGTGCGAGTCCCCGCCTATTCGCCGTATGCGGTCGCGGAGTTCACCGTCGCCCTGATGTTGATGCTCAATCGGAAACTGCATCAGGCGTACGCCCGCAATCGGTCCGGCAATTTTGTGCTTGAAGGGCTGACCGGCTTCGATATGTACGGCAAGACCGTCGGCGTGATCGGCACCGGGAAGATCGGCCAGTGCACAATCAATATTCTGCTGGGCTTTGGCTGTCACGTGCTCGCCTGCGACAAGGTCTCCCATCCGGCACTGATCGGTCGCGAAGGAGTGGAGTATGCCGATAGGGAGCGAGTGCTGGCGGAGTCGGATATCATCACACTGCACGTGCCGCTCTTCCTGGAGACGTACCACCTGATCAATCGGGCGGCCATCGAGCGGATGAAGGACGGCGTCATGCTGATCAACACCAGTCGAGGCGGATTGGTGGACGCCAGCGCACTGATCAAAGGCCTCAAGGAGGGCAAGATCGGTTCGGCCGGACTCGACGTCTATGAGGAAGAGGCGGGGATCTTCTTTCACGATATGTCGGACAAGGTGTTGACGGACGACGTACTGGCTCGCCTGATGACGTTCAACAATGTCATCGTCACCTCCCACCAGGCGTTCTTGACGCGGGAGGCTTTGGCCAATATTGCCGAGACGACGCTGACCAACATCCGCGAGTTCATGGCGGGAAAGCGGGAGGAACAGTTGGCCAATCTTGTCCAGCGACGCTGAATCGATCAGCCGATTCAGCCGTTCTTTCCGATCGGCACGCTCCCACAAAGTCAGGGTGGGTCGTGGCCTCGGGCTTCCTAGCTCCTGGCGACCGGTGTACGATGAGCCGCAGAGGGAATTACCGTCGCTTCATCGTGTGAGGGGCAGGCCAGCAGCCGACCATGTGTGGAATAACCGGGGGTGTCTGGACTGCCGCCGACAAGGCGTTGGATGCGGACCTGTTGGGACGCATGACTGACATCCTGCGCCATCGTGGACCAGACGATGTCGGCACCTATTGCAGTGAGCTGCAGCGCGCGGACCAGGGGGGAATGATTCCCGGAGTGGCGTTGGGATTCCGTCGTCTGTCGATCATCGATCTGGCACTGGCCAGCCAGCCGTTGTCCAATGAAGATGGCACGGTCTGGGTGGTCTTCAACGGCGAGATCTATAATTTCGTCTCTCTCCGCCACCGACTCCAGGGAGCGGGACACGTTTTCCGCACCGGGGGTGATGGCGAGGCGATTGTCCACCTGTACGAAGACGTCGGTGTCGATTGCTTCTCCCATCTCAATGGCATGTTTGCCATCGCCATCTGGGATGCACGCCGCCGCCAGCTCGTGCTGGGCCGAGACCGCCTGGGGAAGAAGCCGCTGGTCTACCGGCAGGAGACGGACCGACTCCTGTTTGCCAGTGAATTGAAGAGTCTGCTGCAGGTGCCGGGCATCGCACGGGAGATCGACCCGACAGCGCTCGATCACTATCTGACCTACCAGTACGTACCGCATCCGCGCACGATCTTCCGGGGCTTTCGGAAACTCCCGCCCGGGCATCTTGCCGTCTACCGCGAAGGACAGCTGGAGGTGCAGCCGTACTGGCGACCCGACTTCAACCAGCAGTGGCAGGGGACGCGCGAGGAGGCCATCCGCCACCTGCAGGCCACGCTCGAGTCATCGGTGCAGCTGCGCATGCAGAGTGATGTCCCCCTGGGGGCGTTTCTTTCCGGCGGCGTCGACTCGTCCCTGATCGTGGCCTTGATGCAGAAGCTGTCGGCGCAGCGGATCAAGACGTTTTCGATCGGATTCCCGGTCCGGGAATACGACGAGACGCGTTATGCGCGGCAGGTAGCCGACTTCCTGCAAACCGAGCATCATGAGTTCCAGGTTACGCCGAATGGACTCGAAGTGCTGCCCAAGCTGGTCTGGCACTATGATGAGCCCTTTGCTGACAGCAGCGCGATCCCCACTTGGTATGTCTCGCAGCTGACTCGTCAGCATGTGACGGTTTCACTCACCGGAGATGGAGGTGATGAGCTGTTCGTCGGGTATCCCCGTTACCGGGCGGTGGCGCTGGGCGCTCAACTGGATCGATTGTGGCTGCTGAGACGCTGCCTGGCCTCGTCCTTCTGGCAGCGAATTCCGTCTTCCGCTCGGCAGAAATCCAAAGTCCGCCAGTTCAAACGCTTCTGTGAAGCAGTGTCCCTGTCTCCGACGCGGCGCTATCTGGATTGGATTGCCATCTTCGGCACGGCGCGCCGTGGGGCGCTCTACAGCGACGCGTTCACGGAGCAGTTGACGGACGAAGATCCGGTCGAGTTTCTGGAGTCGGTTTTGCGAGGGGTTGCACAACGCGACCGGCTCACGGCGATTTCGCTCACCGACCTGCTGACCTACCTTCCGTGCGACTTGATGACCAAGGTCGACATCGCGTCGATGGCCCATGCCTTGGAATGTCGTCAGCCGTTCCTCGATGTGCGGGTCGTGGAACTGATGGCCTCGCTGCCGTTGGAGTGGAAGTTCCGTCGCGGGCGTGGCAAGCGGCTGATGCGGGAAGCGTTTGGGCATCTTCTTCCCGACTCCATCTGGTCCCGTCCCAAGATGGGATTCGGTGTCCCGCTGGATCATTGGTTTCGTGATGAGCTGAAAGATCTCACGCACGATGTACTGCTCGGAAGTCGAGCGCAGCAGCGAGGCTTCTTCCGCACCGAGTATGTTACCGAGTTGGTTCGGCAGCACGAGAAGTCGGAGTTCGATCACGCCCATCGCCTGTGGGCCCTGCTGGTTTTCGAACTCTGGATGCAGCAGTGGTGCGATTCTCCTATTTAGCGCTCCCTGCACAGCGGCTACAATGGACGCGCCGTGAGGGACCGAAGCTGTTCGTGCCAGGCCGTCTTGATGGAGTGCTGTGATGTTAGACACGTTGGCTGTCGTATTGGCCGGTGGCAAGGGATCGCGACTCGAACCGCTGACGAGGGATCGGGCCAAACCTGCGGTGCCTTTCGGCGGGGGCTATCGGATCGTCGACTTCTCTCTGTCCAACTGCCTCAACAGCGGCATCCGCAAGATGCTGGTGCTCACGCAGTATAAGGCGATGAGCTTGGACCGTCACATCAATCTCGGCTGGCGCAGGTTCTTCTGCCGGGAACTGGACGAGTTCATCGATATCGTCCCGCCCCAGCAGCGGATCGATGAGCACTGGTATCAGGGAACGGCGGATGCGGTCTACCAGAATATCTACGCACTGGAGAAAGAACGCCCCAATTATGTGGTGATTCTCGCCGGCGACCACATCTACAAGATGAACTATCGCACGATGGTCGAGTATCACAAACGGATGCAGGCGGACCTGACCGTGGGCGCACTGAGGGTCGATCCGGCGGCGGCCCGCGAGTTCGGCGTCATGCAGGTGGACGAGCAGGATCGGATCATCGGGTTTGAGGAGAAGCCGGCGCATCCCAAGACGATTCCCGGTGATGACGAGCATTGTCTGGCGTCGATGGGCATCTATGTCTTCACGGCCAGATTCCTGTTCGAACAGCTGTGCCGTGATGCCACCGACCCACACAGTGCTCATGATTTCGGACGCAATATCATTCCCTCGATCATCAGCACCCACCGAGTGTTCGCGTTCCCGTTTCGCGATGAGAACCGGAAGCGGGATGCCTATTGGCGCGATGTCGGGACACTCGATGCCTATTTTGAGGCGAATATGGATCTGGTGGCGATCGACCCTCTGCTGAATATGTACGACGACCTCTGGCCCATCCGCACCTACCAGCCGATCTTGCCTCCTCCCAAATTCGTTTTCGGGAGCATGGGGCACGTCGATCGACAGGGATGTGCCTTGGATAGTATCGTCTGTCAGGGGTGTGTCCTTTCCGGAGGACGTGTCGAACGGAGCATACTCAGTCCCTCGGTGCGCGTGAACAGCTATGCGCGAATCCAGGACTCGATCCTGTTCCAAGATGTCGATATCGGACGCCACGCTAAAGTGCGGCGAGCCATTATCGACAAAGGAGTCAGTATCCCGGCCGGAGTGGAGATCGGATACGACCTGGAGAAAGACCGGGCACGCGGCTTCACGGTCAGCCCGGGCGGCGTCGTCGTGATTGCCAAAGCGGACGGCGTCGATCAGGTACCCTAAGGAAAGCCCGTGGCGGAACGATCTCCGCAAGAGAACTGCAACAGATTTTGCTCAATCGTGCGACTTGTCAACATACAGTGGCAGAAACGCGGGCAGCTTCTGCGCTGTGATGAACCCGACTGCCGAATATCCTGATTATCGCAAACTTCTGCTGCAGCAGGGCGTTCTGCCGGAGCGTTGTGCGACCACCCTCCCGACGAACACCGAGTGGGCGCCATGGGCCGCCGATCCGCACAATCTCCTGAGTTTCCTGTTGGCAGCTTGGAGTGACGAATTAGCGTCATCCAAGACGCTGCCGCGACGCCGTCGTATTGCCCGGCGCGTGGACGCTCTTCGGATGCAAATGCAGCGAGGAGCGGCGCTGACGACGGAGGTGCCGCACTGCGATGCGAACCGATGGAGGTCGTGGATGGGCGAGCGGCTCATCTGGTGGCCGCACGGCGTGCCGCGCGCACGACGCATCGGACTGGTCAGTTCACGGCTCTCCCACCCACTCGATGCGCAGCCCGCCTGGTTTGCCGTGCTGCGCGGTGTCTGCCGGAGGCTCGAGCCCGCCGACGAAATCCTCATCTCCGCTCGCGACACCACGACTGCCCCTTTCTTGGATCGTTGCCGCGAGCTGTTTCGGGTCCCTCTGCTGGAATTCGCTGCCGACGATCGAGTTGATCAGTCAGTTGATCAATGGTGGGACGGGTGTCTCCTGAAATCGAAGTGTGATGTGACTCGCCCTCGGCAGCGGTGGACCGCCAGCGTGTCGCCCCCGTTGGCCGACTCTCCCGAGGACCCTGTCCCCCTGCGCGATCGGCTGGTCGTGGCCGTGGCTGACCAGGTTGTTGCTGCCCGCGTGCGGTCGGGAGGACACATGGAGCGTCTGCTGCGCCGCCGTCTCGCCGAGGTCCTTTCGGCCTCTCCATGGCTCCAACTGGCGGTCGGCCGGCACTTGGTTCCTTCCTCCCTCGCCCGCTCGCTGCTGGAACTGGGGGCCTGTCAGTTGGAACTGGATGAAGATAGCCATCGGGACGGCGCTGCGCACCACGTGATGCCGATGACGTCGTCATCGAAGGCGGGAGTCATCGTTTCCCTTGACCAGGTGAACTCGCCCAATCGCTTGACGCACTGGACTCGCTCCGCCGATGGGCCATGGCCCGACCAGTCGTGGAACGACTACCACGACAGCCTCATCTTGGCGCGAGACGATGCGGACCACGGACCTCTCGCCACTCTGATGCGGATCGTCCACCAGCAGTGCCTGCTCGCCTCCGCTCGAGCGATTCGAGGCAGTTGCTCCGTCGTCTGTTTCACGTCGGTCGATGTAAGACAACTCCCTCAGCTGCGCACGTTTCGCCAGCATCGCCGTCGATGGGACTTCGAGCCGTACGGGATCAGCATCGATGCAGATTGGCTCATCCAACGCGGAGCGTGCCCCGTTCACTATGGCGAAGCTTCCGACTGGGAATCGCTCAGTCCGTCACAGCGACCGTTCTTTCAAACGCGCTGGGGGGGACGCGAGCAGAGAATCGACTGGTCGATTGAGCAGGAATGGCGTCATGTCGGATCGGTTGATCTCCGCCAGCTTCCCGACTCGGCTGCGTTCCTGTTTGCACCGACGGCCGTCGAGGCTGCGCAGTTGGCCGCCATCAGCCGCTGGCCCGTAGCAGTGCTCGAACGCTGACGATTGTCTAACCAGCCCGATCTGAGGCAGACTCAATACCGTTCGGCGCAAAATTTGCTAGCCGGCATTCTTTTCAGACTGGGCTGACTAGCGATCAGCAGATAGGTCATTTTGTGTGCCTGTCGAACAAGCGAGTCAAGCAACCGAAGATCGAAGAGTCGGATATCACCGAGCTCGCGAAGCAGATCGTCGCGCTAGTGTCTGAGCACGCTGGCCCGACGCGCGCTCAGCGCTGACTCCTCACCCCTTCCCGACCCCCACGAGCTCCGCTCGTGCGGTGCACCAGATGGTCAGCTACCGCGCTGCCCTCTCAACCCTTCCCGACCAATCTCGTTCGGCGCGAGATTTGCTAGCCGGCCGATTCTTTCAGACTGGGTCAGCCACCACGCAGCCCCCTCAACCTCCCCCAACCCCCGCGAGCTCCGCTCGTGCGGTGCACCAGACGGTCAGCTACCGCGCCGCCCCCTCAACCTTCCCCAACCCCCGCGAGCTCCGCTCGTGCGGTGAATCAGATGGTCAGCTACCACGCAGCCCTCTCAACCCTCCCCGACCAATACTGTTCGGCACGAAATTTGCGCATTAGGGCTGACAGCTTGTAAGGGCTGTCAGAATGGCACGGAAACGATCAGAAGAGCGGAAATCGACAGAACAGGCGGTGCGCCGGCTCCACACCGTGCGTCT
>JBGSHS010000274.1:0-5720 GCA_041752115.1 Pirellulaceae bacterium | reverse complement strand
TATTCTCTGCACGATGGACCGGGGATCCGTACGACCGTATTCCTCAAGGGATGCCCGCTCTCCTGTGCCTGGTGCCATAACCCGGAAAGTCAAGCCGGGCGGCGCGAGCTGCAGTTGATCGAGACCCGCTGCATTCGCTGCGGAAGCTGCCTGGCCGAGTGTCCGCAGCGCCAGAACGGGGAACTAGAGCAGACCGAAGCCGTCTGTACCCAGTGCGGCGCATGTGTGGCCGCTTGTCCGACCGGTGCGCGCCAGATGATCGGGCAGGAGATGTCGGTGGACGAGGTGGTGCACGAGGTGCTTCGCGACCGACAGTTCTTTGATCAATCGGGAGGCGGAGTTACACTGTCTGGGGGGGAACCGCTGGCTCAGCCCCAGTTTACGTCCCTTCTGAGCCAGGCCTTGCGGGACGAGTCGGTTCACACGGCCCTGGATACGTGTGGCTACGCGTCTCGCCCGGTGCTCATGGAGGTCGCTCGCCAGGTCGATCTGGTTCTTTATGACCTCAAGTCGGTCGACACAGGGCGTCACCAACAGCTGACCGGGGTGCCGTGTGAGCCGATACTCGACAACCTGAAGGCGCTCGGCTCGGTTCATGATAATATTTGGATTCGCATTCCGCTGATTCCCGGCTTTAACCTGGACCGGGAGCAGTTGGAGGCAGCGGCGCGTTTCCTGGTTGGGGTGCGGGGGGTGAAGCAGGTAAATCTGCTTCCCTACCATCGGCTGGGGACCCATAAGCGGCAGCCGACGACGAGGGGACGCGACGGAGCGGGAGAGGCCGAGATGCTCTCGGCCGATGAGATCACTCGTGAGCAGCTGGACGAGGCGGCCGACCTGTTTCGCGCTGCCGGTTTGCATACCCTGATTGGTGGATAACGCACAATGACGCCACGCACGATGCGGCTGCGGCAAGCGAGCCTCTCAGCCATACCAACCATATCACCCGAGCGCGCTCAACTGATGACGGAGTTCTATCAGGCGCACGACGGGGAGTATTCGATTCCCATCATGCGGGCTCGGTCGTTTCACTACTTGTGTGAGCGCAAGTCGATCTATCTGGGTGAAGACGAACTGATCGTGGGGGAGCGCGGTCCGGCGCCCAAGTTGGTTCCCACCTATCCGGAGTTGACTTGCCACAGCGAGCAGGATCTGGAGATTCTCGATTCCCGTCCCAAGACCAGCTACGCCTGTTCGCCGGAATGTCGACAGGTTTATCGGGAGCAGATTGTTCCGTACTGGGGCAATCGCAGCATGCGGGTGAAGATCCTGCAGGCGATGACGCCCGAGTGGATCGACGTTTACGAAGCGGGGATCTTCACCGAGTTCATGGAACAGCGGGCGCCGGGACACACGGTGCTGGACGACAAGATCTACCAGCGCGGCCTGCGTGACTTCCAGCAGGACATCGTGGAGTCACTTGAGTCGCTTGACTACCTGAACGATTCGCAAGCCTATGCCAAGCGTGAAGAACTCCAGGCGATGCACATCGCGTGCGATGCGCTGATCTTATTTGCGGAGCGTCATGCGGAGCGTGCCGAGCAGATGGCGTTGGTCGAATCGGACCTGGTTCGTCGCCAAGAGCTCGAGAAGATTGCGGAAGTCTGTCGCCGCGTGCCGGCTCATGCGCCGCGTGATTTCCACGAGGCCTTGCAGGCCTATTGGTTCTGTCATCTGGCGGTCATTACCGAGCTGAACGGATGGGACTCGTTCAGTCCGGGGCATCTGGACCAGCATTTGCTGCCGTTCTATCGCCAGGGACTGGCTGACGGGATGCTGACCCGCCCGCTGGCCAAGGAACTGCTGGAAGCGTTCTTCGTGAAGTTCAATAATCATCCGGCGCCTCCGAAGGTCGGTGTGACTGCGGCGGAAAGCGGAACGTATACCGATTTTGCGAATATCAACCTGGGCGGGTTGTTGCCGGACGGTTCCGATGGATCGAATGAAGTGTCCCATCTGCTGCTGGAAGTGATCGACGAGATGCACTTATTGCAGCCCAGCAGCAATCTGCAGCTGTCGCGCAAGACCCCCGACTCGCTGTTGAAGCACGCGCTGCGCGTGATTCGCCAGGGGTATGGATTCCCATCCATATTCAACGCCGATGCGGTGGTACAGGAGCAGATTCGGCAAGGCAAGACACTCGAAGATGCTCGTGCGGGGGGGTGCAGCGGATGCGTGGAAACGGGAGCGTTTGGCAAAGAGGCGTACATCCTGACCGGCTATTTCAATCTCCCTAAGGTGCTGGAACTGGCGCTGCACAACGGGGTCGATCCGCGCACGGGAAAGCAGCTGGGACCGGTCACCGGCCCCTGCGACGAGTTGAGTTCCTTCGACGAGCTGTTTGCGGCCTTCTGCCGGCAGTTGCACTACCTGGTGGAAGTGAAGATCCAGGGGAACCAGATCATTGAACAGATGTACGCCGCGCAGATGCCGGCTCCTTTTCTGTCGGTCATAACCGACGACTGCATTCGCCGTGGCCTCGACTACAATGCCGGCGGCGCACGCTACAACCACACGTTCATTCAGTTTGTCGGCATCGGCAGTCTGACCGATAGCCTGGCTGCACTCCAGCAGCTGGTCTACGACGATTCTGCCATGAAGTTGACGGACCTGGTGCAGGTGCTCGACGCCGACTTCGAAGGCAAGGAAGTTCTGCGTCAGCGGTTAGTCCATCAGATGCACAAATACGGCAACGACGATGATTACGCGGATCGACTCATGGTCCGTGTCTTCAATCAGGTGTTTCAGGAAGTTGACGGGCGTCCCAACACGAAGGGAGGACGCTATCAGATCGAGATGCTGCCGACCACGTGTCATGTCTATTTCGGAGCGATGACGGGGGCGACTCCTGATGGCCGGCGAGCGGGACTCCCCTTGTCCGAAGGGATCTCGCCGGTGCAAGGGGCTGATCGGCACGGTCCGACGGCCGTCGTCAAGTCGGCGGCCAAGATGGATCATGTGAAGACTGGCGGGACACTGCTCAATATGAAGTTCACTCCCGCCCTGCTGGCAGACGACAATGGCATCGACAAGCTGGCTCACCTGGTGCGCGGTTATTTCGGGCTCGAAGGCCACCACGTGCAGTTCAATGTGGTCCGCGCCGATACGCTCCGCAAAGCTCAGGCCGATCCGAACTCCTATCGCGACCTGATTGTGCGTGTGGCGGGTTACAGCGACTACTTCTGCGATCTTTCACGCGAATTGCAGGACGAAATCGTCGCGCGCACCGAGCACAACCTTTGACAACCTTCCTGTTTTCTTCATTTTTTTGTGCCCCATCTTTTTGTCCTCCTCTTCTTCTCTCTGCCCTGCCCTGCTCTGCTCTGCCCTGCTCTGTCTTTGCTTACGTCCCGAAGACATCAGCGCGGAGCCATGGTCGCGGCATCGATAGCCTGTCGAGTGGCCGCGACGAGCTGTTGGTCTGTGACACCGTACTGGCGATCGGCCACGCATCCTGCGTGGTCGGAAAGGAACTTGCGGAATGAACCGTGCAACTGATGGCAGCCGGTGCGGCGCAGCAGTTGTGCTGCGTTATCGGGATTGACTCCGGCTGCCGGAAGCAGCTCAAGGACCGCACCGAACTCCTCCTGCCAGGTTGCGATCCGACCGGCTCCTTCCCAGGCCGACGGGGCCTGGCCCGATGTCATGACACGGGTGAATCCGAGCTCGCTCAGTTGGCCGAGTGCCTGTCGAGGATCTTTCACGGCATCGAACGCGCGATGAAAGACAATCTGACGGGCGCCGGCCAGGCGGACCAACTGACGGCACACATCCTCGGCCGGCCTGCCGCCTTCGGTGAGTACTCCCACGGCAATGCCGTCGGCGCCGCTTTCGAGCAGCGACTCGGCATCGCGCAGCATCACGCGCAGTTCGGCAGGGCTGTAGCAGAACCCGGCGCCTCGAGGCCGGACCATCACAATTATCGGGACCGCTGCCACCTGTTTCACTTCAGTCAACTGCCCGGCGGTGGGAGTGAGACCGCCGAGTTCCAGAGCGGCGTTCAGTTCCAATCGATCGGCGCCGCCAGCCACCGCCTCGATCGCATCCTGCACGCTGGCAACGCAGACCTCCAGCACGTTGATTTGGTGGGCCATTGCGTGCTCCGATGAGTGGTTTTGTGTGGGGTGAGACGTGCCGCAACGTCAACACTCTGTTGGGACGTTTGGCTGTACCGACTGGTCGCTACGGTTAGTGTAACCGAATTTCTCACCCGTTGCTTTGGCGGTTGACGCCAGTGTTGTACAACCCGAAAATGCCGTTACCGGCTTCGCGACGGCTCGGCGCATACGGCGCACCTCCCTAATAGCATTCTTGCACCGATTAAGCTGCTTACTAACGCTGAGGAGCCAGTATGTCGAGGCCGATGCGTTATCATGCAGCATCTGTTGGTGGGATCGGGGAAGTGTTGGGGGCCGTGCGAATGGTCGCTCCGTCCCCCTGGCAAGTACCGCACCAAGAACTTTACGAAGGAACTGCACCCATGTATCAGAACGCCAAACTGCTATTGTCGTGCCTGACGACCTTTGTTGTCTTGACGGGCGCGGATCTCTCAGCACAGGAAGTGCGACACGAAGTCCATTTTCCTGATGTGGCCCCGTGGCAGACTCTGGTGTGCGATTTTCACATGCACACCGTCTTCTCCGACGGCAATGTGTGGCCACCGGTTCGCGTCAGTGAGGCCTGGCGTCAGGGACTGGATGCGATTTCGATCACCGATCATATCGAGTATCAGCCCCACAAGGATGACGTGCCGACCAAGTACGGTCGCTGGTATGACCTGGCGATCGACAGTGCTCGTTTGCACAACCTGTTGCTTGTCCGTGGTGCGGAGATCACACGTGATACTCCTCCCGGGCACTTCAACGCTATCTTCCTGCAGGACGAATCCAAGCTCGATACTCCCGAGTTCCTGGATGCGGTCAAGGCCGCGTACGAACAGGGAGCGTTCATCTTCTGGAACCACCAGGCCTGGCAGGGTGAAGAGAAGGGACGCTGGATGGACGTTCATTCCACCATGTATGAAGGCAAGATGCTGCACGGCATGGAGGTGTGTAATGGTGAGAGCTACTACCCAACCGCCCATCGATGGTGTTTGGACAAGAACCTGACCATGGTGGGAAACACGGATATTCACGATCCCGACCTGCTGCAGCAGAGTGCGCCCGGCCAGCACCGCACCATGACGCTCGTGTTCGCTGCGGATCGCACGGTCGACGCGCTCAAGGAATCGCTGATGGCCGGTCGTACGGTCGTGTGGTACAAGGATCAGCTGATCGGACGCAGTGAGTATCTCGAGCCACTGTTCCAAGCCTCCGTCTCTCTGGCGGCGCCGATCTATCGCAGTGGGAAGAATGTCTCTCTGCAGTTGCACAACGCCTGCGACGTGGATCTGAAGCTTGTCAGTCGGGGCGGCAATGGACCGGCGACGATGACTCTTCCCGCTCAGACGACTACGCTGGTGCGGTTCAGTACGGCTGCAGCCGATACGCCGTTGGACCTGCAATACACGGTGACGAATCTGCTGATGGCGCCCGAAACCGGATTGCCTGTCGTCGTGACAACGCAGTAGCGCCGCACCGGGAAGTGGCTGCGGTCGCGTAGACCGCGGGGAAGTGGCTGCGGTCGCGTAGACCGCGGGGAAGTGGCTGCGGTCGCGTAGACCGCGGGGAAGTGGCTGCGGTCGCGTAGACCGCGGGGAAGTGGCTGCGGTCGCGTAGACC
>JBGSHS010000273.1:0-57107 GCA_041752115.1 Pirellulaceae bacterium | reverse complement strand
GGGCAGGACCGGCCGCAAGGAGGTGGTTGGGCAATAGGGAATGCGACAATGCCACAATGCGACAATGCCACAATGCGACAATGCCACAATGCGACAATGCGACAATGCGACAATGCGACAATGCGACAATGCGACAATGCGCAGTGTGAGCGGACGAGCTACAGGTAGCGGTCGGCTTCTCACGCGAAGCCGAGCAGGACCGGCCGCAAGGAGGTGGTTGGGCAATAGGGAATGCGACAATGCGCAGCTGAACAGAGTCACGGTTGCGGGTTGTGTACGCGGGGGATCGCTGCCTGATTCTTGCGCGCCGTGTGGAGGCACGGCAGTGGGGAGAGGTAGGGCAATGGGAGGTTTTTTGTCGCGGGGCGGTCGCGACTGACGTCCGCGCTACATTGGCGTTACACGTCACTGAGTGGCGAAGAACTGTCGGATTCCGGTCAGGAACATCTGCACGGCCACGGTTGTGAGCAGCATGCCGAACAGTCGTTGGATAGCGATACTGCCTCGTTTGCCCAGAATGTGTCCGAGCGAATTGGCGAAGTAGAGGATGACCCCGGTGGCCAGCCAGGCACAGAAGATCGCGAGGAGCCAGTTCGGCCAGTCTTCCGGCTGGCGAGCCATCAGCAGCAGAACGGTTGCCAGAGCGGACGGTCCGGCGATCAGCGGAACTGCCAACGGGACAAAAAAAGGTTCGCCGTCTGGGACCTTGCCAAACATTTCTTGTGCGTCGGAGAAGATCATCTTCACGGCGATCAGAAACAGAATGATACCTCCCGAGATGCTCAATGCCGGTTCCGTGATCTGTAGAACCTGCATGATGTAACGACCGGCAAAGAGGAAAGCGATCAGCACGGCGAGAGCGAGCAGCAGTTCTCTCAGAATGACTCTCTGGGCCCGCTTCGGATCTAGGCTGGACAACAGACTCAGAAACACCGGCGTGTTGCCCACCGGGTCGAGCACGAGGAACAGCAGCACAGCGGCAGAAAGCGTGGTCACTGCGTTTTCCTTTAGAATGTCAACCTGTCAGATGTGGGCCACCGCACGCAGGTGCGTATGAACAACCAGTGCTGAAGCAAAAAAGTGTTGGCACTGACTCCCGCTCTGGCGGCCACACTGCCGCATGACGCCGTAGGAGTTGCCAGCCTTTGAGCTCCGCCTCCATCAGAACGACAACTAATCACTCGCCAGACAGCTCACTTTAGGAACAGTACGGTGTGGAAGCAACAGATGGCAGTTGTCAGGCAGATGGCAGCACACATGATGATCGCCAGCACACTGAGACATCCAGAGCGTCCCGTCCCCAGGCCGTGTTTGACCGCCAGCGACTCGACCGCCTGCTTGGCCTCAAACAACGAAACGCCAGCTGTCTCGCGGTACAACTTGATTGCCGCCAGCTTCTCGCCGCGGCCCAGGAGCTGTAGGAGCTCTGCTTCCAGGTTACCACTTGGTGCATGCAGGTTTGCTCCTGCCTGCAACGATTCGACCGCATCTTTGGCTGCGGCCAGGCTCACCCCCGTCTGCTCTTTGTACAGCTTGACCGCTTCAATCTTCCGTCCCTGGTTGAGCAGTGAGCATACGTCGCGCTCCAAGTCGGCTTCGCGATCGCCCATGCTCGCTCCGCACAGTGGACACTGCGCGCTGTGGAGCGGAACATCATTGTTGCAGTGGGAGCAGATGGGCATAAGTGCGGCCTCAATGTGCAGGTTGGGAGTGCTTTCCAACCGGCCTGGCAGACAGGAACGCTCGCATTATCAGAAACTCGGACCCTGGTGTTGTCAAGGACGCACCAGTTGGTTGGCAGCTCTTTCACGCTGCGGCCCGACCGTTCCTCCGCCGGCCTGGCCGCAGTGTGCCAAGCCGGCTTGTCGGAGCCATCCGCCCTCCTGCGACGTTGACCGCAGGGACTACAGCGATGACATGTCAATTGAGAAGCGGTATTTCACATCCGATTGGAGCATCCGCTCGTAGGCTTCGTTCACATGTTGGATCGGAATGACCTCGACATCGGCCGTGATATGATGTTGTCCGCAGAAGTCGAGCATTTCCTGGGTCTCGGCGATGCCGCCGATCAGTGAGCCAGAGAAACTTCGGCGGCCGAAGATGAGGCCGAACACGGCGACGGGAAGTGGCTTCTCGGGCGCTCCGACCATGGTCAGGTTGCCGTCACAGGCCAACATCTGGATGTAAGCGTTCACGTCGTGCGGAGCGGCGACGCAGTCGAGAATGAAGTCGAAGCTTCCGGCGTGCAATTTCATCTCATCCGCATTGGTGGACATGACCACCTCGTCGGCCCCTAAACGGATCGCGTCCCCCTTCTTCTTAGGCGAAGTCGTGAAGACGACAGTGTGAGCGCCAAAGGCATGCGCGAATTTCACCGCCATGTGCCCCAGGCCGCCGAGCCCGACCACGCCCACCTTCTTTCCTGGGCCAACCTGCCAATGACGCATCGGAGAATATGTCGTAATTCCCGCGCACAAGAGCGGTGCCGCTCCGGCCAGATCGAGGTTCGACGGGATCCGTAACACAAACCGCTCGTCCACCACGATGCTGTTGGAATAGCCGCCGTACGTCACCGGTGCGGTCCCATGCCGATCGGGTGACCCGTACGTCAGCACTTGCCCCGGACAGAACTGCTCAAGGCCCCGCTGACAGTTCGGGCAGGTGAGGTCCGAATCGACCAGGCAGCCAACGCCCACGATGTCACCAGCCTGGTGCCTGGTTACCGCCGAGCCGACCTTGACCACTCGACCGACAATCTCGTGTCCGGGCACGCAAGGGTAAACCGTCGGCAGGAACTCATGCCACTCGTCGCGGGCATAATGAAGATCGGAGTGGCAAATGCCGCAGAACAGAATCTCTATTTGTACGTCGCGATCCGTGGCGTCGCGTCGCGGTATGCTGGTGGATACCAATGGCGATGTGGCACTGGCGGCCGAATAGGCTTTCGTCTGATACATTCTCTCGAATTCCTTGCGGAGGCGTGAGGTGGCGATATGAAAGGCCAGGAACGATGGTCCTGGTCGCAGTTATGGGATTGGTTCCTCACCAAGGACGATGTTCCAGCGACCATCCATTTCTTTACCGCGAAGCGGTAGAGACGTGAGCTACGCTCACAAAATCGGCTCTCTGATGCAGCAGATTCCACAACGATCACTCGGGCCATTTCTCCCGGCCTTTCATCTTCCCAGACCTGAGGCTTAAGACCTGAGGTTTTGGGGAACTGGGTTGGGGGCCCGATCCTGGTTCACTTACTGACGATAGCACGGCCAGAGTATAGCAGACGATCCCGTGGTTCGGCATGGGGCGTGAGGCGTGATGGGTGAGGCGTGAGGTGTGGTGTGCGGAGCTGATACCGGCGTCGGTTCTACGGGCACAACAATGGGGCCTGACCCGGAAGAGCAAGTCCACTCTCGGCCCTCACGCCTCAGCCCTCACACCTCAGTACCCGTCATTGTGTTACAATCGCACAGTACTGTCCGAGCGTTTTGTCCCGAGTGTTCGGTCTCCATCACGCGCCTCAGGTCTCACTCCTCAGGCCTCAAACCTCAATCCAG
Source organism: Pirellulaceae bacterium (assembly GCA_041752115.1). Lineage (GTDB taxonomy): Bacteria > Planctomycetota > Planctomycetia > Pirellulales > Pirellulaceae > JAJRVM01. The sequence continues at coordinate 53,553 of JBGSHS010000273.1, read as the reverse complement.
GGAGGAAAGAATGGCTGCTGCGACGAAACGTGTGCCGGCAATCTGCGTTGTGGGGGCCTGCAACATCGATCTGATCAGCTATGTGTCTCGCATGCCCGCTTGGGGCGAGACGTTGCACGGAACTCGCTTTCAGATGGGATTTGGAGGTAAGGGAGCGAACCAGGCCGTGATGGCCGCCAAGTTGGGGGCCCAAGTAACGATGATCTCCAAAGTGGGTGCCGATGTTTTTGGGGAAAACACGCTCAAGAACTTCCAGCGGTTTGGGATCGCCACGCAGCACGTTCACGTTACGGATCAAGCATCATCGGGAGTGGCGCCGATCACGGTGGACGCCGAAGGGCGCAACGCGATCATCATCGTTACGGGCGCGAACGACTTGCTGACCGATGCGGAGATAGAAGCGGCTCGCAGTGCCATTGCTGCCAGTGACGTACTGGTCTGTCAGCTGGAAGTGCCGCCCGAGATCAGTCTGTCTGCACTGCGTATTGCCCGACAGGCAGGTGTGCGAACTATCTTCAATCCAGCTCCGGCCCGTCCGATGCTGCCGGACGAAATGTACTCGCTCTCCGACATCTTCTGTCCTAACGAGAATGAAACACAGATGCTGACCGGCATGTCCGTCTCGACGCTGTCCGAGTGTGAAGCAGCAGCTCGCGAGCTGTTGCGGCGTGGAGCAGGGACCGTGGTTCTTACGCTGGGCGAACGAGGGAGTATGGTCGTTACGCCCGAATCGACGCAGCACGTTCCGGTGCAGTCGGTTCGAGCGGTCGATTCGACGGGGGCGGGTGATGCGTACGTGGGGAGCCTGGCCTATTTCCTGGGCGCCAGCTTGACGATGTCGGTCGCTGCCGGCAAAGCGGGTGCCGTCGCCACACGCTCCGTCTTGCGTCCCGGCACTCAGAGTTCGTTCCCCTCCCGGGAAGAAGTGGCCGACCTCTTTGCGCCAGACGTCTGAGGAATGCTGCTTCGCAGACGCCGGCCGCTGAGTGGCTGACTGAACCCCGATGCTTTCCCCGGCCAGTTGTGACAGGCGACCTTCTGGTTGCAGATCTCCTCCAGTCGCTTGCAGTGCGGTTCGAGCCAGTCCGGAATGTGATGGGAACTGATTGTCGAGAGATGTCGTGGAGGATTCGAAGGGGTTTTGCCTGGGCGAATGTGCTACGAGTAGAATCGATGCGACCGTGGCGACCGATTCGAATAGCGAGAATGAGCATGAACAGGGATCCAGCGGAGTATTCGGACGATGCCGCTTTGCCTCATCGTTATGGCGAGATTGAGAATCTCTGCACGGAGTTTGAAAGACAATTCAGGTTGAGCCAGCGTCCCGACATCAATGCCTACTTGCGGCGGGTCGACAGTTCGTTGGTAAAGGAGCTGTTCCTGGAACTGGTTGCATTGGAGATGGAGTACCTTAGCGGCCTGGGTGAAAGCAATTCACTGGCCGACTACGTGCGGCGTTTTCCAGAAAATGCTGATCTGCTTCATTCTCGTTGGCAGCAGCTACACAGTCGCAGCGGCAGTTCCATCACTCAATCGCGGATCGACACCGACGTTTCTGACACGAAGGCGCACCAGATTCCCCATCCGACAATTGCCGTTGGTCACGCAGTGCCGGTTCAATTCGGTCGTTACCAGATTGAGCAGGTACTGGGAACCGGCGGTTTCGGAACGGTCTATCGCGCTATTGATCCGCAATTGCAGCGTACAGTTGCGATCAAGGTACCGCATCAAGTGCGAAACCGAAGCAGTCAGCGCGAGGCATTTCAACTTCATGAGGCACGAGTTGCTGCGCAACTGAAACATCCTGGCCTGGTTGCCGTGTACGACGTGCAACAGAACGGCGAGAGCCTCTACATCGTGCAGGAATTCGTGGACGGCCAGGACCTTTCGCGTTGGGCCGTGATCGCTCAGCCGAACATCGCTCGGCTGATTATTCTGATGATCGAGATTGTGGAGGCGGTGGGATATGCACACCAGCGTGGAATGGTACATCGAGACCTGAAGCCAGCCAACATTCTGGTGGACCACGCTGGCGGCGCACACGTGGCAGATTTCGGCTTGGCCTTGAATGAGAGCTGGCAGCAGTTGAGAGCCGGCGAGACCAGTGGCACGCCCGCCTATATGTCGCCGGAGCAGGTCCGGGGCGAATCCCATCGACTGGACGGTCGATCCGATCTCTGGAGTCTGGGCGTGGTCCTCTACGAGTTGTTGGCTGGACGACGGCCGTTTCTTGGGGAGTCATGTGCCGCCATCTTCGACGAGATCCTGCACCGCGACCCAAAACCTCTCCGGATGATCCGACCAGAGCTCTCAGCAGAACTGGAGCGGATTACCCTGAAATGCCTGGCGAAGCAAGCCACGAATCGTTATGGTTCGGCGGCCGAACTGGTCGATGATTTAAGTGCCTGGGTACGCGGTCAATCGGCAGCGATCGAATCGGCCATGGGGGCCAGCGTTGTCCCAAGAACCCTGCCGCAGGTCTTGCCCAAGGGCTTGCGATCGTTTGATGAACAGGATGCCGACTTCTTTCTGGACCTCTTGCCCGGTCCGCGAAATCGTCACGGTCTGCCCGAGAGTATTCAGTTCTGGAAGACGCGGATCGAGACGACCGATTCGGACAACACGTTTGCCGTGGGAGTGATCTACGGTCCGAGCGGTTGTGGGAAATCATCACTCATCAAGGCCGGACTCCTTCCGCGACTGGCACCGCATGTAATACCCGTTTATGTCGAAGCAACGCCGGAGGATACGACACCGCGACTGCTGAGGAGTCTGCATCGGTGCGGTTGTGGCATTCCTGCGGACGTCACATTAGTGGATGCACTGGCGGGACTGCGGACCGCTGAGTGGATTTCCAGCGATCACAAGATCCTGATTGTGCTCGATCAGTTTGAACAATGGCTGCACGCGCAGTCAGCGCATCAGGACGATCAGCTTGTGCAAGCTCTTCGGCACTGTGACGGAGGCCGAGTACAGTGTATCGTACTGGTGCGCGATGACTTCTGGCTGGCGGCGAGTCGTTTCATGCAATCGCTCGAAATACGCTCGCGCGAGGGAGAAAACAGCTCCCTCGTCGACCTGTTTGACACCTCGCATGCGCGTCACGTCCTGTGGAGATTTGGACACGCCTATGGGCGATTACCAGCCGACATGATGACGCTGTCACATGAGCAGTCGTCCTTCCTGGACACCGTCGTCAACGGATTGGAGCAGGATGGTAAGGTCATTTGCGTGCGTTTGGCCTTGTTGGCGGAAATGCTCAAAGCGAAGCCATGGACGATCGAAACACTCGCACAGGTGGGTGGGCTGGACGGTTTGGGTGTGACATTTCTGGAGGAGACTTTCAGTGTGTCTACGGCCCCGGCCGCGCACCGCTATCATCGGGCGGGAGCCCAGGCCGTACTCAAAGCTCTCCTGCCGGAGGCCGGCACGGACATCAAAGGAAGCAAGCAATCCTACGACAGGCTCCTGGAAGTTTCCGGATACAGCGAACGCCCCGGGGATTTCGCCGACGTTATCCAGATCCTCGACAATCAGGTTCGACTGATTACTCCGACTGACTTGCAGGGAGAGGTCTCCGGCCTCTCGTCCGCTTCGCCGTCGCCAGGAGCCAAGCCGACGAGTTCGCACACGCGACACTATCAGCTGACGCACGACTTCCTCGTACCGTCGCTGCGTGAGTGGCTCACGCGCAAACAGCGAGAAACGCGGCGCGGACGAGCCGAAATCGGACTCGCCGAGCAAGCGGCGTTGTGGAGCTCCAAACCTGCTCGCCGTCACGTGCCATCGCTGCTGGATTTCATCCGAATCCACATCTTCACCGCTTCAAGCAGTTGGACGGAAACAGAACGTCAGATGATGATACATGCCCGTCGCATGCACGCTTGGCGGACGATCATCGCAATCGCCACGCTCCTTCTGCTGCTCTGGGGAGGGTTCGAATCGTACGGGCGAGTCCAAGCGGACAATGCGCTGACCGCCGATCCAGCGAATCTGGCGGCGACGATTCAAAGGATGTGGCCGTGGCAGTTGTGGGCAAGACACTATCTGCGCCATGTTTCCAAGCAAGTTCCCGACGACGAACTCGAGCGACAGAGACAGCTGCACGCTCGCATCGGCCTCATGGCTCTTACAAGAGCGTATGATCCGGAACTGGCTGCGGAGCTCTACGTATGCAAAGTTCCCTACATTGGAGTCATCCGCGATGTGTTGGAGCCTCACCGTGAACAATTGATTGGTACCTTTTGGACCACCTTGCACGACGACCTCCTGCCCAGCAGGGAACGGTTTCGTGCCGGGGTAGTGCTTGCTTCCTACGCGTCCGAATCCGACCTGTGGTCAGAAGACGATTACCGCTTGCTTGCCTGGCAGTTGGTGCGGGAAAACCCGATTTACCAACCGGTTCTGTGGCGCGATCTGCGGCCCGTGGGGCGCCATTTGGTGGCCGATCTGGAGCGACTGTTTGCACAAGATGAACTTCCCGAGAGTCAGCAAATCGGCGCCGCTAACGCTTTGGCAGCTTTTGCTGGCGACGATTTGTCGCGGCTGGCACGGCTGCTGTCCACCGCCAACGCCGCACAGTACGAGATCCTGATGCCATTCATGTCGCATTGGAGCAATCGGGAGATCAACAGCACGCTCAAAGCAGTTGTCGACCAACGGCCTACCGGCAATCTGTCAGAAGCCGACCGCGTTGCACTCGGCAAGAAGCGAGCCGGCGCGGCGATCAGCCTGATACGGTTTGGCGACCTCAGAGGCAGCCAGTCTGCGTTCATCGTCGACGAAGATCCGGAGTCGCTCACTCAGTTCGTGCACCGCTGCCGTGCACGTGGTGTTACTGCAGGACAACTGGTAGAAAGCCTGGAAAACTCAACTGACGTCATGACCCGTTTCGGCGTTCTGTTGGCGTTGGGAGATTACTCGATTGCCGAAGTCGATGCGAGCCAGCGGGACGAATTGGTGGCCAGACTCGCGGAATTATACCGAGTTGATCCCAGCTCTGCCATTCACTCTGCGACCGGCTGGCTGCTCGAACGATGGAACTACCGGCGGGAGAAAGAGCGAGTTGACCACACGTCTTGCCCGTACGATCGTACCGGAACGCGAGAGTGGTTTGTAATGGAGTTTCCTGCCAACGTTGACAAGACTCCGGAAGAAGGGGAGGGAGCCGGTGACGACGTGCAGGCAGAGGTACCGAAGGTGTTTTGTACCTTTGTTGTATTTCAACCCCACGAGTTCACGGTCGGATCTGCACTCAACGCGGCCGAACGCCAAGCCGACGAAGGAGAGCAACGCGTGCGACGAACTCGCCCGATTGCCGTCAGTGCTTGCGAAGTGAATTGGGCTCAGTTTGATCTGTCGGACGAGGGAAAGACGCGTGCCTCGATGGAACAGCAGACTGGCCATTCGCTTTCGCCAGCCGAGCCTGCGATGGGAGTGAGTTGGTTTGAGGCGGTACGATATTGTCGCTGGCTGACCCGGACCACCGGCATGCCGGAATCAGAACAGTGTTTTGATGACGAAACGACGCTTCTCTGCGATGCTGATGGAAACCCTGAGCAGTGGCCAGTCCATCTCGACCGTCGTGGGTTTCGTTTACCGACGGAAGCGGAGTGGGAGGATACCTGCCGCTGCGGCCTGTCGACCACCTATGGTTTTGGCAGTGATACCAAGCTGCTGTCCCATTACGGCTGGTTCATGGATAACTCTGAAGAATGGATGCATGAAGTGGGACAGCTACGTCCCAATCTGCGTGGGCTGTTCGACGTCCACGGGAATGTCTACGAGTGGTGCTGCGACTGGTATGGTGCTGACCGGGAGGCAGAGGCGGAGGACCCACTCGGTCCTGAAACGGGGACATTTCGCGTCTTTCGGGGAGGAGCGTGGTATGTCTCCTCAGCCTTCTGTCGTGCCGCGGTACGACTCAGAGACCGTCCCGTCTTTCGCAGCCTCGATTTGGGGTTCCGCGTCGTAATCGTGCCGTCAGCCAATTGAGAAGGCCCGCCTCCTGGCAGACGACACTCTGGTGGATCAACGGGCTTAATAGTGCAGTTCCGTGGTAAGAAAGAAGGAGACTCCCGGCTGATACATGCCGCGTCCCGTACGCACGTCCAGATGTTCACGGTACAAACGGTCAGTAAAATTGAGCACTCCGGCTGCAAACCGCAGATTCTCGCGGGCCTGCCAATGTCCCACACAATCCCACACCGTGAAACCAGGTGTGGGCTGCTCAACAATCACCACCTGGCCAGTGTCGACGATGATGTAATTCCGAAGCGTGCCAAGGCGGTCCTGATTGTCCACGATTCGAGCCGCCAACTCCAAGCCCCATTTCCGAGTATCCTGATCTTGGAGGCGACATCCGACTCGGCTTTCCAGAGGATCGATTTGCGGTAGAGGCGCCTGAATCGTCTGGTCTCGCCCCGTAGTATAGCGCAGGGACGAAAAGACAGTTACCGGTCGGGAGACCGCATACTCCAAGTACCCTTCGACACCTGTCAACGTCGCCAGGTCCGTGTTCACACTCCTCAGCAATCGAGCGCCGGTTATGCTGGGAATTTCCTCGTCCACGTACGTCGCGTAGTCCAGGACCCAGGCTTGGTAGGCATTCAGTCCACCTCGCAGGCGTGCTGCCGTGAAGTCCATCCCCACATCCAGTTGCCAGAGCCGCTCGCTGCGCAGGTCCGGATCACCTGTCACCCGGCTCAGACCACTCTGGAGAATACCCAGGAAGACGCCGTCAGCATACCGCTCAACAAGCGTTGGCGGCCGTTCGGCATGGCCGATATTTGCGCAGACCGTCCAATGATCATTCACTTGCCATTGATTCGACACATAGATCAGGTACAACGCGTCGTTCTGCGTGAGCTGGCCCCATAACACGCTGTCAGGTCGTAAGTCGTCTTGGTCGACGGTCGTGCGGACCCAGTCGACGCGGCCGCCCAAGCGAGTGATCCAAGTTTCACCGACGGGTATGGAACACTCCGCGAACACTCCCGGATCGATCCACTGCGACCTCGGCAGATTAGTGTGAATATCCAGGACTGTTGGCATCGGCGGTCCCAGAAGGACAGTGAACCGCTCGTTTATCTGTTGATTTACCAGTCGGAAATCAACGCCCGCCGAAACCGTCCCCGTCTCCTCATCACCCATTCGAATTGATGCGCGCCCGCCGACGGAGGTGACATCCGCATCGGTGACTCCAGCGAAACGGGAACTGCCCGCAGGAGATCCAGCCAAGTCGTCTAATGCGCTCTCGATTTCGGGGACAATGCCCTTCGACGCATTACGTGTATCGCCGGAATACCGTGTGCGGTTGTACCAACCTTCCACCTCAACTGCGACGTCGCCCCCCGGAGCCTCCCATTGGTAGCTACTCTCCCAGGCGTCGGCAACCAGGCAATTGATGTCGAACATCTGTCCCGGGAACTCAAGTCCCGTTTGATCTGCTCGCAAGTAGCGAACCTCGATCGTCTCCTCGTCCGACAGATCTTTCGAGAGGGTCATCATCGCATCGCGCGAATTGTAGCTCGTAGGTAGACTGAAGCCACCTCCCGTGCTGTAGTCATTCGCGGTCTGGTGCCCGTAGCTGCATAAGACGCCCCAATCCGCGTTGCCTGTTAGCGCCGTTTCTCGCCCACGCCACTGCTCACCATTCACTCCGTATCCGACACTGGACGTCCCGTGCCATTCCATCCCATTCTCGAAACGCGGCGCAGGCAGGAACTCAATCGCCAGGAAATCGAAGGCAGGGCCGTACATTGCGCTGTAGGGCCCCTTAATCACTATCATTTCCTGAATCAGCGCCGCATCGATCTTGCTGTAGAGAGTATCCAGGTCGGGGCGCGCCGCAATCCAGTAAGATCCAGAACCATACAGTTGCCCAAATCGCATTCCACGCACGCGAGGATCGTTTACGATGGGATTGCGACGTTGAGTATACACGGCCGACACGCCAGATGTCGCACGAAAGAGACTGCCGGCATCGGTGACTGGCCGAGTTCGACTCTCGCCGCCAGATAGTATGTCGGTGGCGGGCATTGAGGTGCGTTGCAGGTAGTCTTGGCCGAGGAAATCACGCTGATTGAAAACGCCTTCCACTCCCGTGGGGCGTATTCCAGACTGCCGCGAGGCGACGGCAGGTTGCTCAGGCGGACTTAGTGCCCCCGAGGGCTGCGCCTGCATCCAGGAGGTGGTTTCAAAAAGGACATCGTCGTGATACACCCATTCCGGGCTATCACTGATCTGGTACGCGACGATGCGAACGTGGTCCTCGCTCGCTGATGACACACCAGTCAAGAGGGTTGCGATCGCTGCTGCACCGACCGCAAAGCGAGCGAGCGATTCGACATCCATCGTCGCACGTTCCCTTACAGAGTCGAGCTATTCATTATCTAAGATCCGCTAGAACACGTGCATTTTGAACTCCCTCGCCTCCGGAATTATCGGCACAATCGCTATCCTCGCTCCAGTTATTGAGGCCTGCATTCCCGGTGATTACCGCTACCCGTTGCCGCCACCCCGGTTCGCTGCCGAGGTCAGTAGTTGGTGTTTCGGAGTCCCGTGTCGTTGGCGCGTCAAATCACCCAAATCCGCCAGGTTAAGCGGGAACAGTTTGCGGATTGGGAGATGGCTCGTGGCCGATTCGGTCGCTGTTGTGCGAGTGTTACCCTTCGCGTCGGTGACAAATTCTGTGTCATTTTGTTGCATTTACCGTTTGAGTCTCTTATCATGTTGCCGTCCAGACGAGGGAATGTCGTGGCATCGACTTAGCCGGGGCCAGACGCTGTAGCGCGAATCTGCTGTTCAGGAGGAGACCGGCGGCGATCGTCGTGTCTCGCATGTTGCCTCTCAACTTCCGCCAGACGCACCTTCAGTTGATTGCTGGTAGCTTCGTTGGTCACGTTGACAATGGAGCGTTTCAGCAGTCCATCTTGGTACTTTGCACAAGGGAACCGATCTATGGAATGCAAGAACCACCCGGGAGTTTTGGCCACGGACCGCTGCGCTGGATGTGCCGAGGCTTTCTGCGGGAACTGTCTCGTGAATCTCAATGGGCAGAACTATTGTTCTTCGTGCAAAGTCATGGCGGTCAGCGGCCGTCCGATCGTCGAGGAGGCGACAATTCCCTGCAAGGAAGCTGGTGAAGCGCTGACGTATGCCATTGTTGGCCTCTTCTGCTTCGGCATCATCTTGGAGCCGATCGCGCTCATTAAGGCCAACAAGGCCAAGGCAATGCTCGCGGCGAACCCGCGGCTGACCGGGTCCGGGAAGGCGACGGCCGCCATGGTGATTGCGATCATCGGTCTGGTGCTCTGGGGCCTGGGGATTATCGCCCGGATTGCAGCTATGAGTCAGACGTAGGAGTCCGTTGTGAGAGGTGTTGCATGGAAATGCTCTGTCCTGAATGTCTGAATCCCTTGAAGGTCCGCGACGGCAAGACGGCCTTATGCAGTCGGCATGGGGAGTTTCGCATTCTATTTATGCGAGGTCAGCAGGTGACGTTGCCGAGCCTGCAGCCCTCCGTTGCGGTCGGCGGCGAGGCTTTGCCCGACGAACAGCCCGAGCCGCCTGATCTCGTGACAGCCGTTGCGGTAGAGAATCCGTACCGCGCTCCGGATCAGCAGCAGCAAGTGTGCAGCCGCCACCCGCATACTCCCACCCAGCACAATTGCGCGGTCTGTGAAACGGCAGTTTGCATGGTGTGCGCTTTTCCGCAACCCAATGGCACGCTCCTGTGCCCCGACTGCGTGCTGCGGAGTCGTCCGACGCGGGCTGTTCCACAGGAAGTGCCTGAGGGAGTGATGTGTTCGCGACACCCCGAAGTGCAGGCGGTGTACTATTGTCGATGCTGTCGACAGCCCACCTGCGCCACGTGTGACTTCACCATGCCCGGCGATGTTCACGTGTGTCCCGAATGTGCCACGCGAACGGACCAGAGGCTATCCCCAGGCCGTAAGAAACTGCTGGGATGGGCCTTTGCGCTGGCCATCTGGTGCACCTTGGGACTGGCAGTCATGCTGAGTGGCGTACTGGCGCAGGCCCTTGCCGAACCGGGAGGCGAGGAGGCCTTGGGGGCATTATTATGGATCGTCGTGTATCTGCCCGCGATGATCGGTACGGCATTGTCGTTTTCCGCCTTTGACCGACGTCTGCGAAATCCACCTGTCATGTGGGTGGCAGCCATCTGGAACACGCTGATCCTGGCCGTTCTGATCCTCCTCACCATCGTGGGGCTGATGATGCCATGAAGCATATTATACGTGCCAATACGCTGACGGCTAAACGCTACCTGAAGGTCGAGCCGACCGGTGTGACGTTCTACGAAGCCAAGTTCATCGGCGGAAAACGCCGGTTCAGCTTCGGCGAGATCGACAGCGTGCTGATGTCGGAGAACTGGGAACTCTCGTTCCAGGTCCGTAACGAAGTATTCCGCTTGCCGACCGATCCGCGGCAAGCGAGTCATCAAGCGACCATCAATGCCCTGATTCAAGGGATTGGCTGGCCCACGTAGTGGAGCAAGCGATGGGGAACCTGCGCATTCATGTCCTCGATGTCTCCGGCAGCCGAAGTTGTGAAGTGGAGGCCCCGGACGACGTGAACATCGATCGGATTCTCGTGCTGTTGGTTGAGCGTATGAACCTGCCATTGAACAGCCCGGATGGACAGGTCATGAGCTATAAACTGCACCATCGTCGAACTGGCACTCAACTGCTGGATAACCGGACATTGGCCGACGCCGGCGTGGCAAACGGGGACGAACTGCGAATCCAGCCTGAGATCACGGCCGGCTCTCTCGAAACCGGTGAGGTTAGCGTACGTGGTTCCACAAGAACAACGAGGTGGTGCCGCGAGGGTTATGAATGACCAATGCCGACGAGTTGAAGCTCTCTGTTGACGAGCGTTTCGACCGGTTCTCACGCATCCAATGGTGGGATCAGTCCCGCCTGGCGAAAGCGCGAGTTCTGGTTATCGGCGCTGGAGCGCTCGGCAATGAAGTTATCAAGAACCTCTGTCTACTAGGGATCGGCCAGCTGATCGTGGTCGATCGCGATACGATTGAGCGGAGCAATCTGAGTCGCTCGATACTGTTTCGCTCGACCGACGAAGGTTGTCCCAAAGCGATGTGTGCTGCCCGCGCGGCTGCAGCCATCTATCCTGATATCCGCGTTCAGCCGCTGACGGCCAATGTACTGTCGGAAGTAGGGGTGGGGTATTTCCGTTGGGCCGACGTTGTCGTGGGTGCTCTGGACAACCGAGAGGCAAGGGTCTTCGTCAATAGCGTATGTGCGCGACTGGGCAAGCCGTGGATTGATGGAGGGATTGAGGTGTTTCGGGGCATTGTCCGCACGTTTGTGCCCCCGGTCACGGCCTGCTATGAATGCACGATGAGTCAGGTCGATTGGGACGCGATCAGTCAACGCCGCTCGTGCAGTTTGCTGGCCCGCCGCGCCCAGGTTCAGGGTGGAACGTCGACGACGCCGATCACCGCTTCGATTGTCGGAGCTCTGCAAGCTCAGGAAGTCGTGAAGTTGCTCCATGGTCTACCGGCGCTGCACGGGAGCGGTTATGTGTTCGATGGTGCTGCGTTCGATTCCTATCTCGTTCATTTCCCGGTGAATCCCGCGTGCCCCTGGCATGACGGGCTCCCTCAACCGGTCGTGCCGGTGCAGGAATTGACATCCGCCTCTCCGCTGCGCGCGGTCTGGTCGCTGGTCGAAGAACAGCTTGGTGGCTTGGATGCACTGGAAATGGGGCGTGAACTCGTCGACACGCTGCGGTGCTCATCCTGTGGCAAGCTGCGTCGGTTGCTCGTTGCGGCCGACGCGGTCACCGAACAGGACGCGGTGTGCAGCGACTGCGGCACGCTGTACACGCCGACGTTTTTCCATGCAGTCTACCGTGATTCTGACTTGCTGGATCAGCCCTTGAGCAACGTTGGACTTCCGCGATGGGACATTGTCTGGGGACGCTACCAGGATCAATTTCTGGGCGTTGAGATTGCCGGCGACCGTCCAGCTGCGTTGGATGATGGGGCGGACATGCCAGCGGGAAGCGTGAAGTCTGCGGAGGTGCTACACCATGACTCGGAGTAAAAAACCACAGAACAGTCCCTCACAGGACAGTGCCTCACAGGACAGTGCCTCACAGGACGGTGCCTCACACGAACGCTCGTCGAAGGCGAACGGTGATCAGGTTCAAGATGAAGCCGTGCAGCCGTCGGCAGGAAGAGAGACTGGTGACGAGGTGGCGGTTGGCCCGTGGAAGCAGCAGCGGAGTGTCGTGCGCCGAGCGTTTCCCGGACCTCCGGGGGCCAGTGCACCGCTGCGTGTTGCCTTTGAGCGCCGAGCGTTCGCCGATGTTGTGGCTCATGCCAAAGAGTCGCTCGATGCCGAGATCTGTGGAGTCCTGGTCGGAACGCCGTGTCGTGATGACGTGGGCGACTTCGTCCATGTGGACGCGGCAATTCGCGGCTCGCACGCCGAGGAAGGAACGACGCAGGTCACATTCACTCAGGCGACATGGAATGCCATTCACGAGACGATCCGCACGCAGTACCCGAAACTGCAGATGGTCGGCTGGTACCACTCCCATCCCGGTTTCGGGGTCGAATTCTCGGAGATGGATGTCTTCATTCAGCAGAACTTCTTTGCCGGCAACACGCAGATCGGCCTGTTGATGGATCCTTTGAGTGGTGACGCTGCCATGTGCATCAATGCAGCTGGTGGGATCCGCTACGTACCGCGATTCTGGGTCGATGCGCGCGAGCATCGCTGTCGAGTGCCGACTGGTTCGGATGAGCAGTCCAGTGAGACCAGGAATTATCCAGGAGTCTCGCCGGAGGTGATTGCAGAGCTCGAAACGCGCATCAATCAGCTGATCCACGCGGTCGATGACATGCGGCAAGTGGTCTTTCGCTGGATCTACGCTCTGGGCATTCTGTTGGGGATGGCAATGGCCCTGTTCATGACACGCCAGGTGTCGTACATGATCTTTGGTGACGTTCCGGAGCCGCCGCAGCACATCAGTCTTTCTCCTGTGCCGGTGAACATCGACGGCAAAGCGTGTCTGTTAGGGGTGCAGGTCGTGTCGTGGCAGATTCCTCCTGAACTGATCGCCGTGCCAGTGGCGTCGGAAGAAGATCAGGCCGGAGAGTCAGCGGAGACGGCGTCGGAAGGGAAGTCCCAGCGCGCAAACGATGCAACCGCGGACGGTCCAACGAAGAAGGGTGTGGCCGCACCTGGCGCAGCGAGCCAGTCTGCTTCGCCGAAAGCTCAGGCGGCCGGCAACGCCGGGAAAGGCAAGTGATATGGTCGAGTTCGATCCATTTGACGCGCCTCGTTCCATCCGCATTACGCGCGAGGAGGCGATGAGCAGTCACGTCGATGATCTGCTCCAACGCCAGCACAGTCTTCGTGGTGAGAGGACCACGCGACACGGCAGGGGTGGTCACTGGTACTACCAGAACTGGTTCGTTTTCATGCTGGTCGGCGGACTGGCGGCCTTCGCTGCCTGGGCGTTGATTGAGCCGATATTCAACGATCTTGAGTATCTGCAGGGCTCCCTTGAGCAGGTGGGGGTAGCAGAGAATGCGGGACAGATTCCGTTAGGGGACGGTCAGGCGATGGAGGTCCGTATTCCGCTGAGTGGTTCGGTCGTCGTTGATGGTCAACCAGTGTGGTTGCTCAGCGACACCAGGATGATCTCACCTGATGGCAGCATGGCCACCTTGGATCCCGCCGATTTGCAGCTGGGTAAGGAAGTCGGTGTCTATGTGGAGTACGAGCCTGTCGGGGCGGAAGGGGTGGCGATAGCGCATCTCGTGAAGTTGGATCCACCTCCGCAGTCGAACGCGCAACGCTCACAGACGTTGCGCCAGCAGCACTACCGAAGCGCGGCGGCCGGGTTCCTTCTCTTTGCGATCGTTGGTGGCTGTGTGGGCTTGACGCTCGGAGCTACCGATGGAGTGGTCTGCCGCCTGCCGCGACGGGCCTTGCTGGGCGGTATCATTGGATTGCTGGTCGGTTTCATTGGCGGGCTGCTGTCCGGCATCCTGGCGAATCTGGCATACGCACCGCTGAACCAGCTGGCGATGAACCAGGCGAGTGGCGTGAACGACCTGACGCTCTTCGGATTCGTCATTCAGATGATCGGCCGAAGTCTTGGGTGGATGTTGGCTGGAATGACCATGGGGCTGGGGCAAGGAATCGCACTTCGTTCGACCCGATTGCTGTTGTATGGCTTTCTCGGTGGCATTGTCGGCGGACTGATCGGTGGCCTGCTGTTCGATCCCATCGATCTCATTCTGCTGGGAGGAGTCAAGCCGAGTTCGCATTGGAGTCGGCTGGTGGGAATCGTGGCGGTCGGAGCGAGCGTCGGCCTGATGATCGGACTGGTTGAACTGCTCGCGCGGGACGCGTGGTTGCGCATGTTGGAGGGGCCGCTGGCCGGGAAGGAATTCTTGATTTTCAAAGATCGTGTTCAGTTGGGATCTTCGCACCGTGCGGAGATCTACTTGTTTAACGATCCCCAGGTAGCCGGCATTCACGCCACGATCCGGGCCATGGGAGAACAGTGCGAGATCGAGAACCTATCGGCGGAATACCCGACGGAAGTGAATGGTCGCCGATTCCATCGGACGCGGCTGCGCCACGGCGACCGGATCACGCTCGGCAAGACTGTGCTCCTGTTCCAGCAACGCAAGAGCTCGTAGTGAGATCGTAGACCATGGTACCTGCTGAGGACGCTGTCGTATGTGCGATCTGCCAGTCGTCGTTCGAGGCCGGGGAAGAGGTGACCGAGTGCTCTGGATGCCACGCCCGTTATCATGTCGATTGCTGGCATGAGAACCAGGGCTGTGCGGTTTACGGCTGCACTTTCGTCCCGCCGACCGAAGCACGCCAATCGCTGGAGATCCCGGTGTCGTATTGGGGTCAGGAGGAGAAGCCGTGTCCTTCCTGCCACCAGATCATCCATGCCGCCGCAGTGCGCTGTCGCCATTGTGGTGCCACTTTTGATTCGGCACGTCCCGAAAGTAGTGCCGAGTTCCTACGGCGTGCGAGCCAGAAAGTCCGCACCGCGGGGCTCCACACCGCCACGATCTGGCTGTTCATTTTCTGTGTACTCCCATGCACGGCTCCTCTGGCCGGTATCGTCGGTGGCCTCTGGTACGCCTCGCGCCGCCACGACATTCAGCAGCTGCCGCGGATCTATCAGGGCCTGTGCCGGCTTGGATTAGGAATCGCCCTGGTGGAGTTCATTCTGATCGGAGGGTTCACGTTCGTCTATTCGCTCGCCGGGTAGACGCTTCCACGAATCAGCAGAGGGACCGCAAAGGATGAGTCAAGCACGATTACGCCGGTTACGGGCCGATTTTCAACAGGTCCAGCACGTGTTCGGTGAACACCCGCACATCCGGTTCGTCGCTGCGGAGGGTGATCCGCCGGAGAAGTACACGTTTGAGTTTCACGTTCGCTCCCTGGTACCCGCGGCGAACGATCAGACAATGATGGGAGAAGTGCACAGGGCTGAAGTGTTTCTGCCGCTCGACTATCCGCGGCGACCACCGTTCTGCCGCATGATAACGCCGGTCTGGCACCCCAATATTGACCCGCAGAAGATCTGTATCGGCGATCATTGGAGCGCCGGTCAGTCGCTGGCGCAATTGGTCGTGCGCATTGCCGAAATGCTCTGTTACCAGAGCTACAACGTCAAGAGTCCACTCAATGCCAAAGCGGCTGCCTGGGCCGAACAGAACGCGCTGCAGTTCCCGCTCGAAAGAATCGACCTGACCGCCGGGCTCTAAGAATCAGGCGATGGAGGTAAAGTCGCCAGCAGCCCCAATGAGATCAGACGAGAACTCCGGACCTCCTGCCCGTACCGCACGCTTACTACTGTTCCCACACTTCCTTCTTTGCGCCTTGGCGTGAGCCCTTTTTGCGCGATCGAATCTCACGCAAAGGCGCAAAGTCGCCAAGAAGGCGTCGAACAGGTTCGTCAGCCAGGAGTGAGCGGCGGATGGGCCCGGGAGTGAAGATTGATTTTGACGCAGCGCGGAGCTAGAATCCTCGCTGTTGAGCCACGGGCCGGAAATCACGAGAGACAACGGTGCGAGTGGTGGCAGAACACGAGTCAAACTTCGAAGTGCCGCAAGCTCCGCGACGTACGCGGGAAGCCGGTGTACCTCGGCGCTTCGGCATCGGCACACTGCTGATTGCCACTGCGATGTTCAGCGTGCTCTTCGCGGTTCTGCAAGCTCTGGGATTCCCGCCGCTGGTGTTTTTGATAGTCGTTCTGTTCGTCACCACTATCGGAATCAGCCAGGCTCTGCTCTTTCATGGCGAACATCCACGGCGAGCGTCCGTGCTCGTCGGAGGGCTCTTCTTCCCTGTCCTGTTGGCCTTGGCTGTCGTGTACATGACCATTCGAAATGGCCGCCCCAGTGATCCTACCGTCGCGCAGGTTTATGTTCTGTTGACTGGATTCTCCTCTTCTTCGGAATGGCCGCCGGTTATGTCTGCGGCGCGATGATCGCAGGCGTGTTTCTTCTCATGGACAAGGTGAATGACCGAAATCAACTGCGAACAAGTGATTGTCCCGCGCCTATCACGCACCATTCAAGCACCGCTCTGGAGAGAAGCAACGAGTGACAGCACCGTCCTGCCCGACTTCTTTCCCTCTTGGCGCAAACGACTTAGCATCGCAGACGATGGTGTTGCTACGTTTCATCGGCAGTTGGATCGGGATGGTCCATGGCCGTTAGTCGCGCGGCGCGGCGATACTCGGCGGGCGTGAGTCCGACGGTCTGCTTGAACTGGCGGGAAAAGGAACTCTGGTCGGAGTAACCGCAGTCGAGTGCCACTTGAGCGATCGATTTGTCTGTACCTTTCAATCGTTCGACAGCCGCGTCCATCCGCACTTTCTGGATCAGCTGACCGGGTGTGATCTGAAAGATCTTGCGAATGCGCTGTTCGAACTGGTATTCCGACATCCCGGCGTCGGCTGCCAGTTGTCGCACTTTGAGCGGTTCATGAAACCGTTGGCGAATGTGTCTTACAGCTTCGGCGATCTGCGAGTAACCGTCGTCGCTGCCATGGGGGGCACTCAAGTCGCGGGAGATGCCGGCCAGGCCGATCACGTTGCCCTGGCGATCCTGCAATGGGAATTTGCTGGTCAGGCACCATCCGGTCTGGCCGCACGGGTAGAGTTGCAGTTCCAGTTGGTCCGTAATCGGCGGGCCACCGCGGAGGATCGCCTCATCCTGATCCCGGTAGCTGGAGCCCAATGGGGCTGGAAAGACTTCGTCCGGGCGGCGACCGAGCAACTGCTGCTTGCTGCGAACACTGCACCGCACGACGAGCGTTTGATTCACGACGACATATTGCCCGGCCTGGTTCTTGATGAAGAAAACCACGTCGCCCAGGCAATCGAACAGTGTTTCGGCTGTAAACGGGGCCGCGAGCTGGGAGAATAGATCAAGAAGCAGGGGCGTCGACATGGTGAGGTGTCCGGTTCAGTATGCCGAAATCCTAGTCCGGACTTGGATATCGGACAAGACGGCAGACGCTGCTTGAGTCACACTTGAAAACCAGCCAAACGGTCTTGGTGGTTCCGCAACGCACTGGGGTCGGAAAGCGGCGTCGTCAATCACCGAGGTGTGGGAACCGCAGAAGTGCGGACAAAGAATGTCCAATTACCAGGTGCAAGTATTCTTCACATGGATTTCCTTCAGGGCCGCTCCGGCAACTCAATTCGTCGTCTGGTCAGGACGTGAAGCACGAGGTCAGCTTTGAGCGCAGCGTACGCACATCGGCTGTTCGCCAT
Organism: Pirellulaceae bacterium; assembly: GCA_041752115.1. GTDB lineage: Bacteria > Planctomycetota > Planctomycetia > Pirellulales > Pirellulaceae > JAJRVM01. Next base: position 35,730 of record JBGSHS010000273.1, on the reverse strand, counting down.
CGATTCCCACACGGGCGGCGAGCCAACGCGTGTGATTGTCGAGGGTGGCCCGGACGTGGGGACGGGGCCGCTTGCCGAGCGATTAACGCAGTTTCGGTCCCGCTTCGACCGGTTCCGCTCGGCCGTCGTGAACGAGCCACGCGGATCGGACACTGTGGTCGGAGCCCTGCTGACGGACCCTTGTGAAGCGGACAGCACGGCGGCGGTGATTTTCTTCAATAATGTCGGCTATCTGGGAATGTGCGGGCACGGCGTCATCGGACTGGTGACGACCTTGGCACATCTGGGGCGAATCAGCACAGGGCCGCATCGCATTGAGACGCCGGTCGGTATCGTCACTGCCACGCTGCACGAAAACGGTCGAGTGTCGGTGGAGAACGTGCCGAGCTATCGTCAGGCGCAAGGCATCTGCGTGGAGGTTCCCGGTCACGGGCCGGTTGTGGGGGACGTGGCATGGGGAGGAAACTGGTTCTTTCTGACAGACGCCGTGCCTTGGCAGTTATCGCTTCGCCATATCCGGGAGCTCACCGAATTCGCCTGGCGCATACGTCAGGCGGTAAACGCGGCGGGCTTTCCGGAGGTCGATCACGTGGAGCTGTTTGGGCCGGCTGTGGCGGCTGAGGCCCACGCTCGCAACTTCGTTCTGTGTCCCGGCCGTGCCTATGACCGTTCTCCCTGCGGAACTGGAACCAGCGCCAAGCTGGCGTGCCTGGCTGCCGATAGCTCGCTTCATGCCGGTGACGAGTGGGTTCAGGAGAGTGTGATTGGGAGCACATTCACCGCCTCGTTTCGCTGGCACGGTGACGCGATTATTCCGACGATTACTGGCAGGGCATTTGTCAGCGCGGAAACAACGCTGTTGATTCACGATGACGATCGTTTTGGGTGGGGCATTCGGCCGTGACGCAGCAATTCGATATCGCGATCATCGGAGCTGGTATCGTGGGGGCTGCCTGTGCGGCTGCCCTGGCACGCGATGGTCACCATATCGTTGTGGTGGAGAGGGATAGCATCGGTGGTGGAGCTACAGCAGCTGGGATGGGCCACGTAGTGGTCATGGACGATTCGCCCGCGCAGTTGATCCTGACAAGTTACTCGCGCCAATTGTGGCATGAGCTGGTCCAATCGCTTCCGGCGAGTGCCGAAACCCAGCAGTGCGGAACCATGTGGGTGGCGGCCGATGACGAGGAAATGGCGGCAGTGCAGGTCAAGCGAGAGCTGCTGGCTCAGGTTGACGTGGAGAGTGTCGTCTTGGGAGCCAGCGGACTGCGACAGATGGAACCGGAGCTGCGGGAGGGATTGTCGGGCGGGCTGCGCGTTCCCCACGATCTGGTTGTCTATCCGCCCGTCGTGGCTCGCTTCTTGCTTTGTCGGGCACAGGAGCAAGGCGTCCAGGTTCGCACGCACTGCAGAGTGTTGCACCTTGATTCGGACGGAACGATCGATCTGGCTGACGGCACTCGTCTTGTCGCCCAATGCGTGGTGGTGGCCACCGGCTGCTGGGCCAGTGAGCTATGCCCCGATCTTCCCGTCAAGTCACGTAAAGGGCACCTGGTGATCACCGACCGTTATCCGGGGTTCGTACATCACCAGCTGATTGAACTGGGCTACCTGAAAAGTGCGCATGCGATGCAGAAGGAGTCGGTGGCGTTCAATATCCAGCCACGCCAGACCGGCCAGATGCTGATCGGCTCGTCCCGCCAGTTCGATGCGGATGACGACGATGTGGACCTGGAGATGGTCAGCCGCATGATGCGGCGGGCCGAACAGTTCCTGCCGCGACTGGGACGATTGACGACGCTCCGAACCTGGACGGGGCACCGCGCGGCCACTCCCGACAAACTGCCATTGATAGGGCCGAGCCGGACTTCGGACCGCATCTGGTGTGCTACGGGGCATGAGGGATTGGGGATAGCCACATCGCTGGGCACGGCCGAACTGCTAGCCGATCAAGTGGCCGGGCGTGAACCGCGTATTCCGGCGACGCCGTACCTGCCGCACCGCTATACGAAATCCGAGGGCCATCATGCCTGACGCACCTGTGTCACAACCCGTGGCGTCCCCATCCGTGACGTTGCGAGTGGACGGCATGGACGTGACCGTGGCCGCCGGCACCACGGTCGCCGCCGCAGTTGCTCGAGCTGGCCATCAGCGATTTCGTCAATCGCCGACCGGGCAGCACCGCGGGCCGGTCTGTGGCATGGGGGTCTGCGGGGAATGTCGAGTGACTATTGATGGTCAGCCTCATCAGCGAAGCTGCCTGATCGTCTGTCGTGACGCCATGGAGGTGACGACCGATGGATGATCTTCAGCAGCAGGGCAGTTTCCGTTCGGGCCAACTCCCCCAGCGTGACCTTCTCCAGTGTGATGTGCTCGTGCTGGGGGGTGGACCGGCAGGCATCGCTGCGGCGTGTATTTCAGCTGAGTGCAGCAGCCGTGTCGTGCTGCTGGAAAGCACGCCCTGGTTAGGGGGCGCTATCTGGCGCGCAAACGACGTTCGCTCCATTCCGCGTTCCGGCCAGCATTGGCTCTCGCGTCTGAAGCACTCGGGCGCCCAGGTTATCTGCGAAGCGACTGCGTTTGCTCAAGAAGGCGGTGAGTTGTGCAGTGAATCGGGGGCCGTTCGCCGAGTGTACGCGCAGCGATGCGACCAGTTGCTGGAAGTTCGCTGTGGGAGACTGGTGATTGCCACCGGTGCTCAAGAGCTGTTTCTCCCTTTTCCCGGCTGGACACTGCCGAACGTTATGGGATTGGGTGGACTGCAGTTGCTGGCCAAGGGAGGTTGGCCGGTGAGGGGCCAGCGAGTGATAGTGGCTGGAACAGGTCCACTTCTGTTTGCCGTGGCTGCTGCGCTGAAGAACCGTGGAGCGCAGGTCACCGATCTGCTGGAACAAGCGTCCTGGAGTCGCGTGGCGAGATTCGCCGCGGTGCTCCCTTGGCTGAGTCCGAGCAAGGTGTGGCAGGCGCTGCAATTGAAAGCCCAGTTGCTGGGAGCTCGATACAGGACAGGTTGTTGGCCCGCCGCAGCACACGGCGATGCTGTGCTGCGGAGTGTTCGGATCACCGACGGGCGTCGAGCCTGGGTGCAGGACTGTGACTACCTGGCGTGCGGGTTCGGACTGGTTCCGAATCTGCAGTGGCCGGAGATGTTGGGTTGCACAGCCCATGGCGATGAGGTGGTCCAAGTGGACGAACTGCAACAGACGGTGGTTCCAGGCGTCTACGCAGCCGGTGAGACGACGGGGATCGGTGGCGATGCGGCAGCTGTGATCGAAGGGCAGATTGCCGGACATGCCGCGAGCGGTTGCACGACCGGGCGGCAGCTGAGACGATTGCAGGTGCGTCGCGCTAGAGCGGGCCGCTTTGCCAGGTCCCTTCAGGCGGCATTCCGATTGCGTCCGGAGCTTCTGATGTTGGCGCATGACGACACGGTTATCTGCCGCTGTGAAGATGTGACCTGGGGTCAGTTGCGGGAATTCCGCGACGCTCGTGAAGCCAAGCTGCAGACTCGCTGTGGCATGGGGGTCTGTCAGGGACGCGTCTGCCAGAACTCGCTCCGGTTGTTGAAATCGTGGCCAACCACTAGTGTACGTCCACCTGTCCTGCCCGTATTGGCGGGGATGTGGAGCCGTATTGTTCGCGAACATGACATGGATCACCAAAGAGATCCGGGAGACCAATCATGACCGACTCTGCACGTATCGACCTGGAATTGAATCGACCGTCGATCATCGCCGCCGCATCCGAAATGCGTTTTCGCACGCAGGCGTTCATCGATGGCACGTTTGTGGATGCTCGAAGTGGTCAGCGATTCGTCACCGAGAATCCAGCCACGGGCCGGCCCTTGACCGAGGTTGCGCAGTGCGAGTCGGCCGATGTCGATCAAGCGGTTGCCTCGGCGCGACGGGCCTTCGAGTCGGGCGTGTGGTCGCGCTGCAAACCGAGTGAACGAAAGCGGATCCTGCTCAAGTTCGCCGAATTGATCGAGCAGCATCTGGCTGAGCTGGCGTTGACTGATGCGTTGGAGGCGGGTAAACCGATTAAGGACTGTCTCAACATCGATCTGCCCGATACCGTGGACTGCATTCGCTGGCATGCCGAAGCGTGTGACAAGCTCTACGATCACATCTCTCCTTCAGGGGCCGGCAACCTGGGCCTGATTCGCCGCGAGCCGGTGGGAGTGGTGGGGGCGGTGATTCCCTGGAACTTTCCCGCTTTGATGGCGGCCTGGAAGCTCGGGCCGGCACTGGCTGCCGGCAACAGCGTCGTGCTCAAACCGGCGGAACTGACCTCGCTGAGCGCTTTGCGGATGGCCGAGTTGGCGGCGGAAGCTGGTTTGCCGGCAGGTGTGCTCAATGTCGTGCCTGGCTTTGGACCCGGAGCAGGCGAGCCCATTGGCCGCCACGGTGACGTCGATCTCGTAGCGTTCACAGGCTCCACAGAAGTCGGACGGCTGTTCTTGCGCTACTCCGCTGAATCGAACCTGAAGAGGATTACCCTGGAATGTGGCGGCAAGAGTCCGCAAGTCGTGCTGGCTGATGCGGCCGATCTGGATGCCGTGGCCATGCATGCCGTAAACGCGGCATTCTGGAACATGGGAGAGAACTGCAGCTGCGGTTCGCGATTAATCGTTCACCAAAGTGTGAAAGACGCGCTGGTGGAGAAAGTGATCAACCTGGCTTCGACCTGGAAGGTCGGAGACCCGCTCGATCCGGAGACCAGTGTCGGGGCCCTGATCGAAGAGCCGCACCTGCGGAAGGTGCTTGAGTACATCGATGCCGGACGAGCAGAGGGGGCACGATTGGCTCTGGGAGGGCAAAGGACCGCCGAAGCATCAGGCGGTTACTTCGTCGATATCACCGTGTTCGACGATGTGAAGAACAGCATGAAGATCGCGCGGGAAGAGATCTTTGGACCGGTGCTGTCCGTGATCACGTTCTCGTCGGAAGCCGAGGCTATTCAACTGGCCAACGATACGAACTACGGCCTGGCCGCATCCATCTACACCCGTGATCTCAATACGGCTCATCGAGTGGCCGGCGCGATTCGAGCCGGTACGGTCTCGGTGAACTGTTTCAGTGAAGGAGACATTACGACCCCCTTTGGCGGATTCAAGGAATCGGGTTTCGCCGGGCGTGACAAGTCAATCTTCGCGCATGAACAATACACGGAATTGAAGACCATCTGGATGAACCTGACGTAATAAGATCCCAACAAGAACCGCAGCACAGCGTGCGAGCGGGCGCAGAATGAGGGAGTAACCGTTCACGGTCCGCCAAAGTCGCCTTTCGCTCCGCGAAAGTAGCTTTTCTCTTGCGGAGCGAAAGGCGACTTTCTGTGCCAACTCGCGGCCAAATCAACGTCGTTCTGTGAACGGTTACCATGAGGGAGGATGAAAGGCCGGGACAAATGATCCGGGTGATAATTGTGGAATCTGCTGCATCAGAGAGGCGAGCGCGGGGGACTGCACGGCGCGGTTCTTTCACTTGGTAATTGGACATGCCTTGTCCGATATTCTGCGGTTCAGACCCCTCGATGCCCCATGCTGCCAATTGCGCAAGTCCAGTCAGGTACTGGATGATCCATATTGTGTGTCGGGAGTTCGGACCCTGGTGTATCCACGAGCGCGACCCTGTTTCGAAACCGGTTCCAGCAGGAAGAAAGGTGCCTGAACCATGTCGATATCCATACCATCCTACGAACACTTCTTCATCCATGGTGTGTGTGCCGCGTTGGTGACTCCCATGAACAAACAGGGAGAGCTCGATTGCGACGGCCTCCAGGCCTTCGTGGAGCATCTGATTGCTGAGGGCGTAAACGCTCTGATACCTCTGGGGAGTACCGGCGAATACTATGCGCTGAGCGACAGCGAGCGGGAATGTGTGATTCGCTGCACCTTGCAGGCGGCGGCTGGGCAAGTTCCGGTCGTGGCCGGCACCAACGCCGGCTCGACCGCCGACGTGATTCGTTATGCGCGACAGGCTCAGCAGCTTGGTTGTGCCGGGATTATGCTGGCTGCACCCTATTACTCGCTTCCCACTGCGGAGGAGTTGTTCCACCATTTTGTGGCGGTCAATTCGCAGATCGACATTCCGATCATGTTGTATAACTATCCGGGCAGAACCGGTGTGGATATGAGTCCCGAGTTGATTGAGCGGCTCAGCTCCCTGGCCAATGTCCGATATGTGAAGGAAAGTACCGGGGACATGACACGCGTGGCCGAACTGATTCGTCGGTGCGGTGATTCTCTGGGCGTGTTGTGCGGGTGTGACACATTGGCTCTGGAGAGTCTAGCGGTGGGAGCGATTGGCTGGGTGGGCGGAGTCGTCAATGTGGTTCCCTCTGCACACTGCGAGCTGTTCAGCGCCATGGCTCAACGCCGTGACCTGGACGCTGCACGAGCGATCTATTACGAACTGCTGCCTCTGCTCCACCTGATGGAGGGCGGAGGCAAGTACACACAGTATGTAAAAGCTGCCTGCCGTCTTGCCGGTTACGATGTGGGCGCCCCGCGTGCACCGCTGCAGGAACCTGCCGAGGACGAGATCGCCGCGCTACGGTCAGCCCTGCGCCCGTGGCTGTAACACGTCGCACATGGCACGTAGCACGCACTTGAGTGCGTGACCGCCCTGTCCGTAAACAATCCTGAGAAGGAAGTGGGGAACGGATGGCGGTTTCCCCATGCTCTGCGCGAGCATGGCTACGCTCTGCGCGAGCATGGCTACGCTCTGCGCGAGCATGGCTACGCTCTGCGCGAGCATGGCTACCGTCTGCGCGAACATGGCTATCAGTCGGAGGACTCGGTTACGCCTTGGCACTGGCAGAGCCGGTGCCACCTGCCGCAGCTCGTTGACGCCGCAGCCGTTCGCGAAACGCGATGAGCAATCGGCATTGAAAACGATAGGGATTCCACGCAACAGCGACTGTCCGCGTCGGCTTCTTGCCGGTGAACGATCGGTAAACTCGACGGTCGCTCTGATCGAGCTGTCGTGCCATGGCCGGAATCATCGACACTCCGTGCGACAAGGACACCAATTCCTGCACCATCGCCAGCTGACTCGTTCGCTCGACGGCGACTGGCTGAAAGGACCGCTGGCGACAGAACGATGCAATGTTGTCGGACAGGCAGTGTGCTTCATCCAGCAGTACGAACGGATAGGGTTCGACATCGCTGATCCGGATCCTTTCCCTGGCAACCAGTGGATGTTCAGGTGGAAGCACGAGCAATAGTTCCTCTTCGAAGAGCTCTTCGACCTCAAGGTATTTGGCAGGCACGGGCAACGCCAGGATGGCGAGATCGATCTCTCCTTGGGTGCAGCTCCGCAGCAATACGTCGGTGGTGTTCTCCTGCACAATGAGCGTTGCCTTCGGAAACGCGTCGGCGAACTGACGCAAGACTTCCGGCAGGAAGTAAGGAGCGATCGTTGGGATCGCTCCCACTCGCACTCGACCGCTCTGCCCGTCATCGGTGATTTCCGCCTTGGTGTCTTCGAGAATTGTGAGCACCTGTTGAGCTCGGGCCTGCAGCAGCGTGCCGGCCTCGGTCAGCGCGACGGACCGCGTCTTGCGTTCGAACACCGGCTGGCCCAGTTCTTCCTCCAGCTTCTGGATCGACCTGCTCAAGGCGGGCTGGGAGATTGCCAGATCCTCAGCAGCTCGCGTGAAGTTCTGCCGCTGGGCCACTTGGAGGAAGTACCGCAACTGATCGAGTTCCATAGGAGGCCTCACCTGCCATCATAAGGAGCGATGCACTGAGTGCATGGATGCTAGGCATAAAATGCATTGGAATTATACGCCATTAGCTGCGATACTTACAGCATCGCGGCTGGCCAGCCGACCTACGCATCTTCTGGGGAAAGTACAAGTCGTATTGTGTTTTCCGTTAGTTTGTCGACTGAAAGGAGACAACTTATGGTATCCCGATCACTTTCTGGCAGCGTGGCCCTGGCGTTGTTCGTCGCGTCCGCGGGTGTGACGTTGCCTGGATTTGCCCTGGCCGACGACGGTGGATCGTCCGGCGAGCAATCAAAGTCCTCTAACAGCACGAAAGCTGGTGCGGATTCAGGAACTGAGTCGACCGGCGTGTGTCCGGTCATGGGCACCGTTACGCCGGCCATGGCCCGGCACACGGCCGCGGGGGCTATGTCGAATCGCGACTGGTGGCCTGAGCAGTTGAATCTCAAGATACTTCATCAGAACTCGCTCAAGAGTAATCCGATGGGGGCAGGGTTCAATTACGCTGAGGAGTTCCAGAAGCTCGACCTGGAGGCCGTGAAGCAGGACTTGCGGGAGTTGATGACGACTTCCCAGGACTGGTGGCCTGCCGACTACGGACATTACGGCCCGCTGTTCATTCGTATGGCGTGGCACAGTGCCGGCACTTACCGCGTCAGCGATGGTCGAGGCGGCGCCGGATATGGAACGCAGCGGTTCGCTCCCCTCAACAGTTGGCCGGACAACGCGAACCTGGACAAGGCTCGCCGGCTCCTGTGGCCGATCAAGCAGAAGTATGGCAATAAGATCTCCTGGGCCGACTTGATGGTGTTGACCGGCAATGTCGCGCTGGAGTCGATGGGATTCCAGACCTTGGGATTCGGTGGCGGCCGTGAAGACGTGTGGGAGCCTCAGGAGGACATCTACTGGGGACCGGAAAGCGAGTGGCTGGGCGACAAGCGGTATCAGGGCGATCGGGAGTTGGAGAATCCGTTGGCCGCCGTGCAGATGGGTTTGATCTACGTCAATCCTGAAGGGCCCAACGGCCAGCCGGACCCGCTGGCGGCGGCACGGGACATCCGTGAGACGTTCGCCCGCATGGCGATGAATGATGAGGAGACCGTGGCGCTGATTGCTGGTGGACACACGTTCGGCAAGTCACATGGTGCCGCCACTGCGGACAACGTGGGTCCGGATCCGGAATCCGCCGGTATCGAAGAACAAGGTCTTGGCTGGAAAAACAAGTACGGCACGGGCAATGCCGATGACACGATCACCAGCGGTCTGGAAGGAGCTAGGACATCCACACCCACCCAGTGGTCCAACGGCTACTTCGACAACCTGTTCGATTACGAATGGGAACTGACGAAGAGTCCGGCGGGGGCGTGGCAGTGGACTCCCAAGGAGGCTTCGGCGAAGGGGACCGTACCGGACGCGCACGACGCCTCCAAGTCGCATGCTCCGATGATGTTCACGACCGATCTGGCGCTGCGAATGGACCCGATCTACGGCAAGATTTCGCAGCGGTTCCACGAGCATCCCGAGGAATACGCAGCAGCTTTTGCCAAAGCATGGTACAAGCTGACTCACCGAGACATGGGACCCGTTTCTCGCTTGCTCGGCCCCGAGGTTGCCAAGCCGCAGTTGTGGCAGGACCCCGTGCCGGACGTCGACCATGAGCTGATCGACCAGCAGGACATCGCGGCTCTCAAGAAGAAGCTGTTAAGTTCTGGTTTGTCTGTCTCTGACCTGGTCTCCACGGCCTGGGCCTCTGCTTCGACGTTCCGTGGCAGCGACAAGCGAGGTGGCGCCAACGGGGCACGCATTCGCCTGGCTCCACAAAAGGACTGGGAGGTCAACGACCCAGCCAGATTGGCGAAGGTTCTGCAGGCACTGGAAAAGATCCAGAAGGATTTCCATAAGGCTCAGTCTGGAAAGAAAGTATCGCTGGCCGATCTGATTGTATTGGGTGGCTGTGCCGCGATCGAGGAAGCCGCGAAGAAGGCTGGACACGATGTGCAGGTTCCCTTCGCACCGGGACGCACCGATGCGACTCAGGAGATGACCGATGTCGAGTCGTTCGCGGTGCTCGAGCCGAAGTCCGATGGCTTCCGCAACTATCTTGCCCGCGAGACCGATCGGCCGGCCGAAGAGCTGCTGGTCGACCGAGCGCAGCTGCTGACACTCACTGCTCCCGAAATGACCGCTTTGATCGGTGGCCTGCGAGTACTCGCCACCAACACGGGGAGCGGTCCGCTGGCTCAGCTCGGTGTCTTCACCAAGCGACCTGGGACGTTGACCAATGACTTCTTCGTGAACCTGTTGGATATGGGTACCCAGTGGCAGAAGGCAACCGTGTGTGAGCATTTCTTTGAAGGGCGGGATCGCAAGACCGGAGAGGTCAAGTGGACTGCCACGCGAGTGGACCTGGTGTTTGGTTCAAACTCACAGTTGCGAGCCATCGCGGAGGTCTATGCCAGTGACGACTCGCAGGAGAAGTTCGTGCAGGATTTCGTGGCGGCCTGGAACAAAGTGATGAATCTCGATCGCTTTGATCTGGATCCGGCCGTACGACGTGGAGTGACGGGAGTGGCGCTTCGCTAGGGCGAACCACTGCAGCGCGGGAGATGGACTCAAGCTGCGATGGCAGGTTCAACCTGATGAAGTCGTTTTCGCCTCAAGCCCGGGGCCAGATCACTGCTGTGGCCCTGGGCGGGACTCGGTGATGCCTTGTGCACAGGGCGGCGGATGTTCACGCCAAGGCGCAAAGGCGCCAAGAGAATCAGCAAAGTCAATCTGACGGAGTGGGCCGGTTGACGAGACACGTGTTGCTCTACAGCCAGACAAACAACATGGATCGTCCAGCGACTCACTCGGGTTAAACCGAGGGCGGCGCTGGTCACCGAGGCGTCCGAATCGCAGAACATTGAACAAGGAATGTCCAACTGCCAAGAGGAAGAATTGTGTCGGTCGTTTCCGGCGATCGCTCGATGTGCTGCCCCCTTTGCCTTCTCTTCCTTCTTAATTCTGCGGTTCTCTGTGGGATGTTCTGCGGCTTTCGGTCCGATCTCTAGACGGTTGCGGTCCAGGACGCGGCGCGACTGGAAGACGAACAACGTTTTGAGGTCATCTTCACCTTCGATGCGATCCACGACCAAATCGACCCGCACGCGATGCTCTCAGGCATTGGCCGCGCCCTGGTCGCATAGAAATGGTGGCTGCATGCCGCGCGGCCATTTCCGATCCTAGGTGCTCTTACGGCGGAACGTGTTGCGAACCTCTACGATCTCTCCATTAGCGCCTTTTGCCTTGATAACCGACGTCGCCAAGTCATCTTGTTCGATCGTAATCACCACCGTGGCACCGGCGAAATTACCGTTAGGCCCCGAAGAGTGAGTGAACGTACCGCGCATTTCGCGATCGCCGATTTCCGAGTATTCGATGACACTGTAAGTGCCGTCTTTGTCGTACTCAGTGTCAACCAGCACGCCACGGTCTGGCTGCCAGCCGACGATTTGGACGCTGGCGTCGGAACCCGGTTGCATGCCAAGCATGGCGTACTTTCCGGGAGCGTACTTGAAGGCTAATTCGCCTGTCTTGCCGGTCTCGAGGGAGTTTGAGTCGTAGCCCGACGACGGGACGCGTCACACTTCCCAGCCGCTGCGGTATGTGCGTCCAACCAGTTGGTTAAGGCTGGGGAGGTTCGTGCACTCCATCTTCTCGACATCCCACTGCACCTTCTGACCGATTCCGGCGGCCTGGGCGAGATGGCCGGCCAATGCGAAGGCGGTGAGTGGAGCTGCGGAATCGGGAAAATTCGAACAGGGGACCGTGCCGTGCTTGCAGGCATGAAACAGGTCTTCGATCGGTCCGCCATGAGCGCGGGGCAGGGTCCGTTCTGGCGCCGGGAATTCGCTCTGTCGCCGCTCGGGCAGGAATCCCGCGGAACCTGCTGTGCCGGTGGTGTGGTAAAGCCCTTTGTCGCCCACGAAGAGCGTGCATTCGCCGAATTCGACGCCGTATTCCTTCTCGGCGTCTTTCATGATGTCCGGCTTGATACCGCCGTGGTCATAGACGTAGACCTTGACCGGTCCCAGCGCACCGCGTGAGGGAACATCGTAGCGCACCACGTTGTCTTGGGGCCACATTTCCTGACTGCCTCCCGTGGTGCCGAGGCACTCGACGGTAAACGTCTTGGCTTCATGGATCTTCAGAGCCCAGAACAGGGTGTCGAGGTTATGGCAGGCCATGTCGCCGATCGTGCCGGTGCCGAAGGGTCGCCAGGACCGCCAGCTGAACGTGTGCAAGCCGTCATGGTAGTCGCGCCACGGTGCTGGTCCCAGCCATTCATCCCAATGCAGATACTCGGGTACCGGCTTGCTCTCTGGACGCCCGCCGCTGCCGCCAAAATTGCGTCCCAGAATCGAGTGCGTTTCGGTGACGTTGCCAATCGCGCCTGCCCATAAATACTCGACGGCCCGTCGAATCGACTCGCCGCAATGCCCCTGATTGCCCATTTGAGTCAGGACGTTTTTTTCTCGAGCAGCCTGGGCCAGAACATAACACTCACGGATGTTGTGAGCCAACGGCTTCTGGCAGAAGACGGCTTTGCCCAGGTTAATTGCGCGGATCGCCGCCGGTGCGTGATGGTGGTCCGGCGTGGCGATCAGCACGACGTCCAGATCCTGGTGGCATTCATCCAGCAGTTTGCGGTAGTCGACGTAGACCTTCGGAGCAGGCTTTCCTGCCGCCTTTTCGCCATGCTCTTTGAGCGCTGATGCGTTCACTCGATCGTCGACATCGCACAGAGCGACGAGTCGCTCGGAGAGACTTGCTCCGAAGCTGTAGCCTCCCATGCCGCCCACACCAATGACGGCGACTCCAAGTTGCGAAGGCGTCAGCGGAGCGGACAGCACGGCCGGAGCGTTCCACACACGCGCTCCTGCAACTGCTGCGGATGCCGTAGCCACGTGCTGAAGAAACCGACGACGATTAAAACACGCTGCACTCTTGTTCACGGTCAATACTCCTGAGCTCAAGGCGAGGTGAAGGCCAAAGGCGGATATCGGCGGTCGCTCACTCGTGCCACGCTGCCATTGTCCCACAGCGCCCAACGATAATCTACTCCGTTACCCCGGCGATCGATTTCCTTTCTGTTGCCACCGGTCGGTTGGCTGCGGTGAGGCGGAGAGACCGAAAAATGGAGGGAAGAAAAGCAGCACCCGGTGCGGGCGGCGCAGTAGATCGTACGATCACGAGCAGTAGTCGGGGCCGACAGAACGCTGCCGTTGAAGGAGCAACCGTTCAGGGCAAGTCGCAAGTTCGTCTTATCCTGCTGGATGCATTTCTGGGCTCCTGCCAGACAGCGACGGTTGCTCCTCTGGCCTTCACTTGTCCCCCCGCTTGGCCTTGAGCGTGTCGCGTATGAAGGATTGATCCTCTGCGCTCAGTTTGTTCATCGGGACCTCGATGACCTGATCATTGTCTTTTCGCAGATGGGCCTTCCCGTCGCGGAACTTCACAAACTGAGCCATCACGGAGAACTCGCCCGTCTTGTCGGTCCACTTGCGCAGCTGAGGAGCCATTGCCCCGACGATGGGAAACTCTCTGGCTGCTGAGGCATCGGCCGCTTCGGCCTTGGCTAGCAGCTCTTCCACGGCCAGTTCGAGCTTTTCGCCTCGCACGTTCTTGTAGCGAATGATTCCCTGATGGTCGATCAGGTAAATCGTGGGCCAGCCGCTCACGCTGTAATGGCCGGCGATGGGGCCTCGAGTGGAACCGCCGTCCCACCACGACCGCCAGGTGATGTTCTCGCGTGCGATTGCTTCCTTCAGTTCCTTCTTCTCGTCGCTGTTCACTCCCAATAACGCAAACGGACGACCCTTCATCTTTTCCACGAGCGACCGCTCGTGCGGGTACATGGCCCGGCAGGGCGGTCACCAATCGCCCCAGAAATCGAGCATTACGACCTGGCCTCGGTATTCGGACAGCCGGAACACTTCCCCACCCACGTCCTCGCCGTCGATCTCGGGTGCGATGTTACCTATGTCAAAGCCTTCCACCGGTGGCCCGGAGGGAAGTGTATCTGCTGCCGGTGCCAGGTCAGCTGGTGCGATTGCGTGGGATTGACTATCTGCCGCCGATACCGCGCCGACACCTTGAGCCGGCATGGTGCCCGGCTGTCCCGCGTTTCCCGAAGGTCCCAAAGGTGATCCGCCGATAGCGGCGGTTCCTCGATCTGGCTGCACACTCGAGGCGGCAGCCGACGGCTGGTTGAATTGGGGCGACGCGGGCTGCACGCTGGGAGGGCTCGGTGGCAATGGCGTGGAGGCCGAAGGTTCTTGTTGCGACGTGGCAGTCTGTTGCCCGTTTTCGCAACCGCCGCACATCAGCAGGTTGCTCAGCGCCAGCAGAACGTACGGTAACCACCCAGTGCGACGGCCAAACAATGTGTTCATGGTTCGTTCTCCCAGCATGTTTGGAAATCACTCAACCCCTCCTCAAGAGGGTAGCAGAGTCGTCATGCGAAAGCAACGAAAATCCACGTTCATTACCTCGAACCGGTTAGCGACTGACAATCATGCGCACTGTCGGCGGGAAGAGGCAGGGCCGGCGCTCACGAGGTGCCAGTAGGAGCTGAGTAACCGGATCGTGCGGCGAGCAATTGCCGCCCGAGAGCAAATGAGGAATGTGCTACGTCTCGTCGTTTGCCAGCTGCTCCGTCAGATACTGGCGTACATCGGCCGGCACTTCTGGTGCCTCCGGAATGACTTCCCAGATTAGATCGTGAGGCAATGCATGGGAGGCGTATCCAAAATACTCCGCATCGAACCGGGCCCTGCCTCGCGCCACCCGATCTTCCGCCTGCATCTGTTCTGCCAGCAAGCGAATTCGCGGATCGTCGTGCTGCAGGTACTGCTCGAAAGTCTTCCGACGCTTGCGCGGAATGATCCCCTCCCACGTCATACATCGTTCGAGATTGCGACAAGCCTGCTGATAGGCAAGCTCCTCGGGGCCGAGCTTGGCACAATCTCGGCAGATATGACGAGCGTGACCGCGACCGGAAAACCGCTCGTTCGGTCGCTGGCGGCCGCAGACCCAGCAATAGTGGCCGGAGCGTTTCTGTTTCTTGTGTCGTGACATTCGAAGGAAACTCGAAACTGGCGACGTGTGGTGGTTTGCCGCTGCCGTCCATACTAAGACGAATGGGGCGTCAGCCCAAGTGGGGACGGTGCGACGATCCGAGTTGCGTCACGAATTACGAACCACTCACCACGCTATGATTCACATGTCAATTGGTCTCTCACAGAGGCACAGAGACACGGAGGATGGCGCGTGGAGGAAGTGGGCCAGACCTGCCAGGAGGTCTCTGGCCATTCGCGCGATTCTCTGTGGACTCCGTGGCTCCGTGAGATCGATCGGTGAAATTTCGATTCCTTCGTTCCTTTCTACTCCTACTCGAAACGGCCTTCGTCCCGTGAGTCGGTGGGCAAGCCGCTGCGCCCGGTTTCTCTGGTTGAAAACTCCGTAGCTCCCCTTGTGACCGGCTTCGAGCACGAGGACCGCTGTGCTGGGTGCGAGTACCGTGCGGGTTGGCGCCTTAGCGCCTTTGCGTGAGGCTTCCGCACTTTGTAAGATCGGGAGGTGGTTCTGGGGGCAGACGCCGGCAGCAGCAGGGAGCGAGTGGCGAGGTGCTTCGATCAAGCAGTGGCACCGAGCACGAAGATCTGAGAGAAAACACACGCCCTGATAGTCCGATCGGGAGCATTGCTGCAGTGACTGACACGGGAGAGACAACATGAATCGTCGTGCGTTGTTTGTCTTGGCCATCATCCTCTCGATGGATGATATCGGTTCCGCTCAAGAGGCGAAGAACATCGCTACACACGATGCGTTGTCCGTCCTGCTCGACGTGCAGCATCTGGAACGCTGCTGGCGGGCTGACATGCGAGTTGCTGCCAAGAAAGAGGGCGTCGACAGCGATCCCTTCAAGCCGATCTTTCACGTCATGCCAGCGGCTGGCGCGTGTGGCGATCCGAACGGGCCGATCTACGCTCATGGCAAGTATCATCTGTTCTTTCAACATGCGCCGGAGTTGATTGTGGGAAAGCCTGCCGAGCAGTGGGAGGAGTACGAGGGAGTCTACAGTCATACGGGGTGGGGGCACGCCTCGAGCCGGGATCTGGTTCACTGGCAGCACGAGCCGATCGCCTTGATGCCGCAACGGGGTTCTTACGATCCGAATTTCTGCGCCTCGGGCAGTGCCGTCATGGCCGATGACACAACGGCGATGATCTTCTATACGGCTGCCGAGCCTCAGCGGCAGTGCATTGCACGAAGTGTCGATCCCCATTTGCGCTGGTGGCGAAAGGATCCGGCCAATCCGATTATCTCCGAGCCGCCGGTTCCAGACTTCATGCGAGGCGGTTTCCGCGATCCGTTTCTATGGCGCGAGGGAGATATCTGGCACATGATCGTTGGGGGAGCGATCCGCAACGTGGGCGGTACCGTGCTGCACTTCCGTTCACAGAACCTGATCGACTGGACTTATGTCGAGCCACTGGCCGCCGGGATGGGGGCCCACTGTATCGCGTGGGAATGTCCCAACTTCGTGCCGTTGGAGCGGGGCCAGGCCCTGCTGATTGTCTCTCCCCTTTATGACAACCTGACGACCGATGCGGCTCCACGCAGCGATGTGGTCTACACGATCGGTTCCTATCAGGACGATGGCAGATTTCAGCCGGCCACGTGGAACCGTATCGACATGGGTGGCCCGAATAATTTCTATGCCACACAGGTCTTAGAGACCCCTGACGGACGTTGGCTGCTGTGGGGAATGAATCTGGGAGGCGGCTCGCCCGGCCACGACTGGGCAACTCACCTGTCGCTGCCTCGCGTCGTGACACCGCGTCCTGACGGCCTGCTCGGCCAGGAACCGCCCGTCGAACTGCAGCAGCTGCGGCGCGCGCACTGGGGCGAGTCGGATGAACCACTCGCGCGAGACCATCCACTCGGCGCGCGAAGCAACACGTTTGAGATGGTGGCGGAGGTTGAGGTGAGGGATGCGAAGGCCGTTGGCGTCGAGTTGCGAGCCTCTGACGATTTTCAAACGAGCAGCCGCATCTGGCTGGACGTGGAGAACGCCACGTTGCACGCCGATGGATACAGTTGCGAATTCAAGCTGTTGGAGGCCGAACAGGGCGTCCTACGATTGCACGCCTTTGTCGACCGCAGTGTGATTGAAGTGTTCATCAACGGCAGCCAGTGCGCCACGATCCGAGCTTTTCGCGATATCGAAGCCAAGGCCATGCGGCTTTTCAGCCAGGGAGGTGAGGCCCACATCCGATCCGTGGATGTATGGGAAATGGGTTCGATCTGGTAGCCGCCGGCCTTGCTTAGCTGGACAGCGACAGTTTTCGACATAAATGCTGGACCCCAACGGCCTTAAGCCGTTGGGGAATCCGCTGGACGGCTCGAGGCGACTGCCCCGAAATACAGCCTTCCTTTCCCTCGAATCGCTTGGGAAAGCGGCGGTTCGAGGGAAAGGAAGGCATGAAGGCATACGGTGTGGACGACGTCGTGCTAGCTCTCCCTCGAATTCACCACGAGAGGCGTGCTGGAGAGGGTCCGTGTCGCCGTATGTCGCAGCCAGCAAAAGCGGTTTGGCGGATAAAGGAATGTTAAAGTGTCGCTGTCCAATTAGGCGGTTTGCCCGATATGCTGGAGATTCGAGCGGAGTGCGGCAAGGCTGTTCGCTCGCGACAGGTTGGCCTTGATCACCAGCAGCCGTTCGGCGTTCGCTGCCGTGTTGTCTACACGAGCGATTAAATGTGACATCGAGTTGTCACAAAGGTGTCGATCGTGTTTTTCAGAGCTGCGGCGACACAGAAAGCGGAAGCGGATCTGAGAATTCGTTACGCACGAGCCACAAGAACGCGACGGTTCTCGTTTCCGGCGGGGTCCATTTAACGATCAGGCTCAGGCGTGCTGAACAAATGCAAGGAGTTGGTGTCGAGTACGCACTCAGCGCTGACGAGAAGGTCCGCAAGTCAGCCGGGAGACTACAGTCTCGCGCATGCAGCAATCCCTTGAGGACACTCAGACATCCCCTAAGGAGCGACTGAACGCGATGTCCAACCCTCTCCATTGAAGCCCCACAACGAGCTCGCATCACATCCCATGTCTCAGGTTGTTACCACGCAGTGCTGTTTGGCCCCTACGTGCGAGTGGGAGCGGTCCGTCGGCTCGGTCGGTCACTACGACCGTTGATGCAAGGCGATGGGGAGATGTGTCACTTTGACTACATGCCAGGATTCAATTCGCGGCGAACTCCATCGCGTGTACTGCTCGACAATTGGCCGCTGACGTGCTCCGCGACGGACGCTCCACCGGCAGCCAAGGAACGGGCGAACGTGCCGTCCGCGTGGCGGGTGCAGAAGGATTTGACGTGCCGAGCAGGACAGCGGATAATTCGCCGAGTTCATTCTGCCGATAGTGCTCATGATGGCCGGCAGGGGGTCCATTCTTGAAGATCGTCTTTATACGTCCGAATCTGTATGCGGACCGTTCCAGCGACGCGCTGGAGCCGGTGGTGTTTGCGATTCTTCGCGGCCTGACGTCCACCGATATCGAGTGTATGCTGTACGACGAGCGGCTGGAGGAAGTTCCGCTCGACGAAAACGCCGACTTGGTGGCGATTACTGTGGAGACGTTTACGGCTCGGCGAGCGTATCAGATTGCGTCGAGCTATGCGCGGCGCGGCATTCCGGTGGTGCTGGGGGGCTACCATCCCACGTTCTGCAGCGACGAGGCACTTCAGTTTGCGCACAGCGTCGTCATCGGGGATGCCGAAGAGGTATGGCCGACGGTGGTGCGCGATGTGCAGCGCGGCCAGTTGCAGCGGATCTATCGCGGCGGCACCGGGACACTGGACGGTTTGCGCATCGATCGTTCGATCTTTGAGGGCAAAGCGTACCGGCCGGTGACGCTGGTGCAATTCGGCCGCGGCTGTCGCTACGCTTGCGATTTCTGTTCGATTCACGCTTTCTACGGCTCGAGCTTGCGCTGGCGTCGTCTCGACGCGGTGGTGGCGGACCTGGTCGATGCCGAGCGGCGGTTTGTCTTCATCACCGATGACAACCTGTTCAACGACCGCCAGCAACTGGTCGAATTGCTGGCAGCCATCCGTCCGCTCAATGTTCATTGGTCTTGCCAGACCAGCATCGACGTAGCGGCGGACGAAGCACTGGTCAGGCAGATGGCTGAGAGCGGTTGCCTGAGTGTGATGGTCGGGTTTGAATCGCTCGAGGAGTCGAACCTGCGGCAGATGCGGAAATCGTGGCAGCGGAAGTATGGGACGTTCGACGATTTGATCCGCGTGTTTCGCGAGTACGGCATCATGGTCTACGGGGGCTTTGTGCTGGGATACGATCACGACACGCCCGATTCCTTCCAGAAGACGCTGGACTTTGCCCTGCGCAACCAGCTGTTTCTGGCGAATTTCAACCCGCTCACGCCCATGCCGGGTGCGCCGCTGTACGATCGGCTTGAGGCGGAGGAGCGACTGCTGCACAGCCGGTGGTGGCTCAGCGACAGCTACCGGTACGGTGAGGCGATGTTTCATCCTCGCGGCATGACGGCCGACGAGTTGACGGCCGGCTGTTATTGGGCTCGCTGTCAATTCAATCGCGCGACGAGCATTCTTCGCCGCGCGGTGGATTTCCGGTCCAACTGCCGCTCGCCCTTGCACGCTGCGGCGTTTGCGTTGGCGAATATCACTTCGCGGCGTGAAATCCATCGTAAACAGGGACGCCACCTGGGCGATGAGCGCGTGCCTCTCGCAGCGGTATTCGCACCGGGCTCCTCGCAGGAGGAACGGGCATGCCGATAGGGCTGTTGGCGACGTTTTTCGGGCTGCAGGTGCTCTTGTTTCTGTTGGATTTGCCGCGGTGGAGCGACGATGCGGACACCGAAGGAGTGCCGGCGCGGTGGCGGACGCTCATGTTCTTACTGGTCGTAACGGGGGTATTTCTCTGCGTGCAGCTGACGGGTGATTGGCTGACGCCCGGAGCGTTGGAGATTCTGGACGGGGCGCGTCGTGCCGCGATGGCTGTGACCGGTGACGTGGCCGTGGAGGCGATGCCGGCCTGGGCCAGCGTGCCGATGGGAGTAGCTCTGTACTACCTCGCCGGGCTGTGGGATTACCTGGTGCACCGGTTCTTCAGCCACAGCCGCTGGTTCTGGATGACACACGAATACCATCATCTGCCGCGGCAGGTTTCGGTGTGGATGCCGGGCATTTTCGCTCGACCGTTTGCCTTTCTGCCCACTACCATTTCCACTCTGGCGACGGCCGCGACACTCTATGGATTGCTGGTACTTGTCGGTTTGCCACCATGGGATCTGCGGCCGTTGTTGCCCATTCTGTTGGTGATTGTGCTGGTGCTGACGATCAGCCATTCGGCGTTTTTGCGCCGCTACTGGCTGGTGCACAGGGTCATGCGTCTGGCCCTGCTGACGACCCCCCAGGAGCACGTACTGCATCATGGGGCGGAATATCAAGGGAACTTCGGCAATTTTGCCACGCTGTGGGATCGTGTGTTCGGCACGTATCTCGATCCGGCGCAATTCGATCTCCGAGACATCCGTCTGGGATTATCGTATGATCAGGACTTTCTGGGCACGTTGACGCTGGGCCGGTTTCGCCTTTCGCCGGCGATGCGCAAGCGATTTGGGATCCACCGCTTCTGCAACCTGCGTGAGCCGTCGGAGCAGCCATGAAGTTCTTTCAGGTTTATCAGTTCGTCGCGCCATTGGTGCTGTTGCCGCTGAGTTACGGGCTATGGTACGCGCGATACCGAGACCACTCGATGGTGCTGGCGGCCCTTTCCATTCCGGTCGTGTTTGCCTACGTGATTCCCGGCATTGGTACGAACTGCCTGCGGTTGTGGGAGTTCAACACGCGTTTCCGCCTGGGGCGGTTCCGCCCGCATCATGGGCTGTTATTCGGCACGGCCACCAGTCTGTTCGCTGTGATCTCGCTGCCGGGAGGCGGGGAGGCGAGTGTGCTGGAAATGCTGCGAGCCGGCTTCGTGCTCGGCTCCGTGCTCGCGTTCTGGAACTGGCTGTACGACATGTACGCCATCCAGACCGGCTTCATCAAGGTGTATACTCTCAAGCAATTCGAGCGGGCTTCGCCGGAACTGGTCGCTGCGGAATACGCGCCCGTGCTCTTTGGCACCTTCGGATTTGCGTACGGAGTCGCTCTGCAATGGCTGGAATTCCGTTTTGCTGAAGGTCTCCGCTGGCCTCGACTGTGGCTGCCGCTGGTGGTGTGCCACCTGACTTGCCTTGTCGGGCCGGTGCTGGCCTATGTCATGCTCTCTTACTTTCGCACAGGCCAATCTGGCTTGCGATCTTACGAAAGGGTGCAACATGAAACCTAAGACAGTTGTGGCTTTGCAGGCCATGTTGTGGATGGTCTGTGCTTTTCACGTGGCGATGGGGGTGGGATTGAATTTGCCCGGCGACGAGGTGGTCAACGGGGCCGCCCGCATGTACGGTGCTGGCGTCGCGGAGTGGTCGCCCCAGTTTCTCTACATTCTCCGGCCACTGGGGGTGTTCATGCTGGCGTTGGGGGTCTTTGCCGGCGCGGCCGCGCTGGATCCGCTGCGGCATCGCTTGACGATCTTTGTTTTCGCGGGAATCTTCATCGCTCGCGCGCTGCAGCGGCTGATGTTTGGGGACGAAGTTACGGAGATTTTCGGAATCGACAGCGGCCGCAATATGGGCAACATGGTTTTTTTTGTCGGGCTGGCCGCCATTTTGATCGTTCTCGATTGGTTGGTGCGTAGTTCTTCACCACGGGCAAAGAGCCCAGCGGCAGCGACCTGATCGCCCAGCGGCAGCGACCTGATCGCTGTTCGCTGGATGGGTGATTGGAGCTTCACGTTTTCATGCGCGTCACGTTGATTAAACCGAACATCGGCCGGCCGGAGCACAGCCTCTATGTGGACGAAGGCCGCATGGAACCGCTGCAGTTGGGCGTACTCGCCGGGCTGACTCCGCCGGACGTGCAGTGCGTGCTGTACGATGATCGCATTGAGTCGATCCCGTATGACGAGCCGACCGACCTGGCAGCGATCACGGTCGAGATTTACACGGCTCGCCGGGCGTACGAGATTGCGGAAGAGTATCGACTGCGGGGAGTGCCGGTGGTATTGGGCGGTTTCCACCCGACGCTGCTGCCGGAAGAATGCCGGCAGCACGCCGATGCGATTGTCGTCGGGGATGCGGAGCTGATATGGCCTCAGGTCGTCGAAGACGTCCGCGCCGGACAACTTCGCGCGGTCTACGAATCCCCGCCAGGCGAGCCGCAGTCGGGGGGCGTTCAGCCGCGGCGCGATCTGTTCCGCGGCAAAGGCTATCTGCCGATCACGCTGATGCAGTTCAGTCGCGGCTGCCGGTTCAGTTGCGACTTCTGCGCCATCAGCGTTTTTTTCAACCGCCGCAACTTCGTCCGTCGCACCGAAGAGGTGCTCGACGAAATCGCCCATCAAGACCGCAAGTTCATCTTCTTCGTCGACGACAATCTTCTCTCCAATCACGAGGCCGCCAAGAGTTTTCTGCGGGCCTTGATACCCTTGCGCATCCGCTGGGTGTCGCAGGCGTCGCTTGACATGACGAATGATCCGGAGTTGATGGAATTGCTGGTCGAAAGCGGGTGCCTGGGCAACGTGATTGGTTTCGAGTCGCTCAATCCGCACAATCTGCGTCAGATGAAGAAGGGCCCGAACTTCCTGACCAACGGCCGTGGCAAGGCCTTTCGCGACGGCTGGGATTACTACGAGCGGGCCGTCCAGATCTTGCGTGACCATCATCTGCAAACGTGGGCGGCGTTCACGTTGGGACACGATCATGACACTTTGGAATCGATCCGCCAGACGAGCGAGTTCGCGATGCGCAACAAGTTCTGTTTTGCGGCTTACAACATCCTGATGCCGTATCCCGGCACGCCGTTTTACGAACGCCTGCGCGGTGAGAACCGATTACTGTTCGGCGGGCAGTGGTGGTTGCACCCGCAGTATCGCTTCAATCACGCGGCGTTCATCCCCAGGCAGATGACGCCCGACGAGCTGACGCAGGCCTGCTGGGAGTGTCGGCGGCAATGGAACACGCCGAGTTCGATCTTCTGGCGGATGTGGGATTTCAAGACACACCTCAGTTCGCCCATCCGCCTGGCGGCTTACTTGCAGTACAATCCGATCTATGCGCGCGAAGCCAAGAAGAAGCAAGGAATGTTGTTCGGGCTGTTTCGCCGCGAACCGGGGCAGCGGTGGGTGCGAGCGGCTGCCACGACTCCAGACGCCTTGACGGAGCAATCCGTTGTCGGCGGCAACGTGTGAGATGCCATGACTGCACATTCACCACAACCACTGCGTCTGACGCTCATCTCGCCCAAAGGGCCGCTGTACCGACACCGGGGCGGGATTTTTGGCAAGTCGCTGCGTTACATGCCGCTCACACTGCCGACGCTCGCGGCGCTCGTGCCGAAGGAACTCAACGCCCAGATCGACTGCATTGACGAGGGGATTGCCGACGTCGATCTCCAGCTGCAGGCCGATCTGATCGGCATCACGGTTATCACCGGCACCGCTCGCCGGGCGTACGAACTGGCGGCACACTTCCGCGCACGCGGCATGACCGTCGTGCTCGGTGGGCCGCACGTGACGCTTGTGCCGGAGGACGCCCAGCCGCACGCCGACGCGATTGTAGTCGGCTATGCGGAAGAGACCTGGCCGCAGTTGCTGCATGACTTCTGTCATGGCGTGCTTCGGCCGCGATATGATCAATCGCCCGAATTCACACTGGGGGGCACGCCCTTGCCGGATCGCTCCGTGCTGCCGGAACGCCGCTTCCTGACCGCCGACGTCTTTGAAGCGACCCGCGGCTGTGTGCACAACTGCTCGTTCTGCGTGGTCCCTGCCGCCTGGGGCAGGCGTCCCTGGCAGAAGCCGGTGGAGGAGGTTGTCGCCGACATCCAACAGCGCCGCGCACGCCGGGCCATGTTCGTGGATCTGAACCTGATCGCAGACCGCGACTACGCCGCGCAGCTGTTTGAATCGCTCATCCCACTGCGCATTCAGTGGTTCGGGCTGGCGACGACGATCCTGTGTGACGATCTGCCGTTGTTGGACCTGGCGGCCGCCAGCGGTTGCCGCGGTTTGCTGATGGGGTTGGAGTCGATTTCGACGCAGGCGCTGCGAACCTCCCACAAAGCCTTCAATTCCCCCGAGGAGTACCCACGCGTCGTCGAACAACTGCACCGCCGCGGCATCGCCCTGCAGGGCTGCTTCGTCTTCGGCCTGGACGACGATACGCCTGAAGTGTTCTTGAAGACAGCGAAGTTTGCCGTCGATTGTGGCGTCGATCTACCGCGCTTCGCGATCGTAACGCCGTTTCCAGCGACCGGTCTGTATCAACAGTTGGAAGCGGAAGGGCGCCTCCTGACTCGCAACTGGGAATTGTACGATGGGCAGCACGTCGTCTTTCGGCCTGCTCAGATGACGGTCCAGCAGTTGCAGGAGGGCACTGAACTGGCGTGGCGATATACCTATTCTCTGGCCAACATCGCCCGCCGCCTGCGGCGATCGCCGGCCCCGTGGCCACTGGCTCTGGCGACCAATCTGGGCTATCGGCACTACGCCTATCGACTGAACCGCTTTTACACGTGCGATGCGATGATTCCTCCGCGCGGCCCGCGGTCTGCTCCCAACCGTCTGCGCGAAGTTCAGGACCAGCAGCGCGAGGCGACGGCGGAGCTTGCTGAACTGCCATGATTGCCTCAGATCCAACGCGGCGGAGCACCCGAATCGGACCGAGCAGTCGGCCCTTTCGGTTAACGATTGTCCATCCCTGCGTCGGGCGCCGGCGCGGTATGCGACGGTATTTTCGTACGTGGCTGATGGAGCCGCTTCCCGCCGCCATGATCGCCGCACTTACCCCCGCCGACGTTGAGAAGCGATTCTATGACGATCGGCTGGAGGCGATTCCGTTTGACGAGCCAACCGACCTGGTCGCGATGAGTGTCGAAACGTACACCGCCCGGCGTGCATACCAGATTGCCAGCGAGTACCGCCGACGTGGCGTGAGCGTGGTGATGGGTGGTTTCCACGCGACATTGTGCACCGACGAGGTGGCGCAATACGCTGAAGCCGTGGTGGCTGGTGAAGCCGAAGGGGTTTTCCAGCAGGTCGTGGACGATTTCCGGGCCGGCACGCCCCAGTCGGTGTATCGCGCCCCCTCGCGCCCCCCGCTGTCGGTCACGCCCGACCGTTCGATTTTTACCGGTAAGCGTTACCTCCCGATACGCTTAATGGAATTTGCCCGCGGCTGCCGGTTCCGTTGTGATTTCTGCGCAATTCAGTCGTTCTTTTCCGCCACGCATCATCATCGACCAGTCGATCTGGTGATCGAGGAGATCAAGCAGGTGCGGCGTCCGGGTCAAATGGTGTTCTTCATCGACGACAACATCACGTCGGGTGCGGAGGAAGTCAAAGAGCTGATGCGGGCACTTATCCCGCTCAAGCTCCGCTGGGTGAGCCAGACGGCCATCAACATCGCTCACGATGACGAGATGCTCGACCTGATGAAACGCAGTGGTTGCCAGGGGGTGCTGATCGGGTTGGAGTCGCTCAGCGGCGAAAGCCTCAAACAGATGAACAAAGGCTTCAACCTGATGCGCGGTGGACCGGAGGTGGCGCTGGCGAACATGCGCCGCCACGGGCTGAGTGTCTACGGTACCTTTGTTTTCGGGTACGACCACGACACACCTGAATCGATTTACGAGACGGTCCAGTTTGCCCAGCGCCAGGGACTGTTCATTGCCGCCTTCAATCACATCACGCCGTTTCCGGGCACTCCGCTGTACGCACGCCTGCAACAAGAGGGGCGTTTGCTGTACGACGCATGGTGGCTGGACGAACGCTACCGCTACAACATGATACCGTTTCGGCCCAGCACGATGTCGCCGGAGGAACTGGCTCGCCAGTGTCTGCAGGCCCGGCAGGCGTTCTATAGCTGGGCCAGCATCGCCCGACGGGGCCGCGTGGCGGTGAACCGCCGCAACCCGTTCGTGTTATGGAACTACACAGCCATCAACGCGATGCACCACTGGGACATCGAAGGTCGCAGTGGCTTGCCACTGGGAGACGAAACATGGCAGGGACCTCTGCTGAAGGTGTGAGGGCCGTGGAGCCGGCCAGTCGATTTGCGTTTCGTCTGGCAGAGGCCAGCGACGACGCAGCCCTGCGAGCGCTCCTGCGCGACACGCCGATGGACGGGGCGGTGCAGGTGGCGCTCTGCCGCGAGCCGAGCTACTTCGCGGCAGCTGCTGTAGAAGGGCCCGCGCGGCAGACGCTCGTCGTCACGGATCTGCAGACGGGGAGAATCGTAGCCATGGGCGCACGCAGCGTTCGTGACCGCTTCGTGGAGGGAAACGCGACGCCGATCGGATACCTGTCGGGCCTGCGCATACTCCCGGAATACCGCCGCGGCACACTGCTCGCCCGCGGCTACCGGGAACTTCGACGCTTGCACGACGATGGTGCGGCGCACGATTACGTAACGACGATTGCGGACGGCAATCAGCCAGCCGTTCGAGCGTTGACGGGCGGGCGAGCGAGGTTGCCTGGCTATCACCTGCTGGGGAAGTACTATACGTTGGTTCTTCCGCTGCGGAGTTTAAGGGGCTCCGCCACGCCGCGGCGTGGCGGCGACGAACTGGAAATCCGACCGCTGCGTGACGAGGAGTTGGCGGAGCTGATCCGCTTTGCGACGGAAGTCGGCCGCTCGCGACTGTTCTTTCCCTGTTACCGTGCCGACGATTTGTGCGGCCCGCAGGCGACGTTTCGCGATCTTGCCGCGAAACAAATCCTCACGGCCTGGCGTGGTTCGCGCCTGGTGGCCTGCCTGGGGCTGTGGAATCAAACGGCTTTCAAGCAAAGCGTCATTCGCGGCTATCGTGGGAGTCTGCGTTGGACGCGACGGGTCTTGAATCCGCCGTTTCGAATCCTGGGGTGGCCGCAGTTTCCTCCGGTCGGCGAGGCTCTGTCAGCCATCACCGCCGCGCTG
Source organism: Pirellulaceae bacterium (assembly GCA_041752115.1). Taxonomy (GTDB): domain Bacteria; phylum Planctomycetota; class Planctomycetia; order Pirellulales; family Pirellulaceae; genus JAJRVM01. The sequence continues at coordinate 8,886 of JBGSHS010000273.1, read as the reverse complement.
CCATTGGCCGCCGAAGGGGAGACGGAGGCTTTCTCGCTGCTCTTGAAGTACGCGCAAGAGCAGGCTCGAAAACTGCACCCGCTGTGCGATAGCCTGCTGGTCGGCCTGTGTGAAAACGACCCATTGTTCGACCTCTGCCGGCGAGCGAGCCTGTTCCATTACGTCACGTGCATCTACGTCGTCAGCTGGGACGAAGAACCGGCCCGGTCTGAGCCGTTCCACGGTCGCCGGCCCTATCTGGAACTGGGATGTCTTTAGCACTGAAGTGAGCGTCGTTGCGGCCCGCGCATGATTGCCGCGCTGCCGTCACTTGATAGAATACCGCCATGAAACTGGACAGTCGCTGTATCGATGTACGGAATCTCAGCACCCATGACGTCGAACAGATGTATGCGCTGTTCGCCCGGCATTATGATCGCACGCGCCGCAGCCAGTTTGAATCCGACCTGTCTCAAAAAGATTGGGTCATTCGATTGATTGAGCCAGTGACCGGTCGGTTGTGCGGGTTCTCCACGCAGGCACTCATCAAGGCACCGCAGTCGGGCGAGATGATCCATGCACTGTTCTCGGGCGACACGATCGTCGATCCGGCCTGCTGGAACGAAACGGCCCTGGTCCGGGAGTGGGGGCGACTGGCGGTCGAACTGATGGAGCGTGTGAGCCCTTCGCCGCTGTTCTGGTTTCTGATCTGCAAAGGATACAAGACCTATCGCTTTCTGCCCGTGTTCTTTCGTGAGTTCTACCCACGTCACGACTGCCCGACGCCTTCCTGGGCAGTCGCAACGATTGACGCGCTGAGCCGCAGCATGTTCGGTGACGAGTACGATTCGCAGCGGGGATTAGTCATTGCCACGCCTGACAAGGACCGTCTGCGTTCTGGCGTGGCCGAGGTCACGCAGCAGCGGCTGGAAGACCCGCACGTGCGTTTCTTCGTGCGGCGCAATCCCCATCACGAGCGAGGAGACGAATTGTGCTGCCTCGCGCCGCTGTCGGTAGCCAACTTCACGCCGGCGGGAGCCCGACTGCTCGATCCTCAGCACCGGCCGGCAGAGGACGCTCGAGCGGCGAGGATGTAGCCGCGCCGCGTGGAGAAGGGGCTTGTCATGAATACCGCCTATTGGCTCAACACCGCCTGGATGGCAAGTTGCGCCGGTGAGGCCAGGGCCTTCGATCGCGCGGTCCGCCATGTCCGCGGCACTCAGGAGAAGATACTCCTGAGCACGCTACGCGAGAACGCAGATACCTGGTACGGCCGCAAGTACCAGTTCCGGCAGATCACGAACGTCGAGCGGTATCGCGAGCTGGTTCCGGTGATCACCTATGAAGCGCTGCGCGAACCAGTGAACCGCATCGCCCACGGCGAATCCGACGTATTAACCCGGCAGAAAGTGATCCTGTTGGAGCCGACAGGCGGCTCGACCACTGGCGAAAAGCTCATTCCCTACACGCGATCGCTGCGCCGCCAGTTCCAACGAGCGGTTGCCGCTTGGGTTTTTGATACGATGAGCAAGGTACCGGGTGTGCGCTGCGGTCGCGCCTACTGGTCCCTTTCACCGATGGTGCAGCGGCCACGACGGACGCCTGGCGGATTGCCGATCGGTTTTGAAGACGACAGCGATTACCTGGGATGGCGCGAGCGTTGGGCGATCTCAAGACTGCTGGTAGCTCCGCCGCAGATTCGCAGATTGCGTTCGATCGATAACGCGCGTTACGTGAGTCTGTTGTTCTTGCTGGCCAACGCCGATCTAACGCTCATTTCCATCTGGAGCCCGACCTATTTCACCTCCCTGCTTTCCAGACTCAGTGAGCAGATTGAGGCCATCTGCGCTGATCTGCGCGACGGATGCGTTCGCCTTCCGTACCCGAGCGAAGAGCCATCAGGAGTCGATTTCGCGCTGCGCCACAAAGCCCACGCTCGGCGTGCGGGTGAGTTGCGTCGGATCTTCGACGGCACCGCACTCTCAGCCGACCAGCTTGCCGCCTGCTGGCCGCACATGAAGCTGGTAAGCTGTTGGGCTGATGCATCATCCGGATTATACGCTTCGCAGCTGCAGATGCTTCTGCCGCATGCGCGGTTTCAGCCCAAGGGCCTGCTTGCCACCGAGGGTGTGGTTTCGTTTCCGCTCGTGTCAGCCGGAGCGAACGTGCTGGCAGTACGCTCGCACTTCCTCGAATTTGCCGAAGTGAATTGCGCCGCGCCGCCTGGTCGCTATCTGCTGGCCGACGAACTGGAGATCGGGGGGCGGTACCGAGTGATCATGACGACCGGTGGCGGACTGTATCGGTATGATCTGGGCGACGACGTTGAGGTGACGGGGTTTCACGTCAGTTGCCCCCTCGTTCGCTTCATTGGCCGGAGCGGAGCGGTCAGCGATCTGGTCGGCGAGAAGCTTCATGAAACGCACGTCCGATTGTCGATCGAGCGTGCGTGTGACGAGTTTGGTTTGCCGATTGGTTTCGTGCTTCTAGCACCCGTTCAGACCGTACCTGCCCATTACCGGCTGTACCTCGAAAGCTCCGTGGAACGCGGCTGTCGCGATGTGTGTGATCGCGGCCAGCGTTTGGCTGCGCGCGTGCAACAGTTGCTGGAAGAGAACCCGCAGTACCGTCTGGCCGTACAACTTGGACAGTTGGCCCCATTGGATGTTTGTTTCTTGAAACCGGGGGCGTGGGAGCGATATCAGCAAGCGTGCCTGCAGCGCCAGCAGTCGATGGGCGACATAAAACCGAAGGTTCTCGACAGTTGGGCGGGCTGGGAGGACCTGCTGGTCCGGGAATCCGATTGAGAACCGCAGAGAAACTAACAAGAAACCGCAGAATGCAGAAAGAAGAGAAGGGGAGGAGTTCGACAAAACTGGCGGCGTTTGACGGGCGCGACGAGGTCAGCGCTGCTGCCTGGTGTCGTCTGCTGGAAGGTCGAGCCATCGTGTGGTCCTGTGGTCCCTTTGCCACGCTCGCCCTGACGCCCGGCACCAGCGAAACTGCTCGGGGGCACCAGAGGGGAGGGGTGGCAGTCTGGGGCGGGACTGCTACAGACTATTCTGCGGGTATTCCGCGCTGTGGCCGCATCAGGCCGCTTGGCTCGACCTATGGGCTGGACAGTCGGGTCATTTTTCTTAATGAGCAAGAATGCCGTTGCAGCTTCGCCGTGGATGGGGCAATATATTGTCTATGGGACAGGGCAGTCCAGAAGACCGGATGGTGCGTAAGACCGGAAATTCACGGCTAGGTGACCATGAAGCGATTTATCTTGAACGCTGCGCGCTCCGCGAAACAGGGCACGCTGATCAATGTCGGCAAGGATTCGGACGAGTACATTGCCTTGACCAGCACGATGACGATGTCACCCGACGACATGGCGGAAATCGGGCTCTCGGAAGGACAGGCGGCGCTGGTTCGGACCGAATTCGGGGAGGCATCATTCAAGTGTGAGGCGGGGAAGGTGCCCGCGGGTATGATTTTTGTGCCCTATGGGCCTCCGACCTGCAGGCTGATGGGGGGCGATACCGATGGAACTGGAATGCCGACGTCGAAGGGTTGGGAGGTGGAAGTCATTCCGCTCTAGGGTCAGCATCTGAGCTAGTGGCATGAGCGTTCAGGCTAGTGGGAACGGGAACTGCGATGAGTGAATCGACGAACAACGACGAACAAGCTGGTAAACGGATTTGTCCGCACTTTTCCATCGAAGGGGATTCTGCGGATCTCCCGGCCTGGACTGAAGTGGCAGCGGGCCGCTTCATGCCGCGGCGTGTGCGCGGGAGTTACCCCGGCAGGGCCCTGGGGTGAACGTTTGTTACTACGTCGTCCGGGTCGGGCGACACCGCTGAAGGCAACACGGCTGAAGGCAACACCGCTGAGGGCACCGTTCGTCGAGAGGAATCAACCGTCGGAACGGGCGACCCCGGTTAGGCTGCCGGCTCTGCGTGGCTGTCCCGTGGTGGGAGATGACGGCGGGATGCACGAGCGACGCCCGCTGAGAGATGGGGACGTCTGGCTGGATCGGGAGCTGTATCACCAGGAATAACCGATGACGCTTCAAGTAATTGATAATGCCACGTGCACGTTTTGCGGCTGTGTCTGTGACGACATCCAACTGCATTACGACGACGTCCGGATTCACCAAGCCAAGAAGGCGTGCGTGCTGGGCACGTCGTGGTTTCTGAATCACACGGTGGAGCGGAAGCATCCTGCGGCGCTGGTCGACGGCCGTGAGGCAACGCTCGACGAAGCGATTGAGGTCGCGGCCACGCTGCTGCACGAAGCCGACATGCCGTTGGTTTACGGCATGAGCAATACGACCTGTGAAGCGCAGAAGCAATGTGTTGCTCTGGCCGACCTGCTCGGTGGGTTACTCGACAGTCACACATCGTTGTGACACGGTCCCACCGAGATCGCCGCCCAGTTGGGTGGCAAGGTTACCTGCACGCTCGGCGAAGTCAAGCAACGAGCCGATTTCATTATGTACTGGGGGGGCAACCCGGCGGAATGTCATCCGCGACATTTCACCAAGTACACGATCATGCAGAAGAGCAAGTTTCTGCCGCGCGGTCGCAAGGACCGCACGATGGTGCTGGTCGACATTCGGGAAACGAAGAGTGTCAAAGCGGCCGATATCTTTCTGCAAGTGAAGCCGGGCAAGGACTTCGAGCTGATTACGATACTACGTGCTCTGATCAAGGATCAGGAAGTGCGCGATGACCATATTGCCGAGACCGGTCTGACCCGAGCGACACTGGAAGATCTGGTGAAGCGAATGAAGGCGGCCAGGTTCGGCTGCATTTTCTTCGGCATGGGCCTCTCCATGACCCGTGGCAAGCACATGAACAGTGCCGCGTTGTTGACGCTGGCTGCCGAGATGAATGCTTTCACGAAGTTTGTGGCCATGCCGATGCGGGGACATGGGAATGTGACCGGTGCTGACGTCATCATGCGCTGGCAGACCGGTTATCCGTTCGGCATTACCTTCAATCGCGGTTATCCACGGTACAACCCCGGCGAGTTTTCGACTGTCGACGTGCTGGTCCGTGGTGACTGTGACGCGGCGTTTATCATTGGTGCGGATCCGGGGGGCACCATGCCCCAGCCTGCTATCGATCACTTGCGGCGCATCCCCACGATCGTGCTTGATCCGCATATCACGCACACCAGCAAGCTGGCTCGCGTACATATCACGACCGCGCCGCAGGGGATTGCCGCTCCGGGCACGGCCTATCGGATGGACGAGATTCCACTGCCGCTCAAGCCGCCTTTGAAATCACCGTATCCCACCGACGAAGAGGTTGTCCGGCGGATCAATGAAGCGATTGCCCGGAAACCGTTCTGGCTGCCCGATGGAAATCAACCGCACATGCTAACCTCGCAGGTGTAGCCGCCATGCTCCGCATCATCAACGGGAAAGTCTACGATCCTGCCAACGGCGTTGACGGTGAAGTGAAAGACGTGTGCATCGACGATCATGGTCGGATCGTGGAGTCGATCGAGGGCGGTCGAACCATCGATGCTGGCGGGATGATCGTCTTTCCCGGTGGCGTGGATGTGCACACGCACGTAGCCGGTGGAGCGATCAATTTTGCTCGAGCGATGACACCGGAAGACCATCGTCGCACGCAGGCCTTCATCCGCACGAAGACACGGCGCAGCGGACTCGGTGGCATGGCTCCGACGACCTTCGCCACAGGATATCTGTATGCGGGGATGGGCTGGACCACCGTCAATGAAGCGGCCGTACCGGTCCTGTCGGCTCGTCACACGCACGAAGAGTTGTCGGACATTCCCATTGTCGACAAATCGACGTTGACGCTCATTGCCAACAACGAGATCCTGCTCGATCAGCTCGAAGCCGGCGCCTTCGAACGAGCGAAGGACGTTCTGGCCTGGTACATCTGGGCCGCCAAGTCCTACGGCGTCAAAGCGGTCAATCCCGGTGGAGTAGCGGCCTGGAAGTGGGGTTCGGACGCCAAGCAGCTCACATCTCCCATCGAAGGCTATGCGCGTCTGACGCCTGGAGTGATCATCACGCAGCTGGCCCGCATTTGCGAACAGCTCGGACTCCCTCATCCACTTCATCTGCACTGCAATAACCTTGGCGCGCCAGGTAACATCTCGACCACGCTGGATACGTTGAAACACCTGGAAGGAAGCCGTGCGCACATCGCTCATTCCCAATACCATGCATACGGCGGCAGCGGCTGGGACTCAATCCGGTCCGAAACCACTCAATTGGCCGACTACTTCAATACCCATGCCAACATCACTACCGATGCCGGCGCCGTACTCTTTGGCGACACCGTGACGATTACTGCAGACGGTCCATGGCAGCATCTGCTGTACAAATTGACCGGGCGGAAGTGGGGGAACCTCGATGTCGAGAACGAAACAGGCTGCGGAATCGTTCCCTATACGTACCGACCCAGCAACCTGGTTAATGCCGTACAGTGGGCCTCCGGACTGGAACTGCTGCTGCTGATTCGCAGCCCGTGGCAGGTGTTCCTTTCGACCGACCATCCCAACGGCGGCTGTTTCTGGCGTTATCCCGAGATCATCAAGCTGTTGATGCGAGCCGATTTTCGCCAGGAGTGTCTGAAGCGGCTTCCCGACAAGATAAAGAAGCATATCACGCTGCCGGAGATCGATCGCGAATACTCTTTGTATGAGATCGCCACAGCCATGTCGGCCGGACCGGCGCGCGCGTTGGGCCTGACGCAGAAAGGTAGCCTGGGAATCGGTTGCGATGCCGATATCGTGATTTACGAAGAAGATGACGACGTGCAGCGCATGTTCGGGCATCCGCGTTATGTGATCAAGCAGGGGGAGATCGTGATCGAGGACGGTGATATTCGTGAGACACCGGAAGGCCGGGAGTTTCTCTTCAAACCATCCTACAGTCCGGACACTGAGGAATTCATCCGCCCGCTGTTTGAAGACTGCTACACCATGTCGTTTGAGAACTACCCCGTGGAACTCTCGCGAATCGAACGTGCTGACGTGATCGAGGGGGTGACTCCGTGACCAGGGAAACGTCTGCCGATTCTCGCGTCATCCTGCGTCTGAAACGATCGCCCACCGTTCCGTTGGAGGCGGAGGTGATCACGCCCGACGTTCTGGGCAGCCTGTCGAACTCCGAGATCCGGTCGCTGACGGTCTATCACGGCAAACGCCGACTTCCGCTGGGTGATTTCTTTGACGTCGAGGGTGAGCACAGCTGTGACCTGGAGCTCCATGGGAACATGGAAAAAGTGCGGTGGGTCGGCCGGGCGATGTCTCAGGGGAGCGTCACGGTGCATGGCTCGATCGGCATGCATCTGGGGGCCTACATGTCTGGCGGTCGCATCGAAGTGCACGGCAATGCGAGCGATTGGGTCGGTGCCGAGATGAAGAACGGTTTCATCCACATTCGCGGAGATGCTGGCGGCCAGGTCGGCGCCGCCTATCGCGGTTCGCTGGCTGGTATGAGGAATGGAATCATCATCATTGATGGATCGGCGGGGCTGGAAGTGGGCATGCGCATGCGCCGCGGGACCATCATTCTGGGCGGGCCTGCCAGGGACTTCGCCGGGTTGCAGATGAAGGGAGGCACAATCGTCCTGCTCGCCGGTGCGGAGATTCGCACGGGAGCATGGATGAACCGCGGCACGATCATTTCACTCAAGCCGCTGACGCTGATGCCGACGTTTGCCTTTGCAGCCGAGTTCACTCCGGCAGTCATCCCCCTGATTGCCAGGCACGTGGCAAAGTTCGGCGTTCAACTCCCCTCTGCCGCGAGCGAAGGACACTACCGCATGTTCTCCGGCGATCTGGCCGTCCCGGGAAAGGGCGAGATCTTCGTCTGGCAGCCAGTTGCTTGAGCTTGTCGCTCGACACTCGAAGCACGTGCTCTGATCACGTGATGTCGGCCAGCAGTGTCCTGCAATGACTGGGTCTTGCTGCGAGTGAACCACGAAGAGCACGAAGCTGTGCCGGTTTTCCATTGCTCGACGTGTTCGGTCGGACTGGCGGACGCATCATTCCGGCGGTTTTGCCTCATCGATCGGCGTACGACCACTCGGTGGGGCATGTCTGCGGCACGAAACTTGCTCCTCTTTTCGAGATGTCAACGACTCAAGTGCATATTCCGAATAAAGGAGGAATCCCATGGCTCAACGATTCCTGATCAGCCTGGGGATCACCGTGATGCTGCTGGGCATTTTCCCGGCGAAGGCACCGGCCCAAATCGATCTTGGTGAGCGTCTCGGAAGGGAACTTGATGAGAAACTGAGTGATCTCAGCAGGGAACTCAGAGAGGGTTGGCAAAAGGTCGAGACACTGGTCGATCAGCTGGGCGTCCGCGGTCGCGTCTATTCGCGCGTGCATTGGGACAAGGCACTTGCGTCGCAGCCGATCAAGATCGATGTCGAGGACAGCAATATTGTCGTCCTCACCGGGCGAGTCAATGACGAAGCTGCCCAGAAGAAGGCCATACAGCTGGCTGAAGATACGCTGGGGGTCAGCAGGGTGATCGACCGCCTGGAAGTCGTGCAGGGCAGCGGGGCAGCAAGATGACGCCGGATACGGCACGCTGTCGGACGTCCGACAGGCCCGGTGGAAGTGGAAGGTGAATGGGGAATGCCGCAGTGCCACAGTGCCACAATGCGACAATGCGACAATGCCACAATGCCACAATGCGACAATGCAGCAATGCAGCAATGCGACAATGCAGCAATGCGACATTGCGCATTCAGGGCAGGTACCGCGCTCTTCTGACTATATTATCATTGAGCACTGTCGCATTGCTGCATTGTGGCATTCCCTATTGCCGTGCCACTTCCCAGCTGTCTGTCCGTTCAGCTCCGCCATCGGCTCGTCTACTTCGTCTAGCGCAGCCGATCGATCGCCTCCTCATTGTGGCGT
>JBGSHS010000272.1:0-15153 GCA_041752115.1 Pirellulaceae bacterium | reverse complement strand
GCCCGCGGGGGGCTGGCGAGGGGGGCGAGTTGTCGAGGGGGGAAAGTTGTCCGAAAGCCGGAGGGACGCTGGTGGCGAGAGACTGGGTAGTCTAGTTCGCCATGGTTGAGCGGTTTCGTGGCCTGTGGCGACTCGCATTCACTGTACCAGATCTCTGGCATGCGGTTTTCGTCCTCCAGGTCCTCGATTGCCGTTTACAACCAGTGTGGATTTGCGATATCCTCCCGCCACTCGTTCACCAGCTTCGCCGGCTGAACCCGCGTCGGTCTGGTTCGATGAGATCCCCGTTTCTCAGCAAGGATGCCCGCGATGCGATCACTCACTCGCTCAATGCCCGCCGTCGTCGCCTTCTGGCTCGGCATGGTTCTTGTCGGTTCGGGGCAGGATTTCCGGATCGAAACCGAACTGTTTCTCAACGACGAAAAGGAACCATTCCAGGAGACACTGACGGTCTTTACCGAAGGGCGGATCTGGGATTTCCTCCGCCAGGGCGACCAGGAAATCACGCTCTTCGATCGGGATCGCAACCGATTGGTCCTGATGGATCCGAAACGGAAGATGAAGACCGAGTTGACGATGGACGCCATCCTGTCCTTCGCGGCCCAAATGAAAGCCGAATTCAACGAGACCCAGCGCGAGTTCCTGTTGGACGAGAACATCGAGGCGGTGACCGATGAACAAGGCTGGTTGACGCTGGCCAACGATCGGATTTCGTACCGTGTGGAATTGACCGAACCGAAGGAGAAGTCGGTTGTGCTCGAGTACCAGCAGTTCGCCGACTGGTATGCCCGGCTCAACGCCATGCGCGGCAATCTGCCTCCCTTCATGCGGATCAAGGTCAACGCTGAGGTGGCCAAACGCGGCATGATCCCCAAGGTGATCGAACGCACGGTGATTGACAAACGCGGGCTGAGCGAGAAGAAACTGGTGGTGCGGAGCCGGCATCTGGCGAATTGGCGGCTCTCCAACAGCGATCGGAAGCAGGTCGATCTTGCCGGCGACTACTTGGCTTCTTTCCCGACCGTCTCGTTTCGGGAATACATGCAGTTGCCCGAGATCGCTCAGAACGACGAGCACTGATTCGGCTCGACGCTGTCTACCCGCCAGGGCTGGCCGTCCCTCTGCCGCCGGCACCGACCAACCGCCAGGGTCGCGCCGTTCTGGCCCGTGGGGGCCTCGGCTCCCCTGAGCGTGATGCGTGCGGGAAGTCCTCCTGGGCCTGATGTGGTGAGAACCTTCGGAGCGGCCATCGCCCCAACGCCTGCGATGCTCTGGTCAAGACCCACCAATGGCAGTTTGGCCCGACGGTGACGGCGGGCCGTGCTGGAGCCCCCCGGCAAATTATCGTCGCCCAAAAAACCTCGTTGCCCGAGAGACATCGCTGCCAGGGATACTTGGTCGGCGCATCCGGTCAAGTTACGATAGGGGGGAGCAAACCACGATTCTCGGCTTCCTTCCGCAGTTTTCCCTCATTGCCGTACCTGACAGGAGCCATCTCGATGATTCGACATCTGGGCGTTGCCACCATTCTGCTCGGTCTGTTCCACGTTCCCCTGGCTGCTGCGCAGGTCACACTCGAACGGGACGACACGGGGGTGACTGTGAAAGTCGATGGGCAGTTCATGACGCGCTACGTCGAGAAGTCCGGGGCAAAACCAATTCTCTGGCCGATCGTGGGACCTTCGGGTAAGGAGATGACTCGCGGCTATCCCCTGCGCGAGGCGAGCGAGTTCGAGAAGAAGGATCATATTCACCAGCGTTCTTTCTGGTTTGATCATGGTGATGTGAACGGAGTGAGCTTCTGGCACGAGGAAGGGAACCACGGCACGATCGAGCATGTCGAGTACTTGGCCTTGGAGGAGGGGGACGTCGGGATCGTGCGCACCCGCAACCAGTGGAAGAACCCAGACGGTAGTGTGGTGTGCGAGGACGTGCGGACCATGAAATTCGGCGCTGACGAACGATCCCGCTGGATCGATTTCCAGGTCCGAGTGACGGCCGTGGCCGACCGGGTCGTCTTTGGGGACACCAAAGAAGGAAGCTTCGGCATGCGGGTCGCTGGGACGATGCGCGTGGAATTAGGAAAGGGAGGACGCATTGTCAACAGTCATGGACAAGAGGACGCGAACGCATGGGGGCAGCGGGCATCCTGGGTTGATTATTCCGGACCGGTCGAAGGAGAGACCGTGGGGATCGCCATTCTGAATCACCCCCAGAGCCTGCGTTATCCTACCTATTGGCACGTTCGTACCTACGGGCTCTTCGCCGCCAATCCATTTGGCGTACATGACTTCCAGAATTCCAGTACGACGGACGGCTCGTTGACTCTTGCCCGAGGCGAGTCCTTTGATCTCTTCTATCGTGTGATCCTGCATCGAGGCAATGAGCGGGAAGCCAAGATTGCGGAGGCGTTTGCCCGCTATGAAACGGAATTGCCTGGGGAGTAGATTGTGGCTCCGACGGGGCGGGTGCTGAAGACGCAACTCGAACCGCGCAAAGGGTAGGCCAAACGGCGAGCAGTGCTGTGGATCACACGCTGGTAGCCGTCGCGGCGCTGACCCGCTTGACGGGGTATCTCCAGGTCAAGTCGGCACCGCCTCTTCCCTGTGGGTTCGACCGCTGCCGCAGGCCGCCGCGCGCCGATATGAAGTTACTCGCGACGCGCCCGACGCTGACGGCGTGCTGTAATCGGCACAGTCTTCCGACCTGTTCCCATTTCGTTTAACTTGGGTAAGATCGCGAGATTTATTCTACCTAGGTTGCCGATAGTATTTCCTGCTGACAGATTATCTACCTTGACTGGCCTTCCCACAGGGTCAAGTCTCTCTATAGTCCATGCCAACAAGGAGCCACCACCAACCATGTTGGATGATTCCCCACGAATCAATGATCTCGATGACTTGCGGACATACGTCCACCACACCATATGCCAGAATAACGAGTTAGAAGTTGATGCGTTTGCGATGACCGAGCGGATTTTGGTGCGCGGCGGCAAGCCGTGTGGCCTGTACTTCTGCTTGCATGGCCCACGCGCTGTGAAGTTCACAGCGATTTGGGAAACCGATCGCAACAGCGTGCTGTTCTACAGTCCGACGGGAGAGCGCGTCCACAAAGCGCAGCTCACCCACGCACCGAGCCTGGTTCCGGTATCCGCGTGAGCGGTGAGCGGTCCATGCCGTTGCCTGCCGGAAGACGACTCGCACACCTTCTTCTGGCGAGTTTACCTTCCTTGTGCTGACCACAGTGCCCCACAGAATTGTCTCGACCTGCTTCCGTTCGCAAGATGCTCACCACGGTGCTCATGGCACAGGCGTTGAGAAAAGCGTAACTGGAGCCAAACTGGTGTCGGACATCAGGCTCAAGCCCAAGACACTCACTGCAGTCACAAGGAAGGCGAGGTCTGCGCACACACTATTTGAAAGGAAGTGACCGAAGGGCGATCTGGTAGAGGAGTTGCCAGGTTGGGGCGGGCGCGAGGGCGAGTCAAGGATGGTTTCCTGATTGGCCTTTCCTGTGGCTGGCTCCGTCGTTCGGTCTTGACATGCCGTGAAGGCATGTACATAATTCCACTAGTATTCACTTGAACACCATCAGGGAGGTCTCTCATATGCTCGTGTTATCACGGAGGGAAAGTGAACGTATTCGCCTCGGCAATTCGATCGTAGTGACGGTCGTCCGGGTTTCGGGGGACAAGGTGCGGCTGGGGATTGAGGCACCGCGGGATGTTCTGGTCCTGCGGGAGGAGTTGGAGCCGCACGTTCAGGACGAGCCACTGCCGTTGGCATTGCCTTGAGGCGTATTGGGTGGAGGTGGCCGAGCAGCGGAGTTGGCCGCTGCCGGCCCCCAGGCTGTCGCAGGTAGTGACGGTCGTTGCGGCCCGCTGTTGACGAGTGTCGTGAAGATGTAATTGCAGGGGTCCGAACTGGGGATGCGGCTCACAGCATACGGCGGTGGAAGTTCGCCTGAGGCATGAGGGAAAAGTAACAACGGCGGATTTCTTGTGGCCACGCTCGGGCAGAGCGTGGGAAACCGCCCGCCGTTTGGCGACGGCATCTACAGCACGGAAGCTATTCTTCGCGTGGTCCTTAGGAACTGTAACAGAACCGGTGGTTCAACTCGTTGCCAGCTGAGTTCACCCCCCGGCCCAGTCGTTATCCACGTTGGGAGGGAGATCCTGAGTGCAGGGTATGCTGTCGGGTCGCGTTCACCCAGTGCGACGCGCTGCCGGCAGCCGCAGGAGCACGGGGACCACCAGTGGCACCCAAATTCTTGGCTGTCACAGAGCACCAGGCCCCGGCGTGATGGCCCGACGTGACGGCGCGTCGTTTGGCGGTCCCCCGGCAACTCAGAGGCGAGCGTGGATTCTCATGCCGGTCGCTACCGGTCGCGTCGGGGATTTCGTCGATGGCTCTTGACAAACGCTGCGGCGCGACAATGAAATCTTTGACAATAGTTCTGCGCCCCGTTATTCTCGAAGCGTGTCCAGTTGCCGTCTGGACAGCAGAGGAGTCGGAGCGGAAGCTGCGGAGCTAATGGTGCAAAGCTCAAGCTGCGGAGCACATGGTGCGTGGGATTGTAGGTCCTGCACTGTGCCATTCTGAGCGAATAACCATCCCCTGCGGACAAGATCCGCAGCCCGTAGCGGTTAACCTGCCTGCGGACCTACCTTCCCGAGCACGAACGACGCCAGGCTCAGCATGGCGTTGTCATCAGGGCATTTTTGGCCTGCGTTAAGCGTTGATTGGTGCGACGATTGCATCTGGTGCGCGAGTCATAGGTTGGTGATCGGAATCATGTGTGCTGCCCGAGGTGCCGGCCAGTCGTGGCGCAATCGGGTCGTGGTTGCTCGCCCGTGAGGCGAGTGGTCGGAATATTCACCTTGGGAAAGGCATCTGCCATGAACTGTCGGGGAAATGTGCTCAGCCGGCGGAATTTCTTAACAGTCGGAGCGATCGGATCCTTGGGGTTGACGCTGGCCGACTTCTTGACCGTGCGCCACGCCCAGGGCGAGCAGAAGCGGTACGACTTCCTGGAGGCCAAGGCGGAGAGCGTCATTCACATTTTTCTGCCGGGAGGGATCGCACACCAGGAGTCCTTTGATCCCAAGCCGTATTCGCCCATTGAGTACCGCGGCGAATTAGGGAGCATCAAGACGAATACGGGGGAAGTGTTGAGCGAGACGCTGCCGCAACTGGCGCAGATCGCGGACAAGTTTGCGATTATTCGTTCCATGACGCACGGCGAAGCGGCTCACGAGCGCGGCACGCACAACATGTTCACGGGGTACAAGCCGAGTCCGGCCCTCCAGTACCCGTGTTTTGGCAGTGTGGTGAGCCACGAATACGGGCCTCGCAATAACCTGCCTCCGTACGTCTGTATCCCTAATCAGCCCAACGAGTTCGCCGGCAACGGCTATCTCAGCTCCAGTTTCGCTCCGTTCAGTCTGGGGGCTGATCCAGCGTCAGGTGGTTTTCAGGTCCGCGACCTGAATCTGCCCGGAGGTGTTGATGAAGGTCGTTTTGCCCGTCGGCGCAGCGCTTTGGAGGCTGTTAACGATTACTTTGTCAAGAAGGACAAGTCCGATAGTGTCAAGGCAATGAACACGTTCTACGAACGGGCCTACAGTCTGGTGAGTTCGCCGGCGGCTCGAGAGGCGTTTGATCTGGAAAAGGAGGATGCGGCGCTGCGGGACCAGTATGGCCGTAACGAAGCCGGGCAACGCATGCTGATGGCCCGCAGGCTCGTGGAGGCCGGGGTCCGCATGGTCACGCTCACCTACGGTGGCTGGGACATGCACAACCAGATCACCGGCGGGATGCGCGGTCAGATGCCGGCGTTGGATCAGGCGCTCACGATGCTGCTGCGCGATTTGGACCAGCGCGGGCTGTTGGGCCAGACGCTGGTGATGGTGTCGAGCGAGTTTGGCCGCACGCCCAAGATCAATCAGACGGCTGGCCGCGACCACTGGCCGAAGGTCTTCAGCGTCCTGTTGGCCGGAGGCGGGATCAAGGGGGGCATGATTTACGGTTCGTCCAACGCAACGGCTTCGGAACCGGAGAGTGATCCGGTCGGTCCCGCAGATCTGGCCACCACGATGTATCACCAGATGGGGATTGTGGCTGACAGTGAACTGATGGCTCCCGGCGATCGACCGATCGAGATCGTGGATGATGGCCAGGTGTTGACCAACTTGTTGGTGTAAGGGGCTGCTGGTGTCAGGGGCTGTTTCGAGCGACCTCGGTAGCCATCAGCCTCGGCCGCCTGCTCGAACTCTTTCCGGCAGCTCCGCGCGGACGAGGAGACCCCAGCGGCACGCAAGCAGCCGGGCAGGGGACGAAGGGAAGAGCATTTCAGAGGAGCGGGGCAGCACTTGATTGGCAGTGTACCGCGGGCAGGGGCAAGCAACTGGTTCCGTCGGATCTCATGATATGTCGGTGAGGTTGACATGCATCGTCTATTGACCGCGTTTCGAACTAGAGTGCTGGTGGCGGTGGTTGGCGGCCTGCTGGCGGGGGCCAATGGTCTGCTCGCTGCCGATCCGGAGTTGGGCGCGATGCAGCCGTACGGGTTTCAGCGTGGCACGGAGGTTGTGACGCGACTCAGTGGCGCGCGGTTGGGTGACGCGGAATCACTGTTGCTCTACCGGACCGGGATTGACGTCAAGGAGGTCAAGCCGATCGACGACAACCAGGTGGAAGTGAAGCTGGCTATTGCCGCCGACTGTCCGCTGGGCTTTCACGGTGTGCGGGTGCGGACCGCCACGGGGGTCAGTAATCTGCAGACGCTCAGTGTGGGGGCGTTGTCGGAAGTATCTGAGGTAGAGCCGAACAGCGAATTCGCTCATCCGCAGCCGATCGAGCTTGGTTCGACGGTCAACGGTGTCGTTCAGAATGAAGATGTCGACTACTTTCTGGTGACGGCCCGGAAAGGGGAGCGAATTTCGGTCGAGCTCGAAGGGATTCGGCTGGGCATGCCTCCGAACAACGGCACGTTTTTCGACCCGTACGTGGCGATTTTGGATCGCGAGCGTTTTGAATTGGCGCGGAGTGATGATGCTCCGTTATTGCACCAGGACTGCCTTTGTTGCATTGCGGCACCGGAAGATGGCACCTATGTGATTGAGGTTCGCGAGAGTTCCTACGGTGGCAGTGATCTGTGCAAGTACCGGCTGCATGTCGGGAGATACCCACGTCCCACGGCGGTGTTTCCGGCCGGTGGAGTGCCGGGCGAATCGCCTCAGGTACGGTGGATCGGGGATCCCTTGGGAGACTGGACCTCCTCGCTCACGCTACCAACGGATCAATCGGAGTACGAGGCGTACGCACAGGACGAGCAGGGGATTGCCCCCACACCGCTGCGCATGCGCATCAACCAGTTGACGAACGTGTTGGAGGTCGAGCCGAACGAAGCGGGCGAGTCGGCCACGCCGTTCACTCCTCCGGCGGCGCTTAACGGCATCATTGAGCGTCCGGGAGACATTGATTGGTACAGCTTTTCGGCGAAGAAAGGGGAAACGTATGATGTGCGACTCTACGCCCGTCAGCCACTTCGTTCGCCGCTCGATTCTGTGTTGGAGATTGTCCGTGCCAATGGAACGGGTGTGGCGGGCAATGACGACAGTGTCGGCCCGGACAGTTATGTCCGGTTCCAGGCTCCGGAAGACGATGTGTATCGTGTGGTGATTCGCGATCAACTGGCCAACGGTGCTCCCGATTTCGTGTATCGCGTGGAAGTCACGTCGGTCGAGCCTTCGTTGACGTTGAGCCTGCCGGAGCGGATCCAGTATGTGCCGGTTACGGTGAGCGTGCCGCAGGGCAATCGCATGGCCGTGATGGTCAATGCGACGCGCGTCAACTTTGGAGGGCCCCTTCAACTCAGTTGGGAAGGGTTGCCGCCAGGAATCGGCGTGCAGCCGGTGACGATGGCGGCGGATGCCGCCAGTGTGCCCATGTTGTTCGCCGCATCGCCCGATGCGGCTCGGGGAGGCGCGTTAGCCGACCTGGTGGGACGTCCGGAGGATCCCAATCTGCCGGTGGTTGGTCATCTCCAGCAGCGCACGATGCTGGTGCGCGGCCAGAACAACGTCGACGTCTGGGGTCATGATGCGCAGCGGGCTGCGGTGGCGGTGACTCAGGCGGCCCCGTTCAGTATCGAGATCGTCCAGCCTCAGGTTCCGATTGTCCGAAACGGGGCCATGCAGTTGAAGGTCACTGCTCGGCGTGAGGAAGGGTTCACCGGCGCGATCGCCATCTATTTGCTTTACAACCCGCCCGGAATTGGATCGTCCGGCTCGGTGTCCATTCCGCCGGAGCAGACGGAAGCGGTAATTCCGCTCACCGCCAACGGCAGCGCGGCCATCGGTCAGTGGCCGCTGATCGTGCTTGGTCAGTCCCAGGTCGGCAACGGGACGATCGTGCTGGCATCTCCGCTGGCGCAGTTGGAGATCGCCGACATCTTCTTCGATTTTACGATCGAGAAATCGGCGGCCGAGCTGGGGCAGGTGGCGGATGTGCTGGTGCACGTCACCAAGAAACGCGATTTCGAAGGTACCGCGACCGTCGCTCTGTTGGGGCTGCCTGCCAAGACGTCGCTGGTAGACGCCGCGCCGTTGGAGTTCCAGCAGGACACGACAGAGCTGGTTTTCAAGGTGCAGGTTGAACCCGATGCGCGGCCGGGCAAGAACCAGACGCTGGTGTGTCAAGCGACGCTCACGGTCAACGGGGAGCCGATTCTGCACACGCTCGGCTCGGGAGAGTTGCGGATTGATGAACCACTTCCTCCCAAAGCCGATGCGCCGCCGGCCGCTCCGCAGCCGGCTCCGGAGCCCGCTCCGGCGCCGGAAGCTCCTCCCGAAAAACGATTGACTCGACTTGAACAGCTGCGGCTGGAACGCGAACAGAACATGCGCGGCAAGTAGTGGCTCCTGGCCCCAACCCTGTGGCGGCGAGCTGCGTTGGCAGCTGCCGACCGGGTGGACGCGAAGGACTCCCCTGGCATTTCCGATTCTCCACTCCGGGAGGTGATTGTGAACAGGATATTTTCCCAGCGATGCGGTTGGCTGGCGGTGGTGCTGGCCGCGACAGGCATCATGACCGTGCGGGCTGATTCACCAGTGACCGGTTTGGCCATTTACCCGTCCGACGTACATCTTACCAGTCAGGAGGATGTGCAACGGTTCGTGGTGGTGGCGACTCGTGAGGATGGAGTCACCGTCGACGTGACGCGTGTGGCGAATCTCACGGTGAAGGATCCGCAGCTTGTCGCCATCAGTGACAATCTTCTGACACCAAGTGCTGACGGGACAACCACCTTGGAGGCAACCTGGGAGAATGCCACCGCATCGTCGACCATTGAAGTTCAGAACGCGGCCGCTCGACGTCCGGTCAGCTTCCAGCTGGACGTGATGCCGGTCTTCATGCGGGCCGGCTGCAACACGGGAAGTTGTCACGGATCGGCGCGCGGCAAAGACGGTTTTCGTCTGTCGCTCTTCGGCTACGATCCGCGGGGGGATTATTTCCGACTGACCAGGGAAATCGGTCCTCGGCGTGTGAATCTGGCTTTGCCGGCCAAGAGCCTGCTGATTGAGAAGGCGACCGGTTCTGTGCCCCACACGGGTGGCAAACTGTTCGCGGAGGACAGTTCGTACTGCCAGACGCTCCTGCGGTGGCTGGAAGCGGGAGCTCCCGACGACGCGGGAGAACCTCCGGCGGTCGTCGCTGTCGACCTCTACCCACCCAGCGCGGTGATTGAGGGAGAGAAGTCGCAGCAGCAGTTCGTGGCTCGAGCTCGCTACAGCGACGGGTCGGACCGCGACGTCACCGATCTGGTGGTGTTTGACACGAACAACAGTACGTCGGCTTCGATTGCGCCCAGCGGCATGGTCGAGGCCGGGCAGCGTGGTGAGGCGTTTGTCACCGCGCGCTTCGCCACGGTGACTGTGGGAAGCCAGGTGCTGGTGCTCCCCACCGGCCTGGACTATACGCCCCCTCCCATCACCGGCAACTACATCGACGAACTAGTGGGAGCCAAATTGAAACGGCTGCGCATTCTGCCGAGTGAGCTCTGCAGTGACGAGGAGTTTCTGCGACGGACCACGCTCGACATCACCGGTCTGCTCCCCACGCCCGAGCAGTATGAGTCGTTTGTTGCTGATGCCGATCCGGCGAAGCGGGCCAAGCTGGTGGATGCGTTGCTCGAGCGCAAGGAGTTCGCGGAAATCTGGGCCATGAAGTGGGCCGAACTGCTGATGGTCAAGTCGAGTATCGAGGTCAGCTACAAGGCCATGTTTCTCTACAACAACTGGCTGACCAACAAGATTGCCAGTGGTGTGCCCTTGGATCAGATGGTGCGCGAGCTGTTGAGCGCCAGCGGTGGCACGTTCACCAACCCGGCGACGAACTTCTATCAGATGGAACGGGATACGCTCAAATCGGCCGAGAATGTGGCTCAGATCTTCATGGGAATCCGGACCCAGTGTGCTCAGTGTCACAACCATCCGTTCGATCGCTGGACCATGAACGACTATTACAGCTTTGCCGCGTTCTTCAGTCAGATCGGACGCAAGCAGGGAGAAGACTATCGCGAGACCGTCGTCTTCAACAGTGGAGGGGGCGAGGTCCAGCACCCGGTCACCGGTCAGGCGATGCCACCGAAGTTTCTAGGCGGCGACACACCGGACCTGCAAGGGCGGGATCGTCGAGACGTCATGGCCCAGTGGCTCACCTCAACCGAGAATCCGTTCTTCGCCACGAGTGTAGCGAACCGCATCTGGCAGCACTACTTCGGCATCGGCATCGTCGACCCGGTGGATGATGTGCGTATCAGTAATCCGGCCACCAATCCGGCCCTGTTGGCCGAACTGGGACGACGACTGGTGGAATACAATTACGACTTCAAGCAGTTGGTACGGGACATCTGCAACTCGCACACCTACCAGCGGAGCATCGTGCGCAACGTGTCGAACGAACTGGACGAACGCAATTTTGCGCATGCCAATCCGCGTCGCATTCGCTCGGAAATGCTGCTCGACTGCATCAGCCAGATTACCGCCACCCAGGACAAGTTTCGGGGACTGCCGTCAGGAGCCCGGGCGGTTCAGATCGCGGACGGGCAGACCAGCAACTACTTCCTCACCACCTTCGGGCGAGCGCAGCGTGTGACGTGCAGTGCGGCGGAAGTCAGCACCGCTCCCAGCCTTTCTCAGGCCCTGCACATGCTCAATGGCCCCACGATTCAAGGCAAGATCGGTGAGGGCGGCTTGATTCCCCAGTGGCTGGCCGAAGGAAAGACTCCCGAGCAGGTGATCGAATCGATCTATATCCGCGCTCTGACACGCCGGCCCACTGCCGAGGAACTGCAGCGGCTCACCCAGGTGGTTCAGGAGGCTGGCGACCCGCAGGCAGGGCTGGAGGATGTCTTCTGGTCGGTGCTGAACGCTCGAGAATTCGTGTTCAATCACTAGTGAGGATTTGGCGTCACCGCCATCGTAACGCGGTCCCCAGCGGTACCGTGAGCCGTCGCGTCCGACACACCACGTCGGAAGAAGTGCGTGAAACGGGAATAACATCATGAAGCATCCTGTCACTGAAACGTGTCGATTTGGCGCTCTGCTGCTAGCGGTTCACGGTCTGACGTGCGCGTCGCTGCCGCTCTCGGCCGACGAGGCAGCCGACTCGGCGGCTGCCAAGATCACGTACGACGACCACGTGCGTCCGATCCTGCGGGAACATTGCTTTACCTGTCACAGTCAGAGCGGGGCCAAAGGGGGCCTGGCACTGGACAGCTATGCCAAGCTGATTGAAGGGGGCAGCAGCGGTGAGGTGGTGATGGATCAGGATCTGGATAGCTCACGACTGTGGGCCCTGATCACGCATGAGGAAGAGCCGTATATGCCGCCGGGGCAGGACAAACTTCCTGACGAAAAGCTGGCGGTGATTCGTCAGTGGATCGAAGGAGGACTGCTGGAGAACTCGGGGGCGACCGCCACGGCCAAACCAAGAAAAACGCTCAATGTGGCCAGCACGACGCCGACTGGCAAACCGGACGGACCGGCGGCTATGCCGCAGGGCACTCCCCGTGAACCAGTCATCCACACGGCACGCGCCGGCGCCATCGCGGCTTTGGCGGCCAGTCCTTGGGCTCCGCTGGTTGCGGTTGCGGGCCAGGAACAGGTGCTCCTGTATCATTCCGATTCGGGCGAACTGCTCGGCGTTCTCCCCTTCCCCGAAGGAATGCCCTACTCGCTGAGGTTCAGCCGCGACGGATCGAAACTGCTCGTGGGCGGTGGTCGCGGCGGTGCCTCGGGCTGTGCCGTCTTGTTCGATGTGCAAACGGGCGAGCCGCTGGTGAAAGTCGGGGACGAACTGGATGTCGTACTGTCGTGTGACATCAACAATGATCTGACCCGGATAGCCCTGGGCGGTCCTCGCAAGATCGTTCGCGTTTACTCGACCGAGACGGGGGAATTGCTCTCTGAGATCACGAAGCACACCGACTGGATTTATGCCGTGCGTTTCAGCCCGGATGGCGTGCTCCTGGCCACCGCCGATCGCTCCAACGGGCTTTTTGTGTGGGAGTCAGAGACGGCTCGCGAATATCTGAATCTGCAGGGTCATGCCGGGGCGATTACCGATGTCGACTGGCGTTCCGACTCCAATGTGCTTGCCAGCGCCTCGCTGGACGGCACGATCCGGCTGTGGGAGATGAACAATGGCGGCCAGATCGCGCGAGCCAATGCGCACGGCGAAGGAGTCAATGCCGTCGGCTTCACTCACAATGGCCAATTGGTGACCGCCGGCCAGGATCGAACTGCCAAATCATGGAACGTCGATCTCACTCCAGGGCTGACGTTTCCGGCTTTCACTGAGCCGGCACTGCGAGTCACCTTCACACATGATGGGCAACGCGTCGTGGCGGGTGATTGGTCGGGTGAAGTGAGGATGTGGGAGTCGGCTGATGGCAAGGAAGTAACGCATCTGGATCCCAACCCACCCACCTTGGCACTGCGCATTGCCAGGCATGAGCAGGAAGTCCTGGCAGCTCGTGAGGCGGTCACCCAATCGGCCGCAGAACTGACGGCGTTTGCTGCACAGGTCAAGGGCCGGGTCGCGGAGCAAACGACCGCGATTGCCGACGTCGAAACCAAGCTCGCCGACGCCAGTGAGTCGCTGGCGCAGGTCAAGAACCAGCTGGAGGCTCAGGTCGCCACCGTGGCCACCGTCCAGACGGCCGCGCAGGAGGCCGAGCACTTGGTGGACGAAGCCAAGAAGGCCCTGGAAGCCGCAATGGCCAAGTCCGGTCAGCTGCAGGAGACGCTGGCGGCGGCGCGCGCACAAGAGCAATCGATCCGGCAGCAAGTACCGGAAAAACAGGCGGCATTCGAGCAATTGCAGTCCACCGTCGCCGCACGGCAACAACGAGCGGCTGAGGAACGAGAGCAGTTGGCACAGCAACTGGCGCCGAAGCAAGCAGCTGCGGATGTGGCACAGCAGCGTCTTACCCAGCTCCAGGCGGCGCTCGATCAGCTGAGGGCTGAACAGGCTGCGCTGCTGCAGGCGGCTCCCGACGCTCAAGAGAATGCCACAGCACCGGCGTCGCAGCCGCAGGCGGCGGGTTCCGAGCCAGGCCAATAGCCAATAGTCAGTTGATGAAGACGCAGGCCTGCAACGATGTGACCGCTAGCAACGCCAAGAGGGCCCGACCAAGAGGCCGAGCCCTCGTAATATGCGGTTCTCAATCGGATGCGACGGCCGACCCGTCATACTGCGCCCAGGAACCCAGAGCGACGTTGATCGATTCCGTCGACTGTGGAGGCGAATCAAGGGCGTGTCGCATCGGCCCGCTGCAGTGAGCGGACGCGCACCGGCGGTGTGCGCCGGTCTAGTCGCGAGGCCGAACGGCGCCGGTCAAGCCGCTATAATCATGGCGGTCATCTTCATGCCACAGGGGCAGGCCGAGCTCAACCCGACGGCGCAGCTCATCAATCTTGGCTTGGGAGCCCGCCGGAGCATCGGTGGGGCGGAAATCGGCGGACTCCACCGCGGGGGTGAAGTCCTCATCGTGGCCGTACTTGAGAATCGCCTCAAACACGTTGTTCACTTTCTGCATCGAAACTAACCTCCGAGAAGTGTGTACCACCAGACGATTCTCTCGCGCTCAGCGACATTCTTGCGCTCTGCGACACGATGGCAGTGCATAATTCGGTTTGTGCTCAGCGAACCAAGACCACCTGCTGAAAGATCGGCTGGAGCTGTATCGTTGAACCAGCAGTGCGCTACTCGTCACCGAAAACCGCTTGGTAGGAGGAAACGGCGAGGGACGATGGAGAGTCGCACCCAACTCAAAGCATGTGATTATTCACTAGCGAAAGCGAATGTCAAGCTTTTCTTGCCGCTGTTTGCTTGCCGCGCAGTTGCAGTCGCCCGTCGACGATCGCGTTGAAAGGATGCCGAAGAATCCACCGGTTGGCGAAGCTTTTCCGACCCGATAACAACCCCGTTACGAAGCTAGCTTGCTGCATCGAAATCGATCCTCTGACACTTCGTCGGACTGCTGACAAATGGTCGCCACAGAATTGCGACTAAGGGGACCTCAAGTTACCTTATGGCGGAGCGGCCGGCGGCGAGTCACGAGGCCGTCGGTCGGCCAGCCGCGAGGTGGAGGCGATGTGCGAACTCGTCGATCGCTATGCGAGGGCGGTTTGGTCCCCGAGAAAGCGGGGTATGGGGAGAATTGTGCGGCGTGGCTTGGAGGATTTTGGACACTTTGTACGCCGGGAAAATATTTGGGAAATAATTCCCGGAGGGGTTCGAAAAGGGGCGGAAGCAGGCGGCGTGGACGACGTTCGCCCAGGGTGGGCAATTACCGACAGCGTGCCGACGAGATCGGACGATCAGCGAGGACGGAGCTATGGTCTGGTACCAACATGAGCTGACGTTGCCACCGCAGCGGCGGGGTCTGCATCTGATCACGCGGGCGATTGTGGCGGCGGTACCCGAACTGGTGACTCTGCGGTGCGGCCTGCTGCACGTGTTTCTGCAGCACACCTCCGCCTCGCTCACGCTCAACGAAAACGCCGACCCAGACGTGCGGCACGACCTGGAAGTATGGCTTTCCTCCGCCGCTCCGGTTTCCCGGAGCTATCGTCACTCCCTT
>JBGSHS010000271.1:0-1864 GCA_041752115.1 Pirellulaceae bacterium | reverse complement strand
CGTTTACCTGACGTTCTTGGATCACTCACTCCGTGGAGCATCCCATGGAACCAAAAAACACCCGAACCACGATTCTCAATCAGGGTGACGCGGAGGCGAAGCGCGAGGAGATCAGGCAGTATTTCAACGCCACGTTCAGTCTCGACGAGCAGTTGTACGAGACGCTGGCGTCAGAAGAGGCCTTTTACCTGCGCCCCGAACCGCTGCGGCACCCGCCGATCTTCTACCTCGGGCATACGGCCACTTTCTACATCAATAAGCTCATCGTGGCCAAGATCATATCCGAACGCATTAACCCCCGCTTTGAGTCGATGTTCGCGGTCGGTGTCGACGAAATGTCCTGGGATGACCTGAACGAGGAGCATTACGACTGGCCCACGCTGGCCGAAGTTAAGTCCTATCGCGCTGCGGTGCGCACCGTGGTGGACGACACGATCACGCGCATGCCCCTGACGATGCCGATCAATTGGGACAACCCATTCTGGGTAATGCTGATGGGCATTGAGCACCAGCGCATCCATCTGGAGACGTCCTCGGTCATCATCCGGCGCCTTCCCATTGAGATGGTCCGACAGCTACCGCCTTGGGACATTTGCCCGGAAACGGGCGAGGCTCCAGCAAACGAACTGCTGCCGGTAGCCGGCGGCCGTGTCGTGCTGGGCAAGTCCAAGGACCACCCGCTTTATGGCTGGGACAATGAGTTCGGCAGGCAGGAACACGATGTCTGGGACTTCTTGGCGAGCCGCTACCTGGTTTCGAACCAGGAGTACCTGAGTTTTGTCGAAGACCGCGGTTATGAGCAGACTGAGTATTGGACGCAGGAGGGTTGGAAATGGGTGGGGTACACCCAGGCCCGGCATCCGCTTTTTTGGGTCGAGTTCCCGGGCGGCTACCGATTACGAACGATGGCACAGATCATCGACATGCCTTGGGATTGGCCGGTCGAGGTGAATTACCTTGAGGCCAAAGCGTTCAGTAACTGGTTGGCACGGCGGACCGGCAAACCCATCCGCTTGCCCACGGAAGCCGAGTGGTATCGACTGCGCGATCTGCACGACATTCCGGACCAGCCCTACTGGGAGAAAGCCCCGGGGAACATCAACCTGGAACATTGGGCGTCCTCGTGCCCGGTGAACCGTTTTCAGATTGGCGAGTTCTTCGATATCATCGGTAACGTGTGGCAGTGGACCGAGACGCCGATCACGGGCTTTCACGGTTTCCAGATCCATCCGTACTACGACGACTTTTCCACACCCTCATTTGACACGCAGCACAATCTCATCAAGGGCGGCTCCTGGATCTCGACCGGCAACGAGGCAACGCGCGATTCCCGTTATGCCTTCCGGCGACATTTCTTCCAACATGCCGGGTTGCGATATGTGCAATCCGAGCAGCCGTTAACGATGCCTGAAGCGATGTACGAAACGGACGCGGCCGTATCACAGTACTGCGAGTTTCATTTCGGCAGGAGTTATTTTGATGTGGCCAATTTTTCGGCGCGTTGTGCTGCGATCTGCGGCCACTACACACAAGGACGCCCGCGCCGTAGAGCCCTCGACCTGGGTTGTGCCGTGGGACGCGCCACGTTCGAACTGGCCAAGGAATTCGAGTTCGTCACGGGCATTGATTTCTCGGCGCGATTTATCCGCGTCGCGCTGCAACTCTTGGAAAAAGGTAGTACGCACTATGAACTCGTAGAAGAAGGAGAGGTCGTCTCCTACTATGAAGCGCGATTGACTGATCATGGACTCGACACGGTGGCGGAGCACGTGGAGTTCTTTCAAGGCGATGCAACCAATCTCAAACCGCAGTTCACCGACTACGACCTGATCCTGGCCGCCAATTTGATCGATCGGCTGTACGA
>JBGSHS010000270.1:0-29267 GCA_041752115.1 Pirellulaceae bacterium | reverse complement strand
TGACGGATCGGCTCGAAGTTCCTCGCCTCGGCGAGTTGCCTCATTGAATTGCCAGGGATGCAAAACGATCGGCTCATTCGACGCCGAAATATCGTCCCACAACAATTCGACGAGACGTAGCTTTTCCGAGGTGGGAAGATTTTTGAGTTCGTTAATATCAACGCTCATGTCACACCTGTTCCTGAATCACGATTCGGCCAGAAGTCTATCGCATGACGCTCATTCTACAGCGATCCGGCGGACTGGGCACGTACCAGCCCACGCGACGGGTGCCTGAAACGTCCCCTGCGCCACAAAGGATGTCGCTCCGCCAGGCTGTGGAACTGTGTCAGAAACGCCGTGGTTCTCAACGCTCGCTTATCCCTGCATTCTAACCGCCGTCGCCGCGCTATCAAACATCGATGGTGTGGCTTCCAGTGGACGCTGTGGGTGCCGTACGAGTCAGAGGCATCATGTGGGAACCTCTGCACCATGCTCGATGAGCATTGCAGTAACTCGCTCCGCGAGTTGCTCGGATGCTCCATCGCGTCTCCAGAATGATCTTCGACGCGAAATGATCACAACGAACGCTTTAGGATTTCCCAGTCGCCGCTCGATCGCAACGTGGACGCTCGCGCGGTCAAGGGTCACGTCGTAACCAGCAGTATCGTGCCGACGTACGCCCTTTGTCGTACTTTCGTTGCACGTTTGGACCCACGAAAAGTCGCTGGCATCGAGGATGTCCGCCATGTCATCGAACACTCTTGGCGGCGCATCAAGGATATGGTTCTTGTCGGTCGGCATTAGAGCAATCGTAGGTGCTCGGTCGGATGTGGTTCTTTCTTCAGGGCGCGCCGAGCGGCCCGAAATATGTCTATTCAGCCGCTCTTGATGTTGCCAACTCCATTACCCCCCCTGCCAGGGCAGCCACTGTCTGGGAATTCGGTCGTTTGTTGCGCAATTACCTGGCGAAGTGCGTGGTCATTTGAATCCAGAAGCAGAAGTCTCGGTCCTTCGGCGATGACTCGGATACGGCGGACTGTATTTTCCTCCGCAGAGCGCTCTCCGACTCTCGCCACGGTCGGATAAGGACGACCCCATCAGTTTCATGGGCGTCTCCAATCACGATCACCTGCTTTTCGTGCAAGTACACAACAGCATCCGTCACGAATTCGACGCACCGGGCTGCATCATAGTCCGGGTGCTGAAGGGACGCGATGTGGCGTATCCACCCAAAGTGCAGGATGTCGTGCCGTAACTGCTTTTCGATTTCGTGAACGAGTTCCTGATCCACCCGCATGAACCGTGCTCCGATCACCACGTGGCAACACGCAGTGTCCGCACACTCTCCAACAGCTTCCTTCGTTTGTTGGCGACCGGCCAACGCCCCGATTCTACCCGCTCCGGCTCAGCCCTTCCACATCGACAGCCGGATGCCTCTGCAGGGGTGGCCGAGCGCCGCGCAGCAAGGGCCGTTTGATACCCGCCAGGGCCTGGCATCACGGCACACGAGGACAACCGCGTGCTTAGTCGTGTATTCTAACCGACGTTGGCGCAGCCTTCTTCGGGGATACCGCAGTTCCTTGGTCCATCCGACAACCGCACGAGTGGACGGAACGCCGACAAGCAATCGCTCCTAGTTCAAGATGCGGCGCGTCACCGTCCGCCACAACCGCTTCTAGGTGACCGCAGGGACATTCCGTTCATTTCATTTCAGGATTTCGCAATTGGGCAACGCCCTGCGCAGCCGATCAACCCCGGCGTCGGTAACGGCAGTTTCATACAGCTCGAGTTTCTTCAGTTTCGCAAGCACTGCCAACGCCGGTACCGACTCATCGTCGATGTCCGTTTCCTCCAAATCAAGCATTTCTATCGACGGGATGTTCTCCAGTCCATCGCCACGGAACGCCGTTCCGCAGAGGTTCAGACCACGCAACTTCGGCAGCCTCGGCAGACGAATGTACTCTCTACCGGATTCGACAACTAGCCCGTCCTCGGCGACGAGTTGGCACCAGCACATATCCAGGGCCACCAGCTCCGGCAGTTGCTCCACCAACTGCAGCCTGCAATTGGAGACCTCATCGTAGATGCCAATCGCTTGGAGACTACTAAGCCTGACAACGTGTTCCATTTCCTTTTCGCCGCCAATGTCGACGCGGACCACGCGATCAAAGACCTGAAACGGCCAGTCACCCACCAGAGAACGCACCCATGTTGGGCCGCCAGGTTGCCGCTGTACGCCTAAGTGCGCATCCCGTGGGACGGACGCGGTGGGGTCATCGTCGGACTCGTCGATTGCTCGCAGGATGTTCTGTTCGTCGCGGTAGCGTGACCGATGGGACACGTACACTGCGGCGCAGGCCGCGACGATGGCCGCGAGGACGAACATGTCGCGAATGTGAAACTGTAGGAGCCGCTTTCGCTGATGGACCCAAGCCTCCCAGAGCAGCCCGAGCGCGAGTACAATGGCGCACCCAAGGACGGCGTCAGCGACGAGAGCAATAGCGCTAAAACGGACAATGCCTTCGAAGATGTTCCAGTCCGACAACCGGTAGTATGGCGCACTACCCAACATGACCCAATCGCGTCGTAGATAAGTGAATGGCCAGCCATGTTCACAATGGTCAAGAGTGTCAAAGTGAGGTCCGTATTGGCCGTCGGTGAACATATCTACGTCGACGACGACCTGACCGGGGTAATTGAGCGCCAGAATCGCGATCCCAAGAAGTGCCATGAAGACCCACGTCGAACAATGACGCTTGTACCCTGATCGCGATGCACTCAACAGTAATTCAGGCTGATTCATACGTGTGACATGATGGGCACAGCGCAGCGCCGGTGGTCGTCACAATTCGGTGATTTGATGGGACAGTCATGCTTCCCGCAATCGAACGGCCAGAATGGCTGGTCCGCCATTACGTCACAATGAAGCGTACATACTCACGCCCTACCGATCATAGGAGATTTCAGTCTCTGGCAGGGCCGTTTGCAGTTCCTTGACTCCAGCTGCGGTTACGTGCGTATTGCATAAATTGAGCGACTTCAGTCTCTTGAGGCCGCTCAACTGCGTTAGCCCCTCATCCGTGATCTGAGTCCCTGTCAGCCCTAACCAGTTTTCGAGATTCGTAAGGTTCTTCAGATGAACAAGACCAGCATCACTGATGTGCGTTCCATCGAGTATTAGCGCCCAGAGCTTGGTCAGGTCCTTGAGATGTTGCAGACCTTCGTCGGTTACGGACGTCTTCCACAAACCCAAAAACTTCAGGTTCGTCAAACCGCGTAGGTGGACCATTCCAGCGCTAGTGACGGCAGTATTCGTCAGAGTCAAGTTCTCCAGGTACGGGAGTCTCTCCAGATAGCTGAGATCGTTATCCGTGATCTTGGTATCAGACAGATTAACGTACACAATCCAATGCGGACCGCTCGGGTCGCTGGGTACCGCTTTCGGATCGTACACGTTCGGAATATCGGGATGTGGCCTTTGGTAGTCATACATGACTTTACCACCCAACTTCTCGATCGCTGCGACCGCGTCGAACTGTTCTTGTTGCTCAAGAGCAGTCAGCTGATGACGAGCGCGATCCAAATTCGCCTCGGACTCGCTCAACTCGGCTTTCCGCGATTCGACTTGAGATTCGAGTCGTCGGACAAGTTGGCGGAGATCGGTAACGTTCGGACCATCCGCTTTCACGTCTTGAGCCGCTGCGGTCGAGCCCGACAGCAGGAAGCCGATAGCAGCGTGTAGGAAAAAACTCCTCATTGGTGGTTCCTTCGCTGGTCACGGTAGAAATAATCGGTCAGGGTGGACCAAGTTCATGCTGCCGCAAACATGCGTGGCAGTGTTCGGTGGCTTGATCGACACCATTACACTGAGTCATCAATGGGTGGGTTGTCGCTCTAGCGACTGACCACAAATTGTTCCTTGAATTTGCGCAACGCCTCGGCTTCGATTCGTTCCAGCTGGATGCGCAAATAGTATGCATCACTGTCTACTCCGATTCGACACTTCGGCAGTGCCCTTTCGATCTTGGTCAGATCTTCCTCAGCGATGTCCACGCGCTCGATGGACAATTCTTCGAACTGGGGCAACTTTGCCAGTGACGAGAAGAGCGGAATGGGATGGTCCTCCATGCTGAGTGTTTTCAGGTTAGGCAATTTCGTTAATGCCGATAGATCGGCGACATGTGTGTTTCCAAGATGCACGTGAACTACCGATGCAAAGAAGTCAACACCAACTACTTCAATGAGCCATTTGGGAGCGGGGAGTTCTGCGTTCCAGGGCCAGATCAGACAACCGTTCTCGTCATACCGTTCGTAGTCGTATTCAACGCTCCCGCCCGTTTTGTGCACCCAAGCAACCACTTGCCTTTGTACGATTGCTTTGTGCGATATCCTCGCAGCCAACACACAAAGTACCGCCAAGACGATGAGCATCGTGCAGAGGCTGAAGCGGAGCCAGCGTCTATTGGGTGGAGGGTTCATTTCATGTTTCGTAATTCGGTCGTTACTTACCTCCAGTGTCCGCACTTTCTGGGGGCGAGTCAATACATGTCCGGCAACGACATGAGGCAGCGTGCTCGGCATTTCCCCGATTCCGTCAGTCGCCGGACTACGAAGGCGACCAGCGTGATGCCGACGGTCGCCCCTGCGATCAAAGATGACTCGATCGCCCACCGACCACATTGGCTGATATGAGGCATACGAAGCACTGCCGTGAGTTCTCGAAGAACGGTGGTGTGGGGCCCGGGCCCAGAGGACAGAAAGATGAGATGACAAGAAGATGTGTTCATAGGCGGATCTTCTTGTCACGCGATCTTCTTGTCTCTCACCTGCTGGTATGCGGCACCTGATCACGCTGGTTGAGGATCTTCGCAACCAGGGGATTGGCTTCCGCTCGCTCAACGAAGGGGCGATTGATACGTCCTCCGCGTCAGGTGAACTAATCTTCAACATCTTCTCCGCCTTGGCGCAGTTCGAGCGTCGGTTGACCCAAGAGCGAACGAAGGCGGGACTGGCCGCTGCACGAGCGCGTGGTCGGCATGGAGGACGGCCGAAAGTCTCAGCGAGCGATCCGAAGGTCGAACGCGCCAAGCAACTCAACGCCGACAAGACGGTCGACATTGACACGATCTGCAAGACGCTGCGGATCTCGCGCTCGACGTTCTACCGGTATGTGCGACTGTGAAGGGGAGTGCCGGGTGACGGTGGATTGATGAAATACGAGGCCGATCTGCTAACGGATTCTCATGAACTGCGGGTCCGCCTCAGTCAGAGGATCAGTCTCGCCAACTGGCACGTATCCACACTGGCCGATGATCGTTTGTCCGGTCGGTGTCAGCAACCAGTCTCGGAGTCGGCGCGCTGCCGAATCTGGTGGTGATCCTTCAAGAATGACCGCGTACACTTCGGTAACAAAGGGATAAGTGCCATCCTTGATCGTCAGTTTATCCGGCGGCACACCATTAATGGCACATGCCTTCACGGTCGCCTTCGGTGCCATATGCTCCTGGTAGAAGTACACCGAGTAACCGATTCCGTACAGATCGTTATCGAGCATGGTGAATGGCTCGGCCATTGATGTGCCAACCATCATGTCAGGGGCACGCATCATGCGACGGCCGTCCATCACCAGTTGTTCCATCAACTCCTGACTACCCGAGTTCCTATTGCGTTGGAATGGATGAATATCCGCGTCTGGGCCGCCCACCTCGTTCCAATTCACGATCTTGCCGGTGTATATATTGCGGATTTGCTCGACAGTCAGTTCGGTGACTGGATTGTCGGTATTCAACAGAAGGACAAAAGCGTCGTGTGCAATGGCCTGCACGTCGAGGCGGATCCCTTTCCTTCCGGCCAGCGACAGCTCGTCGGCAGATGGTTCTCGGGCAACGAGTATAAGCTCCGCGCGCTGCTTGATCAGATTGACGTAAGCGGCGTGCGTACCCCGGTGCCGCACAGCGTCGTTAATCCAGTCGCAGAGCTCCCGCTTCTCACCATTGTAGTTTGGGTCGGCAAACAGGAACCACTCGCTGGCATACAACCGATGTATGTCTTCCGTATTCCAGAGTGCCCATTCATAGCCCGCATCGAGCACTCGACAGGCGGTGAAGACGCCCAGCGGCTGAGTGGAAGTGGAACCGTCAACCAGTGGGTAGTTGCTGCAGACGATGCCGAGATCCGGAAAGGGTGAGGGGCCATCGGGGGGAGGAGCAGGTCTCGATTCGTGCGTACAGCCGCATAATGCAAGCACTCCCGGGAGGGCTATCACTGCGATCAGTCGTATGGTGGTCATCGATGTTCCTCCGCTTGACCGGGACGGAGAGACCTTCGGTGCACGAGTCTGGAAGATACCACAAGAGGGTCAATCGTTGGGACTCTCGAGTAGCCACCGTGTTAGCCCGGCAGGAATCGCGTCGAGCACCCTGCATTCACAGCGGAGCCGGCCCGCTATCCCCGATAAGGTTCAGCTCTTGCTCCCACGAATGTTACCGCTCCCGTTCTATGGACTCGACCAATTCTCGTAGCCTTGCACCAAGCGCTGTTGGGAAACGGTCGCACCAACTTTCATCGACAAGCCCCACATCCAATAAGTCCAGCAAATGGACCTTATCCTTCAGGCGGAACGAGGTGAGCTTCATCCGCACCAATGCGTCAAGCGAGGCCACTGTGAATTCAGGTCCCGCTTCCGACTCGGTTACGTCGGGGGCGGGAAACAGATAATCCTCCCGAACCTTCTCCCGTGCGAAGACAATATGAATTGCGCTCCGGACAGATCCATCTGGCCCATCCAGAAAGAGGTCCACACCTGCGACATTCTGATGTACAAAGCCCACCGACTGGGCAACCTCGATGAGGCGCTCAAGATCTTCGCGTCGTACCAAAAGGTCCACGTCTTTTGTGTTTCTCACAGCCTCCACGTCCACGCGCGCGACCCAGGCCGCAATCGCATTGCCGCCAATGACGGCATGCTTAATCCCTGCCCGTTCCAGGGCAGCGGCGATTCGAGTCGCTCGTTCTCGCACGGCATCCACGGCGGCAATCATCCTTTCCCAGGAGAAATCTCGCAGGTGGGTAGTCATCATCCCGAGTATTCCCGCAGCACCAGGTCGCCGCTCACGTATTTGCAGACTAGCCTCGCCGGACTTGTTGATGGCAAGTTCATGATAACAGGCAGAAGCGTCGGTTATCTATCAGGATCTTCCCGAGGCGCACACACTGCAGTTCTTGCATCCCCGGTCGCACCTGGCAAGTTCTTGACCCCTCCGCTGGGCCATAAACTGCGACGATAGCCATCGTTCCTCTGTTGACGACGTGCCAACTCGCCGATTCTAACCCGCCCCACGGCCGCCGCTCAACATCCTCAGAGGGATGCCTCTGCAGGGGTGGCCGACCGTCGTGCATCAAACGGTCGTTACTTGCCTCTCGTGTCCGCACTTTCAGGGGACGCGTGAATCCGTGGTAAGTTTCCGATAACCCATAGGGCGGCGCCGGATGGATCAACATGATGGTGAATCGGGGTCCCGTTCCCGTGCGCGGAGTCGTTGCTGCAGATCGGCCAGCAGCGTGACGAGCGCACTGGTTGGCCGCTGTGCCAGACTGGCGGTGGAATCGCAGGTTTCGCCTACGAGCTGCTGGAGTAACTGAATCTTTCCCACCAGTGCACCTATCTCCACTCCTTCTTCCCGTCCCTCCTCAAGTCCCTTCCCGTGTCCCTCCTCAAGTCCCTTCACCCGTCCTTCCTCCCGCGCGCTGTCGAGTTGCCAGCGGTAATCGCGTTGGGCTTTCTCTCGCTGATCGTACATGGCTCGATCCTCCGTCTTGGCCGCAATCGACTCGAGGGCCGTGATCGCTTGCTCAAACGCCGCCCCGGGCAGCACTTCCCGCAGCAGGAGTTTGGGAAGCAGGCAGATGGAAATGGCCGGCCGCAAGGTGGCATAACTGCTGCCAGCCTCCAGCTGGTCCACGTACAAGGCGCAGGCATAGTAGACCAATCGCTGCAGCAGCCCCGGGACGATCGACACCTGCATCTCGATATTGAGCCATCGGCCGGCCGAGTCGCGCGCCGCGGATGTCCAGCACGATCAGCTTGTCCTGCTGGAATTCCGGTCGTCGACTTGTGATGATGGGGGTCTCACGGAGACACGGAGACACGGAGGGAGTGTCAGAGTTCACCGTTGACAATTCGAGTAATGCCGTCCTTCATCAGTGTCTCGCCGAAGTTCAGCAAGTAACCAAGCTTCAGGCCGGTCAGTCGAAGATAGGTGAGGAGTTGCTTCTTGTGAGCTAGATGCACCGTCTCCACCGATTTCAGCTCCACAATCACCTTGCAGTCAACGATCAGATCAGCACGAAAGCCTTCTTCGAATCGCTGACCATCGTACTGGATGGGAATGGACACCTGACGCTCAGCGGATAGACCTCGCTTTTCCAGTTGCCGCGCCAAGGTCACCTCCTACACTGCTTCGAGCAGCCCCGGCCCGAGATCTTGGTGCAGATGAACCGCACAATCCACAAGGGCAGTGCCGATGTCGTTCTCGTGCATCTCCGTGTCTCCGTGTCTCCGTGAGAAACCACTCTCTTGATCGAACTCCGCGGTGTGCGGATCTCGACCTGGACTATTCTCTGGTCCGGCGCCAGGATGGCCTGCAGCAGGGCCAGGAGCGGCAAAGTGTACTCCGCACTGCCAAAGATCCGCTTGAAGGCGAAATCAATGATCGGCTTGATGCCCAACGCCATGGCAATTCTCCCCTCTTCCCCGCGCTGCGCACGGCGATGTCCGGTGCAACCAACGGTCGCTCAGGGCCGAAGCAGCAGGACCTCTATCAGAAGAATCACCAACGGCGCGCCGAATCCCTCACCGCGACACAGAGAATTTCGGAAAAACTCCATCGAGGCGTGCCACGCTCTGCAGACAACAAGAGAAACAGGGTGTCTGTCTTTGTGTTTCCCAAGTTCCTACCGACGACCAGGACTCAAGCCTGCCGATGGACGCACTGACGCAGCATGGAGTCCCGAAAGCAGCGATCTTCCTGGACAAGATTTCTGGCGCCAAGACCGAGCGCCCCGGCTTGACCAAGTGCTTGGCGACACTCGCCAGCGGCGACGTGCTTGACGCCTCTGTCAATGTCCCAGAAGAATGAAAAGTCGTCAGACCACGCGCTGCTGGCCCGATCGGAGCTACGGTGGCCCTTACCCTACGCCAACCGCACGACAGTCGCCCCACATCGCTCTCGAGTGGAACAGCGGAAAGGTGATTCGCGGTCTACGTCGATCCTACCAGGAGAGCTGGCTGTTTGCACCCCGCCACAATGGCCGGAAACAAAGCCGCTAGACCGCACAACAGAAGTGTCACCGCGAAACCCAGCGACAGGTAATACCAGGGAATCGTCAGCGGCGAAAGGAAACCGCCAAAAAACGACACGTAACGCATCAGACCTACGAAGCACCACGCACCGAGAATCCCGAAGCCGATGCTGATGATCACCGCCGACAGCGCAATCAGCAGCGCCTCGGCCAGGATCAGCCGCACCAGCCCGAACCGGGTCATGCCCAGACATCGCAGCACGCCAAGCTCGAACCGCCGCGTCCGAATCGAAGCCGCAACCGTTCCCATCATGCCGAGCGACGAAATCATCAGCAGGATGAGCGGCAGCCGTGCGGCCGCCTGGATCACACTGTTCCCTCGGCTCCCTACGCGGTCGTTGAGGTATTCGTGCGAACTGACCTTTACCATCGGACGGGAAATCGCGGTGCGGTCTCCCGAGTGCGTGTGCGCGTCCACGAGTTCCTGGAGCGTCCGTTCCAGGTCCGCATCGGAAACGGTCGGCACGCCGCTCGCGTCCAAGGTTCGGTCGAACCAGAAATAGGAGGCGTCGTTCAATCTGAAGTCGTCCTGGACGGTCGTGTAGGGAGCAAACATCAGCGCGCCCGAGCGGTATCCGTATTTCCGGACGCCGCTGAGCTTCGCCATCCAGAGCCAGCCCGGGACGCTGGCGACGCCGCAGACCTCATATTCGATCGGCTGGACGCCGTCTGCTGACGGACTGCCACCCGGTCCACCCGGACCTCGTCCGCGCATTCCGCCACCCGGTCTCCCTGGTCCTGGTCCGCGCATCCCGCGTCCGCCGGGATCGGGTTTCATCAGTTCGAGCTTATCGCCCACGTGCAATCGCGCGCGGAAGGCAAACGAATCGGGAATGATGCAATATCGTCCGCCGCCCTTGAGTTTCCCGAGGGCGTCGTCCCACGACCCTTCGATCAGATCGACATCGACCAGACGCGGGCGATGCCTGGCGTTGCTACCGAGAATCATTGGCTCGAAGGCTTTGGCGACATCCAGGCCGAACACGACCACGCCCGCCCCGGCCTGCATGGACGACATGCCGAAGTGCTCGAACTGTTCCGCCTGCCGTGCCGAAAACAAGGGCTGCTCCAGAGCGATCGGCAGGAACTTGTCTCGGTCGACGCCGTTCAGATTTCGGACCGTGTCGATCCGCTCGAGTGGCAGACCTTTCGGCAGGCACGCCACGAGCGTATTGGGCAGCCGCTCGCTGTGCGTGAACGGAACAAGCATGGAATATCCCGAAATCTCGAGGAAGCCGTACACGCCCAGCCCGATCGTCAGCGCGACGGCCGTTCCGAGAGTACGCCATAGGTTCGCGCTGAGCTGATTCTTGAGCAGACTCTTTTCGATCCACAGCAGCTTGGCGATCGGCGCCGACACGAAGCGTTCGACCAAGAGCACCACCGTCGGCGTCAGCAGCACCAGCCCCAGAATCTGCGTCGGGAGTCCGACATAGGTATACAGCGCCAGCCGCAGCAGGGAGGTCTCCGGACTGACGCCGTAATAGATGACGATCGGATTGACGAGGAGCATCACGGCGCCGACGATCCCGCAGGCGTAGAACCACCGCTTCCTGACGTGGTAGATGTATCCGCGGTTCATGCCTTCGAGCGGGCTGATTTTCGCTCCGCGCCACGCCGGAATGATCGCCGCGAGCAACGCTCCCCAGAACGCCGCCGCGCCCGAGGTGATAATTGATGAAGCGTCGAGTGACGCAATCTTGCCGCTCCCGAACACGCCAGGCTGCAGCCAGACGGTCGCCTGGAGCACGAACCAGCCGGCTGTCAACCCGACGATCCACCCGAGCACGCAGAGGATCATGCTTTCGCCGAAGATGAGCGCGACGATATGCCGCCGTTCCATTCCCACCGTCCGCATCATGGCAAAGACGCGGCTGCGTTCGCCCACGCCCATACTGAGCGCGGTGAAGACGATCAGCGTCGAAATGAGCGTCGTGAAGAGGATGATCGCGGTCATCGACGACGCGCCCCCCATCAGTCCGCTGGCGCCGCCGCGCAGATCGGGCCGGTTCGTGAGCGACTCCTGAAGATCGCCTGCGTCCAGCAGTTGCATGTGGATCCCCTCGGACGCCAGGTGCTCGAACCACGACCTCTTGAACTGAGCGACATTCGCCCCGTCCCGCAGCCGGACATACAGATACTGCCCCTTCCCCTGGTCCGCGTTGCCCAGCGGCTGGATCTTCTCGGCCGTCGCCATGGAAACATAGACCGCGCTGACCGCCGGCGTGATGCCACCGCCGACGCGGAAACTACCGCCGGCCTTCTGATCGACCAGTCCGACGATCTTGATCTTGTATTGCGTCTCGTCGAGGCGCAAGGCCACATAGTCGCCGACCCGGACGGGATCTTCCTCCTCGCCCCAGATGCCCAGGCTCCCGGCCGCGGCCGTCCCCATCACACCCTGCATCTCGTCGCGATGTGAGTCGAACCAGTCGCCCTCTTCTAACTCGAACGGCGACTGATCGGCGTCGATCCCCACGATGGTCGGACTCCCCATCGGCGTTCCATGGCCGGCACGCAGACGACGGAGAACGCTCTCTTCGTCCGTATATTTGGCCATTGTGTACTTCCCGAACATCCCGCGAACTTGCCGCGCGGGCGAGACTTGCATGACCAGATCATTGCTCCTCAGCTGGTCCACTACCGTCGGCTCGACGAACAGGGGCGCTGGGGGCATCATCGGCGGCCTGGCGGGCGCTGCCCCCGCCCCCGGCTCGCCGCCGCCCTGCGGTATCATCGCCACGTGATAGTGGCCAAGAAACTTCTCGCCCTCGTTCTCGAACTGCAGCACCACCAAGCCGATGCTGCCGACGAGCCAGACGAGCATTGCGGACATCGCCGCCGTCGCCATCACGGCAAGTGCGAGCCGCGAGCGATGATACCAGGCCTCACGAAGAGTCAGTTTGATCAGGAGCATGTTGGTGCTTCGCGGATAGAGGGGTCAGGAGATACAGGCCGGCGGGCTCAATCGCCCGATGCGCGGGCTCGGCTTCCAGGCCCATGGCGCCGTCATGGCGGACGAACGATCGAGGCAGGAAAACGGAATCGCTCCCGTCTCCCTTCTATGACACTGTCCGCCCGTCCCGGAGATGAATGGTCCGATCGCCGTAGTCCGCCACGCTCTTGTCGTGCGTCACGACGACCAAAGTGCGATTCTGTTCCGTGCAGAGCTTTCGCAGCAGAGTACAGATCTTCGTGCTGTTGGTCGAATCGAGATTCCCGGTCGGTTCGTCGGCCAGGATGATGGCCGGGTCCACCAGCAGCGCCCGCCCAATCGCGACGCGCTGCTGCTCGCCGCCGCTCAAAGCGTCGGGGCGATGCGTGCGTCGCTCCTTGATTTCCAGCAGATCGAGCAACTCGTCGAGCCGCGAGTGTGACACCCGCGTTCCACGTTCCAGTTGAGCCGGCAGGAGCATGTTCTCTTCCGCCGTCAGCGTGGGGATGAGGTTGTACTGCTGAAAGATCACGCCGATGTTCTTGCGGCGGAATCTCGTCTTGCGCGAGTCACTCATCTCGCCAATGTTCTCGCCGCCAACGTGCACGCTCCCCGACGTGGGAGGCATCAATCCGGCCATCAAGTGCAGCAGGGTGCTCTTGCCCGAACCGCTGGCTCCCATCACGGCGACGAATTCGCCGGAAACGACGTCCAGAGACACGTCACTCAAGGCTTCAATCGTCGTAGCGCCCTGTCGAAAACACTTGGTGAGATGCTCGATTCGCAGTGGAATAACGGCGTTGTCCGTTGTCGTCATGTGTTTCGTCCCGTCGGCCCTTGTCTCGTAAGCGTGGAGCATGATTGCATCGAGTCCGCCTGGTGTGAGACGTCCTCCACGTTAGTTCATCAGTTGTTCAATTCCTGTCCCGCCCGTGTCCAGAGAGCGTGCCAGGTATCTGGTTCGATGGTCTCGCTGATGAAACCCACGCTTCCGTCGGCCATCCCGGCGTTCACGCCACCGGGGTGACGACTGCGGGCGGCTGTGACTTTGGACGACCTGGAGGTCAAGTCGGGATAGTCAGCGTTGGGAGTGAAACGCCCGTTCATGACCGGACCGGTCGGCGACGAGCCCCGCAGCCAGAACGACAGGCGAGTGCCATCCCAGCCGGTGACGCGGGGCAGCAACGCCGCCAGCCCTCCGGTTTCCGCCGTCGACGCCAGATCCGGCGAAGCGATCGCGCGGTAGACCTGTACGTCCGGCGTGGGCGTCAGCGCCGGCGAATCGCAGGGACCTCGCAACGATTCGGTGAAAGCCAGCGTATGGGAGGTGCCGTCAATGATCGAAGCGAGTGTGACTTTGGCATTGACCCAGCAGAGGCCGTCACCCTCTCCGAAGCCCGGATGGTAAGCCCCGCCGGCTCGTCCGCTCTCATGGTTCATCGCATAGTTGGTTCCGGCCACTGGAAGGACGGTTCCAGAAGGCAGGGTCATCGCGTGGATTGGGACCTGGCCGTCACTCGGGCACAAGAATATGGGGACGGCTGTACCAGCCGCCGGCCGCAGGGCCGCCGGCAGGTCGTCGCGTCCTGGATGGCCCAGGTTGATCGAGAAATCGATCAGATCCTGGAGGTTCGCCTGTTCGGCAAAGGGTAACAGTTTGGCGAGCGGCGAATAGTCGTTCGGATAGCTGATGCCAGTCCAGCCCGCATTGGGCAGGGCCTCCTGATTGGAGACGGCGTAATTGTGCATGGCCAAGCCAATCTGCTTCAGATTGTTGGAACAACTCATCCGCCGGGCGGCTTCGCGGGCCGCTTGCACGGCGGGCAACAGCAATCCGACCAGAATGCCGATGATGGCGATCACCACCAGAAGTTCGACCAGTGTAAAGGCTGAAGGCCGCTGCTTGGGCATGCTCACTTTTCCTCCCATCACATTTCGGAACCGCCGCCGCATAGTTCGAGGCGGACGATAGACGGCCCACGTCCAAGCAACTCATGTGCCGTGCCCAAGATGTGAACCGTGTCTCGGTCCACCGATCGAACTGGAGCGCGAGAAATGCCGCGAATACACCAGGTCACCACGAACATTCCGGCTGTGGGTGTGTTTCGCTGGCGATGGAATCCGCACTTCGCGAACCGTTCAGGTGTCGAAGCGATTGACAAGCGTGTCGATAAATCCAACCGATGCCATCGGGGAGAGAGGAGTCTTACGAGGGTGGTTGTGCCTGGGAAGTCCCGCGGCCGGGTGGCACTGGCTTTGCCAGTGCTGCAGCGAATCGCCGTCCGGAGTCATGCTCGTCAACGGACGATGTACCCAGAATCGCTAGTTCGATTCAACCTGCAGTCGTCCTGTTGCAGCCGTCTGGTCGCGGGCTCTCGCTGAGCAATCAGTTCCGACGGCACTACGTCCCATCGCCCTGGCTTCTGCCACTCTCTCGGCCCTCGGCCAGTGGGGTCATCGTGTCACAAGAGGTCGTTGCTTCGCGACTGACACTTGGCAACAAGCGTCGTTTGCCGACAGCTGCCCTCTCAACCCTTCCCGACCCCCACGAGCTCCGCTCGTGCGGTGCATCAGATGGTGAGCTACCGACGCTGTCCTCTCAACACTTCCCGCCCCCCACGAGCTCCGCTCGTGCGGTGCATCAGATGGTGAGCTACCGCGAGTTTGCGCGCTGCCTTCCTGCTCGGCTGTCGGTCATGCTAAGTCATATCCACGCTCCGTTGCGTGCCGAGGCGGACACGGCACCGCTGGAGATCGCGTTTTGCTATCAGAACAACCTGGCGCATCTGCTGCGACTGGGAGCACGGGGTTCTACGTCGGCACGTTCGGCGAGTACTCGATGCAGGCGGCGAGGAATCGTTTGCCGGCGCCGTAGCTCACCATCTGGTTCACCGCACGAGCGGAGCTCGTGGGGGTCGGGGAAGAAGGGGGCGAGCAGAGCCGTATAGCTCACCATCTGGTGCACCGCACGAGCGGAGCTCGCGGGGGTCGGGGAAGAAGGGGGCGAGCAGTGCCGTATAGCTCACCATCTGGTTCACCGCACGAGCGGAGCTCGCGGGGGTCAGGGAGAGAGGGGACGAGCGGCGCCGTAGCTCACCATCTGGTTCACCGCACGAGCGGAGCTCGTGGGGGTCGGGGAAGAAGGGGGCGAGCAGAGCCGTATAGCTCACCATCTAGTTCACCGCAGGAGCAGAGCTCGTGGGGGTCAGGGAAGAAGGGGGCGAGCGGCGCGGTAGCTCACCATCTGGTTCACCGCACGAGCGGAGCTCGTGGGGGTCAGGAAAGGTGAAGAATGGAGTCTCTCTCAATCCTGTTCGGCTCGAGATTTGCTAGCCACATTTCCCACGGTTTGGGCACGACACTTGCGCATAGCCCCTGATAGATGGATGGTTCTGTCATAGTGGCAGGTGCAGACGATGTCGAGTCGGAAAGCGCGGAAGCGAAAGAAACGCATCGAATCGCGTGATGTCACGGGGCTAAAGTACCTCGATCGACTGGTTCCGTTGCTTGAGCGGTGGCACGAGGTAGGCACGCAACGGGACAAGGCCGGCAATCGACAGCTGTTCATGGACCAATACTGCATGCTGGTCCTGCTGTTCCTATTCCATCCCATTGTCGACTCGTATGGATCAAGATGATGGTGAATCGGGGTCTCGTTCCCGTGCGCGTAGTCGCTGCTGCAGGTCGGCCAGCAGCGTGAGGAGCACACTGGTTGGCCGCTGCGCCAGACTGGCGGTGGAATCGCAGGTTTCGCCTACGAGTTGCTGGAGTAACTGAATCTTTCCCACCAGTGCACCTATCTCCACTCCTTCTTCGCGTCCTTCTTCCCGGCCCTCCCGGCGTCCCTCCTCGTGTCCCTTCACCCGTCCCTCTTCGCGTCCTTCCTCTCGCGCGCTGTCGAGTTGCCAACGGTAATCGCGTTGGGCTTTCTCTCGCTGGTCGTACATGGCACGATCCTCCGTCTTGGCTGCAATCGATTCGAGGGCAGTGATCGCCTGCTCAAACGCCGCCCCGGGCAGCAGTTCCCGTAGCCGAGCCGCCTCGTACCGGTCGGCACACAGCAGGAAGAACGCCCATTGCTCGATCGCCGAAGCATGCGCAATGGTCGACTCCCTGAGATTATACTTCGTCAGCTCCAGCGTGTGCACTTCCACCGCGTCGGACAGCTCCCGGGCATGCTCTCGGTCCACCAGCCGGAAGCGGTGATGCGCAAAGGGCACTTCCCGGAACAGGATTTTGGGAAGCAGGCAGATGGAAATGGCCGGTCGCAAGGTGGCATAACTGCCGCCGGCCTCCAGCTGGTCCACGTACAAAGCGCAGGCATAGTAGACCAGCCGCTGCAGCAGCCCTGGGACGACCGACACCTGCATCTCGATGTTCAGCCACTGGCCGGCCGAGTCGCGGGCGCGGATATCCAGCACGATCAGCTTGTCCTGCTGGAATTCCTGGTAGCTGAAGGGATTGAGGATCTCGACCTCTGTGAGCGGCTGGTCGGGCGCGAGGATGGCCTGCAGCAGGGCCAGGAGCGGCAACGTGTGGTCCGCACTGCCAAAGATCCGCTTGAAGGCGAAATCGACGATCGGCTTGATGCCCAACGCCATGGCACTTCTCCCCTCTTCCCTGCGCTGCGCACGGCGATGTCCGGAGCAACCAGCTGACTTTCAGGGCCGCCGTGGCCGAACCAGCAGGGCCTCTATTAGAAGAATCACCAACGGCGCCTCAAATCCCTCATCGCAACCGGAAGAATCCCAAGAAAAACTCTACCGAGGCGTGGCACGCTCTGCGGACGCCAAGAGAAACACGTCTCCGTTCCCGTTGCGCTTGCTTCACCACTCTGGCGATTCATCCAGAACGAACACAATGGTTCGGTCGACAGTGGATACCTTGAAGGCGTTCGCTTCGCCCCCTTGGAGGTCCGCAGGGGGGTCGGTCAGCACATCGATGTAGTATTCTCTGCAAACGTTACCAGGTGGGCTAAGCTCCCCTTTCAATCGATCGGCCCAGGGACCAGCGATGTCAGACATCCGACAGGCAAACAAACGCACTTCGGGATACTCGGTCACGGGTTTGCCGACGCTTCCCATCCTGAGTCGTCTCCGGAGCAGGTATTTACACTCCTGAACAAGAACGGCATCCGCGTCCAGGTGACTCTGTAGATGTCAGTGGTCTGCAATCCAACCGAGTAACAGGCAGATCAGCAACACGGCGACGAGCTCATGATTCGGTGGATGAAATGGACGTTCGCACCGCCTTCATTCTTCCCTTTCCGTGTCAATCCACTTCGCATGGTTCAAGTCGACGCACGGACCTCCACATTTGCACGAAGGAGCGCCACTGTCGCTGCATTCCTTTCCACACCCAAGACAGACGAACGCCCGTGACCGAATGTTCCGAATCGTCGTTTTCTGCCAGAAGTAGGTGGGA
This sequence comes from Pirellulaceae bacterium, assembly GCA_041752115.1. Lineage (GTDB taxonomy): Bacteria > Planctomycetota > Planctomycetia > Pirellulales > Pirellulaceae > JAJRVM01. The sequence goes on along the minus strand of JBGSHS010000270.1, from coordinate 11,566 downwards.
ATGAGTGCCACAACGGATAGTCCCAGAGTCTTCAGCGCAAGCCAGGGGAACTTACTCCAAGGAACGGGTTCGAACTGGCTCAACCCTTTGCCCACTCCGATTTTGGCCGCGAAAAGAAGGAAGACAGCAAGGAAGCCCACGTAGAAGACCGCATGGCCCAGCGATTCCCTTCTCAAGCTTACTTCGTTCTCGCCAGGTGACTTGGGTACCCACATACACGGCTCGCTATGCGGGCTGAATGCCTGCTAATAACTTCTTCGAGGTGCGCACCCATCGCTCCTTTTCAAACACACTCAATGCCTTCCTCTCCCCCCTCATCGGCGCTCGTGATGATGACACCTGTCCACCAACTTGTGCGGCAGTTTGCCATCTCAACGCTTCCCCTTGCATTGTCGTAGCGAACACAGTAGAGACGATCGTACCAGTGGCTCATCCATCCCGTCGTCAGCGGAGCCCAACGAATCGACTCGACCGATTCACCGCGGCATTCAAAGAACCGCCGAATTCTCCGACGGTCAAGCGGTCCGGCAGCGATCCAAAGCAAGCCTCGGATCGCCCATTCGATGAATTCGAGCATGGCGTCAGTCTCAATAACTCACAAGTGTCGCCAGTCGTTCGATTCTCAGGGCGTACCGCGCGCCCTCACCTCAATGTATCGAACCGCACAGGCTCCTGCCAACTCATTTTTTCCTTCGCCGAGCGGTGTGATTGTTCTCCAGCTGCGTCCACCAGTCCCACCGCGCTTCCTCAGGCCTCATGGTGCGCGGTAGCATATCCGCGAGACTTGACAAAGAGCAGCATTGCCTCGCCGCTTGACTCGATCCTGAAGGGTTGCACCGCGTCTCTCGATCCGCTCGTCGCGCCCCGCTAACCGTCACGAACTCCTCCAAGGTCTCAAATGGCACGCTATTTGAACAGGAACTACAGCTCTCCGTCAGCAAACAAGTCGTGGAACCCGCGCTCGTACCGGCTCGAGATTCCCCTGCGATCGAAAGTGTTCCGGACCGATCCAACTGTTGTCAATTCGACTAGCGTTCCTCCACTTCATTGCCCTGTTCACTCCGCAGTTCTGGTCCTCCGTATAGACGTTGAAATGCCTCACCGACAGTGCCGTCCTCTTTGCCTTGATTGATCTTTTCGACTCTTTCCCGAAGTTGGTCCTCGTAATCTACTCTGTCCATATCCTGGCGGTCCACCATCGAGAAGATCGTCATCACAATCGGGCAGCCGAGAATCGCGAGGTAGATGAACGCGTTCCACGTCGATGCCACGTGACGCTCATGGGGCGTTGATGGTGTTGTTGCAGGCGACTTCACGGTTGGGATTGGGGCCACGATGAAGCCGACAACGATAGTGCCAATGACAATGCACGCAATTGGGTACAATACCCGCATAACGAAGGAATTACCCATGAATGGATGAATCATTTGGACCGCACCTACCACGACTGCCAGTAGGCCGAGAAGGAGCAGATGCAGGGTGTGACCAAAATGGAATGGGTTCATGATTGCTTGGTCGCGGTTAGCTTCGGACGCCGATGGGCGCTGCCGCGCTTCGGCGGATCGCAATTATTATAAGCCTCGCGGAGCCACGGAGCTCACAGAGTTCGAGTGGCGAGCGATTTCTTGACAGGTCTTGCCCATTTCCGCTGCCCCCGCCCTCCGTGCCTCCGTGAGAAACCAATTGGCCTGCAAATCAGGACGGCACGATCGGTTCGCCACTGGCCTGGATTCCGAACAAACGAACTTCCCCTGAGATCAGGCGGGAAACGTCCGGGGGCCAGGCTTTAGTTGATCGGTTGACACCATACGGTCGCCATTCCGCAGTCGAGCGAACGGGGACAGACAGGGCCGCCACGTTGTGGCTGCCGTGGTATGTTTCCGATAACCCGGGGCGGCGTCAATGCTCGCTGGCGCTCGCGTTGCCAGGCCCTGGGCTCTCTTTGGGTCGTCGCTTCGCGACTTACCCTTGACAGTCCGTCTACTGTCCGCTGCCAACAGGTCAATGATCCGGTTAGCGCTCTGGAGAGTCTGCCTCCGTTATGGCAGCCTGGATAGATTCCACGGTTGCCCCTCCGAGGACATCGTGCTCGGGGCTGCGCTCCGCCCCAGGCTACGGCAAGGGCCCGCCTCCAGCGGGTGGGCGGGACCGGACTGCGCAGCCCGACTTCCGACGCGTTGCGCGAGACGAGAGTGGGTGGGTAGGTCCTTGAGCGGTTCCGGAAGCCACTGACCGGAAGCAGACTCCGTAGCGTCCATCTTTTTGTCACGCGGTCTTTTTGTCTTGGCACACCCGGCTGTGGATGCTCACTGGCGGGTTCTTCGAGTGCGAGCAGGAGCAGACGCTAGCGCGGGAGGCTGGTGCTGAGCTGGCGGCCTTGGTAGAGCCGGCGCGCGGCGTCAATGATGCGCCCTGCGGCCAGATCGATATGCTCGCGCGTGGTGAACGCGCCGAGGCTGAAACGCAGCGCGCTGTCGACAATCTGGGACGGCAGCCGCATGGCCAGCAGCACGGCAGACGGCTCACTGGCTCCGCTGGCACACGCCGAGCCGATTGAGCAGGCAACTCCGGCCAGATCGAGCGCCATGTGGACGGCCTGGCAATCGAGGCCGGGGAACGCCACGTTCGATGTGTGAGGCAGCCGCGGAGCGCCCAGCCCGTTGATCACCACTCCCAAGTCGGCGCCGCGCAACAGCTCTTCAAAGCGATCGCGTAAGGCAGTCATGCGCGTCACGCGTGTGGGAGCGTCTCGGTGCCAGATCTGAAGCGCGCGGTAGAGCCCGACTGCCAGCTCAATCGGCTCCGTTCCCGGCCGCAGGCCCATCTGCTGCACGCCCCCGAAGAACAACGGCTCCAACCGCAGCGGCCGTTTGAACACCAACGCGCCGATGCCACGCGGGCCATGGAACTTGTGCGCGGTGAGCGTCATGGCATCCACCTGCAGCTGACCGAAGTGCACCGGGATCTTGCCCACCGCCTGCACCGCATCGGTGTGCAACAGCACCCCGGCCTGGTGACAGCGCGCGGCAATCCGCTCGATCGGCTGCAGCACTCCCGTTTCATTGTTCGCCAGCATGATGCTGACCAGCCGTGTATCCGGACAAAGCAGCTCGTCCAGATGCGTTTCGTCCACGACCCCTGAACTGTTGACGCGCAATCGCTGCAAGTCAAAGCCGCGGCGCTGCAACTGCTCCGCCGGACCGGTCACGCTCGGGTGCTCAATCGACGAGATGATCACTCGTCCCGGCGTTCGACCGCAGAGTCCCAGAATGGCCAGGTTATTGGCCTCCGTCCCGCCGCTGGTCAAGAGCACGCGGTCAGCGTGCATCCCCGTCATGTCGGCCCCCACGAGCTGGCCGATTCCTTCGCGAGCCTCTTCAAGCACCTGGCGCGCTCGGCGACCAAACTGGTGGGAACTGGCCGCATTCCCATACCCCGAGAGGTAACACTGTGCGATCGCTTCCGCGACTTCCGGGTGAATGGGCGTGGTCGCGTTGTGGTCGAGATTGATGATCATGGTGGCCGAGTTCAAGGGTTGTGTACTGGCGGTGGCGGCAGCCCGAAGAATCGTGGTGCTCGTCGGGCCGGTGGTCGAATTAATCCCCGGTTCTCGCTCAGCTGCGCATCCGAGCTGCATCGCGGCCAGGGCGGCTGCCAACGGGCGCTCGGTGATCCTTCGGGCCTCACCTCCAGCATACCTTCTGGCGATGAATGATGGGGGTGGACGTGCCGATCGGTTCGGCAAGTTTCGCTGAAATTTCGGTTCGGTCGAGCAAGCGACCGCTTATGGATCCGCCTCCAGCTGTGGGGTTTCGTCGGGTTTCGAAGGGCTGGTCGACTCGGCTCGCCCCAGCGCCTTGAGGCAGGCGGCGCGTCCTTCCCGGCAGGCGGCTCGATCCGGCTGGTATCCCAAAGCGGCTTGGTAGAGCTCCAACGCTTCGTCGAAGTGCTCCAGTTCCCACTCGGTTCTGGCGGTCTGTTCCAGGCACTCAGCCATCAGCCCGTTGAGATCGGTCTGGAGCTCTTGCGCGTCGTCAGATGCCAGGGCTCGATCAAACAGTGGTGGAATCAGGTAGTACCGATTGCGCCGAGCCAGGTCGGCCACAGGCGGCCAGAGGACTTTGGCCAGGGCCGGGTGATTCGTCGTCCAGGTCTCCCAGAAACTGACGAAGTTGTTGGCCGGATCCCAGGCATCCAGATACCGGCAGAGAATCAAGGCATCTCCGTGACACCACTCCACCGCCGCTCGGCGCGCCGAGACGAAATCCCATCGTGTAGGGGGTGTGTTTGGGGTGAGGTATTTTCCGTTGACGAGTGCCGTTTCGAGCTGGTTTTGGGAGACGGTGCGGCGGATGGGAGAGATCTTGAGTCGGACCAAGGGGAGTTCGTAGTAGTAGTAGTGTCGCCGCTCGAAGCTATCGGGAGCGAACTCTTCGCCGGAGACGCGGCCGAAGGTCACGATGCCGATGTAGAGAATCAAGGCGGCCGCTGCGGCGAAGAGCAGCCCGATCAAGAATCGCGGGAAATTTCGTCGGAACATCGTAAGTTGTTGTTTTACCGTAAGTTCAGGCTATGGGCCGCGATGCCAGGGACGTTGTATACCGAAGCGGGATCGATCCTGGAGTGCTCGATTCTCCCCATTGTTTCTCAGTCGCGATCAGTTCGCAAGCGAGCTGAGATGGGGAGGGAATAGCGGACGGGCCGAAGGACTCGTATCTTTCATCCTGACAATATTTTAGGGTGAACTGATGGAGGGTTGTCAGAGGGCTCAGGTTGGCGATACTTATCACTTGCCTGGCAAATCCTTTGCGACATGGCTTCGGTCTGGGGTGAGCGCTTGGGATGGGGCATGGGGGTGGATCCCGTGATGGGGGATGGAGGAAGCTGAGGGCAGAGGAAAACGTCGCGGACGTTTCGTTGCCATTACAGTGAAGTGACTGTCCGAGCCGATTTAGCGTCATGCGATTCGTTCCAACAGTAACGGCTGAGCGACTGGGCAGTGTAGCCTTGCGATATCGCCGAGTGGCGGAGTATCGGGCTGGAGTGGTCCGGCCGCATGGCACTTGGTGGGGGCTTGGGTCTGCGTATCGGTCGACCGGCCTGACCGATTCCGAGGAGATGGTAGCTCGACGACAGCGAGTTGAGGCGATATTGTTGTTGACGCGTGAACCGCTCAACAGCCGCAAACTGGCTCAGCATGCTCGGTTGTCAGACGGCACAGAAGCTCGTACGGTGGTACGGCAGCTCAACGAGCTGTACGATCAGGCGGGTCGGGCGTTTCGCATTGAGGAAGTGGCCGGTGGTTATCGGCTGCTGACACGGCGTCAATTTTCTCCCTGGCTGCGGCGGCTGGAGCACGTGCCGTCGGAGGTGCGGCTTTCCGCACCCGCTATGGAAACATTGGCTGTTGTCGCCTATCGTCAACCGGTATTGAGAGCTCAGATCGAAGCGATCCGCGGTGTGAACTGTGGAGAAATACTGCGTCAGCTGATGGAACGGGACCTGGTTCGTATTGGCGGGCGGAGTGACGAATTGGGCCGACCCTACCTTTACACAACTACTAAGCGTTTCCTACAACTGTTTGGTCTCCGGAATCTGGACGATTTGCCTCGCGCTCTGGCGTTACGCAATCCGGACAGTCGTTCGGACCAGACGAGTGGAATACTCGGCGCACCTATGTCCCCCGACGAAGCACAACAGGAGCAGGAGAAGTCGGAAGTGAGATTTACATCACCTACCCAAATGCCGGCAGAAGAACTGTTAAACGAAGTATCCTCTCTGACGACCGTCATGCCCGTTTACGGCTATGACGAAGAGGAGGAATACGAAGAAGAATTCGACGACGAGGACGACCTCGACGAGGAGGAGGAGGAAGAAGAAGAGGAGGAAGACGAGGTCGAGGAGGAAGACGAGTTCGAAGAGTACGACGACGAAGAAGAGGATGACGAGGAAGGGGACGAGGAAGAAGAGGAGTTCGACGACGACTTCGAGGACGAGGAGTGGGAGGAAGTCGAGGACGACGACGAGGAGGACTTGGAAGAGGGCTGGGACGACGAAGAAGACGACTGGGAAGACGACGAGTTTGATGAGGACGACGAGGACGACGAGGAAGAGTCCGAGGACGAGGAAGAGGATTGGGAGGAGTGAGCGCTCGAAGTCCGCATTAGTGTTACAGGCCAGCGATCGTCGGGGTTGGTCGCCTGAGGGCTCTGGTTCCCACAGGCTCAGGGTGGTCTGTGCCGCACACACTTTGTCAGGATCATAGTGGCCACCGGCGACCGTTCGGTGGCCTTTTCTGTTGGCTGCAACAGGACAAACCACAGGGATGGTCCAGCGGCTGACCCGGGTTGAAGGTGGGGACATGAAAGGCCGGGAACGATCCTCCTGATCGCAGTGATGGGATTTGTTCCTCAGGAAGGACCATGTTCCAGTGACCAGCCATTTCCTGACAGCGGTTCCTCTTCCTTCATCAATCTGCGGTTGGATATTCGAGATTCTGCGGTTGAGGACTCGGGTCAGCGGTATCCACTTGTGGAATCTCTCCTGGCGTCGGCTACCTGCAGCCAATGGTGTCCGACTCCCCGCCGCCTGAACCGCAGAATATCCAACCAGGAGTGTCCAATTGCCAAGTGGGAGTGAGTGGAGGCGTGGTGAGGACGATGCGCAAGGAGGGGAGTGCTCCACTCACTCCGGAATCTGGAACAGGTGTCTGAGGGCATCGAGCAGGCTGTGGGGTGAGCCTTTGCGGGCTTCATCGCGGAGTGATTCCAGCGGCGGGTGGAGCAATTTGTTGACGAGCCGGTCAAAGGATCGGGCAATTTCCTCGCGCGCACGCGGATCGATCTCCCCCAGCTTGTTCATCAGCCGCTGGAGTTCGTCGTTTTTCACGCTGTCGGCCTGTTCCCGCAGTCGCTGGATCGTGGGGACGGTCACGCGATGATGCCGTTCGGCCATGAAGCGGAGGGTCTCTTCCTCCACCACACGTTCGGCCTTGGGCCATTCTTTCTGTCGGGCGCGGCGGTTTCGTTCGCAGACTGCCTGCAGGTCATCGATGCAGTAGAGGTAGACGTTGCTGCATTGTGCGATCGCCGGATCGAAGTCGCGCGGAACGGCCAAGTCGAGAACAAACAGCAGTCGCTCCGCTCGCGTCTGTTCCACGGCCCGAAAGCGTTCGGCGGTAACGATCGGCTCACGAGCGCCGGTCGTGCTGACGATCAGGTCGGCCCAGGCGAGCCGCTGATCGAGTTGGTCCCAGGAGTCGACTTGGGCCTGCAGCCGCTGGGCGAGCGTTTCCGCCCGTTCGCGGTGGCGGTTGAGCACGACGATATCCTGAGCTCCTTCATCGCGCAGATACCGCAACGTTTCCTCACCCATCTCGCCGGCGCCCAGCAGCAGCACTCTTTTATTGGTGAAGGTCTCGAACAGTTGCCTGGCGTAGTCGCCCACAGCCACGCTGGGGATGCTCACACGCCGCCGGTTGATGTCCGTTTCGTGAGTGACCCGTTTTGCCACGCGGTAGGCCGACTCGAAGGCATGATGGGTCAGTGGGCCGGTGGTCTGGGCCTCCTGGGCCGCGGCGAAGGACTGCTTCACCTGTGACAGGATCTGCGCTTCCCCCACGACCATGCTGTCAAGGCTGGAAGCGACCAGGAACAGGTGTCGGACGGCTTCCTGGTCGGACAGCTGGAACAAGCACTTCTGCAGGTTGAGCGGATTAAGCCGGTGGAAATCGGCCAGGAACCGTACCATGTCGTCGTGGGGGGGAGTGGCCTGCGGTCCGGTGCCGGCCACGTAGAACTCCACCCGGTTGCAGGTGCTCAGCAGCACGGCTTCCGTGGTGGGATAGCGTTCTTGCCAGCAGCGGAGCGCTTCAACCGTCTGCTCCTGTGTGAAGGCCAGGCTTTCGCGAACGTCGACGGATGCATTGTGGTGGCTGCATCCGACCAGCAGCAGCTTCATCACGCACCTCCCGCAATCTGCGGTCGCTGGCCGCTGGCCGTTGGATCTTGTTGCAGCTGCGGGGGCGAGGGGGAACCGGGCGGCGCGATCCCATGGCGTCCGGACAGCACCAGGATGAGGACCAGGCCGAGGAAGATGAAGCTAACCAGCGTGATATAGGCGACTTTGCGGCCGGCCCGAGCCGGTTTGTAGAGTGATTCGACCACCGTCGCGATCGCCAGCCAGACGAACAGCAGCGAGGAGGAGAGGACGACCGGATCGGTCCAGGAGATCCTGCCCGACTGATTGGAATGGCCGATGATATTGAGCACCAGTCCGGCGAGGAGGCCGAGTGCCAGCAGGCCAGTCGATGAGAGCAGGCTGTGATGATTGAACTGCTGCAGCCACTCGAGGCTGGGGAGTCGCAGGCCCGGGCGGGGTAGCATCTTGTGCTTGAGCCGATACGATTGCATCAAGAACATGACTCCAGCCGCGAAGCCCAGGGCGGCGACGACCGTTCCCAGCAGGAGCATGATGCCATGGATCATGCCCCAGTAGTTGAGCGCTTCTTCGCGCTCGAAGTGAGGGACATGGCGGACCGCATAGGCGGCAGCGATCAGGAGCAATACGAGCGGGATCAAGAACAAGCCGACGGTGTTTTCCGGCCGCCGGATGGCCAGAACCAGATAGGCGGTCGCCAGCACCCAGGCGCCCAGCAGGCACCAGTCGTACCAGGAGGACAAGGGGGTCAGGGCCCTGCCCTGAATCTCGCCCCGCGCATGTTCCCACAAGTAGGCGGTATGAGCGACCAGGCCGGCGGCGGCAAAGGCGATCATGACCAGCCAACGCACGCGGAGACGAAAGAACAGACGCGAGATTTCCAGCCCGAGCGTCACACCGTAGCTGGCGGCAAAGCAGGTGATGGTAATGCGTGACAACATAGTTTCACGATTGCCCGTCCAGGTCGTATTCTCGTAGTTTCTTATGAAGCGTGTTGCGGTTGATGCCGAGTTTGGCGGCCGCTTTGGTCTGCACGTTGTTGCAGGCGTTCATCACCTGCGCAATCAACTCGCGCTCCACTCGGTTGACGATCTTCACATGCAGGTTGTCTTCGTCGGGACCGGCTGCGGAGAGGCCGTGCTGGACGACCTCGTAGGTGAGCGACTCGAGGTCGACCCCGCGGATGCGACTGCGCGTCTGCTCGCCGCCCACGACGGTCGGCGGGAGCAGGTCGACGGTCAATTCATCACCGTCGGCCATCACCACGGCTCGTTCCACATAGTTCTGCAGTTCGCGGACGTTTTTTGGCCAGTGGTAGTCCTGCATGGCTTGCATGGCTTCACGCTGGATATGCACCACATACCGGTCATTCACTTCGTTGTAGTGGTTCAAGAAGAAGGCGACCAGCTGGGGGATGTCTTCGCGCCGCTGTCGCAAGGGAGGGATTTCGATCGGCACGACATTCAGACGCCAGTAGAGATCTTCGCGAAAGCACTCCTCGTCAACCATTTCCATCAGGTTCCGATTGCTGGCGGCGATGACGCGCACATCGACCTGAATGGTCTGGGTATCTCCCACCCGTTCGAATTCCCGTTCCTGCAGGACGCGGAGCAGTTTGACCTGGAGCATCCGGGAGGTGGAGTTGATTTCGTCGAGGAAGATGGTGCCGGTATGAGCGGCTTCGAAGCGGCCCGTCCGGTTCTTGATGGCGCCGGTAAACGCGCCGTGCACATGTCCGAACAGCTCGCTCTCCAGCAGACTCTCACTGAGTGCACCACAATTGACTCGCACAAAGGGGCCACTCGCCCGGTTACTCAGATGGTGGATGGCCGAAGCAATCAGTTCTTTGCCGGTCCCGGTCTCGCCGAGCAGCAGTACGGAGGCGTTACTGCGCGCGACGCGGCGTGTCAGACGATAGGCTTCCTCCATGGCCGGGCTCGATCCGATGATGCCGGGGATGGGAGGGCCCGTTTCGTTGATGTGGTTTGCGAGGTAAGTGGGCATAAACCGTCGTACCGTGGTGACGCGGTCAATCGTTGTTCCGGGGAGTATCAGGTTTGCGCGTCGGCTCTTCCAACGTATCCAGGATCGACGCCAACACCTGTTGCGTGTCGCGGTCGAGCGTTTCGCTGCGGTTGTACAGGTCGTACTGCGCGAGCAACTGGTCTCGCGTCAGCAGCAGGCCGCGTCGACCGACTGCCACCCGGAACGCCGCGGCGGCGGCCTGGCGATCTGCCACCGGCTGCAGCTGGGAGCTGGCGAATTCCACCAGCGTGCGCTGCGCCATGGGAGTGCCGAGCAAGCCGAGCACTTGAGCCGCTTTGGCAGCGAGTACCGGAGTGTTCAACGCGGACAGCAGCTGCGTGTCGAGTTTCAACAAGTCATAGAACCCGTAGCGGTCTGGAGACGCCGCCAGATGCGCCAGGGCGTCGAGCGCCATGGCTGCCTGCTGCGTCCGCTCCTGGACCGTCATCTGACGGCGTCCTGAGAGCTTCAACAGCTGCTGCACATCCGTTTCGACGTCTTGCTGAGTCTGGGGCGGAGCCAGCACTATCGTCAACGGATCCCGCCGGGCAAACAACTCAGCCGATTGCTCGTTGATGTCGCGAGCCATCAGGCCGATCGGCAAGTCCGCGGTTCGAGGATCGCGCCGCAGCGTCTGTACGATCTCGCGGAAACGCGGACGGTCAATCGCGTCGCCGAGCATCACCAGACTGTAATCGGGACTTTCAAACGCCTGCAGAATCAGCGCTCGACCGGTTTGCTGCGTGTCGGCCTCGAAACCCACCGCGTTCAGGTAACCGGCCAGTGTCTGCGTCATCGTCACGCGCGGATCACCCACCAGCACGCGTCGCCGGCCACCACCGGCCGCCAGGTAGCCGAGCACGTCGGGCAGATAACTGCAGCCGGGATAGGGTTCGGTCGGATCGAGACGCATGATGGCTTCGGCCGCCGCGGCCTGGACCCGTCGTACACGGTTCACCAGCGCCAGGGTCAGCGGTCGAGTTTTTCCATCGCTGCTCTGCAGAATGCTCCGGTCCCCTTTGGTCCCCAGCAGCTCAATGGCCGCCACGGCGGCACCTTGCATGTTCTTTTCCAGAGCCAGCTGCAGGACCCCTTCGAGCACGCCGCTGTCGGCTGCCGACGCGGCGGAGTAGGCCGGACCGGCCTGATCGGTCAGTGGTCGGTCGTAGCCGAAGAGTCGCTTGGCCGTTTCCAGACCGGTGGCCAGATACATGCGCTGTATCTCGCGATCCGTCGGAGCGAGTTGGTAGCGATCGCGGGCCGCTCGCGCGGCGGCCAGAAACGCCGCATCATCAGCCGGCACGCTCTGCTGCCGCAGCAGCTGCTGATCGTGATCCCACACCCAAAGCGTGACCTGATCATTCAGATCGATCATTCCTGGCGCAGTTCCGGCCAGCGATGTGTCGATGCGCCGGCCCAAATAGGCGACCGCCTCCTCCCGGCTGGGAAGGCTCCCGAGTACTTTGGTGATCATCTGCCGTGCCGCGTCGGCCACCGGCACCTCCTGCCCGGTCGATTCAGTCGTCGAAGAGGAAGCCAATGCCTCGCTCAGCAGCAGCGGCACGGCTTGGCGAGCCTGGAGTTGCTCCAGGATTCCAATTAC
>JBGSHS010000269.1:0-18199 GCA_041752115.1 Pirellulaceae bacterium | reverse complement strand
GTCGCATTGTCGCATTGTCGCATTGTCGCATAGTCGCATTGTGGCATTGTCGCATTGTCGCATTGTGGCATTGTCGCATTGTCGCATTGTGGCATTGTCGCATTCCCTCTGCCCCTCCCTCTTCGTGGCGGCCTGTCCCTGACGGCCGCGACGCGTCGCGCCGACCGCAGCTGCCGGCCTCAAGCTTCTGGGCCGTCGTCGTCGACACCGGGAACTCCCGCCGCATCAACGGACAGTGGGGGGAGTCCGTAGCGAGTTGGCTCATCCTGCACAAACACGTTGTCGTATTCGATCTGATCGCAATCGCGGCGCAACAGCAGGTAGGCCGCTCCGGCTGCACACCAGAGGAAGCTGAAGCGACAGGCACTTGCCACGGTGAGCACCAGGGCATTGAGCGAACCGATGAGGGACCATCCCAAGAGGGCGGTTCCGCCGGTTTCCACAGCCGACAAACCAGACGGTCCGCTCCCCATTCCCCAGGAGACGGCCCACCAGCTTCCGTAGTTCACCAGGTGGGCAAGCGCGTCGACGACGTAGAACATGGTGGAGCCGACGACGAGCGTCAAGAGCGCATAGAATGCATAGTGCCAGGGGCGGCCGTACACATAGCTGTACGAGCGCTGCACTCCTTCAAACACGTCTCCCATATCTTCACTGCCGAGCGCACCCCACATCAACGGCCAGCCGAAGAGGAGACCGACCAGAATGATGGCGACTGCCAGACCTCCCACGATCACCAGGAGCCAGAGCACGGACGCGATCAGGACCCCCACATCCCAGCGTAACAGTACTCCGACCGGGATCGAGACGATCGCGACGCAAGCGATCCCTGAGAGGGCGAACAGCGGGGAGCCGACGTAGGCCCAGTATCGGCGTCGGACGAAGCGTGCTGCCTCCACCACCCCCTCGCGCTCTTCGCGTCCCAGACGCATGACGGCAATGCGGGTAATGATGCCTCCCACAAAGCCCCACACCAGCAGATTCCAGGCACCTCCCAGAGCGTAGTAGAGCAGTTCCCACGAGCTCGCATCGGTACGCATCAAGTTCCTCAACGGCGCGACGAGGCAGGCAATGGCCGTGACCATAGGTGAGAGAAAATCGCGCCAACTCGTCGGCACTCGGGTCAGCACCGCCGGCGGGTCAGCGAGAGACGGATCGACGATGTCGGGCAGGAGCGGATCGGTCACGTGGACCTTGGCCGCAGCCACGTGCTCCTCGGGCAACAGCAGTGCCGCGCCCCTCCAACCGACCGGCATGAACAGGGTGCCCAACGTCGCCAGCAGCAGAATGGGGAGACTGGTCGATAAGTGCGCGGCACGAAAGATCATGAGCCAAGGGAAGATCTCGGTCCACGCAATCCCCCGCAACGTCCCTGCATCGTCCGACATCGTTACGACTCCCCTCGCGTTGGATAGCCAGCGATAGGCCGGAGTTTTCAGGCCGCCACAGAAACTATCCAGGGGAGCGGCAGGCGATCCCTTTCGCCACGCAACTGCCAGCGGCCCTGCCGGACACTTCCATCGCCGTCTGAACCGGCTTGTGAAGAGCAGCATACCGCGCCGTGTGGATTCGTGGAACCAAGCATCCGCTCGTCATCTGGCCCCCTCTGCTCGGCTGCCGCCGATCCTCAGCCCCAGTCGGCGGATTGATCAGAGCTCCTCAACCTCATCGTCCGGTTCGCTGGGAGCCTCCTCGCTCTCGTCATCTGGATTCAGAGGAAGTGAGTACTTTTCGTCGAGCCAGCGTCCCAGATCGATCATGCGGCAGCGTTCACTGCAGAACGGCATGGCTACCGCCTGATCTGAATCGAACTCGGTAGCACAGGTCGGACAGACGCAACGCGTCATGGCAATGGGAACCCCCGAGCGGATCGTGGGAGTCTTATTTCGCTTTTTTGGCTTTCGAGGTCGAGTCGGAAGAAGTATCGCTGGTGCTGGACGACGTGGACTTCGATTCGGTGGTTGGCGAACTGGCCGTACTCTTGGTATCCTCGGCCGCTCGTTTCTTGTATGACTCGCTGCGGTAGTCCGTCTGATAGAACCCTGAGCCCTTGAAGACCACCGCGGCACCGGGGCCGATCAGCCGCCGCAACTTCGGCTTGCCACACTCCGGACACTTCCGCATGACCGGCGAATTGATGCTCTGAAAGTGCTCGAACTCGTGATCGCACGCTGTGCACTGATAATCATAGGTCGGCATACATTACTCCGAGCTTCGAAAAGGTACTCACTCAGCACATCTGGCCCGTCCATCACCCTGGTGCAGAGCCGCTGCGGGTACCTGCACAAAAACCCCATCATCTCATTGTGGCGATAATCCACGACGACACAATCCGCCGGCGGCGATGCCCGGCGTTCTACGCACCCTCGGGCCGTGCCGCGGCTACGATCACCTGGGCGGGCCGAATCACTCGACCGTGCAGCTGATAACCGGTCTGTGCCACCTGCGTGACCGTTCCTGGCTCGTGCTCTTCACTGGGAAACTGAGCAATCGCTTCGTGCAGATGCGGATCAAAGGCGGTTCCCTGTGCGGGTATCTCCTGGCAATCATGGCGTTTCAGAATTCCAATCAGCTGTTCCAGCACCATCTTCACACCGTCGAGCAGACCGGCGGTATTCTCCGTCTGCTGAGCCGCAGCGATGGCCCGTTGCAGGTTATCCAGCACGCCGAGGATATCGCGCATCAGGGGGAGCGCTGCGAAGCGGCGTTCTTCGTCCAGAGTCCGTTGTGTCCGTTTGCGGTAGTTCTCCAACTCGGCCTGCAGCCGCAGCGCGCGGGCCTGTGCCTGATCAAGTTCCTTGCGCAACAACGGCAGATCGTCGCTGATCTCTACTTCCGATTGCTGTGCCGCCAACAGCTCATCCGACATGTCGGCGACGGACTCTCCGTCCGTTGACGACTCGCTGTTTTCAGGAGCCGCGTTAAGCTCTTCCTCGGCCGCCTGCGGCTTGTCGGGCACGCATGAATCATCTTCAGAGCGATTCGGCTTCACTTGTCATCAACCTCCTCATCGGATGTCGGTGCGAAGTACTCGCGCAATTTGTCCAGGAAGCTCTTGCGATGCGGTGTCACATCGGCCCGTTCCATCTCAGCCAATTCGCGCAGCAGTTCTTCCTGCCGCGCATTGAGCTTTTTGGGCACTTCAATGTAGGTGCGGACCAGCAGATCTCCCTTGGGACCACCGTGCGGGTCGGGCATGCCACGTTTGCGCAAGCGAAACACTTCGCCCGATTGAGTTCCTTCGGGAATCGCCAGCTTGTCCGGCCCGTCGAGCGTGGGGACTTCGATAGTGGCTCCCAGCGCCGCTTGGGTATAAGCAATCGGAAGTTCCAGAATCAGATGAGCGCCGTCGCGATGGAACAGCGGGTGTTCGCGGACCGAGACGAGGCAATAGCAGTCTCCGGGAGGACCACCATCTGGACTCGGTTCTCCTTCGCCCGTCAGGCGGACCCGCATTCCATCATCCACTCCGGCCGGAATCGCCACATCGATCGAAACGTTCGCCGCCTCGTACCCCGAACCGCGGCACTGCGTACAGGGATGCGAAATGACGGATCCACTGCAGCGACACGAGGGGCAGGACGTCTGCACGCGGAGAATACCCGCCGATTGAACCACCTGCCCGCGTCCTCCGCAGCGCCGACACGTCTCGCGCGTCGAGCCGGGCATGGTGCCCGTGGCGTCGCAGCGCCGACACGGCTTGCTCCGCTGAAAAGTCACCGTTTTCGTCACGCCGCGGGCGGCCTCTTCCAATTCGAGCGTGACCTGACAGCGGATATCGTGCCCGCGGTGCACGCGTCGACCACGGCGCCCTCCGCTCCCGAAGAAGTCCCCGAACATGCCTCCGCCGAACATGTCGCCAAAGGCGTCCAGAATATCGTCCACGCTGTGAAACTGCGTGGCGCCACCACCCAACCCGGCGTGGCCGTACTGGTCATACCGCGCCCGCTTCTCGGCGTCCGACAGAACCTCATACGCTTCGGCCGCCTGCTTGAATTTGGCCGTCGCGTCGTCATCACCCGGGTGACTGTCCGGATGGTACTTGATCGCCAGCTTCCGATAGGCGCTGGCAATCTCCTGGGGAGTCGCCGAACGCGACACACCAAGTATTTCGTAATAGCAGGCTTTATCCGGCATAGTGGCCATGGCACGTATGTACGAACGCGTCGTCTTACGCTTAGTTGAAGCAGCCCCTGGCGGCGCGGAGGGTGAGCAGTTTCAGGACGTCGCCCCCTGCCCTGTTCCGCATCCGCCTCTCAAAAATACCACCCCCAAATCCCCGGAGAGAGCGAAATCTCCGCAGATCGAGCAGGTCACCTCCTGCACTTCGCTCCGCTCCCGCCGCCACATCGGCAGGAGTCGAACAGCGAGTTCCACTGACAACGCGGGGGCCACTCCGCTGGGAAGAGGCCCCCGATGAACGTCTCCGACTCATGGCCTGCGCCGCACCGTTGGCTCAACCGCCTGGCGGCGCGGGAATCGCCTTGCTCCACAGGAACTAGGCCACACTCCCTTCCACGCGAGTCTTCTTCTTGTCTTCCTTATCATACGTGGTGACGAGCGTTTCGGTTGTCAGCATCAGACCGGCAATGCTGGCCGCATTGCTCAATGCAGTACGGACAACCTTGGCCGGATCGATGATTCCCGCCTTGAACATATCGACGTATTCGCCGCTGTTCGCGTCGTAACCGACGTTTCCGGGACGCTGCGATACTTCGTCGGCGACCACCGAACCGTCGATCCCGCCGTTGTCGGCGATCTGCCGCAGCGGCGCATCAAGCGCCCGCAACACGATGTCGACCCCGATCTTCTCGTCACCTTTGGCCGCGTTGCGGGCCGCCGTGACCGCCTCCACGCACCGCAGCAAAGCCACTCCGCCACCTGGCAGAATGCCTTCTTCCACCGCAGCACGGGTCGCGTGCAAAGCGTCTTCCACACGCGCCTTCTTCTGCTTCATGTCGGCTTCCGTCTCGGCTCCAACCGAAATGACCGCCACGCCGCCAGCCAGCTTTGCCAGCCGTTCCTGGTACTTCTCGCGATCGTAGTCGCTGTCGGTCTGCTCGATCTGGTTCTTGATCTGCTCAACCCGTTTGTCAATTGCCTTGCGCTCGCCACCACCTTCCACGATCGTGGTGGCTCCCTTGTCAACCGTGATCTTGCCGGCTTGCCCGAGATGCTCCAGCGTCAGGTTCTCCAGCTGCAGTCCCAGATCCTCGCTGATCATGGTGCCACCGGTCAGCACGGCAATGTCACCCAACATGGCCTTGCGACGATCGCCAAAGCCCGGCGCCTTCACCGCACAGACGTTGAGCGTGCCACGCAACTTGTTGACCACCAGCAGTGTCAGCGCTTCCGACTCGACGTCTTCGGCAATGATCAACAGCGGGCGACCACTGTGGCTCGTCTTCTCCAGAATCGGAATCAGATCGCGGATGTTGGAAATCTTTTTCTCATGGATCAGGATGTAGGGGTTGTTCAGCACACACTCCATCGTCGTCGTATCGTTGATGAAGTAAGGCGAGATATACCCTTTGTCAAACTGCATGCCGTCCACGTACTCCACGGTCGTGTCGCGGGTCTTGCCCTCCTCGACCGTGATCACCCCGTCCTTCCCGACACGCTCCAGCGCTTCCGCCAGCAATTCGCCGATCGTCATGTCGTTGTTGGCGCTGATCGCACCCACATTGGCGACTTCCGATTTTTCGGACACCGGCTTGGCCATCTCGACGAGCTTCGCTTCCGCCGCGTCCACCGCCCGCTCAATACCTCGGCGCAACGCGGCGGGATTCGCCCCGGCAACGATGTTGCGCAACCCTTCGCGGAAAATCGCCCGAGCCAACACGGTCGCGGTCGTCGTGCCGTCGCCAGCCAGATCGGATGTCTTCTGAGCGACTTCCACGACCAGCTTCGCCCCCATGTTCTCGAAGCGATCCTCCAGCTCAATCTCCTTGGCCACCGTCACGCCGTCTTTGGTGACCGTCGGACCACCGAACGACTTGTCGATGATCACATTACGCCCGGTCGGTCCCATCGTCACGGCGACCGTGTCCGCCAGCTTGTTAACGCCCTGCATCATCTTCTGCCGGGCATGGTCTTCAAAAAGCAGTTGTTTAGCCACGCTTGAAGGCCCTCAATTCTTGGAAAAAAGTAGGTTGTTGTTTCCCTGTTTCAGCAAGGCCAGACATGGCCCCGCCACCATGCAGGCCCGTGACTATTTGATCACCTTCGCCAAGATGTCGCTCTCGCGCAGGATCTTGACTTCTTCCCCGTTGATCTCGATATCCGAACCGCCGTACTTGCCGTAAATCACCTCGTCGCCAACCGCCACCGACAGCTCACCTCGCTCGCCACTGTCCAGCAGCTTGCCAGGCCCTACCGCTACGACCACACCACGCTGCGGCTTCTCTTTGGCCGTATCGGGCAGCACGATCCCGCCCGCCGTCTTCTCTTCTGCCTCAATCGGCTCCACGACGACACGATCATCCAACGGTCGAATCTTGATCTTCGCCATAATCATCATTCCTTACACTTCGATGTATCTGCTGATAGTTGTGTTGGTAGAGTTTCACTGCGGATGGCACCGCCGCCAG
Organism: Pirellulaceae bacterium; assembly: GCA_041752115.1. Taxonomy (GTDB): domain Bacteria; phylum Planctomycetota; class Planctomycetia; order Pirellulales; family Pirellulaceae; genus JAJRVM01. The sequence continues at coordinate 11,609 of JBGSHS010000269.1, read as the reverse complement.
CGGGCCCGATACTACATCATGCCAGGCATTCCTCCCATGCCTCCCATGCCTCCCATGCCCCCCATGCCACCCATGCCATGATCATGGTGAGGATCACCGCCAGGAGGCCCTTCCGGCTCCTTGGGGATCTCGGTCACCAGCGAGGATGTGGTGAGCAACAGACTGGCCACACTGGCCGCATTCTGCAGAGCGGTGCGGACGACCTTCGCCGGGTCAACGACCCCCGCTTCCACCAGGTCGCAATAACTGTCCTTCTCAACGTTGTAGCCGTCGTTCTTGCCCTTCATCTGGCGAACACGATGGACTACTACCGCGCCTTCAACACCAGCGTTCTCGGCAATCGCTCGCAGAGGATACTCCAGCACCTTGCGGATGATTTTCACCCCCAACTGCTCGTCGCCGGTCAGCGTCAGCTTGTCGAGTGCCTTTTCGCAGCGGAGCAATGCCACGCCGCCACCGGCCACAATGCCTTCCTCCAGAGCGGCTTGAGTTGCGCTGCGGGCGTCTTCCAGCAGTGCTTTGCGCTCTTTCATTTCGGTCTCGGTCACCGCACCGCAACTGATCTGAGCGACGCCACCGGCCAATTTAGCCAGACGCTCCTGCAACTTCTCGCGATCATAATCGCTGTCGGTGTGCTCAATCTCACGACGGATCTGGGCTGCTCGTCCGTCAATATCGTCCTTACTTCCTGCGCCGCCGACAATCACGGTCTCGTCGGACGTAATGCGGATCCGCTTGGCACGCCCCAGGTCGCTCAACTTGACGCTCTCCAGCTCAATCCCGAGGTCTTTGAAGATCGGCTGCGCTTTGGTCAACACGGCAATGTCACCCAACATGGCCTTACGTCGGTCGCCGTACCCCGGAGCCTTCACCGCACACACGCTCAGAATGCCACGCAGCTTGTTGACAACCAGCGTGGCCAGTGCCTCGCCATCCACGTCCTCGGCAATGATCAACAGCGGCTTGTTCGCTTTGCTGATCGCTTCGAGCAGTGGGATCAAGTGCTTGTTGGACGAGATCTTTTCTTCGTGAATGAGCACATAGGCGTTGTCCAGTTCCACCGCCATCTTGTCCGGGTCTGTCACGAAATGAGGCGACAGGAACCCACGGTCAAACTGCATTCCTTCCACCACCTCGACGGTCGTCTCGGCACTCTTTCCCTCCTCGATCGTGATCACACCGTCCTTGCCGACCTTCAGGAAAGCATCGGCCAGCACGTTGCCGATGGTCGGGTCGTTATTGCCGGCAATCGTGGCAACCTGCTGAATGTCCTTCTTCGATTTGGCATCGATCGACGAGGCCTGCTTCAGCACTTCCTGTGAGACCGCCTCGGCGGCCTTGGCGATGCCACGCGAGAGCGCCATGGGATCGGCTCCGGCGGCGATCATCTTCAGACCTTCCCGGAAGATCCCCTCGGCCAACACGGTTGCCGTGGTGGTCCCGTCACCCGCCACATCGTTCGTCTTGCTCGCCGCCTCCTTGAGCAACTGAGCACCGAGATTCTCGTTGGGATCATCCAACTCGATATCCTCGGCGACGGTCACGCCGTCCTTGGTGATTTTGGGAGAACCCCAACCTTTGTCTAACACGGCATTGCGACCGCGCGGGCCAAGCGTGCTTTTCACGGCGCGAGCGAGTTTCTCGACACCTTTCATTAAGGGCTGCCTGGCTTCGTCGTCAAAGACCATATTCTTCGCCACGTCCGGATTCCTCCTGTTGCTTGCGATGTCTATTTCCCACCGTCTCTGCTCTGCAGCCGCGCCGGCGACCGCTACGACGGTCCGGATTGATCAGCAGGTGGCTCGGGAACTGCCCGGCAGTCGCTCCACCACGGCCAGCGCGACCCGCTTGTGGCAGACCCCGATCATGCGGCTGGATTCAATGCAAGCGACGTGCCAACCGCCCAGGAATGGTCACAAATCAATGCAGGACAACGTGTTACAGAAACAGAAATACGCTACGCGCCAATTGGGCGAACCGGGAGAATGCCATTTTGGCAGTCGCCGTTGCGCGGCCGAAGGACTCCTCAGGCCACATGCCCCGCATCGCAGTACTCGCTATCCGCACGGCACAGTTTCGTTAGCGCGGAACGAAATCCTCGTCGCCACGCAGTTCCATGGCGAAGTTGGCCAGCAAGTCGGCAGCGGCATCCAGGTCGTCCAGCGAGATGGTTTCTACCGCGCTGTGCATATACCGATTGGGGACCGCCACCAGCCCGGTGGCTACTCCACCGCGGGTAATCTGAAGGCTGTTAGCGTCATTGGAGGTGGCACGGCCGATCGCCGCCACCTGGTAGGGAATCTGATCACGAGCACCGATCGACATCAACTTGTCGGTCACCAGCGGGTTCATATTCGGTCCGCGGAAAATGACAGGGCCTTTGCCAAGCGAGATTTCACCGCGCTGCCGCTTGTCGATCGTTGGGCAATCGGTGGCGTGGGTCACGTCCACGGCAATCGCGACCTGCGGTGCGATGTCGAACGCGCTGGTCTTAGCGCCGCGCAGGCCGATTTCTTCCTGGACGGTCGAGACGGCGAACAGGGCGCAGCTGAGCCGTTGGGGATCGACGCGACGCAGCGCCTCCATCACCACCCACAGCCCCGTCTTATCGTCCATCCCCGGTGCGTTGGCCAGCCGGTTTCGCATCGATTGGAAGCCGAGTTGCAGGGTGATCGGGTCGCCGACCAAGACCACTTCCGACGCCTCTTCCTTGTCGCGCGCTCCGATATCCAACCAGAGCTCTTCCAGTTTGACAACTTGCTTCCGCTCTTGTTCATTGAGCAGGTGGATCGGCTTGCGAGCAATCACCGCCGGCACCGGGCCCTGCAGGGTCCAGATCGTCATCCGCTGGCCGATCAGCTGCTGGGGATCCCAGCCGCCGATGGATTCGGCGTAGATGTAGCCGGAATCATCGATCTGCGTCACCAGCATACCGATCTGGTCACAGTGTCCGGCGAACATGACGCGCAGGGGCGCGTCCGGATTTCGACTGGCAATCACATTGCCGTGCACATCGGTCGTGACGCGCTCGGCGTAGGAAGCGGCATAGTGGCGAACCACGTCTTGAACCGGCTGTTCGTATCCGGACGGACTGGGTGTTTCGAGCAACTGACGCAGGAACTGGAAGCAGCTGTCGTCCATGGCGTTTCGTCTCATCCCCTAGAACGTGAAGGAAAACTCACCCACAGGCAAGGTCCGGCGCGCGCGTCCTGGTTCGAGCGGAGCCGTGCGTTACGAATCGACCTTCTGGTGTCGTGAACCGGGGCCTGCCGCCGGGGCCCCCGCGGGTTCGGGCCACCCGCCGGCCAGGGCCAACCATTGTTTCACGCCAGAAAGGCAACGGACCTTGAGCCACAGTATCACCGACGGGCGGCCGCCACGCCAGGAGAGTCAGGCCCCCGTGTCAGGCTCGCCCGCCAGGACTTCAGGCAGCTGGCGACATTCAAAGTGCTCCGCCTTTTCGACCGAGAAGGGGGGAGTTACCATGTCGGTTTTCACCGGTGAGGAAGCTCTGCTGCGAGGTCGTGCACTGCACGATGGATATGGAAAAGACGAAGGTGGCGGTGGTCGGAATGGGAAACGTGGGAACGGGCGTGGCGCGTCTGCTGTTGGACCACGGCGACCGAACCGCTCGGCACGCCGGGCGCACGCTGTGGCTGGAAGCGGTGGTCGTGCGTGATGTGCACAAACCCCGCACCGCCGACCTGCCGGCAGGCGTCTTGACGGACGATCTGTCTCGGATCACGAAGAATCCCGAGATCAAGGTGGTCGCGCAGCTGATCGGCGGTCTGGAGCCGGCCCGCACGATCATGCTGGCTCTGCTCCGCAGCGGCAAAGACGTGGTCACCGCCAACAAGGCCTTACTGGCTGAGCATGGCGGCGAGTTGTTTGATACGGCGCGGGCGTTGGGGCGGTCGATCGCCTTTGAGGCATCGGTCGCGGGCGGCATTCCGATCATCGCGAACATCAGCCAGTGTCTCTCGGCCAATCAGATCACATCCCTCTGCGGGATCCTCAACGGCACGAGCAATTACATTGTGACTCGCATGGAAGAGGAAGGGGCGTCTTACGACGGGGCGGTACAGGAGGCACAACGGCTGGGCTACGCCGAAGCGGATCCTTCGATGGATGTCGATGGAACCGACGCGGCTCAGAAGCTGGCGATTCTGGCCCATCTGGCCTTTGGTGCGCGGATTCACTGGAGCGAGATTCCACGACAGGGAATTGACACGCTGGAGACGGCCGATCTGCGATACGCCAAGGAACTTGGTTATCGGATCAAGCTGCTGGCGCTGGCGCAGCTGACGGGCGGAGTACTGGAGCTGAGCGTGGCGCCGACGCTGGTGAAGTTCGGCCGGCCGCTGGCCGAAGTGCGGGGCGCGTATAACGCGATCAGCGTGACAGGTGACGCGGTGGGTACCGTCTTCTTCCATGGACTGGGGGCGGGCCAGATGCCCACCGCCTCGGCCGTCGTGGCGGACATGATTGATACGGCGGTGGGCCGCACGGCGCTGACGTTCAAGACGCTGGAATTGTGGTCGCAGCGTGAAGCCCAGGTAGGCATCCGAGATCACGCTCAGTTGAACGGGCGTTTCTACCTCCGCTTCATGGTCGAAGATCATCCCGGGGTGATGGCACAGATTACGGGGGTGCTGGGACGGCATGAGGTCTCAATCGCCTCGGTCATTCAACATGAACCCGATCCCAGCGGTGACGGCTCCGTGGTTCCCCTGGTCATCATGACGCACATGACGACCGAGGGCGCAACGGCCATGGCCGTTGAGGAAATCGACCGACTTCCGTGCGTCTTGCAGGGAAGCGTTCGCATGCGTGTCCTGGATGCGGTGGGACGGTAGTAACGGGGAGTGGGCACGCAGCGGGGTCGTTCGAAGGTGCGATCTGGTTACGGCGTGCGCGAGTGCTGACGAGTGACCGGCGACCGACGCCACGCGGGTGTACCATCGCGAGTTACCTCGCGGCCCTGCCGCCCGGGGATGGGCGGGAACCAAACGAGAACGGAGCGAGGGGAAACGGATGGCCATGAAATACGTGATTGTCATACCGGACGGATGCGCGGACGAACCGCAGGAGACACTGGGAGGCCGGACGCCGCTCGAGGCAGCGCAGACTCCCGCGATGGACGCCCTTGCCCGCTGTGGTGTGGTGGGACGGGCGAACAACGTTCCCCGACATCTGCCCCCAGGCTCGGACGTCGCCACCATGAGCCTGCTGGGCTACGATCCGGTCCAGAATTTCACCGGGCGAGCACCGCTGGAGGCGGCCGCTCAGGGAATCGCACTCGGCGTCGATGATTGGGCCATTCGCTGCAACCTGGTGACCGTTGTCGACCAGACCATGCGGGACTTCACCGCCGATCACATTTCGACCGACGAAGCGCGCCGACTGCTCCACGAAGTCCAGCAGGCGGTGGGAGCGGCGCCGTGGGAATTTCACGCTGGGGTGAGCTACCGCAATCTGCTGCTCTACCGTGCCCTCACTCAGCTGCCGCCATTCAGTGCCGAAACGCGTACGACACCGCCACACGACCTGACCGACAAGAGTGTGGCGGACGATTATCCGCGTGGTCCGGGAAGCGATCTGCTGAGCGACCTGATGGCTCGGTCGGTCGAGTTGTTCGCGGAACACCCGGTGAACGTTGCGCGACGGCAGGCGGGCAAGTTGCCAGCGACCAACGTCTGGCTGTGGGGACTGGGCCGGCGTCCCGCACTCCCGCCATTCGCTCAGCTGTATGGCCGCCAGGGGGTGATGATCACTGCCGTCGATCTGCTGCGCGGCCTGGCGGCACTGATTGGCTGGCCACGCATCGAAGTTCCTGGAGCCACCGGGTACACCGACACCGACTACGCGGCCAAAGGACGCTATGCCATCGACGCGCTCGACCAAGCTGACCTGGTCTGCGTTCATATTGAGGCGACGGATGAAGCCTCCCACGAAGGGGACGTCGCGGGAAAGGTCCAGGCCCTGGAAGCGATCGACCGGCACATTGTCGGTCCCGTGTGGGAGGCGTTACGTGGGCGCGGCGCGTACCGCATGCTGGTTTCACCCGACCATCCGACCCCCCTGCGTACGAAGACGCATAGCCACGGGGCCGTCCCCTGGGCGATTTGCGGCTCCGGCATTCAAAAGGACGAGTTGAGCACCTATGATGAGCGCTCGGCGGCAGCTTCGGCACTGGCTTTCGACGAAGGCTGGAGGCTGATGTCGTACTTCCTGGACCAGAAATGATCCGCGGTCGAGCCCCCTTCCTCTCCCACGGCGCAGCGCAGCCCTTTCCCCCGACCTTGTTGATGATGGAGGCCTGTAAAGGGAACCAATGACACTCATCGTGCAGAAATTTGGCGGCACCAGTGTGGCCGACAGCGAGAAGATTCTGGCGGCAGCGCGGAAGGCTATTCGCGCCCAGCGCGAAGGAAATCAGGTGGTCGTGGTCGTCAGTGCGATGGGGCAGAATACGGATCTGCTCGTCGACCTGGCACACCAGGTGAATCCCCGTCCCTCAGCTCGGGAAATGGACATGCTCCTTTCCACCGGGGAACAGGTCAGTGTGGCGCTGATGGCGATGGCCATCCACGCCCTGGGTTACACGGCGGTCAGCCTGACCGGGGCGCAGATCGGCATCATGACCGACAACACGCACACGAAGGCCCGGATCCGATCCATCAGCACCCAGCGCATCCGGCAGCTGCTGGACGAAGGGAACATCGTCATCGCGGCCGGCTTTCAGGGAATCGACGAAGCGCACGACATTACGACACTCGGACGAGGCGGCAGCGACACGACCGCCGTGGCACTGGCCGCCGTGCTGCAGGCCGATCAGTGCGAGATCTATACCGACGTCGATGGAGTCTATACCACGGACCCGCGCATCCTGCCCGAAGCGCGACGTGTCGATCGCATCAGCTACGATGAAATGCTCGAACTGGCCAGCCTGGGAGCCGGCGTGATGCACAACCGATCGATCGAGTTCGCCAAGAAATTCTCGGTGCCGATCCACGTGCGCAGCAGCCTGAGTGATACGACGGGAACCATGATTGTGGAAGATCCGGAACTCCCCAACCAGGCGGTGTGCGGAGCGGCAATGACGCCGCATGAAGCGCGACTCACCATCCTGGGTGTTCCCGATGTTCCGGGGACCAGTCTCGAGATCTTCTCGCGACTCGCCGATCGCAAAGTAACCGTCGACATGATCGTCCAGAATGTGGGCGAGGAGGGGAAATCCGATATCTCGTTCACCGTCCCCAACAGCGAACTGGAAGCGGCCCTGCAGGCCGTCCGGGAGGCAGCCGACGTGGTGGGAGCTGGTGAAGTCACGTACGACGATCAGGTGGCGAAGGTCTCGGTCGTCGGCCTCGGAATGGCCAACCAGACGGGTGTCGCTAATCGCATGTTTGCCGCCCTGGCCGCAGAGAAGATCAACATCCAGATGATTACGACCAGTGAGATCAAGATCTCCACCCTCGTCGATCGGGCCATGGCCATCCCCGCGCTGCGCGCGGTCCATCAGTCGTTTCAGTTGGAGCAGCTACCGTCCGCCGTACCATCCGCGGCGTTGCGCCACCCTGTTTCACAGCCTGCCCCAGGTACCGATGCGATCAATGTGGTCGAGCGGCTGCAGGACGCCGACATGGAAGAGCTGGTGCTCAACGACATTGTACTGGACGAGTCCCAGACGCTGCTGACGATCGTGGGGGTCCCGAACCAGCCTGGCATCGCCGCTCAGGTCTTCCAGAGTGTGGCGGATGCCGGCATCTTCGTCGATATGATCGTACAAAGCTACAAAGGATATCAGGGACGAATCAGTGTCAGCTTCACCGTCCCGGCCAATCAACTGCAGGGAGCACGGCAGGTAGCCGAGCAGCTGGCCAGGCAATTCGGTTGCCACAGCGTGACGCATCGTCCGCTTGTGGCGAAATTATCCGTTTCCGGCATCGGATTGCGCAGCCATACCGATGTGGCCATTCGCATGTTCCGGGCTCTGTCCGACGCCAGGATCAACGTGGACATGATCAGCACGAGCGAGGTGCAAGTGAACGTTGTGGTCGACGGAGTACACGGCCAAGCCGGACTACAGCGACTGCTGGCCGCGTTCGAAGACGTCCTTCACTGAGAATCGACCGAACACCGCAGGATGTGGCGCGAGCAAACGCGGAATGATGGAGTGAAAGAAACCGCTCGCCAGTACACCGACGGAGCAGATCACGAATTGAGCGCGTCTTCGAGCACTTCCTCATTCACATAGATCGGCAACTGAGGATCACACGTCACGGCGACCGCAATCGCGTCGGACGGACGTGAATCGATATCCAACAGTTCCCCATTTTGCCGAATGCGCAATTTGGCGAAGTACGTATGATCGCGCAGATCGCTGATGACGACACTGTCGAGTTCAGCGCCGAGCGACTTGACCACGTTGACGAGCAGATCATGAGTTAACGGTCGCGGCGGATGATGCGCCTTCACACGCCGGTCAATGCTGGTCGCTTCGAAGATGCCGATCAGGATCGGGAACTGACGATCTCCGTCCACTTCCTTCAGATAGATGATTTGTTCCTGGTTGATTTCGCTGATGATTATCCGCGACAACTGCATTTGGACCGGCATAGCGGACCTCACAATCTACAAACCGAACGATGCCGTACCCGTGGACTCCGGGAAATGAGACAGAAGAGACAGGTGAAATCCTTCTCACAAACTTACCCCATGACCGGTTCAGATTCCATCCATCTGGCAACGACCAAAACACCATTCTGGAAAACGGGCCCCGTCCTCTGTTTCCCCGTCCTCTGTTTCCCCGTCCTGCGGGTGCAAGGAATCGAGGAGAAGACGTGCGCTTGCCGTGGCCTGGATCCCGCTACGACACCTGCGCACCTCCGTCGTTGAGAAATGATCTTCCCGACGCTGTCTGCTCACTTAATCGCGCTCACATTTAATCGCGCTCACACAGTCTCGGCTCACGGGATGTGCTCTTTCCCATCGCAGAGCCCTGGAGTGCAGCGCGGGCATCGCCAGGAGTTCGTACAGATCCCGACGCTGATTATAAGGCACCGCGCGGCTGCGCGGCTAGTGCGAGGCCGCCAGACCGGAACAAAATCCGGATTCATCCGCCTCATGCGTTCCCAATCGACCGCGTTCCCAATCGACCGCGTTCTTAATCGACCGCGGCCGAGCGTGCAGATCGGTCGCCGCAAGTGGCCAGTCGATGGGTCAGTGGGCTTGTTTCAGGGCCGCCAGGCTATCGCGTGCGGAAGCGAATTGTTCCTGCAGCTGCTGCAGCCCCTCCCGCTCCCGCTGCACGACATCGGCCGGAGCGCGTTGGACAAAGCTCTGATTGCCCAGTTTCTTCTCTTTACCGACAATCATGCCGGTCAGTCGCTCTAACTGCTTCTCTAACCGTTCAATCTCGGCCTCTACATCGATCAGGCCGGCCAGATCGACGTAGACTCCCATGTCAGACAACTGGATGGTGGCATTGGTCACCGATGGTTGCACGTCGCGTCCCAAGGCCGCCATGCTGGCCTGTGCCAGGGCGAGGAAGTGGCCATTCATTGGACGCAGTAAGGCGGCCGTCGCTTCGTCACATTGCACGCTGAACGTAATGGGCTGGCGGGGAGCGATATTCTGTCGGCTGCGAATCTCCCGCAAGGCGGCCAGCACGGCATCAAACTGTCGGAACTGGCTTTCGATCGTCCCGTCGACACGTTGGGGATCCGCTTGTGGCCAAGGGGCAATCATCAGGCTGGCCGCGGCCGCCTGCGGTGTCGGCAGCCCACGTTGCGGCGCGATCGTCCCCAGCAACTGCCAAATCTCGTCGCTGATAAACGGGATCATCGGGTGCAACAGCCGCAGAATGACATCCAGGGCATGGGCCGCCACGCGCTGAGCGACGGGGCGCTGCGTGGCGTCCTGGAACCGCCCCTTGATCATCTCAATGTACGAACTGCAGAACTCGTTCCAGCAGAAATCGTACAGAGTACGTGCTGCATCGGCGTAGTGATACTGCTCCAGCGCTTCGGTCACCTGTCGCGTGACGGTAGTCAACCGACTGAGGATCCAGCGATCTTCGAAGGCCAGCTGCTCGTCCCTCACACGGTCGGCCGAGTAACCCGGCAAGTTCAGCATGACGAAGCGGGCCGCATTCCAGAGCTTGTTGCAGAAGTTGCGAGCGACCTCGAAGCGTTCGCTGACTACGGCACCGCGCAGCAGCTGCCGGTCTTCCTCTTTCCGCGCCCACTGCGTCTGGAATGGCTGCCCGCATTTGCCGCACGCGATGCGCGGCATCTCGCGGTTCTCTTTGGTTTGATCGAGCAGCTGATGGCAGTGCGGGCATTCGAACTGGACGGGCATGCGCACGTCCTGCGTCTCGGTCGTCAGTTGAGCCAGACCGAATCGCAGCGCATCGGGACCGAACTTCTCGATGACATCGATCGGGTCCACGCCGTTCCCTTTGGATTTCGACATCGTCTCGCCGTATCCGTCCAGGATTTTGGGATGGATGTAGACGTCGTGGAACGGGACGTCTCCCATATTGTTCAAACCGGTCAACACCATGCGTGCGACCCACAGCGTGATGATGTCACGGCTGGTGATCAGCACGCTGGTGGGATAGAAGTACTTGAGCTCGGGGGTCGGCTCGGGCCAGCCGAGTGTGGAGTGGGGCCAGAGGGCGCTGCTGAACCAGGTGTCCAGCACGTCTTCTTCCTGCACGAATCCCTCGGTCTCCAACCGCTCCGCGAGTTCATTGGCATCGTCGCGCAGACAGATGCGCAGCGTCATTTCCGCTGGACTGGCCCCCTCGGACGAGCCTTCCTCCACCCGATCGTGCTGATAGGCCAGCCGACCGTCGCGCAGAGCGGGATCTCGATCCAGCAATTCGACATAACGGGTCACCTCGTCGCCGTCGGCAAAGGTGCGCGACCAGATCGGGATCCGGTGCCCCCACCACAGCTGACGACTGACCGGCCAGTCACGTTTTTCGGAGAGCCAGTCGAGGTAGCCTTTGGCATAGCGTGGCGGCACGATCCGGACGCGCCCGTCGCGCACCGCCGCCATGGCCGACTCCGCCAGCTCATCCATCTTCACGAACCACTGATTGGCCAAGTAGGGTTCGATGGGGGTCTTGCTGCGATCGGAGTGGGCCAGATCGATCTCCCGGTCCTCGACCTCGACAAGCAGTCCGGCGCGGTCCAGAGCGGCAACGACCTGAGCCCGGGCTTCCAGGACCGTCCGTCCGGCATACGGGCCCGCCTGCGCATTGAGAGTGCCGTCGGAATTGAGGATGTTGATCATCGGCAGGCGACAGCGGCGCGCCACCTCGTAGTCGTTTGCGTCGTGCGCGGGAGTGACTTTCACGCAGCCGCTCCCCAGTTCCGGTTTGGCCCACGAATCAGCCACTAAGGGAATCGGTCGGTCGACCAGCGGCAGGTGGAGCATCCGTCCCGCCATCGCCATGTCGCGCAGCTGTTCGAGCAGCGGCAGCACGTCCCGGCGACGGCGACGAATCTCCTCCAGCTGAGCCGCGAGCGCTTCCCGATCACGTGCCGGCGCCGAGGCGAGCTTTTCGGCCGTCTCGGCTTCCGCGCGCTCGAGCG
>JBGSHS010000268.1:0-29718 GCA_041752115.1 Pirellulaceae bacterium | reverse complement strand
GCCCAGGAAGAGGCTGCTGCCGACAGGGGTCCACGTGTCAGGGACCAGCATCGCCACCACTGGCGTCGCCCAGAGGAGGGCCGAAAGAGAACGCGGCCAGCGCGCTGCAAGCCAGGTCGTGAGCCCGGCTGTCATCACCAGCACGGCCCAACCGATAGCCCAGACCGATAAGGGATGCTCAACGACCAACTCGCCGCTTCCGTTTGGTCCGACCGCAACTTCACAAGCACGCCAGTGTCCCTCGCCGATGCCGAAACGTGCCGCGTCGCGACGCCTGGACCATGGCCCCGTACTGAGCACCGGAGCGGCCAGCCAGCCGGCCAGCGGCACCAGATCGGCGGACATCCAATGCTCCAACGCCTGAAGCTCGCTGTCGAGTGCGCTATCCTTCTCCGCGGCGACAACCGCCGGTTGCCCGCGCAGCATGATGGTGCCCGGAGTGCGGGCCAGTGCATCCCGGCTGGTGAGAAGCAGGCGACCGTGTGCGGCCACGACAACGAGCTGTTCGTCCGCCAGCAGCTGCGTCCCCACCTGCAGCGCTTCACCCTCGGACGCGCAACGCGCCAGACGGTCGAACGAAAAGCCTTCGGCCGTCAACCGGCCAACATCGACCCAGACCTGTGCCTCGCCCTGAGCCATTTGAGCGTGATAGGCCGTCAGCAGTTCACGCCACGTCAGCGGTTTGCCGGGGGGCTTTCCGCTCTGTTGCTGGTAGCGTTCGCCCAGTTGCTGGGCGAATCGCCAGCCGTTGGCGAAGTTCTTTTCGAGCTCGCTACGACCGTCGCCCGAGGCTCCCCAGTCGCTGGCCGCGAAGATCCGAAATGGCAGCTGGTTGTTGCGGGCCGCCAGCCCTCCCAACAACCGTTCGGACCAGGTGGGAGATGCTGCCGACGGTGACATCAACTGAGGCTGATCGCGTCCGGCTGCGTATCCGGGGGGTAACCAGACGGTCCATTGCCGGTGGAGCACCGGGATGTCGAGCGTTGGGAATTGCGTGGTCAGGCGGGTCAGCATGCCCAGGGGCGTCGCGGGGGCATGGTATCGGACTTCGACACGAGGAAAGCGTTGGGTGGCGGGAAGCGTGATGGTGTAGTGTTCGCCCTGCGAACCGAGCCGTGGTCGGGACGCGGGAGTCCCGTCGATTTCGATGCTGTTGAGCACACTACCCTCGGGGAGCTCCAGCTGAAACTCCGTTCGGCCGTTGTTTTCCAAGAGGAAGTCTGCCAGTTGAACGACCTCACCGCGGCGTGAGATCTGGGTGCTCAGCAGGCAATTCCACGCCCACAGCGAGGCTTGGGCGTTGGCTGGATTGAGATGATCGATCACGATCTCCGGGTTGCGGGACGGATCGAAGCGATAGCGTGCACGTTCGGTGGTGCAGACAGTCGGTTCGACGGGCACGCCGGGGATGGGACGCACGGCACTGGCTTTGATTACCAGAGGAGTTGCGTCGAGCGAATGGATGGCCAGCCAACCTTCCTGGGACGTCGCGCGGGGCATGGTGGCCAGGGCGAGTTTCGTGGAGGTGTGGAAGGCTGTCTTGCGCACCCCTCGAATCTCCAGCGGCTTGTCCTGGGGATTGCGCAGGATCAGCTCCCAGGCTTCACCCGTCTGGCTGATTCGCGCCGGCTGCAACTCCTGCTGAGGGATCCGCCGCACGCTCAGCAGAGCGTTCGTGTTGCTGTTGAGGCTCCACGCGATTTCTTCGGGACGCGTTTCGGACAGGAACACGAGCAGACTGGTCAGCGGAGTCGACTCCGGCGTGCAGAGCAGCCGATACGATTCGCGCAGACTCGCCGTGTCGGCTTCGGCCAGCAAGTGGATCTCCGCCGCGAAGGAGGGATCCTCGCGTGTAACTTGGATCGTCATGGTGTCGGCCGGCTGGCCGTCCTGGAACACCACACCGCCGCTCCGGGGACGGACCAGATTGGCCAGCGGCGCCTCCAACGCTTCCGGATCGAGCTGCGCGACATCGATGTCGCCGCTGACATCGATGTGGAAGCTTGGGTCCGGTGCAATCGCCACCACCCGCGTCTGCAACTCAACGTCGGTGAACTTCACGGGCCGGAAGTCCTCCGCTTCCAGTGCCACCGCTGGTGCCCGGTGTGCACGCACGTTCAATCGCAAGGATCGTGTCGGCGACAGTGGCTGGGCCAGTCGAATCAGTAACCGCTTGGTTTCCGCCTCGTAGACCACCTGATAGTCCTCGATACTGTTGGCTGGTTCCGCATCGATGCTGTCCAGCGTCCAGACGCTGGGCATTTCTGCCCGGAGCGTGTAACGCTGGCCCTGCACGCAGGCGAGGTCGGCGACGACATGTGCGGTGGTGGTGCCCGGGTCGAGTTCAACGGTGGTCCCCACGATACCGCGGAGCTGCCGGGCCCGTCGCGCCAGTTGGATGGACAGTGATCCATCGGGAGCAAACAGCTGGAAGCGGCGAGCTGCCAGCTTCGTGGCCGCATCGGCCGGCGTGGCGTCCGACTGCCGAGCATCCTGGGCCTGCAGATGCCGCAGTTCCAACGAGTCGGGGATGAGCAGTGTGACGGTTCCTTGCCGCCAGAAGACCTCTCGCGGCAGGATCTGCGGCAGCTTCCACGTTGCTCCGGTCCGCAGGGGACCGACGGCGGAGAGTTGCAGTGTGCGGTGGATTCCCGACAAGGGTTCGCTGAACCGCACCTGCAGCTGCCGCAACTGCCCCTCCGGCGCATCGAGCAACGACCAGGAAACATCCCGATTGCCCAGTCGGACCGAGGTGATTTGCAGTTGTGCATCGACACTGAACAAGAGCACTCCTAAAGGCTCACGCTGAACATCCAGTTCGATGTTGCTTTCCACTTCCAGGCCATCATCGGCCAGTCGATACACCAGATCCTGTTGCAGACTGACCAGCTGCCTGCGGCGTCGCATGGCGTCTTGGGAGGCGACGGTCAGCGCGAACCGGTGCACACCGCCCAGCCGAACCTCCCACCGCCGCATTCCCGATGCCGGGGCGGTGGCGGGGTCGGTAGCCGATCCGCTGTCTCCGAGGTGGGCGACCATGCCCTGATCGGCCAGCAGTTCGTATTCTGCAGGGAGGTCGACGATCAGCCGATTCAACGGGCCAGGAGGGAGCAAGACATCGAAATGCGTCTCACCCCATTCGTCGGTCACTCCCTGGAGCGTCCAGCTGAATCGCAGGTCACCGGAAGCCGGCACTTCGACCAGCAGGTTTCCCTGCAGGTCACTTCCCATCACCGCGTCCTCAGGACCTTCCGTTGCTTGCCAGGTGGCCGGCCCCAACGCCAGACCGCAGGGAGACAGGACCAGCGTGGCAGGACTGCCGGCCAGATGCAGCACGCGCAGCTCAGCGCTGCCAGAAGTGAGCTGGCCGGAGGCGAACACGGCGGAGTACTCGGCCGATTGAATCGATGCCCCTTCAGCCGCGATCGACTCCCCTGTTGAGTTGATTCGCTCGATTTCACTCAGCAGCTTGCTGCGTTGCATCGGACGATAGCCGGAGGTGAACTTCTGCAGCTGCTCGGCCGGCACCAGAACTCGTCGGTAGCGAAGGGGGGGCGGGGAGTTGGTGGTGGGTGGGGCCGCTTGCGGCGCGGCAAAGACGGTCACGTGAACGGAACTTAACACCAGTGAGATCAACGTCCAGGCGAGTCGCCAAGCAGGAGGGCCCGGCCGGTACAGCTGGCGTCGCGCACCAGATCGTCTCCCTGAAGACACCTTCATGGTTTCGCTTCCGCAGCTGGAGTGGACATGGCGGCCGGAGCCGACGCGGTGGTGATCCTCGAACTTCCGTCGGTCCGCGGCAGCCGCACCTCCATCAGTTTGGAATCGGAGAGCGGTGCTCGGGATCGCAGCTGAGATCGCTCCGCTACCTCACGCCAGAAGACGAAACGTACCAGGTGCCCCACCACGGCCAGAGCGATCCCCAAAGCGGCTGCCTGCCCGATCAACACCGCTCCTTCCGGTTTGATCAGTGCCAGTGCCAGGATGGCGATGCCGGCCGAGACAGCCCAGGCGGGGTGTCGCAGTAACGGCAGATACATTAACAAGAGTCCCGCAGTCAGAGCCACACCCGACGCGATCAGAAGCAGCCACGTGCGTGAAAAGGTCATGACTTCCAACTGTCCCATGGCACCGAATCCGGCGAACAGGTAACCGTTGGTCGCCCACGGGATCGCGTCCTGCGGTACGGCCCCTATCCATCGCTCCAGCTCCGCTTGCTGGAGAAGAGGCCGTCGGCGCCATCCCAGCCAGTTCTCCCAGGTTAACTCCGCCGTCATCTGCTGATTGCCCCACGCGACGATTTCATCACGAGGCAGAATCAGCTGCCAATAGCTGCGCTGTACGTGGTCCAGCGCGTCGAGTGTGGCGGCCTGGATTGTCATTAGTCCGCGCGGTGGCCGGCCATCCGCCAGCCGATACCAGATTTCGATGACATGAGAATCAGCCGACGCGTCGGGCGAGACCGGTACGGTCAACTCCAGGTGCCCGGTCTCATCCGGAGACTCAACTGCGACTTTGCGATGATCGACAGCGACCTCAATCGATGAACTGACGACTCTGCTCGATTGGGGCAAGTGGATTCTCAACTGCGGTTCACTCGTGCGGCAGCGGAACACCACGCGATCGCGTCGCTCTTGGCCGGAGATCCACGTCTGCACCCAGACCTGGTCCAGGATCGTTGAGCTGTCCAACCCCGCTCCCCGCGGCGTCAAGCCAAGGACCGCATCCGAAGCATCGGCTGCGGTGGTCAGCACCAGCTTGCCCGGCTCCGATTCGGCCTCTTCGGCTGTCCACGTGCCACCGAGCGGCTCCACGCGGAGCGCATCCTGATAGACGACCGTCAGCTCATTGCCGATCACCGCCGTGTTGCTCCCGGCGTGCGTCGCGGGGAACGCGAGCGGGATCGTCAGCTTCGTCGGCTTGTCGGCTGCCAACGGTGGAAGCGGTACTCGCGGATGCACAATGCTCAAGGCGATCGGCCCCAGCATTGGCTGAGGGAGACGAACGCGCAGCGGTACTCGCCCGCCACGCCCCGAGGTGTCGATCGTGGGCGTCAGCGGCTGATCGTCCAACAGGATGCGGAGGTGTCCACGCTCGTTGTCCGCCACCGAGGCCGGTACGGCTAACTCGAGCATGTCGACCGGTTCGTGCAGCACCATATACGAGAGAGACTGCTCCAATCCGTAAGACCGCCGATCCACCGTGACCCTGCTGTCAACCGAGACGGAGATCACTTGAGGCTGAACCTTGAAGTCGCCCACGAAAACACCCTGTTCGGTCGTACCGCGATCGCGATACCGGAACTCCGCAGCTTCATAGCCGTTGGTGCCGGTCGCCATGCCCACGGCGTCCGATCCGGCGGTGGCCAGTCCATTGGTCGAGGGCACCAGCGCCGACAACGCCTGCATCAGCTGCGGTCGCGGAGTGAGCAATACGTTGTCCGCCGGTCGCACTTTGATCGTGGCCGGACTGACAATCACGTGTGCCCGGGTCGGATTCTCCGCTTCCACCATCGGCAGCACGATGCGCAACTTGGAAGTCCCCGACACCACGCTGGCGTTGAGATCCTGCCGCGCCTCAATCTGCAGGGTGAAATGCCCCGCCGCCTGAGCTTCCACCGGCACGGGGGCGACCAGTGGATTCGCGTTCAGATCGATGGGCAAGGGACTGTCGATGTCCGCAAACTTCACGATCTCGACCGTCCAGCCGGGCAGGCGGATGGCGAGTGGCCCTGCCTTCGAGCCGCTGCTCCGACAGACCAGACTGGCATACAACCGCGCCTGACGTGCATCCACGTCCACTTGATACGTCGGCTCAACATGGATCCGCATGGCCTTCTGCCGGATCGCGACTTGCAGGGAACGGTCTTGATTGTGATAGCGGAACCGCGCCGCCAATCCGCTGCCTGGCGTGGCGGGACCTGTCGGTTCCACGCGGGAAAACTCGGGATCGTCCACCCACTGCAGGGTCCAGTCCCCATTGACCACCAGATCGATTTGCCCCCGGTGCCGAGCCGCATCCAGAAAATCGAACTGAGCGGGCTGGAACTCCTGCCCGGTGTCAACCAATTTGGCGACCGTACGCGCGGCAGGATCTTCGGGACTCGATGGGTACTCCGCCACCAGTCGCACATGCGCCTCACTCGTCACCGGCCGATCGAATCGTACCTCCACCGTCTGGCGGTCGCCGACCGCCGACTCGTCGCCCACCAGCGGTACCACTTTGTACCCCGGCTCGGCTGATTCCCGCAGACGCATCCCTGGCGGCAACCGTACCTGCAAGTGCTCCAAGGGTCCCCCGAGTCCACGAACCACGAACCGACCATCAGCACGGACCTCCTGCAACAGCTCGTCGGCTGTGACGAGAATTGTGCCGAAGATGTCGAGCCGAACTTCCGTCTGCTCGTCCGCGATGCGCGACTTGTTCCAGCTCAGCAGTACGTCGCCGCGAACGCCGCGCGCGGTGAACTGCCCGCCTCCGTCGGCCGTCTCGGTATAGGCCAATGGCCGCCCCGTCTCCTCGTTCGGATCACGCAGCGTACCTTCCGCCGGACGCTCCGTTACATGCAGGGTGAGAGTTGACGCTAAGGGCATGGGTGCCTCCAGCGTACAACGCGATTGCTCTCCCACACGATGGATCGGCACGAGCAGACGCAGGTGAATTTTGTAGAGCGCGTCGGCCGAAACCTGCAGCCAGCAAGCATACCCTCCCTGCTGCTCGTCATACGTCAGGAAGTGTCCCCCGGCACCTTCGAACACCGGTGCTTTGTCCAGAATCGCTTTCCCGAAACGCAGTGGTACACGGAACCACGTTCCCTCGGCGACGTTCGCTTTGCGCGCTTCGACTGTGAAGCCGACCTCCATTTCCAGCCGGTCCTCGACCGCCGTCGCGTCTATGACCATGTCCTGAATCGTGAAGCCAGGGTGCTGGGGCTGCGCGATCAGGTTGCGTTCCAGCAGCAACAACTGTTCGAATTTCTCGAACGTGTAATCCGGAACCAGGATCAAATCGCCCCGCTCATTCGGCAGGTACAGGCCACGCGGCTCAACTTCCTGGATTGCCGGTTCGCTGTCCGCTGCAGCTGAGGCGACCGGTTCCGACGGCTGGCCGCGCAAAGACGGACAGAGTGCGAACAGGCTTCCGTGAACCAGTAGCAGAAACAATAGCCGTGTATACACGATCATCGAGCCTCTGCGTGACACGCCAGCTCGGCGCGAACCATGTTCCGGAAATGCACGAGATATGCAAAAGACGAGTCAGATCTTTAGTTTAGGCTGGGGGGGAGCTCCTGGCAAAGCAAAATCTGCCCAGGTTGCGCCCGTTCCAGGATGCGACCTGCTCCCGACCTGCACTATTGTCTTAAGCCCGTCGTGTCGAGTGCCGTCTCACCTCCGCATTGTCGATATCACCGTTACCATTGCATCTCTCACCCTGCGCAACGGGCCATCCTGCGGAACGGGCCTTCGCCCGATGGGGTGCCGCTTTTCAACTGACGCGGCGCAGAATGTCCAGCAGCTCGCGATGCAATGGGGGCGTGGCCGCCGCCACAAACTGGGGGTGGTCCAGATCAAATACGCCTCCCGTCGGGCCCGAAATGACTCCCCCTGCTTCTCGCAAAATCAACTGGCCGGCCGCAACATCCCACTGCTTGACGCACATCGCCCAGTAGGCATCCATGCGTCCCATTGCCACGTAACATAGGCTTAACGCCGCCGATCCAAGCCGTCGAATGGACTGGGCACTATGCATGACCTCGATGAACCGAGCCACTTCGGCCGAGCCGCGCGGTACATCCACCGGCAGACTGGCGGCAATCAAGGCCTGCTCCACCTGAGTGCATTGACCACAGCGTATGGGCGAACCGTTGAGTGTTGCTCCTCTCCCCGCCGCCGCCGCAAAACATTCATCCAGAATCGGATCGTACACGGCGCCGCACACCACGTCCGGCCCCCGACGTAATGCTACCGATACCGAGTAGTTCGGCAACTGACGTACGTAATTGAGGGTCCCGTCCAGTGGATCCACGACCCAACAGTACTCTGGCCCTCCCATGCCACCCGGGTTGCCGGCGCCGGGAACGTGGGGCTCACCCGGTGAACCTTCTTCACCCACAAAGCCATGGCTGGGGAATGCTCGCGAAATCACGCGATAGATCGCCTCCTGAGAAGCCAGGTCGGCTTCGGTCACCAAGTCCTTCGGGGCCTTCTCCCGTGGATTAATCCGGCCACGCATATCTCGCAGAACCTGCCCCCCAGCGCACACTGCCTTGAGACAGACCTCCATGAACTGTGTCATCTCATGCCTTTCTCTGAAGTCGGATGCTCAGTTTTCGTGCTGGTGACGTTGACTGCGAGCGTCTTATGATCCCCCCATCGGGACTGCATCGCCTCCGGCCTGGGGGCGCGGCTGATCCCACGATCGTCAATGTGCGATCGAAGAACTCCAGCTGTGCTCCTTGAAACCGACAGGCCTCCCAGAGCAACTCCCAGCGTCGCCTGCCGGAAAATGACTCAGAAGCGATTCGGATCTGCCAGAACCGCCGAGGGGGCCCGATGAACATCGTGCGCGTCTTGGGGACTTCGCGTTTCCTCCGTCTCAACAGGGCGCGACGAGCGGGAATCATCGTTCCGGCGAGGGGAATGTCGCCTTGCAGGCACCCAGGCGAACGCAGCGATTATAGCGGGAAGAGCGATGGTCTGCGCTGGGGCAAAGGAGGAGATCCGGGCTGGTTAGATTGAGTGTTTTCTTTAATGTCGGGTTTCCTGCCTTAGGGGCGCGGTAGTGAGACGTCCGAGCCCCTAGGTGAAGATCAAAACTAGAGATTTTTGGCGCAAAGTATGGACATGCCTTCAGATCCTGCTATCATCAAGAACAGTGAAGACGGATGGAGTGAGTTCCAGAGGTTTCACCACCGTATTTATTCTTTATCTGCCCTGACGGGCGTTCGAAAATCGGCCTCTTCTCTGTTCCGGCCCCGCCGTTACGCCTAGCTGCTGACGGCGGGGTTTTTTCGTTGCTCGGAGCGCTGTGCAACTGGTGAACGATGTGGCATCTATCGGGAACTACGGCCTGTTGGAAATCCGCCCGTTTTGAAACGCAGTTGGATGTTTCTCGACCCGCCTTGGGGCTGACCCATTTCTCGTGGTTGGGAGTGTCGCTGCGGGACGTGAACTTGTGGCAGATGTGTTTGCCGAGTCGAGGTGATACGGCGCTTCGCCTGGAAGATTGCTATGTACGTGGAGAGGACTTGATAGCGCACTACCGTGGGGTCGATGACGCGGGGTTGTTTCCGGAGATCTACTGGCGGATGGCCGAAGTGGCGGCGAATGCAAAGAGCGTGATGATCGAACTGCTGGTTTCGGTGCGCACGGATTGGCTCGACAGCGATCCCCGGGTGATGATTCAATCGGTCCTGCCCGCCGACAGCTATGGCGTTTGGCCGGGGCCGCATGGGGTGGAGCAGGTACAGGAGGCGGCATCGTGCTTGCTGCGGCGCGCGTTGGCAGTCTCGGAGGAAGGTTGCGTGGTAGTCTCCTCCCTCAAGGATGAGAGCCTGGAAGATGGGAAGCTGGTCTTTGCTCAGCTTGTGGATCCAGCCGACTTAGCGGATGTGGAAGTCAGCTGTGAGGGATCACCACCGCGGCTCACGTCACTCATCTCGTGTTTTTCCGGTCGCTTGGAGAAGGGTGTGATTCGCCGCGCTCGATTGCGGGCCGTCATCACATCGGAGAGAGAAGCGGACGGCGTATGGACTGACCAGTGGAAGAGCTTGGTGTCAGCATCTCCACCGCTCACGACGTGAGTGCCCGCTCACGCCGGCGACACTTCGGAGTCGAGACAGTTTGCGGAGCCCATCGGTCACATGCGCCCGCGGCGACAGACGGGACATTGGCACGGGGTCTGATCGGTGCCCAGGGACTCGCGTCGCTGACGATTCAGTTCGCGAAAAGTCAATGGTGTGACTTTGGGCTGCGACCGGAAGAGCAGGCGACGTGGAAGCCGCGATAGACTTTGCCAGAGTGAACGCGACAGGAAGTTGATGGACATGGGAGATTCCTTTCTATCGACACGCACCTGCAAGCGAGGCGATCGCGTCAAGGAACGAGAGGCCGGGGGGAGTTACTCGTTGGCACGCTTCAAGAAGGCACAATAGGCATCTTTCTTGACTCGGAGCGTTTTGACGGGAGCTGGCGCGTCGCTGCTGCCGCCCCCCGTGACGCTCACCAGTTCCCAGCCTTCGTTGCCCAGGCGAGTCAGCGTATCCCGCAGAGCGCTCAAGCTGCTCGATTCCTCAACGTAATATTCCCACTTCTGCAGCACTGCGTGTTCCATGAACCGAACCTCCCTTCCGTTCGCCAGCCGGTCGTACCGCCGCTGACTTCACAGGTAATCAACGGGACGCGAGAGTATGCCAATCCTCCGCAATTAAGGATAGGTCAAGCTGCGTGGAGCTGACGAGGAATCGGTTTTCGCATCCACCTGAAATGGGGGGGTAGTGCGGCGGGCCACGCGGATTGATCGCAAAGTAACGGGGCCCGGTCTTGTTTTGGCCGGGCCTGCGAGACGGTGAAGTCCCTGCGAGAAGGTGAAGTCAAGGAACGGTCCGAGGCGGTCAGCGTGCGCCGACCAGCTGTGCTTCCTTCTTGTCGGCGACAATGGCCTCCTGGAGCGACGCGGGAACGCGCCGGTAGCGGACGAGTTCCATCGTGAACGTCCCCTGTCCCTGCGTCATGCTTCGCAGGTCCGTGGCATAGCCGAACGTTTCGGCCAGGGGGATTTCAGCGGAGATGTTGGCGTTTTTCTCGCGCATCTCGGTCGACATGATGATCCCGCGCCGGCTGGTGACGTCCCCCACGATCGCGCCCTGGAAGTTCTCCGGGCATTCGATCTCCAGTTTCATGATCGGTTCGAGCAGGACGGGGCGGGTCTTGGAAAACGTCTCGCGAAAGCAGCCTTGCGCGCAGATCTGGAACGCCTTGTCACTGCTGTCGACTTCATGGTAGGAGCCATCGTTCAATATGACCTTCACTCCAACGACTGGGAACTCGGCGACCGGGCCTTTGGCCAGGCAGTCACGGAAACCGCGTTCGACGGAGGGGATATACTGCTTGGGAATCCTGCCGCCGACGACGTTGTCTTCGAACACGAGGTCAGCTTCCATCTCGTTTTCGAGTGGTTCGATGCGTCCGACGATGTGTGCGTACTGTCCGGATCCGCCGGTCTGCTTCTTGTGCTTGTAGTTGAACTCAGCAGGCTGTGTCGGTGACTCACGATAGGTTACCTTCGGAGCGCCCACTTCCACGGCTACTTTGTACTCCCGACGAATCCGTTCCACGTAGATCTCCAGGTGCAGTTCGCCCATGCCGGCGATTAGAATCTCGTTGGTTTCGCGGTCCGTTGTGACGCGGAACGTCGGGTCTTCCTTGCGGAACCGCTGCAGAGCTTTACTGAGCCGGTCGGCATCGGCCCGATTGGAGGGTGACACGGCGATCTGGATGACCGGTTCAGGGACGAACATGCTTTCGAGCGAGCAGCACTTGGGAGTTGCCGCATAGGTGTCGCCGCTGGCGCAGTCAATTCCCATCACTGCGACGATATCGCCGGCGGAGGCACTGTCGATTTCCTCGCGTTTGTCCGCATGCATCCTGACGATGCGGCTGAAGCGGTCCCTCTTGCCGATTCGCTGGTTGTAGTACATCTGACCTTTGTCGATGGTTCCCTGATAGATCCGCATGAAGGTCAGTTGTCCGTACGGGTCGTCCACGATCTTGAAGGCCATGCCCACGAACTCGGCAGACGGATCCGGCGAGAGGGTCAACGTCTGAGCGGGGTCATCGGCCACGTGCGCCGTGATTTCGCGCACCAGGGGGGAGGGGAGAAAACGCACGATGGCGTCCAGGAGCAGCTGAACGCCCTTGTTGCGGTAAGCGGTTCCGAGGAACACGGGGGTCACGTCCTGTTGCTGGCAGGCGTCGCGTGTGATGTCATAGATCAGCTCGGTCGGCACTTCTTCTTCGGACAGGAGCAGTTCCATCATTTCGTCGCTGAACATGGCCAGTGATTCGAGCATATGGGCGCGAGCCAGACGCACCTGCTCGGTCAACTCCGCCGGCACGTCGGCCTCACGGACATTCTCACCATGGGGACCCTCGAAATAGAGGGCCCGTTGAGTGACCAGGTCGATAACGCCCTGGAACGTCTCGCCAGCGCCGATGGGATATTGCATCAGAATCGCGTCGTCACCGAGTTTCTCCCGCATCTGCTCGCACACCCGCATCGGATTGGCTCCGATACGATCCATCTTGTTGATGAATGCCAGACGCGGCACATGATAGCGTTTCATCTGCCGATCGACGGTGATCGACTGCGACTGCACCCCGCCCACGGCACAGAGGACGAGCACGGCCCCGTCGAGGACGCGCAGGCTGCGCTCGACTTCGACGGTGAAATCGACGTGACCTGGCGTGTCAATCAGGTTGATCCGGTGGCTATCCCAAACCACACTGGTCGCAGCGCTGGTGATGGTGATGCCACGCTCCCGTTCCAGTTCCATGTGGTCCATGGTGGCGCCGGAACCGTCCCCTTTGACTTCTTCCATCTTGTGGATGCGGCCGGTATAAAACAGTATCCGCTCGCTGAGTGTCGTCTTGCCCGAGTCGATGTGAGCGGAAATGCCAATGTTACGCACGAGGTTGAGATTCATATTCCACCTGCTCTGTTGACGGCTGCCGCGGCGTCGCGGCCTGTTCCGACCGCCTGCTTTGCCTCTACTCTGTCAGTTGCTGTTCCCGCTGTTCGGGTTCGCTGATTTCGTGATCGCTATACACTCATCGGTCGCTATACACTCATCGGTCAAGGGGAGCCCGTTCTGTGCCGGGAGATACCATCCTCGACAGCCAAACTGGACCAGGCACGTCGCAGACTCGATTTGTTCTGCGGAAAACGCTTGCCGCGCACCGAGGTATCCGATCCACCGGAGGGTGGACCGCAATCTCTGGATCATCGGTCCAGCAACACCGCTTCGGCTCGGATGGAGGGACCGGAAGCTCCGCGTACGCGCTTCTCACGAGCGGCCCAGGACTCCGAATCGGGGCCGGTGAGGCTCAAACCACCGCCGGGCCAAGCTGGGAAGGAGGGCCACTGACCCGCGGAAGTTAGGTTGCGTCGACGACCTTCCATCCCGGACAATCGTCTCGCGCACTACGCTTGCTATCTTACTCCAATTCCCTTCCCAGAAAAGGTCAGAAACACGAAACTCCTTGATCTTCTTAAGAATTAGTATTTAGCTAACATCGGCCAATCGCCCCGGGCGTGAACGGCATTTCGCCCTGACGTCCAGATCTCGGGTGGTGCGGGGAACGGTTCCAGAGCCCGACGCCGGTTTTTTTCCTGTATCCCTCGCCAAGGAATATTTCATCGTGACGAGTTCGCATCCGCCGCAAGAGCCGGCCTCCCTGACCGTTGCCCAGCCGGTCCTCTCTCAGCAGATCTTGCGCCAACATCCTTGGTTGTCCTATGTGCTCCCCTTCGCCGTGTTCATGCTGGCCGGATTGCTCGAGCCCGCGATGCCGCCAGCCCGGCAAGAGGGTCATCCCTTTGCGACCACCCAAGCCGCCGAGCGAGCGTCCAACGGCCCAGTTGCGCGCGCTTCGGACCGATCGGAAAATGCGAAGGATGTGCCGGCCGGACAACCGGCTGCGACCTCCTCCTCCCCCGATCCAGCTCGCCCGCAGGCGTGGCTCAGTTACCCCACTGCTTATACGGCAAGGATCGCTCTGACGCTGGCGGCGATCGTGTTGGTGTGGCCATCGTGGCGCGTGACGCCGGGCGGGGTCCATGGGCTCTCCGTGTGGGTGGGGATTCTGGGAGGCGTGTTGTGGGTCGGCATCTGCCGTGGCCGATTCGAAGACCGACTGCTCACGCTGATCGGACTGGAGCAGTGGGCCTCATGGGGAGATCGTCAGGCGTTTGATCCGTACACGCACTTTGCGGGAGGGGTGACATGGTTGGTGGCGTTTCTAGCCCTTAGGTTCGTGGCGCTGACGTTGATTGTCCCGTTGTTTGAGGAGTTCTTCTTGCGGGGCTTCCTGATGCGATTTCCGCTGCAGGCCGACTGGTGGAACCTACCCTTAGGATCTGTGACGTGGGCCAGCGGGGCGATTGTGGTGGCGTATGCGGTGTTGTCGCATCCGGCAGAGCCGATTGCGGCCGCACTCTGGTTCACGCTCATCACGCTGCTTTATGCTCGTACGCGGAGCTTGTGGGATTGCGTGATCGCCCACGGTGTCACCAACGGCATCATGGGCGTGTACATACTGGTCTGGCGCGACTGGACACTTTGGTGAGCGGAGTTATGGTGTCAGGATCGTCGCGGTTTGCGGGTTGCCGCGCGTTCGGCGGTACTCGCAATCTCTTGACGATATGGCTTGCGCGCCGCATAGAGGAGCAGACGCTGTTTGAGAGGGCCGACATTGTCGGGTGGGGCCAGTTGGATTGCCTGCTGCTGGACTTGTTGGGCCCGCTCGAATTGTCCACTGTTGGCCAAGGCGGCTGCGAGCGTATCGAGGTAAATGTACTCACCGCTTCCATCCACCTGAATCGCTTTTTCAGCCGATCGTACGGCCAGCGCGGGATTGCGGAAGCGGGCATCGGGGCAGGTGGCCATCAGCCAGGCCGCACTCTGATAGCCTCTTCCGAATTGCTTGTCGAGCGTGATCGCCTGGCGAAAGTCGTTGGCGGCCTTCTCCCAATCGGCCATGCTCCGATACGCGTCGCCTCGATTGGCATACAGTTCGGGGTTGTTGGCATCGAGCGAGAGGGCTTGGCTGTAATCTGCCAGGGCCTGCTCGAAACGACGCAGCTGGAAATAGGCGTGTCCGCGGCTGGTGTAGAAACCGGCATCTTCCGGCTGACGACGAATGGCCTCGTCGTAGTCGGCCACCGCCTTGGCAAACTCACCCACCTCGTAGTGAATTTCACCCCGGTTGAACCAGGCCTTATCGTAGTCTGGGCGCAGTTCCAGGGTCTTGGAGAAGTCGCGGAGCGCTTCTTCGAATTTGCCTTGCAGAGCCAGGCAGACGCCGCGGTGATGGTACGACTTCCATCGTAGTGGATCGAGGGAGAGGGCGGCGTCGAAATCCTCCATTGCTTTGGCGTCCAATTCTCGACTGGCCCGTGCATCTCCCCGGTCGCTCGTTTCGGCCGCCATCTGCGAATAGGTTTCACCTCGCTGATGCAACAGCCAGGCCTGCAGAGAAAGCAGGTATTGCTGGATGGACTCGCTCGTATGCTGTTGGCGCTGCTGTTCGATTTTCTCCAGCACGCGGTTCTGCTCGTCCAGCGTCTTGGCCGCACGAGCTTCATTGCGCAGCTGCTCTCCGATCCGTTGGATGCCGTCCTGTGCAGCCAGCGATCCACACAGGGCGACTCCCGCCACGGCCCAGACGGCCAGACGCGCAATCAGCGCCGGATCAGAGATCCAGCGGCGGGAATTCGAGCAGTGAGGGGACTTAACCGCCATGTTATCGTCTCCACCTATAAGTTTCGTCGTTTGTACGTGTCTGCCGGGGCGAACGCCACACCTTCGTGCTCTGCTCGTTCCCCCCGCCTTGTGGCTGCGGTTCTCTTCCCAGCGACCCTGTCCCGCGCAAGCGACCCTGTCCCGCACGTCTCGTTCACCCGTGAGGCTCGGTCATGCTGCGCGGATCTAACGCGTCGTGCAGGGTCGCTTCGGGCAGAACGCCTTGCTCGCGGCACAGTGCGCGGATCGTCTTGCCCGTTTCATGGGCTTCCTTGGCCAACTGCGCAGCTTTCTCGTAACCGACCAGCGGGTTCAAGCTGGTCACCATCGCCAAGCTCTGTTCCACGCTGGCTTCGCACGCTTCTGCATGGGCCTCCATCTCGGCCGCGCACTGCTGCACGAAAGCACGCGTCGCCGACGCCATCAGACGCACGCTTTCGAGCGTGGCATGGGCCATGATCGGCATCATGATGTTCAACTGGAATTGGCCTCCCGCTGCCCCACAAAACGCGATCGTCTGGTCATTACCCAGCACGCGTGCAGCGACCTGCATCAGGCTCTCGCACATCACCGGATTGGCTTTCCCCGGCATGATCGAACTGCCCGGCTGACGCGAGGGAAGCTTGATTTCGAAGAAACCGCAGCGCGGTCCCGACCCGAGCCAGCGGATGTTATTGGCGACATTGAACAGCGTGGTGGCAATTGTCCGCAGCTCGCCGTGGCATTCCACGAGTGCATCACGCTGCGCGTTTGCCTCGAAGTGGTTGGCCGCCTCCACGAAGGGGATCCCGGTTTCGCTGGCCAGCACCTGGGCCACCCGCGAGCCGAACTCCCGGTGCGTATTGAGACCCGATCCTACCGCCGTGCCCCCCACCGGTAGTTCGAACACCGACTGCAAAGCCCGCTCCGCACGCTGACACGACAACTCCAACTGGCGGGCCAACCCGCCGATCTCCTGGCCCAGTCGCAGCGGTGTCGCATCCATCAAATGCGTGCGACCAATCTTGATGATGCCGTCCCAGTCGCGGCTCTTCTGTGTCAATGCCTCGGCCAGCTGCTTGAGGGCCGGAAGCAGATCCACCTTGATCTGCTGTGCCACGGCCACATGCGCCGCCGTCGGAAAGATGTCGTTGGTGCTCTGCCCCATATTCACATGATCGTTGGGGTGGATCGGCTTGTCCGGCAGGAAACGATCGCCTCCCATCAACTCGATGGCGCGATTGGCAATCACCTCATTGCAGTTCATATTGCTCGACGTGCCCGAACCGGTCTGGAACACCTCGACGGGAAACTCCCCGTCCAGCTTGCCATCGGCGACCTCTCGACAGGCGCGCAGCAAGGCCTCGACCTGCGCATCGTGAAGCGGAGTCTTACCGCTTCCGGTCAACTTCCCCAGATCGCGGTTGGCCACCCCGCAAGCAAACTTGACTAAACCCAAAGCATGAATGAGGGCGGAAGGAAGCTCCCAGCCCGAAATGGGGAAGTTCTCGATAGCACGCTGCGTCTGCGCACCGTAGTAGGCCTGCGCCGGAACCTGCACATCCCCCATCGAATCGCGTTCCGTCCGAAAATCGCTCATCAGGCCTTCCTTTCACCAGCTTCCAGATGCTGTGGCCACGCCGACATGATAGCCACAATCGCCAGTGGCTCCAATACACACTTTCAGCCCCAATGGTGGCAGGGCGGTCGCATTACTTGATCGACGGTCCGGACTGTGCGATGCTCTGAGAACGACTTCCCAAGAGAAACCGCCCGATCTGCGTCGTCGTGCGAGGGCCGTCTCTGCTCGCTCGAGAGGCTTTCCCCATCCGTCCCGCGGCGGCGTCCCGGCCGGCGATAGCATTCGGGCGAGTGGTGGCGTCCGTTGCTGCGGCGAAGGCGTACGGCTGCGAATGAGCCTTACACCGGGCAAGTTTTGTCCCGCAGAAAATCGCCCGGATGGGCTTGGCAGGCAGGAGAGCAATGACGTGGATTTTCGTAGCACAGTGTCGACCTGGATGTTTCTGGTGGTCTGGGCGGTCCCGGCTGGCGCCTTGGAGCCTGCTGCTGCGGCGGGCGAATTGCAGTCGGTGGGACCGTTGGCCGGCGTGATGGGGCCCTCATCTACATCGACTGTCGAGATGGACGTGCCACGTCCCGACACACCGACGACGACCCCGCCGACCAAGGGAGCTGTTGTCTGGCCGCTTACAGTGCTGGGAGTCGGGATTGTCATTGTGCTGGGGTTGATTATCGGCCTGAAGGTGAATGCGTTTCTCGCCTTGATCGTTGCGGCGATCGTCGTGAGCCTGATGGCTGGCGGGAATCTGGAGGAGAAGATCTCGCGAGTGGCGGTAGCGTTCGGCGAATCGGCTGGGAAGATTGGGATCGTGATAGCCCTGGCTGCGGTCATCGGCAAATGCATGCTCGATAGCGGTGCGGCCGACCGCATCGTGCGTGGCTTTCTGCGGCTGTTTGGTCAGCGGCGAGCTCCGATGGCACTGATGGGGAGTGGCTATTTTCTGGCCATTCCGGTGTTCTTCGATACGGTCTTCTACTTGCTGGTTCCTTTGGCCCGTTCACTCTATCGCAAGACGCGTGTCCACTTCCTGCTCTATGTGCTGGCCATTGGCGTCGGAGGAGCCATCACGCATACCCTGGTTCCGCCCACTCCTGGTCCTTTGGCCATGGCGGAAAACTTGAAAATTGACGTCGGCATCATGATTCTGGTCGGGTTGATCGTTGCCGCTCCAGCCGCTTTCGCCGGACTGGTGTTCGCCTGGCTGGCAGACCGCTGGATGCCAATCCCGATGCGTCCCATCGACAATGAACCGGAGCCGACGCCGCTGGCGGACGAGGAGTTGCCACCTTTGTGGCTTGCCGTGGCGCCGGTGATGCTTCCGGTCGTCTTGATTTCCGCCAACACGGTGCTGAGTCAACTTGCGGCGAACGCCGCCGAGGACTCGTGGATTCAGTCGGCGAATCAGGTCGGCGCCGTACTGGGTAATGCCAATCTGGCACTTCTGTTGTCAGCCGTGGTGGCCATGGGGATGCTCTTGATTCAACGTCATCCGTCGCGGTTAGAAATGGCGCAGATGGTGGAAACGTCGCTGATGAGTGCCGGGGTCATCATTCTGATTACGGCTGGGGGTGGAGCATTCGGAAAGATGTTGCAGGTTGCGAATGTGGGGCCTGCTATCGAGCAGGTCTTTGCCAGCTTCGGTGCCTCGGGCCTGCTCCTGCTGGTCTTGGGTTTCTGCCTCGCGGGAGTCCTGAAGATCGCCCAGGGCTCCAGCACGGTGGCGATGATTACGGGCTCAGCCATGCTGGCCGGAATTGCCGCCGGCGGATCGCTGGGGTTTCATCCGGTCTATTTGGCCACCGCGATCGGGTCGGGATCGCTCTTCGGATCGTGGATGAACGACAGTGGCTTCTGGATATTTGCCCGGATGAGTGGGCTCTCGGAAGTTGAGGCGCTTAAGTCCTGGACTCCAGCGCTGGTCGTGTTGGCAATCACCGGTCTGCTTTCCAGTCTGCTGCTTGCCGCGCTGGTTCCCTTTCCTCCCTTCACCTCGGCCTCCGTGGGGATGACACCATGAGGCGCCAAACTGGAAGGGGGGCGCGTACCGGTTGCGGATTGCTGCTGGTGACCTGTGGTGTGACCGTCCTGTTGTTGTTGCTCAATCGGTTGTTCGTCAGTTCGCTCTACGACGTGATCGTGCTGCCAGCTCACGACTCGCCGCGTGTCCGCATTGTCGTGCTGTTCCTGTCGGTGCTCTTACTGCTGCTTCCAGAATGGTGGCTGATCGATCGGGTCACACAGCAGTTTCGCCGACTTTACCAGATGGCGGAGCAGCTTCGGGATCGCCACTGAGCGCCGTTGGTCGGTCGGCCTGAGACCGTTGCCGCCACTAACGGATGGAGGATGTGGTGGCGGAAGGCTGGGGATTGCTGTCATTCAGCTTCGCCCGAACCGGCAAAGCAGCTGTCTTGGGAGTGGTGATCTGAATGCTGTGCGCTCCCATGGCGTATATTTGTCCCGATTCGTCCTCGATGAATACACGGACGTGACAGGAGCCACGTGCTTCCATGGGGATCTTCAAGGCGGCCAGGAACTCGCCCGCGTTCACGGTGACGCGGCGGGAGCACCAGCATTGGTTATTCGCCTCGGCGTAGGTTGTCTGGTAGGCTTTCAACTGGGTCGGAGAACTGTCGAAGCGGTATCGCGGCGGAGGATCCGTGCGCAAACGATCGCGCTGGCAGACCAGCTCGATGCTTCCGATCCCGGCAATGGGACTGGTGCCGCGAATTTCCAGATGCGTGCCTGCCATCGCCTTGTCAGGGATCTTGACCGTCACCGGCTGAGGGTAATACAGCCGCATCAGCGGATCGCCGAAGAGGTTGAACAGCAGGATGTGTTCCCTTCGTTCCGCCTCCAGCAGGTTGGGGTCCGGGCTGATCGCTTTGGCCAGCAAATCCAGCAGCTTCCGATCCGTCTGCGTCGGGGCCGTGTCCATCATCTGCCGCTTGGCCTGGAGTACGACTTCGCCGATCGTCTCTGTGTGCTTGCGGAAGTACTCATCCAGCAGGCCGCTGCCCATCGTCGCCATGGCATAGGGCATGGTCACGCGCGAGCCGGCCAGAACGGCGACCGGCCCACCTGGCGCTCGCAGCAGTTGTTCTGCCAGACAGTCGTACGGTTGATCGTAAGCTCCCGTATAGCAGGCCAGAAAAATCGCAATTGGTGCTCCATTGCGGTTGTCCAGCTTGAACATGTCGTTCGTATCGAGAATGTGGTGAGATCGGCCCGGCACCCGGACACGATCTAACTGATAGGGATATCCATGCCCAATATAGACCCAGAACAGACAGCCTTCATTGAAGCGGTCGAGCGTCATCTGATGGAAGAGATAGGGATTGGGACAGAACGGGCTGCGCCAACTGCCGTACGTCATCGATGTCTGATACTCGGGAGGAATCTCGTCGGTTAAGAACTTCTTGGTAGCCAGTTCCACAATCGGATCCAGCAAAGGCCCCATCCCGCCGATCCCGGCCACGAAGTTAATCCGCTGCGGCCACGCCCCCAGGGATCGCTGAGACTCGTACTGGATGATCTTCTGAACCATCAGCGCGAGCTCTTGCGGACTATCTGCGGGCAGCCGACCAATCGCCAGATCGGGAATGCCGTCGTCATTCACGTCGGCATACCAACTGTCCGTCGGGAGTTCGGGCGTTGAACGCCATTTCACGTTGACCTTCGCCTCGGCCATGAATGCGGGTACGCAGCGCGCGCGAACGTGCGGATCGCTGGCGCCGGCCGGCTCGGCATCACCCACCAACAACACGAAACGCACGGTACCTGCTTCGCTCAGTCGGCGAATTTCGCTGCGGATCTCCAAGGCACTACCCGCGTTCGATACGAAAGCGAAGCTGTGTCCCCCGGCAACTCGATGGGCAATCCATGGACTCAATGCCTCAACGAAATGCGGCGGACAGACCACCACGGTGTCCGGGACGGCAGTTGTCAGGCCGCTCAGCGCAAGAATCAGCGTTGGCAAAAACATGGGCGCTCTCATCCAGAACTGCGAATACCGACTCTGCCTCAATGAGTCCCCTCGATGTACGGCATGCGACAACAGCACTGGGCCGGAAAGCCGAGCCACCGCACGAAGGGCGGAGAAGTCTAGTCGACACCCGCCGTCGACGGCAAGGTGAATGTCCAGGAAACCCCGTGCTCCTTGCCGGCTGATCCCCTGCAAATCGGTTGCCAAAAGGCACCTTTCGCTCCGACAATGCACGCGATGCCGCTGCCCGCGGCGCATGAGAAACGGGCTGCCCGTTGTGTCGGGGAAGCCCGTTAGTGAATGTCAGCATCTTGAAGGAGCGGGTGAGGGGAATCGAACCCCCGTATCAAGCTTGGGAAGCTTGTGTTCTACCATTGAACTACACCCGCCCAAGGCGGAAAGGCCGCTACCCAAAATGGGAGACCATGCATCGCAGATCGGTCCCCAACGGTCGCTCGACTCATATCAGTCAGCGCCCACGGGCTCAGTCAGCGCCCACGGGCCGCAGCCTCCATCCAGGTGAGATGGATTGTAGCATACGGCCGGTCCGTCAAACAACGGTCTCTGCGATTTTGTCGGGCAGTCGAGCCAAACTCGCCGACCTGCCACCGCGCGGCTCTGCCGGCACATCCTCTCCAGCTTCGATGGAGCGGCTCGCCGGAGATCGTGAGCCTCTTTCCGAGCTGCCATTCAGTTGCGTGCCTTTGCGACAGGCCGGTGAGTAGAGTCTGGGAGGTGTCTGGGATCTGGGAGGTCTGGGGATGCTCTCGGCGGTCCGGTTGCTGGACAGGACACCCGTGTCACGTTGATCGGTCTGTAGTGGCTGTGTTGAATCGTCCGATGATGACAGGTAGCTCATGGCTGTTGCGAGTGCCGCTGGGGGGCGGGCATGGGCGAACTGTTCTTCGCAGAAGGACCTGGCGATGAGCCTGCTGGATGCAATTGGTAATACTCCCCTTGTGGAGCTCAAGAGTCTGCCGACCAAGCCGCCTGGCGTGCGCATCTGGGGAAAGCTGGAAGGGAACAATCCCGGCGGTTCGGTAAAGGACCGTCCAGCGCGTCGGATGATCGAAGCGGCAGAGGCCAGCGGCCGGCTGACGCGCGAACAGACGATTATCGAGGCGACGTCGGGCAACACGGGGATCGCGTTGGCGATGATTGGTGCGGCCCGTGGATACCGCGTCACGCTCTGCATGTCGGCGGGGGTCAGTCTGGAGCGACGTCGCATCTTGGCAGCGTTAGGGGCTCAACTCGTGCTGACCAACGCGCGCGAAGGGACAGACGGAGCCATACGGCGAGCGCGAGAGATCGTGGAAGGTTCGCCGAGCGAGTACTACCTTCCCGATCAGTACTCCAACGAAGCCAACGTGCTGGCCCATTACGAAACGACGGCCC
Organism: Pirellulaceae bacterium; assembly: GCA_041752115.1. GTDB lineage: Bacteria > Planctomycetota > Planctomycetia > Pirellulales > Pirellulaceae > JAJRVM01. The sequence continues at coordinate 7,260 of JBGSHS010000268.1, read as the reverse complement.
CCGAGATCCTCGTTCAGACTCAAGGCGAGGTGGACGTATTTGTGGCGGGGATGGGGACGACCGGGACGTTGATGGGAGTGAGCCGGTATTTCCGGCAGCATCACCCCCGCGGGAAGATTGCGGGCGTCGAGCCGACGATGGGCCACTCGATTCAAGGCCTGAAGAACATGCGAGAGGCCATCTGTCCTCGCATTTACGACGCGGCGCAGCTGGATGAGAAGATTGTGATTTCGGATCGAGAGGCATTTCAGACCACTCGACTGCTCGCCCAGCGAGAAGGTCTTTTCGTGGGGATGTCCAGTGGTGCGGCGGTGGCCGGAGCACTGCAGATCGCTCGTGCCATGCGACATGGTTGTATTGTCGCGTTGCTACCTGATCGGGGCGATCGGTATCTCAGCACCGGAGTCTTCGAGGAATCGGCCGAATCGCCGCGTACACGGGTGGCTTGAACGGCCGGTCTCTAGGTGGTGAGTTCGGGCGTGAGGTCGTGTCCTAATGCCAAGCGGGAGATTCCCGTTTGCCGTCCCCGCGATCGCTCGACGGTCGCTCATGCCAGGCCTTCTCTTCCTTCTATCATGCTGCGGCTGCTTGTTCGACAATCTGCCGTTTTCGGTTGGATTCTCAGTCTGTGCATAGCTCTGCGACGTGGCCGCACATCATTCGGCAATTCGAGCGCGATCCAAGTGTCATCCCCCGGCGGCTGCCGAAATCCCACATGGCATTGGCGCAGCGCGACGAAAATTCGATTATGCTGGGCGCATCTTGCCGACGCTGACCAATGCCTGGATCCGGTTCGCAGCCCATGAAGACACTTCCCTTGAGATGCCTGACCGTGCTGGGCACGGTGGTTCTGTTTCTGTCACCAACCTGGGCCGTTGCTCAGCCCTGGCGGGCCATGGACTATGGGCCCTTCCTGACGACCACGTTGGAAGTGGACCGAGACAACATCGCGTACAAAGGAGTGGTCATCCGTCTGGACTCCGGCAGTGGAGGGGCGGCGGCTGGAGAAGCGTTCATCGTGTTCGACACCGATACGCTCCGTTATGCGGCCGGCTGGACTGGACCAGGGCTGATGGACTGGCGCAGCGTCGTTTACGACGGATCGCACCAGACCCATCCAGCGCTGGTGGGGGAGCGGGTCTTTGTGAATCCGACGGGGCCGGGATGGGCCGACCCGGATTCCGAGGCATTCGCTGATCGTCGACTGCGTGGCAGCGACGGACGGGCGTACGGGCCGCTGGACCGTCGGTGGGGAAGATGGAAGGGACTCTATCAGCGCGACGGTCAGTCGATTCTGGCCTACTCGGTTGGCGGGACTGACATCTGGGATTCCCCTTCACTGGAAGAGTCGCAGGGCCAGCGATACCTGGCCCGCACCATCGAGATCGGGCCGCGTGACCACGACCTGACGCTGCAAGTGGCCAGTCTGCCGGGTGGGCGTGTGGAGTATGAATCGGTGGCGGGATCCGGCAGCCCCTCTTGGTCTTTCGCCATGCTGCGTCGACCGGTAGTGGCGGTGGGCAGCGAGTCCAATGGCCAGCCTGACCACCGGCGGTTCGATGGAAGTGAGCATTTTCTGGTCGGCGATGGCGGTGACTTCGATTTGACCGGAGCTGACTTCAGTGTGGCGGCCCGACTGCGCACGACCGAAGGTGGGACAATTTTCTCCCAGGCGGCCCCCTCCGGACCATGGACTCCCAACGGCAAGACCTTGTTCATTCGTGACGGGCGATTGTGTTACGACATCGGCTGGGTGGGAGTCATTCAAACATCAGCGCGTGTCGACGACGGACAATGGCATGACGTTGCGCTGACCTATCGCGCGGCGACCGGGGAGGTGCGATTGTATGTGGACGCGGGCTTGCGGGCCGAAGGTCGGCTCAAGCCAACCGAGCAGGTTCCGGGGCAAGTTGTGCGACTGGGCTACACGGCGACTAATTTTCCCGAGCCGATCAGCGCTTTTGTGGGCGATCTGCAGGAGGTCCGTTTCCACCAGCGGCAGCTGGAGGAAGCCGAGTTGACGCAGTGCCCGGAGGGTCCTGACGATTCGTTGCGGGGGCAGTGGCTGTTCTCGCACGTGGAGCGAGGGCGAGTACCGGACGCGAGTGGGCGAGGCCATGTGGGAGTTGCCACGCCGTGCCCCGGCACCGCATCGGCCGGTCGCTCCGATCTGGCGGTGGCATGCCTGGGCCTATCGCAGCCCATGTGGCTCTCGGCGCCCGATGGTTCACTTCGATTGCGGATCCATCGCGGAGCGACTCCCTTGCGATTGAAGCTCCTGTTCTCTCGACTCGATTCGCCCGAGGCGGCCACCGATCTTGTGACGCACGCGCGTGGCTCCGCTCCGGCCGCGAATCTTGTGGAGCACCTGCAGGATGGCGCCAGCTTGTGGCCGGAGCGTCTCGAGACGCGAGTCACAACCTTGGGTGATGTGGCGGGAGCCTTCACGGTGGAGACGTTGACGCTGCCTGAGGAGAATCCGTGGCGCAGTTGGCTGCGTCTGGGTGGTCTGGATTTCTTCGCGGACGGTGATCGAGCGGCTGTCTGTTCCTGGCAGGGAGACGTGTGGGTCGTCCGTGGCCTGGCTGATCCGGCAGGACGACTTGTCTGGCAGCGTGTGGCCAGCGGGCTCTTTCAGCCGTTAGGGCTGCGCATTGTGGCAGACCAGATCTACGTGCTGGGACGCGATCAGATCACACGACTTGTCGATTTCAACGGTGACGGTGAGACGGACTTCTACGAAAACTTCAACAACGATGCACAGGTCACCGATCACTTCCACGAATTCGCCATGGACCTGCAGACCGATCAGCAGGGGAACTTCTACTACTTGAAGGCTGCGCGACATGCGCTCCCCGCCGTGGTACCGCAGCATGGCACACTGATCCAGGTCAGCTCTGACGGAAAGCAGTCGCAGATCCTGGCCCATGGATTCCGTGCACCGGATGGATTGGCGGTCACGGGCGACGGGACGTTCCTGAACACCGACCAGGAAGGCCATTGGACGCCGATGAATCGGGTCAACTGGATCCGTCCTGGTGGCTTCTATGGGAACATGATGGCTGCGAATCCGCGACAGGTTGCGGTGGATGAGGCCGATCTGCCCGTCTGCTGGATCCACCGTGAAATGGATCGCTCGCCAACCGAGCCGGTGTGGGTTCCAGTGGGGGCATGGAGTTCGCTGGAAGGATCGCTCCTATGCCTTTCCTATGGGACGGGCAAGACGTGGCGCGTGTTGTACGAGCACGTGGGGGACGTGATTCAGGGTGGCATTGCCTTGCTCCCCATGGCGGAGTTTCCCACCGGGATTCAGCGCGGACGATTTCATCCCCGCGACGGCATGCTCTACGTGTGCGGCCTGTTCGGCTGGTCCAGTGACAAGACATTGTCGGGTGGTTTGTATCGTATTCGCTACAGCGGAGCACCGCTGCCGGTGCCGGACGCCCTGGCCGTGCGTCGCCCTGGTGTGCTGCTGCATTTCCCGATTCCGCTCGACCCGCGTGCGGCAGCCGATCGACGCAACTACGTCCTGTCGCGCTGGAACTATCAGCGCACGGAGAACTACGGATCCGGTGACTTTCGGGTCTCGGACGGCAAACCAGGGCGCGACCCGGTGGTGGTCGACGATGTCTCGCTGTCGCTGGACCGCCAGAGTGTCTTTCTGCATGTACGCGACCTGGTCCCTTCCATGCAGGCGCGCATTCAATTCCGCCTGCAGGGAGCGGACGGTCAGCCGATCGCGGGGATAGTCGACCACACCGTGCACGTGCCGCCGGAGTTGACGGACGAGATGCGAGACGGCTTTCCGGATCGTCTGGCGCCACCGCGTTCAGCGGACGGGGTAGTCGACGAACGCACGAACGTCGAGCCTGGTCTGTTGCTGCGGATCGATGCTGCCGTGTCGAATGCGCCCGCATCGGACGTGCGTTCGGCCCGCCTGGTGGCCTTGAAGTCGGTTGCTGGCACGCCACCTTCGGTGTTCGTGCCCGCAGGGTCGTTTGTCGCTCGCTGGGAGGGATTTGTTCAATCACCGCTGCCGACAACCGCCCTGCTGCAAGCCGATTTCGCGGGTACGTTGAGGGTGACCGTTAACGGGGAGACCGTCCTTCAATCCGAGTCAGCTCAGCCGCACTCTGTTCGAAGCGAGTCCGTGGCATTAGGTGCGGGGCTCAACTCACTGCAGGTTGTTTTACAGTCGCTGCCTGACGGTGAAGCACAAGTACGGCTGTTGTGGCAACACGATCAGGACGTGTGGGAGCCGTTGCGTCCCGAGGTCCTGTGTCACGATCCGGCGGATTCCAGAGGCCTGGCCGAACGGGAGCAGTTGCGGCTGGGCCGGGAACTGATAGGGAGATTGCGCTGCGGGCAATGTCATGCGCTCGACGCTCACGCGGCAATGCCCGAACTGCAATTCGACCTCCCTTCGCTTGTCGGCGTGGGCGACCGACTCGGTAGTACCTGGCTGAGTGGCTGGATTCGCGATCCCTCGGCGATGCGTTCGGACGTAACGATGCCGCAGGTGTTGTCGGGTGGCGGAACACCGGATGATCGACTGCGTGACGCGACTGATCTGGTGGCCTATCTGAGGTCGCTGCGGGGTTCCACTCCAGCGTTGCCCGCTGAAGACCCGTCTGGCCAAGACGAGTCCGAGATGGACAACCAGGATGCTGTGCAGCGCGGAATGATGCTCAGCGAGAATCTTGGCTGTATCGGCTGCCATCATTGGGGGACATCGGACGAAGATGATCCGTACGAGCGGATATCGTTGTGTTACTGTGCGGACAAGTATCCTGGCGCGGCGCTGGTCGAATTCCTGCTTCATCCTCACACCCACTTCGTATCGCGTCGCATGCCCGATTTCGGACTGTCCAGCGACGAGGCGCGAGCTCTGGCGGCCTTTGTGCGCAGCCACTCAACGCCGCTCGACGCGCCCGAAGCGGCGGGGGGGGACCCCGAGCGTGGAAAGCAAGTGTTCCAGGATCGAGCATGTGCGGCATGTCATCTCGTGGCTGCTGACGCGACCCTGCCGGCCCCGGCGGAGCAACCGCTCTTCGCACTTCGGAGTGCAACTCGCGGTTGCCTGGCGAGCGACGAAAGCGAGCGGGGGCGGGCACCCCACTACGCGCTCAGCGATCAGCAGCGTCAGGCCTTGCAGGCGCTGTTGCACACGGACGGCGAGTCTTTAACGCGTTACGTGCCGGTCGAAGCTGCTCAGCGCTTCATGGAGCGACTGCGGTGCAACGTATGTCACCGCCGAGACAGTCAGACTCCCATCCTGCCAGAAGTGTTAGCCGAGGAAGGGGAGCAGGGCTTTCCGGCCGAGTTCCTTCCTCCGCTGACCTGGACGGGCGAGAAGTTGCAGGCCGATTGGCTGCAGAGTATGCTCGAGGGGAAACTCACCTACCAGACTCGTCCCTGGAAGCGAGGACGCATGGCGGCTTTTCCGGCCTATGCGGCGGTCTTGGCCGAGGGGTTGGCGGCGCAGCACGCCCAGAGCGCTGAGCGGGACCCGTCGGAGCGAGGCGATCCTGATCCGCCACTCGCTTCACTCGGACGCCGGTTGCTCGAGCCGAACGAGGGATTCAACTGCCTGCAATGTCATGGACTGCCGGGGAAGCCTCCCGAAGCTCCCTTCGAGTCACGGGGCATTGATTTCCAGCTGGTGCGTGATCGACTTCGACATGACTTCTATCAACGCTGGATCAACAATCCCATTCAGTTCGACGTGGCCGTCCCGATGCCGCGATTCTCGCCCGACGGACAGACGACGCCGATTCAGGGGCTTCTGGAGGGCGATGCGACTCGCCAGTTCGATGCGATCTGGCACTACCTGCAGACGCTGCAGCCGAAGTAGCTCGGGAGCGCGGTAGCGCGGACTTCAGTCCGCGAGATCCCCAGTGCCGAGTCCATCTGAGAAAATGGTATCGGCGAGACCAGCAGCAGTGGCATGTCACGCATGAGCATCGGTGACGGCGATCATGTTCGGTGGGTGGGAGCGGAAAAAGGTCCGCCGAAGGTGATTGATGCAAAGCGGTACACGACGGCTTCGGGGTCTTGCCACGCCTCGTCGTGCAAGTGGGCTTTGCGGCACACCGCCTGCAGAAAGCCAACCGGATCGCAATTCAGTTCGACCGCCACACTGGGCAACAGCAGGCCGCTCCGACCGCGGTACTGAATGTCCAGTCCATGCTCTCCGATGACCACGCGCGTGGCCCGCTGTTGGGCGGTATCGCCGAGCAGTTCGCGTGAGTGGAGCAACGAGACGTCGACGGTCAGGTGCGGTAGTTCGTCCTCCGCGAGGGGTGGGAAGCGAGGGTCGTGGCGGACCACGCCACGGGCGGCACGCTCCAGGGCCTTTGCCAGCGGAGTGGCGGCGGCAAAATTGCCGATGCATCCGCGCAACTGGCCTTGGCGCCTGAGTGTGACGAAGACGCCCACGACCGGAAACTCGGCCAATCGGCCCAGAGGCCGCTGGGCAACTGGTGCGTTCGGCTCTCGACACTCGGCCGCAACCAGCTCGCAGGCCCGCAAGCGGAGCAGATCGATCTCCTCGAGTTGCAGGTAGAGCGGGTCCGGCTGGATAACCGGGTCGAAAGCATTCATCGCAGGCGCTCCTCCCCCTCGAAATGACCGCGGGCAATTTGTCATCGGCAGCGGCGCTGCCGTTTCGCGCTGGTTGATTTCAGACTCCAGCGCAGTGAGAATTTCGGCACGTCAGTGCCTCGTTCTAACGCGCAGTGTGCATCGCGACAACCTCCGGGTGAGAGTGCCAGTGGCATGCCACGGGTCGGCGCTCTCCGTCGTGCCACGGCTGGCGGCGGATGACCCGATGGACAGGCGGTTGTTCGTTGCCGCATACTGACGCTCTGGGGAGGCGGGAGACATTGAGCGGAGGCGGGAGACATTGAGCCGTTCGGCGCCGGAACGGTGGCCCGCTGGGGCGTGGTCAGGCCTCCTGCCAGGTGCCGTACGTGGAGTGATTGAGATGGTCGAGATGGAACATATTCGTCAGGCGGCGGAGCGTCTGATCCCTCACATACGCCACACGCCGATGTTGCGATGCAGCGCGATCGATCGGCTGCTGGAGGCAGAAGTTTATTTCAAATGTGAGAACCTGCAGGCGGCCGGCGCATTCAAGTCGCGGGGGGCCTGCAACGCAGTCTTTTCCTTGTCCGACGGCGAAGCGGCGTGCGGCGTTGCGACGCATTCGTCGGGGAACCACGCTGCAGCGCTGGCGCGTGCGGCGGCGCGACGTGGAGT
>JBGSHS010000267.1:0-14274 GCA_041752115.1 Pirellulaceae bacterium | reverse complement strand
GCGCCACGCTCGAGCAGCTAACGTACGACTCGTCCGGAGCCGGAACCTTTCATAAGCGCTTCGACTTCGGTGCGCGACGTGAGATTCACATCGCCGACGATGCTATGTGCCAGGCAAGACGCGGCGACGGCGAAGTGCAATGCGTCTGGCGGCTGATGATGGTCTTCGCCGCACAGTGCGAAGATCAATCCGGCGGCGAATGCATCGCCGCCGCCGACGCGATCGACCATGTTACGGATTTCGTACGGCTGGTAATGACCGGCCTGCTGCGGCGCGAAATGAGCGGTTTGTGCTGTGGCATCGAAGAGCATGGCTCCCCAATTGTTATGCGATGCCGACAAGCTCTCCCGCAGGGTGATCGCGACGAAACGCAGCTGCGGGAACTGCTCCAGCACCTGGCGAGCCACTTCCGGATAGCGCTCGATCTCCAGTTGCCCCGATTCCACATCGGATTGGCCCGCCCGAATCTGGAGCACGTCAGCACAATCTTCTTCATTGGCGATCAGCACGTCCACCAGCGGCAGCAGACGCCGCATCGTCGTCTCTGCCAGGTGACGCGGGGCGGTACCCGATTCCCAGCGCCACAGCTTCTTGCGGAAGTTCAAGTCGCACGAGACCGTCACGCCGCGCGCATGGGCCGCCTGCACCGCCTGCCAGGCCACGCCGGCTGCCGTCTCGCTGATCGATGGCGTAATGCCGGTCAGATGGAACCAGTCGGCGGCCTGGAAGATGGCATCCCAGTCGTACGCAGCGCCGGGAGTGATCGCGATGGCCGTTCCCTCGCGATCGTAGATCACCTGGCTTGGCCGCTGATTGGCACCCGCTTCCAGGAAGTACAGTCCGAGTCGTCCTTCGGCTGTGCGAACGCAATGGCGGGTGCCGACTCCCAGAGCTTGCAGCGAACCGATACAGGCGTCGGCTATCGCGTGCCTGGGCAGGGCGGTGACGAACTGCGTGTCGGCACCCCAGAGCGCCAGGGAGGCGGCCACGTTCGCCTCAGCTCCTCCGAAGGTCACCTCGAGCGAGCCTGGCAGAGCCTGCCGCAGGCGTAAGAAGCCGGGGGCAGCCAGCCGTGCCATGATCTCGCCGAAAGTGACGATCTTCATTGCCATCACTCAGAAGACATCGAAGGGGGCTCGAAGTCGAAATCCTTCCACTTCATGGCACGGCGAAACGGTTCGATACGCAGCATCACTTCGCCGTTGATGAACAGACGTACCGTTCCATTGGTTTCGCTGACCACGACCGAGATGGCGTTGGTCACGCGACTCACCGCGGCGGCCGCCCAGTGGCGTGTGCCCAGACCTTTGGAGAGCGTGAGATTGGCGTGCGAGGCGTCGATGATCTGGCAGGCGCGTTCCACCAGCCCATCCGCCGACACGATGATGGCTCCATCCAGCTGTGTGATTTCCTTGACCGCTTCGCGAGTGCGCGCGTCCCGCAAGTCACGCTCCGACCGCTTGTGGCCACGGACAGGATCGAAGCCGGCGGGGTGACAGTACTGCAGAACCTTACGCGTATCACCAATCACGAACATCGTTCCGACCGGCTTCCCCTCGCGCCCTTCTCGCCCGATCTCAACCGCCAGGTCAACCACCGTCTTGAGCGTGTCCAACGGAACGCTGGTTTCCAACTGACGCAGATCGCGCGCCGTCAGCTTGCCCAGGTGTTCTTCCAAGTGAATATAGCTGACCGAGTCGATTTTGCCTGCCTCGAACCCGCTGTAGATGGCGGTCACCGCAGCGCCCGGCTCCAGAATGTCATCCGCCACAGCTTCCAGCAGCGCCTGCGTCAGCTTCTCAAACACCGGGGCGCCGGGCATGTTGACCAGGACGGTGGCAAAGCCTGCTTCCCGAGCTCCGGCGAGCGTTTCTTCGGAATCGGATGTGATCAGGATCTTGGTCTTGATCGACTTCTCCGTCAACTTCTGCCACTCGGTCGGGCCGTCCAGCACGACCAGTAACGCGTCCGCCTCCATGGTCACCGCCAACTGGGCGGCTACGTCAAAGAAATCGGCGAACTGCTTGTTATACTTCTGGAGTTTCATGTCGCCGACCGGAACAATTGGTAACGATGCATCGCCAACCGGTCCCACTGGCGGGCCGGGAACGTACGCATCGTAAATGGTTTGGTCCAAAAGAGCAATCACTTCGAAGGCCGCCTTGCCAGGACAGCTCGACGCTGACCCGGCGTATCACCGAAAACCCGCTCGTTATACAACGCCAGAGCCCGTAACGCATGGCCGCGCGGACCGATTTCCCAGTCGCGCGTCCGATCGCTCATCAACGCATTGTTCAAATAGTTGACCGCAGCCACGATCCGTGGATCGGTCAGCTCTTCCACCGGTAGCGAGAACACCAGCCATTCCAGAATATGACCGGTGGTCTGGATTCGGCGGTCGATCTCGCCTGAATCGTCCCGGGCCTTGAGCCAACTGGTGCTGAAGCTCCCATCGCCGTTCTGCAGCTTGATCACGTACTTATGGTAGTTGTCCACGTACTTGGCCGCCCGAAGCCATTGACCGTCCAGCGGCTCGCCCCGCTTGGCACGGGTCTGAACCGCCATGCTGTAGCCAATCAGCCGGTGGGTCCCACCACAACACGCGCCGTTGATCGGCTGAGCCAGCTCTTCGCGCATCAGCCGCGGAATGTCCCACTCCTGGCCCCCTTTGCTGGTCCAGGTGGCGTCCGAGGGGAGATAGTGGGCCAACGCAATGAGCTTGAACGTGAGTTCCGAACGAGGCCGACAACTCCACTTCTCGTATTCGATCAGGTCCATCACGGTAAACTCCTGGCCGTCGACCCGAATGGGATACGTCGGTTTGACCCGCGAGAGAGCCAACATGGAAGCCAGCTGCCCCTCGTGACCCTGGTAGCCGGGGCCGTTGCGAGGTGTTACATAGCCATCCTTGAGCTCGAGCAGCTGCATACCGCGGCAAGGACGGTTGTAACAGAGCCAGCCAATCGCATTCACGCGATCCTTGCCGACCTGTATCTCGGTGTCGACTCCGAACGCGATCAGGGAGTGCATGACCCCCCAGGGACTCCGCTCCGATACGTTTTCCGGTCGCTGATAGTAGTACGTCAGACACGCACGGATGCGGTCCCGGACCCGTAGCATCTTGGGGCTGAACTGCTTCGGCGGCGCAGGTGGATCAACGGGAGTTTCCAACTGTCCGGCATCCTCGCCTGACCTGTCTGCCAGCTCGTTTGACGAGCTGCTGTCCGCCAGATTCTGAGCTGATTCCGGACTGGTGGGGGACGCTTCGACCGAATCGTCAGCGGGTGAATCGTTGGTGCGAGTCGCGTTTGCCGAGCTTGTCGAGTCGGAGACGTTTTGGTCGGCCGCTGCACCGTGTGATTCGATCGGAGCCCCCTCCCCTGCCGACCACATGGCTGGTTCCCGGGGGCTCTCCTTCACTGACGGCACATCGGACAGTGTTGGTCCGATCGAGGGCTTCGTCGCCACAGCGTCTGACAAGGCGGGCAGCGAGTAATTCTCTGGCGCGCTCTCCGCCGACGAATCGCGATGAGCCGTCCGGCGGCGACTCGATTGGCCCGCCGCCAATGCACTGTGGTCTGACTCGGGACGCTCCGCCGCTCGTATACTCGGCGACGTCGCGGCGGGCTCGGATACCGAGCTTCCCACCCTTACCGATTGGTTGAACCAGTCGGCGACGTTCAACCGTGTTGAATGGCCGGGAGTCGGCGGCACCCGGGTCGCCGATGGGGATGGATGTGACGACGGCTCAAGACCAGGTGAAGCCGCTTGCCGGGCAGGTTCCTCAAGCTTCGGAGCGGATATCACCGGCAGTTCTCTGTCCGCTGCCTCAAGCTCCCCGGGAAAGGTCAATGCATCCAGCAGCAGGGCCTCCTCCTGCTTCAGAGGAGTGGCCGCGGAGGATGCCGCCTGTGCTCTGGCCGCCGTCACCGCTTGGACACGTGCGGCGATCGAACCCCGGGCAACTGAGCCAATGGAAATGCAGCAGACAACAAACGACAGTGCTAGCGCATGGGAGAGTCTCATGGCGATTACCCTGTTGAGCGGTGATGCGTATACGAGATCGACTTGAGAGATTCAGTTGGCTCGATCGCCAAAAAACGCTGCCGGGGTACCGATTGATATCGGTTGTATTGATTGCCTAAATCCAGGTTGGTCTGCCGATTACCGTCTGACGTGAGGAGCAACCGCCAATCCGTGGGGCGATCTGACGTACTGCACGCTCTTGCCAGCGGCTCACTGGACTCCCAACAGAGGCTAGGTGGCGCTGGCTCCGCCAGTGTCGGGAGCTAGGTGGCACGGGCTCCGCCAGTGTCGTCTTGCCCGATAGCTGGAGGAGCACTGGCAAGGCCAGTGGCACCCTGATTCTTGGCTGTCACGGAGCTCTCGCGGCACAGAGCATGTTCGCGGGAGAACGCAGTTCGCAGGATCGTGGAGGCTGGGTGGTTTGGAGAGAATGGCAGGAACCCAGACCGCTCAGCAGTGCGGAAAGAGTTACTTCGGCTCTTCTGCCGTCGCCATGCTCGCGTTGCGCATAGCCATGCTCGCGTAGCGCATGGGAGCAGCTCACTCCGCTCTCTACTTCCCCGCGGTCTGCGCGACCGCGGCCACCGTTGACTGAGACTAGAAGAGCGTGCGAACGCGTTCGGCCAGCGAGGGAGTGTACTCCGGACCAGGGTCTTTCCCTTGCGCAAACGCCTGCCAGGCATCGAGATTGTTGCCGTAGTCTCGCCCACTTGCCTGCCGCAGCGATTCCACGGCGCGGAATTGCAGAGCGGGATCGCGATCCTGCAATGCCAGGCCCAGCGCTTGATAGGCCATCGGGTCCGCAAATCGGCCCAACTCTCTCGCAGCGGCAATCCGCACATCAAGGTCGGTGTCGCTTCCCAACGTCTCCGACAGCCGTTCCACCGCCTCCTTATCACGGCGTCGCCCCCAGGACCGGCAAGCCGCCAGACGCACAGCAGTATCGCTGTCTTTCAGCGCGATCCGCAGTCCATCATTTGCCTCGACCGTCGGAATTTCGGCCAAAGAGTCGACTGCGGCCGCCCGGAGCAAGGGATTCTTGTGGTTCTCAATAATGTACTTCAGCTCGCCGCTCCAATGCAGCTGCTGGTCTGCCGACATCGTCGAGACACTCTCCTTCAGCGCAGCGATTTCCGCCAACTGCCGGTGCAGCGTCGGTTTGTATGCCTCGTCGGCCCGCCACTGCTCCCGGATCTTCGGGTTGAGCGACGCCAGATAGGGCACCGGACCGTCCGCGCAGCCCATCACTGCTGCGACGAAGCTCAGCAACAACACCCGATACGAAGTGAAAGCGACACGTTTGTCCATAGTTCGACGGAACTTTCAACGAGAAGAGACATAGGGAGAGACTCCCGTCTACCGATGGGCTGGCGGACTATAGCAAAAGCCGGCCGAGGGGCCTAGAGCGTTTTTCGGCGAACCGACGGGCGGCTCCTGACAGGGACACGCCGCAGGGACGTGGTGGGTGAATAGGGATTGCAGCAATGCCACAATGCAGCAACGGGCGACGGTGACGCGCCCGCGCAGGGTATCTGATCCCATCTTCTTAGCGCCTTTGCGTGAGCAAGGGAGCCGAATGAGCTCACGCAAAGGCGCCAAGGCGCCAAGAGCAGATGAGTTCGGGGACAAGGTACCTGTCGTCCTGTCCACTTGGACATTGGACATTAGACATTCCGTGTGGGATGTTCTGCGGTTGGGAGGGCCTGACGCGGAGGGCGTCTGGTCCCGGCCTTGTCGGGTCCTGGCGTCGCGCGGGGCGGTCACGCACTGAAGTGCGTGCTACGTGCGTGCTACGTGCTTCGGCGACGTGCGGCGTCAACTCCTAACATGATTCCCCCGAAGAGCATGGCCAGGCCGAAGAACGGGAAGATCCACAGCACGGACATCAATAACCCGAAGACGGCCAGCAGTACGGCCGCCGAGATCAGGGCGGTGCGGCTCCGGGCCAGACGTCGGGCCAAGGCCACGACCGCGAGGAAGCCGACGACCATGCCGATGAGTGACAGGAGGTTGATCAGACGGGTCTGGAGTTCCTGTCGCAAGGGGCGTGCTGTGATTTCCACTTCGCCACGGGGAGTGGTGAAATAGAAATGCTGTCCGCGCGTAGGAAGCGGGAAATCGAGGCTGGCCAGGCCGGTTCGTCCCTGTTGCGAGGCGAGGGTCGAAGTGATCAGATCGGGCATGGGGGCGAAGGCGACAGCCGGAGCCTGGTAGTTGGGTTGCGCGGCCTGCTGTTGCATCGGCCCTTGCACCATACTCTGAGAGTCGTCTGTCAGGCCCAAAGAGCTCTTCGCCGGACGCTGGATCTTGTCCATGTAAGCGCGATTCAGTTCCGATTTGGTTTCCAGGCCTCGCCCACCCCGTCCATCCTGTTGCTCAGCAGCTTCTTCGCCGGACTGAGGGAGCGTCTGGACTTGAAAGACCTGTTGGCCCGCCTTTCCCTCTTCCAGCATCTTCATCTGCTGTTGGACGCGATAGGACTCCTCGCTCTGCAGTCGCTTCTTGCTCAAGGTGACACCTTTTCCGCCGGCCGATTCGTCGTCCTGAGCGGGTGGCGCTTCTGCCTTATGCTTGGCATCCTGTTCGAACCAGGCCTCGTTGAACTTGTTCTGACCTTGGTCTGGTTTTGATTCGGGCTGTGCGGCGGGCATGTCGGCCCGGAAGTTGTCACCCAGGCGCGTAACGCTGTTGCGCGCCAGGCCGTTCTGCTGTTGTTGGTAGAAGTAGTTGAGTCGGTCGCGGTTATCGGTGACCTGTTCTTTCTGCCCTTCCAGCTCTACGGTCTCCTCGGTAGCCGCCTCGAGCGCCTGGGCATTGGAGTAGAGGTTCTGGCGCAGCGCTTCGTTGCCATCGGCACTGCTGCTGGCACTTTGTGCCAGTTGCTGCATCTTGCCTTTCAGGTTCCCCACGTTGTAAGCGGCCCGCGACTTGGAGAACTCACTCGAATCGCGCATGATCTGCGTGAGCTTCTCGATCGTCCGCGTCTGATACTCTACATAGCCGGCGGTGAAGTCGTCCTCACTTTGCACGCGAGTGGCCGTGCCGTCAAACTGGTACCAGTGATATTCTTCGGGCAGATACAGTTTTACCTGACTCAGTTCAATATGAATGTTCTCGGTACGGATGATCGGGAACGCGACGTTCTGGAGCATGTTGAGTGACGGGATCTTCCCGGCGTACTTCAGGACGACGGGATAATCGAGATCGCCTTCTGCCGTCTTGATCAGCGGGATGCGAAGCAGGGTATCGTCGCTGGCACCGGCACTTCGAGCCGGCTTGACCGGTTGAGAAGCGACGTGGGCGGCCCACAGTTGAGCGTTGGCTGGGAGGCGGATCTCCAGATACGGTTCCGTACGATTGTCGACATTCAGCACCATGGACGCGCGGTAGGCACCGCTAGCATCCATGACCAGATCGGTCCGAGCCAATCCGATCGTCGCTCCGGCGGTGACCACCATCGCCCGCGGTTTGGTCTGATAGCCGAACTCGGCGCCCGATCCGGCTTCGCTCGTAACGTAGGCCGTGGCGAAATCGCCTCCCTGCAGCCGCGCTACCAATTGATCCCACTGACGCGACGGTCGGTTGACCGGTTCCATCCCCGGAGTCCCATCGACCACGACTTCGTCACGTCCGGCGTTCTCCAGTGTCACATAGCGATGGTTCACCGTGCCTCCGTCGATCAGCGGCAATGGAGCGGTCTGACGACCAGGCGTGATGGCGCGATCGTTCTCAATCACGACGCGGTAATCGCCCGTGATGGCGTCCTGCAAGTCCAGTTGCACAACGACGTAGTCTTCGCCTTCCACGGGCGTGACCGTCTTCTGGCGTTGCCGTGGTGCCAGAATATTGGCATCTTTGAGTCGCGCGGGAAGACGGAATGTGATCTGCCGAATGCCGGCTTCCAGAATGCGGTAGTCCAGCAGGATGGTCTCCTGGATCTCGCGATAGGTCACGCGGACGTTGGAGACTGTCGTACAGACGACTCGCGGCTCGCGCGGCACGACCTGGATCTTGCCGGCATATCCGGCGTTGGAATAAGCCACTGCCAGGCGGGCGAGCGGACGCTGTTCCTCGTTCAGCCAGCCGACCACTCGATCCAACAAAACACTCTGGCACTGCTGCAGGTCCGTGGCGCGGGCGTCCAGCGACGGATCCACCTGAACTGCGACCGTGCCTTGCTGCTCGTCAACGCCCAGCACCTCGATCTGCGGCAGATCGAGCGTTTGATTCGCCGTATGGTCACTGAGCTTGCCACGCAGCGACAGCGTAAACCGCTCCGCCTGACCGGCCGAATAGAATGTGCGGAGCACCGGCCGCTGATCGACCGTCACCCGCACCCAATCGATCAGGCCTTTGGCCAGAGCGCCGTCGACTTTCAGCGTGACCCGGTCCAACGTCAGATCGGCAGGGATGGCCACATCCAGTGCATAGATGGCACGCCGCTGAGGACTGACTTCGATGTCGCACTCCAGGTCGGCTTCCGTTTCCCCGATCCGGAAGATCGTACGCAGCTGAGCTGCGACGTGCGCTTCGACCTGCGAGGCAACCAATGTCACCTGGAACGGGGTCTTGTTGAACTCGTACGCCTGGTAGTCACGAATACCCAACGGACTCTGCAATTCGCTCAGCTGCGGTTCGAGCTGCTGAATCATGGTGCCCCCGTCCGTGCGCGTCACGCCCACCGTCTCGGTCGTCTTCAGCTCGAGGATAGGGCTGCGACGGATCTGAACCACGCCACGATGCAGCGCTGCATCGAGAACAGAAATGTAGGGGACCGTCCACGTGTCTGCTCCTGCCGCCGCGATGGCCGTGCGGCGGGAGAGATGGATGGTCATCTCTTCGTTCTGCTTGACCGCTTTCAATAGCTCCACGGTCAACTGAGTCGTCTCGCCAACCTGCTGCGTTTCCCAGCCGCGGACGTTCTTGCCATCCACTTTTTCGACCAGATAATCGGTCGGTATCTCCAGGGTAAACGTCCCTCGCTCCGTCTGTCCGAACGTCAAGCTGACTTGCCAGACCACACGGATTCCGTCTTCGCGCACGTCGATCAATCCGGCAGAAGTCGCGGTCAATGCTTGATCCACCGATCCGGGCGCAATCGATCCGCGCCAAGTCACGTCCAACTGACCGCCTGCCGGCAGGGCTGTCTCAAGCACCTGATGATCACTCTCGGTGACCTCATTGAGCGTCGCGTCGCCCAGCGGTCGACGCACGCTGGTGCCGGCAGCTGGGACCGTCATGCGGACACTGGTTGCCGCGGCGTACGGAATCACCCCCCGCGCGCTGTGCCAGCCTCCCTGACGCGTCACCGCCACACGTACGGACAACGCGAGCTGATGACGTCCTTTGCCCTCGACCAGCAACGTGAGCAACGCAGCGGTGGGCGGTGCCGGCTGGGAGACCTGTTGCTGAGCTTCTTGAGGTGGCGCTGCCTCGACGGGTGTCACCGAATGAGCTTTGAGGCGAGCCGGTTTGCCGTCCAACAGCGCCGAGGTGATGATACCTCCTTGCAGCGCCAAGGGGACATCAACTGCCGAGTCGGTGAACAACTCGATGTCGAGCGTGCCTTGGAGTGTGATCTGATCTTCGTCGCCGAGCGTTGTCTCGTACTGCGCTCCAGCAAAGGCGAATTGCTGGTCGGCCGACGGTGGACCGATCTTACGGTCGGGATGTGCCAGATTCCACAGCTGCACATACTGCTGATACGGTACCAGCACCTGCGAGACGTTCTTGCGACTCTCCACATCGGCCGGATCGTACGGAATCACCACGGCGTCATCAGGAATCACCACCGGCTTCACGTCGTCCAGCAGCGGCTTGAGCAGGTCGGAAATTTCTTGCGCCAGTGCCGGTGAGCCGAAGCAGGAAGAGCCGATCACCGCCAGGAGTACCAGAGAGGCGGTGGCTGTTGTCGAATGAGAACGCCAACGACCGAGCCAGGTGGTGGTGCGTCGGAGCAACTCCAGCAGAACCCAGATGGGGATCAGAATCAAAGCCGACAAGAGTGCCTTCTCACAGACTTCACTCAGTTCGGTGGCGGGGCCGCCCAACAAGGGCAGGCCGCAGGCGAGAATCGCGATCACCGCCACAAGCCAGACCCGTGTCGCCAGTCTGGATCGACTCAACAAAATGCCTGCCACCAGCACAGCAAGCGCCGCGGCGATGGCGAGCCACTTCACGCGGCTCTGCTGGAACACGGTGATATCCAGCTCTGGATCGGTGCCCAGACTCTGAAAAGCCAGTCCTTCGCCGGACGCGTCGATCTGGATCTCCAGTCCGCGCAGTCCCTGCAGGGCCCAGTATTTGCCGACCATCGGAGCGATCTGATCTTCCAGCTGCATGGTGTTGGAAGTCCCATCGGACAGCACGGCGGTCGTGCCGCCGGCCAACGGCACGCGCTGCTGGATCGCAGCGAGCGCGTCGTCGCCAGCGGCGACTGCAGCTTGGGCCGCAGGCGGAGTACCATCCAGCGGACGCATTTGCGTGCCAGCCACTCCCATTGCTGGTTGTCCACCGCTCGAGCGGTCGTTGTTCATGAAACGTCCAGCTTCATCTGCTGCCGGCGCCAGAGCCGCTCCGTTCGGGCCGAAGGCTGTCTGAGGACCTGTTGCGGCCTCAGAGTATGTGGGCGATGGTGGCTGTGGCATCCCTGGCGGTGCGCCAGGAGAGCCGCCGCCCATCATGCCGCCCGAGCCCGCCTGAACCGCCGGGCCTCCCATGCCGGGATATCCCCCACCGGCATATCCCATACTGCCACCGCCGGGACCTTGACCGCTTGCCATATTTTCGTTGGCGCCGGGCGCCATTCCAGGGTAACCGCCCTGGGCCATTTCGCCTTCCACCTCAACTCTGACGGCCTCGCCGCCCTGTGTAGTCCCCAAGGCGCTCCACGGGCCGGCCGCGGCCTGCGGGGTTGGTTCTCCTCTGCGCCCCGCTAGGAGGGAATGCCTGTTCAATGCGACATCGCCTCGAGACCGCGCTGTGACGTGAGAGGAAGGAGACCTCGATTCGGGTTCCATCGCAGCGGTGGCTTGCTCGAAATCCGCTTCCGAAGTGGGAGCGGCGGCCGCAAAGTCATATTCCCGGGCGCCAAACGTCGGCGCGACGATTTCATTCAACCGCATACCACCGCCGGCGGTCGAGGCGGCCTGGGCGAGAGCTTCGAGCGGTGGCTTGGGACGCTGAATATCACTTGAGAAGACGGTCCCTCGGACGCGCGATACATTGTAGCCCGTCGGCAAGTGAACGTACCATTGCAGGTCGACTTGTGGCACTGGTGTTCCCTGGTCCACTTCGTCGCTTGCCAGCCACAGTTGCGGAGCGTGCGTGCGCACATCGCCCACCCAGCCGAAACCGGATATCGGCGATTCGAAAACGACTTGCAGATCGCGATCGATTGCTGCATCTTCGGTTTGCAGGCTCAGCAGGATCTGTTCGCCGCGTCGTCGTGGCTTGATGGGACGCCCGTTGAGTGTGACGGACCAGAGTTGAGTGTCTGCGGGGAACTGGATCGCCAGGAACGGCACTTTCGTCTGCAGCAAGTAGCGGGCCGATGACTGGCACACTCCGTCGGCCGAAATGAGCGACACCAGCTCTGCTCGTCTGACGATCGCAGGCGGCAAAGCTCGCAGGGCGCGACGTGTCACACTGATCAGTACCGGTTCGTTCTCGGCCGTTGAGGCGAAGGTGCCCAGCAGGCGGCGTCCCGGAGTATACTCGGCTTCGGCCAGTTCGCCGACATCCACACGTCGCATCGGTGTCTGCACCTCGATGTCCAGGGCCGGATCCCCTTCGACGGAGACCATCTGCGTCTGATATGCCACGCCGGCGGCATGCACGACGGGCAGCGGCAGGCTCTTGGGCTCGGGATCGGTCAGACGCTGTTCATAATCGATAGCGAGTCGCACGGTGCCGATCTGAGGTTTCGCCAGCAGCACGGTCCAGACGTGGGTTTCTCCCTGGACGACGTGCGAGTATTCCTTGAGCTGCACGTTGTCCAATCCGCGGATGGAGATGGCGGTCGGCGTGCTGGCTGGCAGTTCGATCTGCAGCTGTTGTGCGTGAGCGCGTTCGACGATGAACACCACTTCATAGTGAACGATGAGCGCACCGTCCTGAACCTGGAAGAACGAGTAGTTGCGGGCCGAGATCATCGGCTGTATTCGCTGTACGAGGAACTTCACCTGATAGTCGTCGGCCGTGATCTGATAGGTCAGCTCACTGGGCGAATCGGCCAGCCCGAACTGGATCCGCTCCTTGGCATCCAACGGTGCCAGCCCTTCGGTCGATTCCGGCTTGGCCTGAAAGTCACCGTTGATCTGCACGGCGATGGCTCCCGATGTCTCGGTAGCTCGCTCGATCCGGACGCGCGGGAATTCGACCACCGTCGAGTCCCAGTTGGCCAGCCAGGCGGAGGAGCGGAAATGGGCCTGGAAGAAGATTGTCTGGCTCGTACCCGGTTCGATGCTCTGAGGCAATTGCACGACATACCGAGTATGGGTGTCGGCCGCATAGCGATCGTATTTCAAGGGCGACTGGTCGGCCCACTTGAGTTGCTCGATCTGCCAGTCGGCGGGGATTTGAAAGGCAAACGAAGTCAGCTTGCTGACCTGCGGAGTGAGCGTGAATCCGCCGTTGAGCGTCTGTTGGTCGTCGCTCAATGTCAGCAACAGGTGCGTGGCGACTTTCAGTTCGTCCTGCGGGTCCTCCAGTGCGGCAGTCAGTGTGAAACTGGCATCGGGCGCATAATAAGCGGCAATCTGGCGGATCGCCGGGGCGCCCGGTTCCGTTTCGAAGACCGAAGCGGGAAGTGCATTGCGCAAGACGTCGGTATCGAGATGGATCAGCTGCTGGGCATGAAGTTTCAGTGGACGCAGCCGGGATTCAGCCAGCAATCCCACGACGGCCACGTGGCCGGCAACTTCACGCGGCTTCAACTGCGGCATGCTCCAGTCGGCCAGCGACACATTCGATCGACTGGCCGAGATGCTCAACGTTTCGGTACCGCGAATCGGCTCGCGCAGCGAAACTTCCAGGACAGTCTGCTCACCGTCCGGTCGGATGACCCACTGCGAGAGCAGTGGAGAGGTAACGCCGGTGATCTGAAATCCGGCAGGTACGTCGAAGAGGAATCGATCGACGGCGCCGTGGAGCACATTCATGTGCATCGTCACGTGCAGTCGTTCGTATGCGGTCGTCAGTTCGGATACCATGACGCTGCGCGCCGTTACGACGCGTTCCTGACGCAGCCGCCGGTTATTGAGCGACATGACGACCGACAGCGGTTCGTCTGGAAAAACAAGCTCAAAACGAGTCTGGTCGGTGGCCTGATCGAACTCGCGACGCACCACGCTCGCACCGCTCTTGACTTCCACATTGCCAGGGACCGCGATGGCCAGCGTGGCGCTGCCAGCACTGGGCAAACGGAGCTGCAGGCTCTGCTGAGCAGCTGCGACGCTGACCAGACTGTGCAACTGGAGCTCCAGACGATGGCGACCCGGTTCACGCACGAACAGCATGACCTGCCCGTCGGGGGCGATGGCTAACGGAGCGCTGGCATCGTCGAGCATGGCGCGGCGAATCGCCACGCCCTGCATGGGAAGCGGAATCGCCTGCAGACCAGGCTGCAGCACTTCCAAGGCGATCTCGCCGCGAATCTGCAGCAGACTGCCTTCCAGTGATCCCTCGTAGGCGGCGGACAGCACCACGCACGAAAGCGGAGCCGGTGTCGGAGGCTGCTTGGCTGCTTCGGCCTGCAGTTGCTCATATTCCTCACGCGTCATGAAGACCCGCTCGTTGGGACCGGTCATCAGAATGGGCAGCGCGTCGAAGGGAACGAAGATCGTTCGCTCGCGTTTTTCCGGCTGTGGACCGTCGGCCGGCTGCTGCGCGCTCGATGGCGACACGCCCAGCATGCAGGCGCCTGACAGCAGTACGGCTGCCAGGCCGAGACAGACGCAATGCCGTGTGCATTTCATTGCGCGGACTGACGACGGCAGCGTAGGCAGATCGGCGCCCCAGTCGGCCGATCGCGCGGCGTTGCCGGGACAAGTGGAATTTGAGCGGACTGACCTCGCGTGGCAGTTCCGCCTGGACGACATGGAGCGTGGTGCATCGGCGGTGGGGGAAATCCGTCTAGGCATCGCGTTCACCTCCCTTGTTCTGCACGTCGTCATCGTCCCCTGCCGCAGGATCGCTGCCCGGTGCCGCTGAACCGGCATCCGGCGACTCGGCGTCATTCGCCGGGGC
>JBGSHS010000266.1:0-10178 GCA_041752115.1 Pirellulaceae bacterium | reverse complement strand
GCAACCGGCCGCACCCGGCTGGCGCCGCGTCGCGATTCGACCTCAGATCTGCGGCCTCTCGTTTGCAGAAGGGAAAGTCCCCACGCCTCACGGTCCACTCGCTGTCAGCTGGACTCACGATACGACCTTTCGCATCTCCCTCACACTTCCGGAGGGAGTTGCCGCGGAAGTAGCTCTGCCGGCCTCCGGCAACTCAGTGGGCGTCTTCCGCGGAACTGAGGCAGTGCCCGCTCGCCGAGAAGGCGATCGCTGGCTGCTGCAGCACGAAGTGGAAGGCTCCATCGAACTGGAGGTGCGGTAGCGGGCTGCAGAAATGGGTCAGGGCTGGAGTGCCACGCACGCTACTCCAGCCTCGATATGGCTATCTCGTCTCTGGAAACAGGTCATCATGAGGCACCACATCCCTGCTGCCGCCGGGATGCGGCAGCCTCAGCGCGGGACACTGCTTCACCACGCGACCCTCGGAGATCAGTACCCGTTGCACGGAAGCGCAGAGAGTCGTACTGACGAGAAGCCAACGCCAGGGTTCTCCTGCTCGGCGTAATTGAGATCCCACTTGGAATGAAACAGCACCGCTGGGTGACCAATCTGGTCACGGACCAGCTTTGCTGAGTAGGGTAAGCGGAGGGTGCGCAGCAGTTCGGGATCATCTTCCGTCCATCGCGCCAACTTGAACGGCAACCATTGAATGTCAGTCGCCGTGTCATACTCGTTTTCCAACCGGTATCGCACGACGTCGAACTGCAATTCTCCCACGGCGGCCAGCAGGAGATCGCGGCAAGTGGCGGACGAGTCCGTGAACGCTTGAATGGCTCCCTCCTCGAGCAACTGCTCAAGTCCCTGACGAAACTGCTTGCGACGTTCCGAACTGCGACACCGGAGGGTCGCGAAGTTTTCGGGAGAGAATTGGGGGAGCGGCTCGAAGTTCACAGTTGGCCCCTCGCAGATGGTGTCTCCCAAACGGAATTCACCCGGATTGACCAGCCCGATGATGTCTCCTGGATAGGCCTCATCCATGGTTTCGCGTTCCTGGCCGAATAGACGGTGTGCGCGTCGGAGACGCAGTTTCTTGCCCGTTCGGGAATGAACCACCTCCATGTCACGGCGAAACCGTCCTGAGCAGACGCGAATAAACGCAATGCGATCGCGATGTCGTGGGTCGAGATTGGCCTGGATCTTGAACACGAAGCCCGCAAACTCCTTCCGCTCGGCACTCACGCGTCCCGTGTCGGACTCTCGTGCATGCGGCGGCGGACACAGGTCGAGAAAAGCTCGGAGGAAGTGCTCAACGCCGTAGTTTGTCAGTGCGCTACCGAAGAACACGGGAGTCAGCTTGCCAGTGAGAAACCCTTCCCGCGCAAAAGGCACTCCCGCCTCGGAGAGCAGCTCCACTTCCTCCAGAGCATGCCTGACACTCTCGCTGGGGATGTGGGCCTCCATTGCGAGCTCGGCAACATCGACCGTGCGGTACGCGATGCGGCGATTGGCATCGCGCTCATCAAACAGATGCGCTTTCTTCGCTTCCAACTCGATTACGCCCGAGAAGTCGGCACCGGTGCCCAGTGGCCAGTTGTGCGGAACGGCATCGATACCGAACTTGGTTTCAATTTCTGCCAGGATTGCCAAGGGGCTCAGTCCAGGGCGGTCGACCTTGTTGACGAACGTGATCACAGGGATGCCGCGCATGGCACAGACGCGAAACAGCTTCTCGGTCTGCGTCTCGATCCCCTTCGCCAGGTCAATGACCATCACCGCGCAGTCGGCGGCCATCAGCGTGCGGTACGTATCTTCGCTGAAATCGTGGTGCCCAGGCGTGTCGAGCAGGTTGATCTGGTGCGCCTCGAACTCAAAGGTCAGCACGGTCGAGCTGACGGAGATGCCGCGTTGCTTCTCCAATTCCAGCCAGTCCGACGTTGCGGCTCGCTGCGACTTGCGGCCCCGGACCGCGCCAGCCACATCAATGCACCCCCCGAAGAGCAACAGTTTTTCGGTGAGCGTGGTCTTACCGGCATCGGGGTGCGAAATGATCGCAAACGTTCGCCGGCGCGCCACTTCTCGGGCAACGTGAAGATCCAATTCAGACATGCTCGGAGTTTTCCTGGACAAGGCGTTCGGGAATCAGGGAATGAGGGGCCAACCAGTCGTCAGCACTGCCCGGGTGCGTCTGGGTGTCGTGGTTATTCGCCTGCCGTACAAGGGCAGAATTCCGAGGGGGCTGGGGCGTCAAGCTGTCACCGTTGAGTGCAGCACGGCCCAGCTCAGTCAATCGCGGATCAAGCCGAGAGAGGAGTTCAGCGGATCGAGTGTCGATCCACGGAACGGGGCATGGCCTGAGCTCCGACGTGGCCGCGCGGCCGAAATGCTCGTTACGGCGGCGTGATCTGCCGGAGTGTCACGTTCACGCAACGATCGAGGGCCGTTTCCAGCCGACTCGCGAGCAGGTGGCAGTTTCCAGTCAGATATCGATACATGTCGAGCCGCTTACTAAGTGGATGACGAGGCAGCGTTTCGTGCGCCAAGGGGAACTTCAAGAATAGCTCCTCCGGAGGAATTGGGCAACCCTAAGTCAGGACGAGTGGTCGCCTCGATGACGGGGTCCGAAACTGACTCCTCCCGTGGAGGAGAAACTCGTGCAATCGTCTCGCGAGAATAGCAGTCGCTCGCATGAGAATGCCAACCAATGGATCAACGAGGACTGGTCGTCCGCTATTCATGGCCGTTGGATTCGGAAACGTGATCCGTTCGGGGAGGCAGGCCCTCGTCGGCGACGCCGCCCGGCACCGGCACGGGGCTCTTGAAGGATGCACTGCGGCGACCGTGTGGGCTGCTGGCATTGGTGGTCTGCGGGCCGTGATCGTGCACGCAAAGGACGCTCAGGCTAGGTCGTTTTATGAGACGTTTGGCTTCGAACGCTCGTCCGTCGACGACCTGCACTTCATGCCGCTGCTGAAGGACGTACGCCGAATCGTGATGGGATCACAGTGATGACTGATACCTGCCTGGGCGTGGGTTCATGCTGGCGAGGGACGGCGCGATCGAGACGACCGTGCGGTGACGCTTGAGCGTCAGGTAGTCCACTCATCGGCGGACGCCGAGGTAGGCCAGCAGATCGGCCATCTGCTGCGGCGTCATGTTGGCGCCTAACCCCTCGGGCATCTGCGACCGGGCCTGGGTGGCACACTCATCAAGGTCCTCCCGCCGGACGTCGTGCAGATTTCCCTGGCCGTCGGCCACCGTGAGCTGATCTTCGGATTCGTCCAGCAGCAGTCCGGAGATGAGCAAGCCGGACGCGGTCACCACCGAATACTCGAGATAACGATGCTCCGCCACCCGATTCGGGTCAATCGTGTCGATCAGCAGCGTGCGTGGCGAACGATCAACCAGTCGACTCAGGTCCGGTCCGATGTGGCGGCCGACGTCTTCGACCTGATGACAGTTGGCGCAGGTCGCCTCCGTGAAGAGCCCCTTTCCCCGAACGGGATCTCCCGGGATCTCCAGCGCGGGCAGGAGCCGTGCCAGCGAGTCACGGACTTCGGGACCTGGCTCCGATCGCTGTCGCAGCGCAGCGGCGCGTGTGCGCACCTCAGCCGACGGATGACGCAGCCAGATATCGCGAAGTGCCCAATCGCGTGCGTAGTCGAACTCCGGGCGATAGGCCGATTGCGGCTGGAGTATGCCGAGCCACGGTTCCTGCCACAGCAGCACGCCGACCACTGCGTGATGCACGCGGGGACCGTGATTTTCCCAGTTCTGCAATAGCGTCGCGGAAACCTGCTCAGCCGGCAGTCGGCGCAGCAACGCGATGGCCGCCAGCTGATCACTCAACGGCGACGCGAAGGTCAGCCGCGCGACCAGGACCTTCACTTCCTGGGTCGATGGACCAGCCGGGATGCCGGCCGGGACTGCAGGCTCGCCCGCCCATGCGACCAGGCCGAAGCACCAGGTCACGAAGCCAATAGCTTGACCAATCCCCCTCATCGCGGATCGTGCCTCGCCAAGTCGACCACTCGGAATCGACAGAACCTGCTGGTGCAGAGCGTGCAGTCATCGCAAGGGGGTGGGGTCGCTTGCAGGCGGCTGCCGACCAACGACCCCGAACATGCCACCAGTGCCGTCGCGTGGCTCAGGAAGGATCGGCGCGACAGGCTGTCCGCCGAGCGGTCTCGATCGATCTGTTTTTCCATTTCAGGCTTCCTTCAGCAGTTGCATTACCGCCGTGTAGCCGGAGCAGATCGCTCCCTCCATCGTCGGCACATCCACCTCGTTGCGAATCCAGTCACCTGCCAGGAACAGATTGCGAAAATGGGTTTTTGAACCGGGTCGGAACCGGAGCGTTCCCGGATCGGTCAGCAGATACCGTTCGTGGTTGGACGTATTGCGGTTCAGCGATTCGTGCACGATCCCCGCGTGCCGAGGGTCTTTCGCGCCGGGAACCCGCGCCAGGCAGTCATACGCGATTGCCTTCAACGCCTGGTCCGACACATGTTCGAAACCCGTTTCCTGCCCGACCCATTCCAGGGCCGAGCCGATTTCGGAGTTGTTCTTGTAACAGCTCTTGAGATCTTTGTAATCGATTACCGTCGGCAGCGGCTGGTCCAAGGTGTTGATGCACGCGGACACGTTGGGCAAAACGCGCTCTTTCGTCCACACTTGCAGGGACAAAGTGGCCACCGATTGCAGGTTCTCCACTCCTCGAAAACCTTGCCAGAAGACGCGGTCGCCGCGATTCAGCTCGCGAAAACTGTCCACAGGAACGGCCAGCACGACATGATCGAAGTCGGTGATCGTGGTGGTCGGTTCTCTCAGTACGCGGACCTCCGGTTCCCATTGGATCCGGCCGCAATGGTGAAAGTCGAAGTCGGGCATCGCAAAACGCAATCCGGTGATCCGCTGTCCATCGTGAACCAGCTCGGTCAATTTGTGGAACACCTGAATGGTGCCGCCCAACTGGCGGAAATGTTGGACGATGGGGTCGATGATGTTCTCCCCGTAGGTTCCGTCAACCAGGTAGTAATTGCCGCTGCCGCCGAGCAGCCGGAGCGATTTCATCGTGATGTAAGCCGAGACGGGGTGAGGCGTATTGAAGAGTGCATCTTGCGAGAAGCGAAACGAGCGGGTCTTGGTCAGCGAAGCGTCCAGGCCATGCTGAAGTGCCCAGGCGGTCCAGCAGATGTCGTCGTACTGCTCAATGTCCGCGTCCTGATAGATGGTCTTCAGGTTCTTTGAGAAGAACGAGGCCATCTTCCTGGTATCCGGATCCAACAGGCTCGCCAAGGAACCGGCTTGAGTGATCTTGCTTGCCTTCTCGTTGTAGTAGTAGGTGCCCCTGTCTCGGACCAAGGTCTTCGACAAGTCAACGTTGGAGCGTCTCAGCAGATCGAGCATTCGGTGGTAGTTCGTCGACATGGCGTGAAAACCATGATCGATGTTGAAGCCATCGTCATCCTGGTACGAAGTCGCCTTGCCGCCGAGATGGTGTCCCATCTGGTATAGCGTCACCTTTGACCCTGGCCGATCCTCCATCAACTTGATTCCAGCCGACAGACCGGCGAGTCCTCCCCCCACGACGACGGCCGTGATCACGTTATTGCTCATGGGTTTCCCCAATCAGCTCCTGAAAGCCGTTGGCTTGGACCGTCGGCTCGCCTGGTACCGCGATCTCTGCCAGGCAGGGGCCTTCCCAGATTCGGCCATAGAGCAGTACGGAAAGCTCGTGATCGTCCGAGCGCGGCCGAAGATGGATCGTGCATTTCAGGGCATGGGATTCGATCCGCCACTCGACCGCATAACGACGCCCATGCGGGCTGTTCCAATAGCGAAGGGGTTGGAACTCGACGTCCCGATCCACCTCGGTCCGGCCATCGGGATGATGGAGCGTGAGCCCCTTCTGAACAATGGCACCACTGCGTCCGTCCCGTAGGAAGAAGACGGCCAGATTGCGTCCATCCCGCAACTGCAACCCCCACCAGCCCCAGGTCTTTGGCACCAGCGAGACGATTCTTCCCCACTGGTGGTCGTACCAGAGGTCCCCTTCCACCTCCCACTGCTTCTGGCCGCGCTGCAGCAACCCGCTGGCCTTCATCCGCGGAAAGCTGTAGTAATGCTGATCTTCCGGCTGGTCCAACCCCGTCAATCCGGTTCCCAGCATCGGCATGGGCGGAGCCGCTGCACGCAGCGTTAATTCCAGACCGAAGTCCGCATTGCGGTAGACCGCCTGGTACACGTCTTCCTGTTTGTGCAGCCGGTTATCGCCGTACGGCAAGCTGAGTACCGACTTGGAAGATGACCACGGAACTTCGGCCAACGGCAAGAACTCGTGATCATCGGGCAGCAGCGGCAGGCCCCAGAGCGAACGATCGACCAGGGCGTGGTGGGATTTCTCGCCCGAGTCCAGATCGGCAAGGTTGTAGAAGAGATAGCGTCCGGACTTGTTCCGTTGAAACGAGGAGACGAACGAGTACTGATATTTCGACGTTCCCTTGCGTTTCAGCAAACCGAAATGGTACCACCATTCGAAATCGCTGTCGGGGTGGGGGCCTTCTTCCAACTGCGGATCATAGGTGAATCCGGCTGGCAGGGAGACAGTTACCGAGGGGCCTGCCGCTTTCTCCGGATCGTCCGGCCGGGCGTGGGTGCTCGCGGTAACGACCAATGCAACGGCCACCATGCAGGACGCGGCGCGCCGCCGCCAGGTTCCTCCACCCTCTGCACGCCGCGAAATCGTCACGCTATTGCAGTGCCCTGTCCGGTTCATGATGACTCCCCTGCGAAAGATCGGTGGGCGAGCCCGTATCCAGCGCAGTGCGGCGCTGCAGGGGCAAGCCCCATCTTCGGGCAAGTCTCTTGGCCTCTGTCGCGGCAGTGCGCGAAAACGACTCCCGCGCCTTGGATTTCGTGAGGATATACCGGCCGGAACGCACAGCGGTTACCGGCAGAACAAAAAAACGTCCTCTTCCGGTAACCGCTGTGCCCTGCCCCCGGTATATTGTCGAGCACTGATTGATACTCTACGGTTCCACGTTCCACGGTCATACGTTCCACTGAGCACACGCGAGGCAATTCATGTACCCCCTGGTCGGAACTGTTCTTCTGGCCATTACGATGGTCGGCACCGCTTGGGCAGAACCCTTCCGTCGCGAACACGTTGCGGAAGGCGCCACGTGGGTGGTACACGTTGACGGCGATGCGATGCGTCAGTCGCTGGTGATGCAACGGCTCTGGCAGCGCGAGATCAGCGGTTGGAAAGACGTGGAAGGCCGCCTCGCCGCGATCGTCGATCAGATGTGCATGGAGCCATCTCAGGACCTGTCCGGAATACTGGCTTACGGTCCAAAGCTCGGTTCACCGGACGGCGTGCTGATCGTGTATGCCGCGGTTAACCAGACTCGGTTCGTCGAAAAAGTGCGGATGGCGCCCGAGTACCGCACGGGCAGGCATCGAGATTTCCTATGGCACGCCTGGCGACAAGCCGACGGGCCGGTGACCTGCGGTTTCTATCGGCCTGACGTCTTGGTATTTGCCAAGACCGATGCCAGCGTCATGGCGGCGCTGGATGTCCTGGATAGCCGAGCGCCCGCAATCGCTCCACAGCATCCGCTGGCGGCGCAAGAACCAACGCCCGGCACAATTCTCCTGCTCCGGGCGGTCAATTTGAACGACGCCGTGCTGCCCCTCAAGAGCCCTGTGATCAAGCAATGTTCGGTCCTGCATATTGCTTACGGAGAACACGAGCAGACCAGCTTCAGTGAGCTGTCGCTGGAGGTCGAGTCGGCCGAGATCGCCGAGCAGGTGCGGACCGTGCTCGAGGGGATCCGTGCAACTGCCCTGCTGGAGTTCAGCGCCCAACCCGCCTGGGAACGGCTGCTGAAGAAGATCCAGGTCACGCGCACGGACAACCGGGTTGATGCCGGTACAACCGCGCCGACGGAAGAAGTGTGGGAGATCATCCGGACGCTTTGGAGCCAGGCGCCTTGACCGGCCCCGCACGATCGATTGTCTGGCTGAATGAACGAGAGGAACTGCGAGTGCGGAAGCAGGCCGACAGCCGATTACCGGCTCCAAGCAGCGTCGAAGCAGCCGAGGCAACGGACGAACAGTTGGTCCACCGCGCCGGTCAGGGTAACGCCGCATGTTTTGAAGAACTATGTCGACGGTATCAGGTTCCGCTGTTGGACTGGTTCCGCTTTCGCGGACATGGTGCCGACGGAGAAGACCTGTTGCAGGAAACGTTGGTGCGAGTCCACAGGAACTTGCATCGCTTCGACCCGCGGTGGCGTTTTTCCACCTGGGTCTTTGTGATCGCTCGCCGGATTGCCATCAATCATCACCAACGGTTTCGAGTGCCCGCGGATAGTCGGGCCACACAGTCGGCCATTGCCCGAGAGTCACCACCTGACGAGCAGTTGACGATCAGCGATCACCGGCAGAGTCTGTGGGATGTGGCGCGGCGATTGCTGACCGACGAAGAAGCGACGGCGCTGTGGCTGCACTACGTCGAGGATTTGCCGACACATGAAATTGCACTGGTCCTGCGCCGTTCCAGGACCAGCGTCAAGACGATGATGTGCCGGGCACGGAAGAAGCTCCGCCCGAGCCTCGCGTCACTTCAAATCGACGAATGATCGCAACACGGGAGAATTCACCGCATGTGGTGGAACAAGAACACCCGACAGGATGAACGTCTGGAGCAATGTCTTCGTGAAGACGCGCGGCGCCATCGACACGAGTTCTCCGAATCGCTGCATCGCAGGATCTGCGAATCGATCGAGCGAACGTGCACCTCATCGGCGCCCGCCGCGGATGATCCGCTGCCCCACCCCAATCGACGGCCCGCGTGGCTCCCGGTCGCCCTGGCCGCTAGTCTGCTCCTGGCCTTGCTAGCGTATTGGCAAGCAAACCGCATCCCGCCTGTGGCTCAGGTGCCGGTCGATCCGCACCTCGACTTGCGGATGGCGGAGGAAGTGCCTCCTGCCATCGCGCCAGCTCCGCCGTCCTCGTCGGCCACCACCCTCGCGGATGCCGGCCCCATGCTGGCACGTGTTGACGGCACTCTCACCTCATTGCAGTGGGCCTATCTGGATCATGACGCGCGGCTGACGTGGCAACTCGTGACACGCATGCTGCCCGGTCCCAACGTCGCGGAATCCAGCCCGGACTGATAGGGATCGCGCGCCATCAGTCCGCCAAAACGTCTGTCACCGAGGAAAGCCAAGAACCGGGCAACCTGTTTCTGGCTTCGCGTCTGTTCGCCCAGTAACGCGTGGGGGGCCTGGATGTCCGATCGAATGGAAGGTGTACGAATCCGCGGAATTGCCAGCACGGCAAAAAGTGCTTGAAGTGGCACGAGACGTGTCATAGAATGCCAACCAAGTAATTTTGAGGGGGTTAGGCTCGTTCTTCAGAGCGACGAATGCTCTCGCA
This sequence comes from Pirellulaceae bacterium, assembly GCA_041752115.1. Classification (GTDB taxonomy): domain Bacteria; phylum Planctomycetota; class Planctomycetia; order Pirellulales; family Pirellulaceae; genus JAJRVM01. The sequence continues at coordinate 758 of JBGSHS010000266.1, read as the reverse complement.
AAACCATGGGGAATCCGATGCCAAAGGACGTGGGCAGCTTACGCGACTCCTCGCGTTCGGCTTCAACAAGCCTGATTCATGGGCTCAAGAATCAGGACAATGAAGCGTGGCAGCGGCTCCTCGATCTGTATGTACCTCTTGTCTTCTCGTGGTGCCGCCGCGCCGGGCTACAGTCGGAAGATTGTGCCGATGTCATGCAGGAGGTCTTTCGGTCCGTGCTACGTGGTATCGCTGGCTTTCGTTACGTCAGCCCTGCAGACACGTTTCGCGGTTGGCTGCAAACCATTACCAAGAACAAGATCCGCGACCACTTTCGAGATCGTGCAGCGGAGCCGAGTGGAGCGGGTGGGACGACTGCCCATCAGCGGTTTCTTGACGTCGCCGAACTCGATCCGGCCAATTCCCCGCCCGCTGACCCCGTGGTGGGCCTCGTTCACCGAGGCGTGGAACTCATTCGCGCGGAATTCGACGAGCGAACGTGGCAAGCGTTTTGGCTGACGGCGATCGAGAGTCATTCTGGGAGCGAGGCGGCGCAACTGCTGGGGATGACTCCCGGAGCCGTTCGCCAGGCGAAGTACAAAGTGGTTCGCAGGTTGCGTCAGCAACTGGGCGACGTAGAGTGACCGCGAAGTCGCAACGCCAAGCCATTGCGGCAGTTGCGCCGCACGCCCAAAATGGTGTGACACATTTCCGTTCTTTCTTCTAGAGCCGCGTGGCGGCGTGTGGTCCGTTTGTCGAGGGTGACTCTGCGCGATCTG